>NZ_JAHLJA010000147.1:0-34407 GCF_020496245.1 Pseudonocardia sp. ICBG601 | reverse complement strand
GGATCAAGGAGAACTCCGAGATCTTCGACTTCGCGCTGAGCGAGGACGACATCGCCGCCGTCGAGAAGCTCCACACCGGCGAGCGCATCGGCCGGACCCCGACGACTTCGGCTGATCCGTGGGGTGACGGTTGTCACCGTCCGGCATCTGCGGAGGGCACGGCGCCACGGGTCACCCGACCGGGGACGCGGACGGGCCGGCGCGGTGGACGTGTGCGCCCGCGTCCGTACGGTGGGGCGATGTTTGGCGATCACCGAGAACGCCGCCGAGGCGATCAGGACCCTGAGCACCGACGCGGAGCTGCCCGACGAGGGCGGCCTGCGCATCTCCGCGCCCGACCCGGCGCAGGGCCTCGAACTGGCCCTCGCGCAGGAGGGCGACACGCAGGACACACCGTGCTGCGCGGGGAGGGCATCACCGTCTTCCTCGAGCCGGCCGCGGCGGAGCTCCTGGACGACAAGGTCCTCGACGTCCAGCCCGTGGCGACCGAGCAGGGCGAGCAGGAGCTGCGCTTCGCGATCGTCGAGCAGCCCGAGACCGCCTGACCCACCCCCGACACCGACGTCGTGGCCCCGCCGGGAACCCGGTGGGCCACGGCCGTCTCAGAGCTCGGTGACGGTCCCGTCGCGGACGTCCCAGCGGCGGGTGGCGCGCACCGTGTCGAGCATCCGCCGGTCGTGGGTCACCAGCAGGACGGTCCCGTCGAAGTCCTCGACCGCCTGCTCCAGCTGTTCGATGGCGGGCAGGTCGAGGTGGTTGGTCGGCTCGTCGAGCACCAGCAGGTTCACCCCGCGCGCCTGCAGCAGCGCCAGCGCGGCGCGGGTCCGCTCGCCCGGCGAGAGCGACGACGCCGTCCGCAGCACCTGGTCCGCGCCCAGGGAGAACTTCGCGAGCAGCGTCCGCACCTCGGACTCGGGCCAGTCCGGCACCTGCTCGCCGAACGCGCGCAGCAGCGTCGCGTCCCCGAGGAAGGCGCCGCGGGCCTGGTCGATCTCGCCGACCAGCACCCCCGAGCCGAGCCCCGCCGAGCCCGAGTCCGGGGCGATCCGGCCGAGCAGCAGCCCGAGCAACGTCGACTTGCCCGCCCCGTTCGCGCCGGTGACGACGACCCGGTCCGCCCAGCCCACCTGCACCGTGGCCGGGCCGAACGCGAAGTCCCCGCGCCGCACGGGCGGCGGCGTCGGCCCGCGCGACGACCGACCCGGACCGGGGTGCGGAGGCGATCTCCATCCGCAGCTCCCACTCCTTGCGGGGCTCCTCCACGACCTCCAGCCGCTCGATCGCCCGCTCGGTCTGCCGGGCCTTCGCGGCCTGCTTCTCGCTGGACTCCTGGCGCTGCGCGCGGACGTTCTTGTCCGGGTCCTTCGTCTTGCGCCGGGCGTTGCGCACGCCCTGGGCCATCCAGTTGCGCTGCATGACCGCGCGCTGCTGGAGGGTCCCGAGCTTCCCGGCGTACTCCTCGTAGTCCTCGCGGGCGTGCCGGCGGGCCACCTCGCGCTCGGCGAGGTAGGACTCGTAGCCGCCGTCGTAGACGTCGATCCGCTGCTGGACCAGGTCCAGCTCGACGATCCGGTTCACCGTGCGTGCCAGGAACTCCCGGTCGTGGCTGACCAGCACCGTCGGCGTGCCCTGCCGGGCCAGGCCGCCCACGAACCGCTCCAGCCGCTCCAGGCCGTCGAGGTCGAGGTCGTTGGTGGGCTCGTCGAGCAGCAGCAGGTCGTAGCGGGACAGCAGCAGCGCCGCGAGGTTCGCCCGCGCCGCCTGCCCGCCGGACAGCCCGGTCATCGGGGCGTCCGGGCCGACCGCCAGCCCGACCTCGCGCAGCACCTCACCGGAGCGCTCGTCGAGGTCGGCGCCGCCGAGGGCCAGCCAGCGGTCCAGCGCGGCGGCGTAGCGGTCGTCGGCGCCGGGGGTGCCCGACGCCAGCCCCTCCGCCTCGGCGTCCATCGTCGCCTGCGCGTCGGCGACGCCGGTCCGGCGCGCCAGGAACCCGGCGACCGTCTCCCCGGGACGCCGGTCGGGCTCCTGCGGCAGGTGCCCGACGGTCGCGTCGGGCGGGGCGAGGGTCAGCGACCCGTCGTCCGGGGGCCGCGAGCCGGCCAGCACCGTCAGCAGGGTGGACTTGCCGGCGCCGTTGGCACCGACCAGCCCGATGACGTCGCCGGGCGCGACGACGAGGTCCAGCCCGGAGAACAGGGGTCGGTCGCCGTGGCCCGCGGCCAGGCCCGTCACGTGAAGGGTCGCGCTCATGTCGAGCGCAGACGCTACCCCTACAGGTTCGCCCCGAAGAGCCGGTGCAGGGCGTCCCAGTGCCGCTGCTCGGCGTCGTCGTCGTGGGTGGGGGCGTCCGGCACCGCGAAGCCGTGCGCCGCCGGGTAGGTCTCCAGGGTCGCCGGCACCCCGGCCGCGGACAGCGCGTCGCCGAGGCGCTGCTTCTGCTCGTCGGGGAAGGAGTCGTCGTCGGTCGCGCCGGCCACGTAGACCTCGGCCCGGATGCGGTCGGCGAGCCGGTGCACGCTGGCCGGGTCGTCGGTGGCGAGGTTGCCCCCGTGGAACGACGCCGCGGCCGCGACCCGCTCCGGCTGCGTCGCGGCGGTGCGCAGGCTCATCACCCCGCCCATGCAGTAGCCGGTGGTGCCGACCGCCCTGCCGCCGACCTCGGGCCGCTCCAGCAGCGCGGTCACCCACGCCTCGGCGTCGACGGCGACGAACTCGGGAGTCAGCGAGCCCACCATGCCCATCAGCCGGGCCCGCTCGGGCTTGTCGGAGAACACGGTGGCGAAGTCGAACGGGGCCCAGTCGCCGTGCCGGTGGTAGACGTCGGGCAGCAGCACCGCGTACCCGAGCGACGCCAGGTGCGCGGCCATGTCGTGGATGGCCGGCCGGACACCGCCGGCGTCGGGGTAGAGGAGCACGCCCGGCCACGGGCCGTCGCCGTCCGGGGTGTGCAGGGTGGCGGCGGCGTCGCTGTCGGGGGTGCTGATCGTGAAGTCGGTGCGCGGCACGGGTCCGGCCTCCCGGGGGTGATCGACGGGTCGCACCCGTTCTACGCCCCCGGGAGCCGTTCCGCCGGACCGCGGCGCGGTTCGGGTGGTACGTGCCGGATCAGGTCCTGGTCAGCGCGTCGTCGTCGTCGAGACGCCGGGTGCGGGTCTCCGAGTAGCTCGCCACGGCGATGATCGTGACCACCGACGCGATCGCGATGTACACCGCGATCGAGTAGCCGGTACCCGTCGCGACCAGCAGCGACGCCGCGATCAGCGGGGCCAGGCCGCCCGCGAACACCGACGCCAGCTGGTAGCCGATCGAGATGCCCGAGTAGCGCACCTTGGTACCGAACAGCTCGGACAGGAACGCCGCCTGCGGGCCGTACATCGCGCCGTGCAGCACCAGCCCGACCGTCACCGCGACGGCGGTGAGGGCGAAGCTCTGCGTGTCCACCAGGAAGAAGAACACGAACGCCCAGATGCCGACGCCGGCGGCGCCGAACAGGTACACCGGCTTGCGGCCGACCCGGTCGGAGACCGCACCCCACATCGGGGTGGTCACCAGGTGCACCGCGGCACCGATCAGCACCGCGCCCAGCACGAACGACGACGGCAGCCCGAACTGCTCCTTCACGTACGTCGAGATGACGATCGTGAAGATGTAGTACGAGACGTTCTCGGCGAACCGGGCGCCCATCGCGGTCAGGACCTCGCGCGGGTAGAGCCGCAGGACGTCCAGGATCGGCATGGTGTCCTTCTCGCCGGCCGCGGCGCGCGCGGCCGCCCTGGCCTGCGCCTCCCGGAAGACCGGCGACTCCTCGACGGCGAGGCGGACGTAGAGGCCGATGAGCACCAGCACCGCGGACAGCAGGAACGGGATCCGCCAGCCCCAGGCCAGGAACGCCTCCTCGGACTGGACCAGCGCCATGATCGCGAGCAGGCCGTTGGCCAGCAGCTGCCCGGCCGGGGCACCCGCCTGCGGCCAGCTCGCCCAGAACCCACGGTGTTCGGGCCTGCCGTGCTCGGACACGATGAGGACCGCGCCGCCCCACTCACCGCCCAGCGCGAAGCCCTGGACCAGCCGCAGCACGACGAGCAGCAGCGGCGCGGCGATCCCGATCGTGGCGTAGGCCGGGAGCAGGCCGATCGCGAACGTCGAGGCGCCCATCATCATCAGCGACAGGACCAGCAGCTTCTTGCGGCCGATCTTGTCGCCGTAGTGGCCGAAGACCAGGCCGCCCACCGGGCGCGCGACGAAGCCGACCGCGAACGTGCCGAGCGACAGCAGGGTCCCGGTCGCGCCGTCGGACTCGGGGAAGAACACCGCCGGGAACACCAGGGCGGCGGCGACGCCGTAGAGGAAGTAGTCGTACCACTCCACGGTCGTGCCCAGCATGCTCCCCGCGACGACCTTTGCGATCGGCGTGTGCGGCTGGTCGGACGCCGGTGGCGTCGGTGATCCCGGCGCGGTGGCGCCGGCGTGCGTGTCGGACACGGTCCCTCCCCGTCGACGGACTTCTGCGGTGGCGTCACGGTAGGGCCGTCGTGCGCCGTTTTCACCGGTTCCGGCCACATCGGTACCTCGACCGTGACGTGCCCCGGCCACACCCGGTCGCGACTGCGCGGCAGACTGGGCCACATGGCCGACCTGCTGCCCCTGCCGGAGGACTTCGACCGGGCGCTGGTCGTCGTCGCCCATCCCGACGACATGGAGTACGGCGGCTCCGGCGCCGTCGCCCGGTGGACCGCGCAGGGCCGCGAGGTCGTCTACCTGCTGGTGACCCGTGGCGAGGCGGGGATCGACACGATGGACCCCGCCGAGTGCGGACGCGTGCGCGAGGCCGAGCAGCGTGCGGCCTGCGCCGCCGTCGGCGTCAGCACGTGCGAGTTCCTCGACCACCCCGACGGGCTCGTCGAGTACTCGGTGGCGCTGCGCCGCGACATCGCCGCCGCGATCCGCAGGCACCGCCCGCAGCTGGTGGTGACCGGCAACTTCCGCGAGTTCTGGGACGCCGGCGAGACGCTCAACCAGGCCGACCACGTCGCGGTCGGACGGGCGACGGTCGACGCCGTCCGGGACGCGGCTAACCGCTGGCTGTTCCCCGAGGCGGGGGAGCGCTGGGACGGGGTCACCGGCCTCGCCGCGGCCTCCTCGCCCGCCGCGCGGCACGCCGTCGACATCTCTGAGCACCTCGACGCCGCCGTCGCGTCGCTGTCCGCGCACCGCGCCTACCTCGACGGGCTGGGCGGCGGCCCGATGACCGACCCCGGCACGTTCCTGCGCGCGGCCGCCGAGCGGACGGCGGAGCAGCTGCCCGGGGCCACCGCGGCCACCCCGTTCGAGTACCTGCGGCCCTGAACCGGCCGCAACGCCGATGATCCGCGCCTCAGCCGACCGGCCTCGGTGGGGATCGCGGGCAGTACGCCGGTACCGTCGTGGTGAGGGGTGATGGGGTGAACGGCTCGACCGCGCAGGCGCGCGTCCTCGTCGACGAGCTGGCGCGTGCCGGTGTCACCGACGCGGTCCTGTGCCCCGGCTCCCGCAACGCGCCACCCGCGTTCGCGCTGGCCCGGGCCGACGAGCGGGGCACGGTCCGGCTGCACGTGCGCATCGACGAACGCGCCGCGGGCTTCCTCGCGCTCGGGCTGTCGCTGGCGTCGGGCCGCCCGGTCCCGGTCGTCGTCACGTCCGGGACGGCCGCGGCGAACCTGCACCCCGCGGTGCTGGAGGCGTCGCACTCGGGGGTCCCGCTGCTGGTCCTGACCGCGGACCGGCCGCCGGATCTGGTCGGCACCGGCGCCAGTCAGACCGTCGACCAGGCCGGCCTGTACGGCGGCGCGGTGCGCTGGGCGGGCGCGCTGCCGGTGCCCGTGGGCACCACCGAGCCGGAGGCGCGGCGCTGGCGGGCGGTCGTCGCGCGGATGCTCGCCGCGGCCACCGGTGCCGGTGCGGGCGCGCCCGGTCCGGTGCACCTGGACCTGCCCTACACCGATCCGCTCGTGCCCGACGACGATCCGGCCGGGCCGGACACCGGGCACCACGACGCCGGTCTGCCGGGCGCGGACCTGCCCGCCGGGCGCCCCGGCGGTGCGCCGTGGACCGCGGTGACCCGCCCGGTCCGCACGCTGCCCCCGCTGGAGCTCGACCCGGGGGTGCGCACGCTCGTCGTCGCCGGGGCGGGCGGGCCCGCCGCGGACCCCGGCCTGCTCGGCGGGGCCCCGCTGGTCGCGGAGCCGTCGTCGTGCTGGTGGGCGCACGCGCTGCGCACCGGGCCGTGGCTGCTCGACCGGCCGGAGCTGCGCCCCACCCAGGTCGTCGTGCTCGGCAGGCCCACCCTGCACCGGGGCGTCGCCGCGCTGCTCGCCGACCCGTCGGTGGCGGTGTTCGCCGACCCCGGTCCGGACGGCGCCCCGTGGACCGACGTCGCCGGCACGGTCCGGGCCGTCGGTGCGCTGCCCGCGCTGTCCCCGCCCGAGGACTGGGTGCGGTCCTGGCGTGACGCGGACCGGGCCGCGGCCAAGTCCCTCGACACCGCGCTCGACGACGGCACCGCCGCCGGCGCGCCCGGCCTGCGGCTGGCCCGTGACCTCGTCGCCGCCCAGCCCGACGGCGGGCAGCTCGTCCTCGGCTCGTCGAACCCGGTGCGCGACGTCGCGCTGGCCGCCGTGCCCCGCCCCGGGCTCACCGTGCGGTCGAACCGCGGGGTCGCGGGCATCGACGGGACGGTGTCGACCGCCCTCGGCGCCGCGCTCGCCCACCCGGGCCCGACGGCGCTGCTGCTCGGCGACCTCACGCTGCTGCACGACACCACCGGGCTGGTCGTCGGCCCGGGGGAGCCGTCCCCGGACCTGACCGTCACCGTCCTCGACGACGACGGCGGCGGCATCTTCCACCTGCTCGAACAGGGCGGCCCGGCGCACGCCCACGCCTTCGAGCGCGTCTTCGGCACGCCGACCGGCGTCGACCTCGTCGCCCTGGCCCGGGCGGCGGGCTGGCGGGCGGCCGACTGGGGCGGCGACGCGGGCGAGCTCGCGGCCCGCCCCGGCTCGGGACGGCGGCTGGTCCGGGTCGCGGCGCACCGCGCCGGGCTGCGCGACGCGCACGCCGAGCTCCGCCGGGTGGTCGCCGCGGCGCTGGACTGAGCCGGTCCCGCCCGCGTCCCGGGCCCGCCGCCGGGTCCGGCCGGACGGGACACCGGACCGTGCCGGGCCGGGCTCAGCCCTCCAGGGACTCGCGGACCGCGCGCATCTTGGCGGCGGCCTCGCGCACCTCGCCGTCGGGCTCGGAGTCGGCGACGATCCCGCACCCGGCGAACAGCCGCGCCGTGCGTCCCTGCAGCTCGGCGCAGCGCAGCGCGATGCCCATCTCGCCCGCGCCCTCGGCGTCGACCCAGCCGACCGGGCCCGCGTAGCGGCCGCGGTCGAGACCCTCGATCTCGGAGATCAGTGCCGTCGCGTCCGGGGTCGGGGTGCCGCCGACGGCGGCCGTCGGGTGCACCGCGCCGATCAGCGTCAGCAGCGACGCGGGCCGGGCCGGGTCGAGACGGGCGTGCACGTCGCTGGACAGGTGCGACACGTTCGGCAGGGTCAGCACCGACGGTGCGTCCGGCACGTGCAGCTCGGCCACCAGCGGGCGCAGCGACGCGGCGAGGGAGTCCACGGCGTAGGCGTGCTCGCGGCGGTCCTTCGACGAGCCGATCAGCGCGCCCGCGGTGTCGGCGTCCGGTCCGGAGCCGGGCCACATCGTGCCCGCCAGCACCCGCGACTCCACGGTCCGCCCGCGCAGCCGCAGCAGCAGCTCGGGGGTGGCGCCGACCAGGCCGTCGACGGCGTAGCTCCAGCACGTCGGGTAGCGCCGGGCGAGGCCGCGGAGCAGGAACCGGGGGTCCAGCGGGCGGTCGGCGACGGCGAGCAGGTCGTGCGCGAGCACCACCTTCTCCAGCTCCCCGTCGCGCATCCGCCCGACCGCCGCGGCGACGGCGGCCCGGTACCGGTGCGCGGAGACCTGGCCGTCGGCGTAGCGCAGCCGTCCGCTGGGGCGCACCGGCGACGGGACCGGCAGCCTGCCCGGGGTCTCCGGTGCGTCGGCGGGGGTGATCTCGGTGATCCAGGCGCGGTGCCCGCGCCGCCCGACGATCACCCGCGGCACGACGAGCACCGAGCCCGGGCAGCCGTCGGCGAAGGTGAACGAGGCGAACGCGAGGGCGCCGGTGCCGGGGAGGCGGACGTCGTCGTAGCCGGCGCCGGCGTCGAGCCGGTCGACCACGCGGCGCCACCAGCGGTCGGCCTCGGCGAAGCGCTCGGGTCCCGACGCGGTGAACCGCGCGACCTCGCCCCAGGCGACCACGCCCTCGCCGTCGCGCACCCAGGACAGCGCCCCGGCGTCGGCGGGCAGCACGTCCAGCAGCCGCCCGTCGAGTCGCAGCGGGCGTGTCCGGACGCGCAACGCGGTGCTGGCCGGTGCGACGGTCACCCTTCGAGAGTAGGCAACTTCCTCCGCGGGGGCGGGCGCCAGGGTGGGAGGCACCGGACACACCCGGGTGCCGGAGCGCTCCTAGAATCGGGTCCCGTGACCAGTCCGAGCGGCCGTCCCACCGGCGATGTGCTGACCGAGACCTCGGCCGTCGCGGCCCGGCTCATCGGCCGGACGCGGTACCACCTGCCCGAGATCGTCCTGGCCGTCGCGCTGGCGTGGACGCTGGTCGCGCTGGTGGCGCTGGGGGGTGCGTTCCTGGAGGACGCGGCGATCGACGGCAACCGCGGCACCACCGCCGCGACCGTCCTCGACGGCTCGGACTACTGGCGGACCCTGGTCAGCTTCGTCGACGACGAGGGCCGGCTGCAGACCCCGGCGGCGGGCATCTCCTACCCGGTCGGGCTCACCCCGGGCGAGAACATCTACGTCGAGTACGACACGGCCGACCCGACGCACGTGCGCGTCGCGGGCCGCACCGCCGTCGACGGGATCCTCCCGGTCGCCGGGCTGATCGCGGGCGGCTGGGTGCTCCTCGGGCCGCTGTACGTGTGGCTGCGCCGCCGCCGGGCCCGCACCGGCACCGTCTGACCGCCCCCGCACCGGACCGCCCCGCACCGGGCTCAGCCCCGCCAGAGCGCCCCGACCTCGGCGGCGACCTGCGGTGCGGCGACGAGCAGCCCGCCCTCGGGCAGCGGCGTCGACCGGCCGTCGCGGCCCAGCACCAGCGCGCCGGCCTCGGTGGCCAGGCAGAGCGCCCCGGCGACGTCCCACTCGTGGTAGCGGGTCAGCACCGCGGCGACGGCGTTGCCCAGCGCGACCTGGGTGATCGCCAGCGCGGCCGAGCCGAGCACCCGCACGCCGACGTGCGCGGCGCGGGCGCGCTCGACGAACCCGGGGTCGGGGTCCTCGGCGCAGATCAGCGACCCGGCGACCCGGGCGGTGCGCCGCGACGGCACCGGCACGCCGTTGGCCCGGAAGCCGCGCCCGCGGGCGGCGGCGTAGATCTGCCCGCGGCCCGGGTCGGCGACGACGCCCACGGCCGGGCCGTCGCCGTCGACCAGGGCCAGGCTGTAGGCGCACCAGGGCAGGCCCGCGACATAGTTCGCGGTGCCGTCGACCGGGTCGACGACCCAGCGCAGCGGTGCGGTGTCGGCACCGGCGTCGGCGCCGAACTCCTCGCCGACGACCGGGCAGCCGGGGAACTCCGCGGCCAGCACCCGGCGGGTGTGCCGCTCCAGGGTGCGGTCGGTGTCGGTGACCCAGTCGAACGGGTTGGCCTTGGCCGACGCGTCGAGCGATCCGGTGTGCTCGCGACCCAGCGTCGCGGTGATCACCTCGGCGGCGTCGTTGGCCAGCCGGCCCGCGGTCTCGAGCGCGCGGGAGAGCAGCGCCGGGTCCACCGGCCGGGGGGACGGCACCGGGGGCGGCGCCGCGTGTGGCGGGGTGTGGGGCACGGCCGTCATGCGACCCGAGTGTCCGGGCGGGTGATGTCCCGGCGACGACGCGCGGGTGTCCACCTTGTGCCGGACGTGCCAACTCGTGACCCGCCCACCCGATGTTCGCCCAGGGTTGGGTGGTTGATCACGCCAGGGACCCGGCCCGCTGTCCCTCCCCCGTCACCGTTCCGGCCGTGCGCGTCGCAATCGTCTCGGAATGCTTCCTGCCGGTGGTCAACGGCGTCACCAACTCGGTGCTGCGGGTGTGCGAGCACCTGCGGGCAGGGGGTCACGACGTCGTGGTGATCGCGCCGGGCACCGGGGAGCCGGACTCCCACGAGGGGATCCCGGTCGTCCGGATCCCGGCCGTCGAGCTGCCGGTGGTGAACTCGATGCCGGTCGGGGTGCCCAGCAGGCGGATCCTGACCGCACTGCGCCGGTTCCGGCCGGACGTGGTGCACCTGGCGGCGCCGTTCGTCGTCGGGGCGCGGGGGCTGGCGGCGGCGCGGCGCCTCGGCGTGCCGACGGTCGCGATCTACCAGACCGACGTCGCCGGGTTCGCCTCCGCGTACGGGCTCGGGCTGACCGCACGGGCCGCGTGGCGCTGGACCTGCCGGCTGCACGGCATGGCCGACCGGACCCTCGCGCCGTCGAGCTGGGCGACCGGGGCCCTGCGCGAGCGCGGCGTCCCGCGGGTGCACCAGTGGGCGCGCGGCGTCGACACCCGCCGGTTCACCCCGTCCAAGCGCAGCGACGCACTGCGACGACAGCTCGCCCCGAACGGCGAGCGGCTCGTCGGCTTCGTCGGCCGCCTCGCCCCGGAGAAGCAGGTCGAGCGGCTCGCCGTGCTGGGGGAGCTGCCCGGGACGCGGCTGGTCGTCGTCGGCGACGGCCCCAGCGCCGACGGGCTGCGCGAGCGGCTGCCCTCGGCGGCGTTCCTCGGGCACCGCGGCGGCGACGAGCTCGCGCAGATCTACGCCAGCCTCGACGTGTTCGTCCACACCGGGCAGGCCGAGACGTTCTGTCAGGCCGTGCAGGAGGCGCTCGCCTCGGGTGTCCCGGTGGTCGCGCCCGATGCGGGCGGCCCGCGCGACCTCGTGCTGCCCGACCGCACCGGCTACCTCGTGGCGCCCCGCCCCGACGGCGGGGAGCCCGGCGACCCGGCCACCGATGCCGCCGACCGCGAGCTGGTCGGGGCGGTCGCCGCGCTGTGCGAGCCGCAGCGCAACCGGGAGTTCGGCCTGGCCGCCCGCCAGTCGGTGCTGCGCCGCACCTGGTCCGCGGTCGGTGACGAGCTGCTCGCCCACTACGGCGACGTGCTCCGCGCCGCGGCCCCGGAGCGCGTCGCGGCCTGACCCGAGGCCGGGCGGGCTCCGTAGTCGTGCGGATCCGTGACCGCGGCCCGGCGGCGACGGTGGTCCCATGAGTCGCACCGTCGTCGTCGCGCCCCGTGGTGAGCTCGCCACGGTCGACACCTCCGCCACCGTCCGCCTGATGTCCCGGCTGCTCGACCCCGCGCCCGCGGTCCGTGCCGCCGCCCGCGCCGAGGTCCTCGACGCCCCGCACCGGCAGATGCCGCCGGTGCTGTTCGCGCTGTCGGAGAACCTCGTCGCCGACGGCGCGATGCCCGAGGCCGCCCGCTGGTTCTACGCGGGCCAGCTGCGGGCCCGCTACGACGCCTGCCGCTGCACCGACACCACCGCCGCCCAGGCGCTGGCCGTGCTGCGCGACCGGTTCGGTGAGCCGGTGAACCGCTGGGCCTTCGCCGACCCGGCCCGGGTCCGCCGGGCCGCGATCCGCGCCGTCGCCTGGGACCGGGCGGCGCCGCACGACTACGACCACCGCTGGATCGCCCTGCACGGCATGGGCGCCTTCACCGGTGACGGCAACGGCGTCAGCACGCCGTCGGCCGAGTGGGCGGGCGTCGCCGCCCGGGTCCGCGCCGACTACCTGAGCGGCCTGCGTGAGGTGCTGCGCGAGCAGTTCGGGCAGCAGTTCGGGCAGCGGTGAGGCGGCGGCCGGGTCGGTAGGCTGTGCCCGTGTCCCGCGCCGAGCTCGACAAGAACCCGACCGACGTCGCCCGCATGTTCGACGGCGTCGCCCGGCGCTACGACCTGACCAACACCGCGCTGTCGGGCGGCCAGGACCGCTACTGGCGGATCCAGACCCGCCGGGCCCTCGGCCTGCGCCCCGGCGAGAAGGTCCTCGACCTCGCCGCGGGCACCGCGGTCTCGACCGTCGAGCTGGCGAAGGACGGCGCCTGGTGCGTCGCCGCGGACTTCTCCCTCGGCATGCTGCGTGCGGGCGCCCGCCGCGACGTCCCGAAGGCCGCCGCCGACGCGCTGCACCTGCCCTTCGCCGACGGCAGCTTCGACGCCGTCACCATCTCCTTCGGCCTGCGCAACGTGAACGACACCGTCGCCGGCCTGCGCGAGATGGCCCGCGTGACCCGCCCCGGCGGCCGCCTGGTCGTCTGCGAGTTCTCGACGCCGACCTGGGCTCCCTTCCGCGTGCTCTACCAGAACGCGGTGCTCGGCCACGCCCTCCCGGCGATCGCCCGGACGGTCTCCTCGAACCCCGAGGCCTACCTGTACCTGGCCGAGTCGATCCGGGACTGGCCCGACCAGCCCGCACTCGCCGGGAAGATCGCCGACGCCGGCTGGGAGCGCCCCGCCTGGCGGAACCTGACCTTCGGCGCCGTCGCGCTGCACCGGGCGTACAAGCCGGCCTGAGCCCCGCCGCCCTGCCCTGCCCGGCCCCGTTCCTCGTGGACGGGCCCTGCGGAGGGGCCTGCGGCACAGGGGGCCGACGTCGTGACGGAGCCGGGCGCGCTGTGCACGGGTGGTCGCGGTGGCGGCCGGGCGGTTGTCCGTGCACCGGCTCGCGCCCCCACAGCGGGCCCACTCCGCTGCAGAACCCTTCACACGGTGAAGGGTCTCCGCGCGGTCAGGGCCCCGGTCGGGCGAATCCGCTTACCGGGTAAGCGAGTTCAGAGCAGGGAGGGCCCGGGATGGCGTCCCCCTGCCACGCGGCGAGGCGCGCGGCGATCAGCGGCGCAGCGGTCGGCCCGGTGCGGCCCCGCCGGCCCGCGGATCGCGCACCGGCCGTCACCACCCACTGACCCCGCGTCGAAGGGCGTTGCGCCGCAAGGAGTCCCGCGCCACCGCCCGATCCGCCCACGCGATCACGGCGGTGTCGTCCTACACTGCTCGCGCAGTTCGTGAACTTTATCACAAGGGTGGTGGGAGACGCGCGACCCGGAGCGCGCCGACCTGCGCGGATGCGGATCACATGTGACCCGTACCCCGTCACAGGTAAGGCTCGCCTGGGTTCTTGGTCACAGGGGACCGGACATAGGGTCGCCGCGACCGGCTCGTCGATCACCACCAACGACGGTGGCGCCGCGACAACGAAGGTGTAGGAATGCTCGATCCCTATCTCCCGCTCGTCCTGCTGTTCGTGTTGGCGGCGGGCTTCGCGGTGTTCTCGGTCGCCTCCGCGCCGTTGATCGGTCCGCGCCGGTTCAACCGGGCCAAGCTGGACTCCTACGAGTGCGGTATCGAGCCCTCGCCGCAGCCGGTCGTCGGCGGCGGTCGCGTGCCGGTCGCCTACTACCTCACGGCGATGCTGTTCATCCTGTTCGACATCGAGCTGGTGTTCATGTACCCGTACGCCGTCGTCGCCGATGCGGTCGGCGTCTTCGGGTTCGTGGCCATCACGCTCTACATCGCCACGATCGCCTTCGCGTACGCCTATGAATGGCGTCGCGGCGGGCTCGAGTGGAGCTGAGGCCGTCATGGGACTCGAGGAGAACCTGCCCAGCGGCGTCCTGCTGACCAACGTCGAGAAACTGGTCAACTGGACCCGGAAGTCGTCGCTCTGGCCTGCCACGTTCGGCCTGGCCTGCTGCGCCATCGAGATGATGACCACCGGCGCCCCGCGCTACGACCTCGCCCGGTTCGGCATGGAGGTCTTCCGGGCCTCGCCGCGCCAGGCGGACCTGATGATCGTCGCGGGCCGCGTGAGCAACAAGATGGCGCCGGTCCTGCGCCAGATCTACGACCAGATGCCCGAGCCGCGCTGGGTGCTCGCCATGGGCGTGTGCGCCAGCTCCGGCGGCATGTTCAACAACTACGCGATCGTCCAGGGCGTGGACCACGTCGTCCCGGTCGACATGTACCTGCCCGGCTGCCCGCCGCGGCCGGAGATGCTGATCGACGCGATCCTCAAGATCCACGCCAAGATCATGGACGAGCCGCTCGGCCCGAAGCGGGCCGCCGAGCTCGCCGAGTCCGGGTACCGGACGCCGATGGTGCCCTCGTCGGTCAAGTACGCGCCGAAGCACAAGCAGCTCGGGGCGCTGAAGACCACGCACACCCCGGACGTCCCGAACTACCTGGAGCCGGGCTCGCAGCCCAAGCCGGCCCCGAACGCGCTCGCGCCGGGGGAGACCCTGGAGCTGCCGTCGCTGGCCGACGCCGCCCGCGGAGGTGACGCGAAGTGACCGAGCCGACCGGCACCTCCAAGGACGGGGCCGAGCCCACCGGCGGCGCGCACTCGTCGTCGCAGGAGAGCGGCGCCGCGGCCGAGGAGCAGCGGGCGGCGGGCGGCGAGGCCCCCGGCGACCTGGCCGCTCCCGAGGACGCGGCCACCCCCTCCGACGCGCTGGGCGGCGCCCGCCCCGCGCAGAAGATGACCGAGACCCGTACGCGCTCGGGCATGTTCGGCGTCCGCGGCTCCGGCGACACCTCCGGCTACGGCGGCCTGCGCCTGCAGGGCTGGGCCCCGGCCCCGGCCGAGCGGCCCTTCGGCGGCTGGTTCGACGAGTTCGCCGACGAGCTCGGCGCGGCCCTCGACGAGCGCGGCGTCCCGCGCGCTGCGATCGAGCAGGTCACGATCGACCGCGACGAGATGACCCTCTACGTCGAGCCCGCCCGGCTGCACGAGGTCGCCCGCACCCTGCGCGACGACCCGGGCCTGCGCTTCGAGTTCTGCTCCGGCGTGTCCGGTGTGGACTACTCGGCGCCGGACGGCGCTCCGGTCGACCGGCCGCTGCACGTCGTCTACCACCTGCTGTCGATGACCTACCGGCGCCGGGTGCGCCTGGAGGTCGCGCTCGACATCGAGAACCCGCACGTCATGAGCGTCGTCGACGTCTACCCGACGGCCGACTGGCACGAGCGCGAGACCTGGGACATGTACGGCGTCGTCTTCGACGGCCACCCGGCGCTGACCCGGATCCTCATGCCGGACGACTGGGACGGCCACCCCCAGCGCAAGAGCTACCCGCTGGGCGGCATCCCCGTGGAGTACAAGGGCGCGGAGATCCCCCCGCCCGATGAGCGGAGGGCCTACTCGTGACGACTGACGCCGACCCCACCACCGCCGACGCCACCACCGACCCGTACGCCGCGCCCGGCCGGGAGACCACCGAGGGCACGGTCTACACCGTCACCGGCGGCGACTGGGACGACCTGCTCGAGGCCGAGCACGACGACCGCATCGTCATCAACATGGGCCCGCAGCACCCGTCGACGCACGGGGTGCTGCGCCTGGTCCTGGAGCTGGAGGGCGAGACCGTCACCCAGGGCCGCGCGGTCATCGGCTACCTGCACACCGGTATCGAGAAGAACTGCGAGTACCGGACCTGGACCCAGGGCGTCACCTTCGTGACCCGCGCGGACTACCTGTCCCCGCTGTTCAACGAGGGCGCCTACTGCATGGCCGTCGAGAAGCTGCTGGGCGTCGAGGTCCCGCAGCGGGCCGAGCACCTGCGGGTGCTGCTCTGGGAGCTGAACCGGATCGGCTCGCACCTGGTCGCGCTGGCGACCGGCGGCATGGAGCTGGGCGCGCTGACCGGTATGACCTCCGGCTTCCGCGAGCGCGAGGAGGTGCTCCACCTGCTGGAGTTCCTCACCGGCCTGCGGATGAACCACGCGTTCATCCGGCCCGGCGGCCTCGCCCAGGACATGCCCGAGGGCTGGCAGGAGAAGGTCCGCGACTTCCTCAAGGTCATGAACTCCCGGCTGCCGGATTACGACCGGCTGCTCACCGGGCAGCCGATCTGGAAGCAGCGCCTGGAGGGCGTCGGCTACCTGCCCGTCGACGGCTGCCTGGCCCTCGGCGCGTCCGGCCCGATCCTGCGCTCGGCGGGGCTGGCCTGGGACCTGCGCAAGCACATGCCGTACTCGGTCTACGACCAGTACGACTTCGAGGTCCCGACGGCCACCGAGGCCGACTGCTTCGCCCGCTACCGGATGCGCGTCGCCGAGATCCACGAGTCGCTCAAGATCATGGAGCAGGCGGTGACCAAGCTCGACGAGCTCGGCCCGGGCCGCGTCATGGTCGACGACCCGAAGGTCGCCTGGCCGGCGCAGCTGTCGGTCGGCAGCGACGGCATGGGCAACACCCTCGAGCACGTCCGCAAGATCATGGGTCAGTCGATGGAGTCGCTGATCCACCACTTCAAGCTGGTCACCGAGGGCTTCCACGTCCCGCCGGGGCAGGCCTACGCGGCCGTCGAGTCCCCGCGCGGGGAGCTCGCGGTGCACGCCGTGTCCGACGGCGGCACCCGCCCGGTCCGCATCCACGTCCGGGACCCCAGCTTCGTGAACCTGCAGACGATGCCCGCGATGAGCGAGGGCGGCCAGGTCGCCGACGTCATCGCGGCCGTCGCCTCGATCGATCCCGTGATGGGAGGTTGCGACCGATGACGGTCCCCCCGCAGGAGAAGAGCCCCGTCTCGCCGGTGTTCGACGAGCTGACCCGGCAGCGCACGACGGAGATCATCTCCCTCTACCCGGAGTCCCGGTCGGCGCTGCTGCCGCTGCTGCACCTGGTCCAGTCGGTCGAGGGGTACGTCAGCCCCGACGGCATCCGCTACTGCGCGGAGGCGCTGGAGCTGACCACCGCCGAGGTGTCGGCGGTCGCGACGTTCTACACGATGTACAAGCGCACCCCGTGCGGTGAGCACCTCGTCAGCGTGTGCACCAACACGCTCTGCGCGGCGCTGGGCGGCGACGACATCTACGCCCGCCTGCGCACGCAGCTGGGCACCGAGGACCGTCCGCTGGGCCACGAGGAGACGGCGGGGGAGCCCGGCAGCACCGGCTCGGTCACCCTCGAGCACGCCGAGTGCCTCGCGGCCTGCGACCTCGCCCCGGTGCTGCAGGTCAACTACGAGTACTTCGACAACCAGACCGTCGAGTCCGCGGTGGAGCTCGTCGACGCCCTGCGTCGCGGTGAGCGCCCGCAGCCGACCCGCGGGGCGCCGCTGACCGACCTGCGGACCGTCGAGCTGGAGCTGGCCGGGTTCACCGACGACGCCGCGACCGTCGACACGACGGCCCGTGTCGAGGGCCCGTCCGGTGCGATCGAGTCGGTGCGCGGGGCCCGGATGGCCGAGGAGAACGGCTGGACCGCCCCGGCGCTGCCCGACGAGCCGCCGGCGATGCCCGCGCTACCGGAGAAGAAGTGATCGCATGAGCACCACAGAGCCTGTGCGCAAGCCGGACCCGATCACGCCCGTCCTGACCAAGCGCTGGCTGTCGCCGCGGTCCTGGTCGATCGACACCTACGAGCAGCTGGAGGGCTACACCTCCCTGCGTACCGCGTTCGCCGCCCACCCCGACCAGCTCATCCAGCTGGTGAAGGACTCCGGGCTGCGCGGCCGCGGCGGTGCCGGGTTCCCCACCGGCATGAAGTGGGGGTTCATCCCGCAGGACGACGGCAGCGGCACGGGCCCCGGCGCCAAGCCGAAGTACCTGGTCATCAACGCCGACGAGGGCGAGCCGGGTACCTGCAAGGACATCCCGACGATGATGGCCGACCCGCACTCGCTCATCGAGGGCTGCATCGTCACCAGCTACGCGATCCGCGCGAACTTCTGCGCGATCTACGTCCGCGGTGAGGCGCTGCACTGCATCCGCAGGCTGCGCGCCGCCGTCCGCGAGGCGAAGGCGAAGGGCTACCTCGGCCGCGACATCCTCGGCTCCGGGTTCGACCTGGAGATCGTGGTGCACGCCGGTGCGGGCGCCTACATCTGCGGCGAGGAGACGGCGCTGCTCGACTCGCTCGAGGGCCGTCGCGGTCAGCCCCGGCTCAAGCCGCCGTTCCCGGCGACCGCCGGGCTCTACGCCTGCCCGACCGTCGTCAACAACGTCGAGACCATCGCCAGCGTCCCCGCCATCGTCAACGGCGGTGCGGCCTGGTTCCGCTCGATGGGGCGCGAGAAGTCACCCGGCCCGAAGATCTACTCGGTCTCCGGGCACGTCGAGCGTCCCGGCCAGTACGAGGCCCCGCTGGGCATCACGCTGCGGGAGCTCCTGGAGCTCGCCGGCGGGATGAAGGACGGGATCCCGCTGAAGTTCTGGACCCCGGGCGGCTCGTCGACGCCGCTGTTCACCGCCGAGCACCTCGACGTCCCGCTGGACTTCGAGGGCGCCGCCGAGGCCGGCTCCATGCTGGGGACGACCGCGGTGCAGGTCTTCAACGAGACCGTCTCGGTGCCGTGGGCGGTCATGAAGTGGACCGAGTTCTACAAGCACGAGAGCTGCGGCAAGTGCACCCCGTGCCGCGAGGGCACGTACTGGCTGGTCCAGGTGCTGCAGCGGATGGTGCGCGGCGAGGGCACCTCGACCGACATCGACACCCTGATCGACGTCTGCGACAACATCCTCGGCCGCTCCTTCTGCGCCCTCGGCGACGGCGCGACGAGCCCCATCACCAGCGCCATCAAGTACTTCCGCCAGGAGTTCCTGGACCTCATCGCGGAACAGCCCGATGTGGACCGCCCGGAGCAGCTGGCCGCACTGACCGGAGCGAGCGCATGACCCTCACACCGGAGCGGAACGCCACCGAGGAGACACCCGTCCCCGAGGGCCACGTCCGCCTCACCATCGACGGCCAGGTCGTCGACGCCCCCAAGGGCGAGCTGCTGATCCGCACCTGCGAGCGCCTCGGCATCGTGATCCCGCGGTTCTGCGACCACCCGCTCCTCGACCCGGCCGGCGCCTGCCGCCAGTGCCTGGTCGAGGTGGAGATGGGCGGCCGGCCGATGCCGAAGCCGCAGGCCAGCTGCACCATGACCGTCGCCGACGGGATGGTGGTGAAGACCCAGCACACCTCCGAGCGGGCCGACAAGGCGCAGCAGGGTGTGATGGAGCTGCTGCTCATCAACCACCCGCTGGACTGCCCGATCTGCGACAAGGGCGGCGAGTGCCCGCTGCAGAACCAGGCGATGGCGCACGGCCGGTCGGACTCCCGCTTCGTCGAGACCAAGCGGACCTTCCCGAAGCCGCTGCCGATCTCCAGCCAGGTGCTGCTCGACCGCGAGCGCTGCGTCCTCTGCCAGCGCTGCACCCGGTTCTCCGAGGAGATCGCCGGCGACCCGTTCATCGACCTGCTCGAGCGCGGGGCGAAGCAGCAGATCGGCATCGCCGAGGACCAGCCGTTCCAGTCCTACTTCTCCGGCAACACGATCCAGATCTGCCCGGTCGGGGCGCTGACCAGCGCCGCGTACCGGTTCCGGTCGCGCCCGTTCGACCTGCGCTCGACCCCGGGCGTGTGCGAGCACTGCAGCTCCGGCTGCGCCTCGCGCACCGACTCCCGTCGCGGGACCGTGCTGCGCCGGCTGGCGGGCAACGACCCGGAGGTCAACGAGGAGTGGCTCTGCGACAAGGGCCGGTTCGCCTTCCGCTACACCGGTAGCCAGGGCCGCATCACCCGGCCGCTGGTCCGGCGCGCGGACGGCACGCTGGAGGAGGCCTCCTGGACCGAGGCGCTCGCCGTCGCCGCGGAGGGGCTGCTCGCGGCCCGCGCGGCCGGCGGCATCGGCGTCCTGCCCGGGGGACGGCTGACCGTCGAGGACGCCTACGCCTACGCCAAGTTCGCCCGCGTCGTCGCCGGCACCAACGACATCGACTTCCGCGCCCGCCCGCACTCGGGCGAGGAGCTGGAGTTCCTCGCCGCACACGTCGCCGGCGGAACGCCTCAGGACTCGGTGACCTTCACGGCGGTCGAGAACGCCCCCGCGGTGCTCACCGTCGGCACCGACCCCGAGGAGGAGTCGGGCATCGTCTTCCTGCGCCTGCGCAAGGCGTACCGCAAGCGCGGGCTGCGCCATTTCCAGGTCGGCCCGTTCACCAGCTACGGCGCCGAGAAGACCGGCGCCACCGTGCTGCACGCGGTGCCCGGCGCGGAGGCCGCGGTCGTCGCCGACCCGGGCGCCGACGTCGTCGCCGCGCTGGAGCAGCCGGGCGCGGTGATCCTGGTCGGGGACCGGGCCGCGGAGTCGCCGGGCCTGTACTCGGCGGTGTCCGCGCTCGCCGCCCGCACCGGTGCGGCGATCGGCTGGCTGCCGCGCCGGGCCGGGGACCGCGGTGCGGTCGAGGCGGGCGCGCTGCCCACCCTGCTGCCCGGCGGCCGGCTCGTCACCGACGCCGCCGCCCGCGCCGAGCTGGAGCAGGTCTGGGGCGCCCCCGTCCCGTCCGCCCCGGGCCGCGACGGCGACGCGATCCTCGCCGCCGCCGCGTCCGGTGAGCTGGCCGCGCTCGTGGTCGGCGGGGTCGACCCGCAGGACATGGCCGACCCGACGGCCGCGATCACCGCGCTGCGCGAGGTCGGCTTCCTGGTCAGCCTGGAGATCCACACCTCGGCGGTCACCGAGCTCGCCGACGTCGTCCTCCCGGTCGCCCCGGACGCCCAGCGCTCCGGTGCCTACGTCAACTGGGAGGGCCGCCGCCGCGAGTTCGGCGTCGCACTCGACGCGACCGGCGTGCTCCCGGACTGCCGGGTGCTCGACACCCTCGGCGTCGAGATGGACGCGGACCTGTTCACCCAGACCCCGGCCGCCGCGGCCGGGGAGCTGGAGCGGCTCGGCTCGCGCCGCGCCGGCGGCGTCGCACCGGACCACACGGCGGGCCAGGCCCGGCGTCCCGGCTACGGCCAGGCGGTCCTCGCCACCTCGCGCCAGATGATCGACGACGGCAGCCTCCAGATCGACGAGCCCACGCTCGCCGGCACGGCACGGCGGCCCTACGTCAAGGTCAACGCGGCCACCGCGGAGCGGCTCGCGCTGGTCGAGGGCGCCGAGGCGACGGTCCGCACCGACCGCGGGGCGATCACCCTGCCGGTCGCGCTGACCGACCTGCCCGACGGCGTCGTCTGGCTGCCGACCTGCTCGCCCGGCTCGCACGTCCGCCCCACGCTCGGGGTGGGCCACGGTGACCTCGTGACGGTCGGTCCGGCCGGGAACGGAAGCGCGTCGTGAACCTGTCCCAGGTCCCGCCCACCCCGGTGGACCAGCTGACGCACACCCAGGCGCTGCTCGCCGACGACCCGATCTGGCTGATCCTGATCAAGGTCGTCGGGCTGTTCGCGCTCGGCGTCGTGCTGACCCTGTTCATGATCAACTGGGAGCGCAAGGTCGTCGGCCGGATGCAGCACCGTCCGGGCCCGAACCGGACCGGCCCCGGCGGCTGGCTCCAGAGCCTCGCCGACGGTCTGAAGCTGGCGTTCAAGGAAGACATCATGCCGGCGATGGCCGACAAGAAGGTCTACTTCATCGCCCCGGTCATCTCGACGATCCCGGCGTTCGTCGCCTTCTCCGTCATCCCGTTCGGCGGCGAGGTCACGATCTTCGGCGAGCAGACGGTGCTCCAGCTCGTCGACGTCCCGGTCGGCGTGCTCGTCGTGCTGGCCTGCTCCTCGATCGGCGTCTACGGCATCGTGCTCGGCGGCTGGGCCTCGGGCTCGCCGTACTCGCTGCTCGGCGCGCTGCGCTCGGCCGCCCAGGTCATCTCCTACGAGATCGCGCTGGGTCTGGCCGTCGTCGGCGTCGTCCTCTACTCCGGCTCGCTGTCCACCGCGACGATCGTCGGGGCGCAGGCGTCGGGCTGGTACTTCTGGCTCCTGCTGCCGAGCTTCGTGGTCTTCGTGATCGCGATGGTCGGCGAGACCAACCGGGCCCCGTTCGACCTCCCCGAGGCCGAGTCGGAGCTGGTCGGCGGGTTCCACACCGAGTACTCGTCGCTGAAGTTCGCGCTGTTCTTCCTCGCCGAGTACGTGAACATGGTGACCGTCTCGGCGATGGCGGTGACGCTGTTCCTCGGCGGCGGCATGTGGCCGTGGCCGCTGAGCTTCCTCAACGAGTACGGCTGGATGCAGTTCCTCGCCTTCATCATCAAGGTGCTGCTGTTCCTGTTCGTGTTCATCTGGCTGCGCGGGACGCTGCCGCGGTTCCGCTACGACCAGTTCATGAAGCTGGGCTGGAAGGTCCTGGTCCCGGTCATGCTGGTCTGGATCGTCGCGATCTTCGGCATCCGGGCCTTCGTCAACACCGGCTCGGACAACTACGTGCTGCTGCTGTCGCTGATCGGGTTCGCGCTCGCCGTCGTCCTGGCGGTGGCGTTCCTGCTGCCCGACCGGCAGACCGAGGCGCCACCGGTCGAACCGGCGTCGGACTACCCCGTCCCGCCGCTGGACCTGGTGGTCCCCGACTCACCCCCGAAGCGTCGGAAGGCCGTCACGGCCGGAAAGGACGCGCGCTAGATGTTCGACTTCTTCAAGGGATTCGGCGTCACCTTCTCGACGATGTTCAAGAAGGTCGTCACCGAGGAGTACCCCGAGGACTTCCCGCCCGCCGCGCCGCGCTACCACGGGCGCCACCAGCTCAACCGGCACCCGGACGGGCTGGAGAAGTGCGTCGGCTGCGAGCTGTGCGCCTGGGCCTGCCCGGCCGACGCCATCTACGTCGAGGGCGGGGACAACACCGAGGAGGCGCGGTACTCGCCCGGTGAGCGCTACGGCGCGATCTACCAGATCAACTACCTGCGGTGCATCGGCTGCGGCCTGTGCATCGAGGCCTGCCCGACGCGCTCGCTCACGATGACGAACTTCTACGAGCTGGCCGACGACAACCGGCAGGACCTCATCTACACCAAGGAGCAGCTGATGGCCCCGCTGCTGCCGGGCATGGAGCAGCCGCCGCACCCGATGCGCCTCGGGGAGGACGAGCAGGACTACTACGTCTCCGGCCCGACGCTCGCGAAGGTCAGCGCGCAGGACCAGACCAAGGAGCAGGCGCGATGAGCACCACCGCGGTGCTCGCCCAGGCCGCGGGCGAGGTGAGCACCGGCGAGGCGGTCGCGTTCTGGATCCTCGGACCGGTGGCGCTGGCCGGCGCGCTCGGCCTGGTCTTCGCCCGGCACGCGGTGCACGCCGCGCTGCTGCTGGTCCTGACGATGTTCTCGATCGCGGTGCTGTACATCGTGCAGTCCGCCCCGTTCCTCGGGTTCGTGCAGATCATCGTCTACACCGGCGCCGTGATGATGCTGTTCCTGTTCGTCCTCATGCTGGTCGGACGGGACTCCAAGGACTCGGTGATCGAGGTGCTGCGCGGGCAGCGGGCCGCGGCGCTGGTGTTCGGCGTCGCGCTGGCCGCGCTGCTGGTCGGCGGGCTCGCCCGCGGCCTGACCAGCGTCACCCCCGCGGGGCTGGCGCAGGGCGGGCTCGGGTGGAACGGCAACGTCCCCGGCCTCGGCCGGCTGATCTTCACCGACTACCTGCTGGCGTTCGAGCTGACCGCGGCCCTGCTGATGGTCGCCGCGCTCGGCGCGATGGTGCTGTCCGGCTCGCAGAGCAGCCAGCACACCAAGATCGGCCAGCGCGCGACGGTGCTGAAGCGGCTGCGCGGCGAGCACGCCCGCATCTCCCCGCTGCCCGGCCCCGGCGTCTACGCGACGGCGAACTCGGTCGCGGTCCCGGCGATCCTGCCCGACGGCTCGATCGCCCCGGAGTCGCTGTCGGAGATCATCGAGTCGGTCGCGGTCGACGTGCCGGACACGACGACGCCGGACGCGCACGCGCTGACCGGCCGCCCCGCACCCGACCGGACCGCCGCCTCCGGTGAGGCCGCCGACACCGGGGAGCACCGATGAGGCCCGAGTACTACCTGCTGCTCTCGGCGCTGCTGTTCACCATCGGCGCCGTCGGCGTCCTGGTGCGGCGCAACGCCGTGGTCGTGTTCATGTGCATCGAGCTCATGCTGAACGCGGTGAACCTGACCCTGGTCACGTTCTCGCGCATCAACGGCAACCTCGACGGCCAGGTGATGGCCCTGTTCGTGATGGTCGTCGCGGCCTGCGAGGTCGTCGTCGGGCTCGCGATCATCACGGCCATCTTCCGCACCCGCCAGTCGTCGTCGGTGGACGACGCGAACCTCTTGAAGTACTAGGAGCGCGCTGGTGACCGTCCTTCTCGCACAGGCCGCCCCGCAGGCGACCGGCGCCGCCTCGCTGGCCTGGTTGCTGATCGCGCTCCCCGCGGCCGGTGCACTCGTGCTCTTCCTCGCCGGACGGCGGGCCGACGCCTGGGGCCACTGGCTCGGCGTCGCGACCGTCGTCGGCGCGTTCGTCGTCGGTGTGACGATATTCCTGCAGACCCTCGGCCTGCCCGCCGACGAGCGGCTGCGCGAGCAGTCGCTGTGGTCCTGGATGTCCTCCGGTGCGCTGGAGGTCGACTTCGGGCTCCGGATCGACACGCTGTCGCTGACGTTCGTCCTGCTGATCACCGGGGTCGGCGCGCTCATCCACCTCTACTCGGTGGGCTACATGAGCCACGACCCGAACCGGCGGCGGTTCTTCGCGCAGCTGAACCTGTTCGTCGCCGCGATGCTGGTGCTGGTCCTCGGCAACAACTTCGTGATGCTCTACCTCGGCTGGGAGGGCGTCGGCCTGGCGTCGTACCTGCTGATCGGCTTCTACCAGGACCGGCCCTCCGCGGCGACGGCGGCGAAGAAGGCGTTCCTGATGAACCGGGTCGGCGACGTCGGCCTGGCGATCGCGATCTTCCTGCTCTGGCTGGAGCTCGGGACCCTGCAGTACACCGAGGTCTTCGCCCGCATCGGCGAGGTCGGCGGCGGCACGGTCCTCGCGATCACGCTGCTGCTCCTGCTCGGTGCCTGCGGCAAGTCCGGCCAGTTCCCGCTGCAGTCCTGGCTCCCGGACGCGATGGAGGGCCCGACCCCGGTCTCGGCCCTGATCCACGCGGCCACGATGGTCACCGCGGGCGTCTACCTCATCGCCCGGGCCTCGCCGATCTACAACCTGTCCGAGACCGGACGGCTGGTCGTCGCGCTCATCGGTGTCATCACGCTGATGATCGGCGCGATCATCGGCTGCGCCTACGACGACATCAAGAAGGTCCTGGCCTACTCGACGGTCAGCCAGATCGGCTACATGATCCTCGCCGTCGGGCTCGGGCCGGCCGGCTACGCGCTGGGCATCCTGCACCTGCTGACGCACGGCTTCTTCAAGGCCGGGCTCTTCCTCGGCGCCGGTTCGGTCATGCACGCCATGAACGACGACGTCGACATGCGCCGCTTCGGCGGCCTGTGGCGGAAGATGCCGGTCACCTTCGTGACCTTCGGCCTCGGCTACCTCGCGCTGATCGGCTTCCCGTTCCTGTCCGGCTACTTCTCCAAGGACGCGATCATCGAGGCCGCGTTCGCCCAGGAGGGCTGGCAGGGCTGGGTGTTCGGCGGGCTCGCGACGCTCGCGGCCGGTCTGACCGCCTTCTACATGACCCGCCTGATGATCATGACGTTCTTCGGTGCGGAGCGCTGGCGGACGGTGCAGTCCACCGACGGCCGCGACTACCACCCGCACGAGTCCCCGGCGACGATGACCGTCCCGATGATCGTGCTGGCGGTCGGCTCCGTCTTCGGCGGCGGCGTGCTCTACGGGATGATCCCGGAGTGGCTCGCCCCGGTCGTGGGGGAGCGCCTCGAGCTCGAGGGCGGCGCCCTGCCGCACGCGGTGATCCCGTGGCTGGTGGTCGGGGTCTCGCTGCTCGGCGTGCTGGCGGGCTACCTGTTCGTCGGCCGCTCCCCGGTGCCGGTGGAGCGCCCGCAGCGGGTGTCGCCGGTCGTCGCCGCGGCCCGTGCCGACCTCGGCGCGAACGCCTTCAACGAGGCGTTCATCGAGCGGCCCGGCATCGTCCTCACGCGGGCGCTCGCCTGGTTCGACGACCGCGGGATCGACGGGGCCGTCAACGGCACCGCGTCGGCGTTCGGCGGCGGTTCCAGCCGCCTGCGCCGGCTCCAGACCGGCTTCGTCCGGTCCTACGCACTCTCGATGCTCGGCGGGGCGGTCATCGTCGTCGCCGCGATGCTGGCGGTGAGGTTCGTCTCATGACCCCCCTGGACACGGCTCCCATCGTCCCCGGCTCCGGGGGCAACCCGTTCCTGATCGTCCTGCTGCTGGTGCCGGTCGTCGGCGCGCTGGTCATGTACCCGCTGCGCGCCAACACCGGGCTCGCGAAGGCGGTCGCGATGGCGACGGCGCTGCTGGAGCTGGTGCTCGTCGTCGTCGCGTGGGCGCTCTACTCCATCCCCGCGGCGCAGGCCGGCGCCCGGTTCCAGCTCGAGTTCTCGATGTCCTGGATCCCCGCGTTCGGCACGCACATCGCGTTCGGCGTCGACGGCATCGCGCTGGCGCTGATCGGGCTCACCGCGTTCCTGGTACCCGGCCTGATGCTGTTCGCGTGGGCGGAGAAGCTGCCCGAGGGCCGCTCGGCCGCCGGGTACTTCGCGCTGCTGCTGGCGACCCAGGCGACGCTGGTCGGCGTCTTCGCCGCCACCGACGTCTTCCTGTTCTACGTCTTCTTCGAGGCCATGCTGGTCCCGATGTACTTCCTGATCGGCCGCTTCGGCGGGCCGCGCCGGCAGTACGCGGCGGTCAAGTTCTTCCTGTACTCGCTGCTCGGCGGCCTCATCATGCTGGCGTCGCTGATCGGGCTGTTCGTGGTCAGCGAGCAGCAGCTGGGCCAGGGCACGTTCACCTGGGCCGACCTGCAGGCGATGGCGTCGAGCGTGCCGGAGTCGACCCAGATCTGGCTGTTCCTCGGCTTCTTCGTCGCGTTCGCGATCAAGGCGCCGCTGGTGCCGTTCCACACCTGGCTGCCCGACGCCGGTGCCGAGGCCCCGATCGTCGGCGCGGTGCTGCTGGTCGGCGTGCTGGACAAGGTCGGCACCTACGGCTTCCTGCGGTACCTGCTGCCGCTGTTCCCGCAGGCGTCGCAGACCCTGGCGCCGCTGGTGCTGGTGCTCGCCGTCGCCGGGATCGTCTACGCCGCGCTGCTCGCGGTCGCCCAGACCGACATGGGCCGGTTCGTCGCCTACACCTCGGTGGCGCACTTCGGCTTCATCGCGCTCGGGGTGTTCGCGTTCTCCTCGCAGGCCTTCGCCGGCGCGACGCTCTACATGGTCAACCACGGTCTCTCGACCGGCATGCTGTTCGTCATGGTCGGCGTGCTGATCAGCCGCGGCGGCTCGCGCCGGATCGCCGACTACGGCGGCGTCGCGAAGCTCGCCCCGGTGATGGCGGGCTGCCTGCTGCTGGCCGGGATGAGCTCGCTGGCGCTGCCCGGCACGAACTCGTTCGTCTCGGAGTTCCTGGTGCTGGTCGGCTCGTTCCCGAACCGGCCGGTGTTCACCGTGATCGCGACGATCGGCATCATCTTCGCCGCGCTCTACGTGCTGTGGTTCTACCAGCGCACGATGCAGGGCCCGGTGCGCGGCACCGCGGTCATGGCGGCGCTGGAGCGCGGTGGCGCGGGCGGCCCGGGGTCGATGATCGACCCGGCGGTCGCCGCGCAGCGCAAGGGCTCCGGCTTCCCCGACCTCACGGGTCGTGAGATCGGCGTGCTCGTGCCGCTGATCGTCGCGATCGTGGTGCTCGGCTTCTACCCGGGCCCGGTGCTCGACCTGATCAACCCGTCGGTGACGGCGACGATGACCGAGCTCGGCCTGCCCGACCCGGTCGTCGCTGGAGGGATCGCTCGATGAGCTCGTTGGTTCTCCCCGCCCAGGTGGCTCCGATCGAGATGCCCGCGGTCGACTGGGCGGCCACCGCGCCGCTGTGGATCGTGTTCGCGGGTGCCTGCGTGTCGGTGCTGCTGGAGGCGTTCCTCCCGCGGCACCAGCGCTGGCCCGTCCAGGTCGTGCTGACCGGGCTGACCCTGGTCGCGGCGCTCGTCGCGCTGGCCGGGTACGCGCTCGGGTCCCCGGCGGCGGTGCTGACCTTCGGCACTGCGCTGTCGGTGGACGCGCCCTCGCTGTTCCTGTGGGGCACGCTGATCGTCCTCGCGATCCCCAGCCTGCTGCTGATCGCGGACCGGTCGGTGGAGCCGGGCGGGGTGTTCGTCGCCTCGGCCGCCGAGCGGGCCGCGGTCCGCTCCGGCGGCGGCCCGGCCACCCCAGCCGGCGGCGAGCACGTCGACCGCTCCTACGGGGCGCCCGACGAGACGCCGACGATGCAGACCGAGCCGTTCCCGTTCGTGCTGTTCGCGCTCGGCGGCATGATGGCGTTCGTCGCGGCGAACGACCTGCTGACGATGTTCATCGCGCTCGAGGTCCTGTCGCTGCCGCTGTACCTGATGTGCGGGCTGGCGCGGCGCCGTCGGCTGCTGTCGCAGGAGTCCGCGGTCAAGTACTTCCTGCTCGGCGCGTTCGGCTCGGCGTTCTTCCTCTACGGCATCGCGCTGCTCTACGGCTACGCGGGCTCGGTGCGGCTCTCGGCGATCTCCCAGGCCGCCGCGGGCACCCTGGCGTCGGACACGCTGCTGTTCGCGGGCTTGGCGCTGCTGCTGGTGGGGCTGCTGTTCAAGGGCTCGGTCGCCCCGTTCCACACCTGGACCCCGGACGTCTACCAGGGCGCCCCGACGCCGGTCACGGCGTTCATGGCGGCCTGCACGAAGGTCGCCGCGTTCGGCGCGATCGCCCGGGTGCTCTACGTCGGCTTCGGCAGCACCGTCTGGGAGTGGCGCGGCGTGCTGTGGGTCGTCGCGGTCGTCTCGATGGTCGTCGGCGCGGTGCTGGGGCTCACCCAGACCGACGTGAAGCGCATGATCGCCTACTCCTCGATCGCCCACGCCGGGTTCATCCTGCTCGGCGCGATGGCGCTGACCCCGCAGGGCACGTCCGGGCTGCTGTTCTACCTGCTGGCCTACGGCTTCACGACGGTCGCGGTCTTCGGGATCATCTCGCTGGTCCGCACCGGCGACGGCGAGGCCTCGGACCTGGCGGCCTGGGCGGGCCTGGCGAAGCGGTCGCCGCTCGTCGCCGGGATCATGACGTTCCTGCTGCTCGCGCTCGCCGGCATCCCGCTGACCAGCGGGTTCACCGCCAAGTTCGCGGTGTTCTCGGCGGCGTCGGCGGACGGCATGGTGCCGCTGGTGGTGATCGCGCTGGTCGCGTCCGCGGTGGCCGCGTTCTTCTACCTGCGCATCGTGGTGCTCATGTACTTCCGGGAGCCCGCCGAGGACGGTCCGGCCGTCGTCGTGCCCGGGGCGTTCACCACCGTGGCCATCACTCTGGGCACGCTGGCGACCCTCGTTCTCGGGATTCTTCCCACACCCGTCCTCGAATGGGCCGCCAGCGGCGCGTTCTCGGGCTGACGTTCGTAGGCTGTGGGGGTGGAGACACAGAGTGTGGCCGGGATCCGGATGGCCGATCCGGTCCTGGCCGAGGCCACCGCTGACGGGCTCAAGCGGGTCGAGGACCTGCTGCACCGCGAGGTGCACAGCGACTACGAGTTCGTCACCGAGACCTCGTTGCACCTGATCGACGCGGGGGGCAAGCGGTTCCGTCCGCTGTTCACGCTGCTCGCGGCGCAGGTGGGACCGCATCCCGAACGCGACGAGGTGATCACGGCGGCCGCCGTGGTGGAGCTGATCCACCTGGCGACGCTGTACCACGACGACGTGATGGACGAGGCGTCCATGCGGCGGGGTGCGGAGTCCGCGAACTCGCGCTGGGACAACTCGATCGCGATCCTGACCGGGGACTTCCTGTTCGCGCACGCGTCGCGGCTGGTCGCCGACCTGGGCCCGGACGCGGTGCGGATCATCGCCGAGACGTTCGCACTGCTCGTGACCGGTCAGATGCGCGAGACCCGCGGCCCCAAGGCGTCCGACGACCCGGTGCAGCACTACCTGCGGGTGGTCGCGGAGAAGACCGGGTCGCTCATCGCGACCTCGGGCCGCTACGGCGGCATGTTCTCCGGCGCACCGGCCGAGCACGTCGAGGCGCTGCGGACCTTCGGCGAGGTCATCGGGGCGGCCTTCCAGATCTCCGACGACATCATCGACATCGCGTCGCCGTCGGACGACTCGGGCAAGACGCCCGGCACCGACCTGCGCGAGGGCGTGCACACCCTTCCGATGCTCTACGCCCTGCGCGACGGCGACGACTCCGCCGACGCGCGCAGGCTGCGGCAGCTGCTGGCCGCCCCGATCAGCGACGACGACGAGGTGGCCGAGGCGCTGGAGCTGCTCCGCTCCGGTGACGCGCTGGTCAAGGCCCGCGAGACCGTCGCCGGGTACGCCGACCGGGCGCGCGCCGAGCTGGCGGTGCTGCCGCCGTGCCCGGCGATCGAGGCGCTGCGGACGCTGACCGACTACACGGTGGAGCGGGTGGGCTGAGGCGCCGGAGGGCGTCGCCGTCGCAGCAGGTCGACGGTGAACACCACCAGCGCCAGCCACACGAGGGCGAACCCGGCCCAGCGGGCCGGGGACATCGTCTGCCCGACCACCAGCACGCCCCACAGGAACTGCAGCGTGGGGTTGATGTAGAGCAGCACCCCGAGGGTCGTGAGCGGCAGCCGTCGCGCCGCGGAGCCGTAGAGCAGCAGCGGCAGCGCCGTCGCCGGGCCCGCGGACAGCATGAGCAGCAGGTGCCACGGGCCGTGCCCGGTGAACGTGCCGCCGCCGGAGAGCTGCAGGACGAGCAGGAACACCGCGGCCGGCACGACGAGCACGAGGCCCTCCGCGGTCAGCCCGGCCGCGGCGGGCAGCGGCGCGGTCGCCTTGAACAGCCCGTAGATCCCGAACGAGCAGGCCAGTGCCATCGACAGCCACGGCACCGTGCCGTTCCCGACGGCGATGACGACGACGGCCGTCGCCGCCAGCCCCAGCGCCACCCACTGCGCGGGCCGCAGCCGCTCCCGCAGGACGAGGACGCCGAACAGCACCCCGACCAGCGGGGTCATGTAGTAGCCGAGCGCGGACTCGACGACCAGCCCCACCGACACGCCCCAGATGAACAGGCCCCAGTTCACCGCGATGAACACTGCGGCGGCGGCCGTCGCGAGCCATCCGCGGACACCGAGCCCGCGCACGTCGCCCCAGCCGCGCAGCACGGTCAGTACCAGCGACATCAGCACCGCGGTCCACAGCACGCGGTGGGCGAGCACCTCCAGCGGCGCCGCGGGGTCCAGCAGCGGCCAGAACGCCGGGAACAGGCCCCACAGGACGTACGCGCCGACGCCCGCGGTGAGCCCGGCGGGATTCCGCTCACTCCGTTCGGGTGTGGTTCGTTCGGGGGAACGGGCGGCGGTCATGGTCGCTTCGGGTGGTCGGTCACGGGCACGATGATCCGGTACGGGTGTGCTCCCGCGCGAGACGACGGCGGGGCGGGCACGATCCGTGATACCAAGCACGGCGACAGCGGTCCGGGACGGTCCCGGGCGGACGGAGGTCCGGCATGGGCTGGATGTGGGTACTGCTGGCGGTGCTCGTGGTTCTGGTGGCGGCGGGGGTACTGGTGTCCCGTCGCCGCGGGGGGACCGTCGAGGGCGGTCCGGAGGCCACGGGGACGCCCGACACGGCGGAGGTGCCCGGCGGGCCGGGCCCGGGGCGCGACCCCGGGACCGTGGGGCTGTTCGACACCGCGGGGGTGGTCGACCCCTCCGCTGCGGCGGCCGGGGCGCACACGCCGTCGCCGGACGTCGCAGCGCCGCCCTCCCCGGCGGACGGTGCGGGGGAGTGGTCCGGCCCCGGGGCGACCGCGGGCGGGCCCACCGGGACCGGCGATGCACCGGGCGGGCACGGGCCGGCCGGCGGGACGGGGGCCGACCCGGCGCCCGGGACCCGGCCGGCGGACGTCGCGCCCGGAGCCACGGCGACGGCCCCGGACGGGTCCGGTCCGGAGGTGTCGGGTCGCGGTGCCGACGGAGACGGAGCCGACGGGGACGGCGTCACCGCGGGCGGGACCGGTCCGGGCGGCGCCGACAGGCCCACGACCGGCGGTGCCGTTGCCCTGTCCCAGGACGGTGCGGCTCACGACGGCGCGGCCCCGGACGGTGCGGTCCACGACGGCACAGCCTCGGACGGTGCGGTCCACGACGGCACAGCTCCGGACGGCACAGCCTCGGACGGCACAGCCTCGGACGGCACAGCCCCGGACGGTGCGGCCCACGACAGCGCGGCCCACGACAGCGCGGCCCAGGTCGGCGCGGCCCACGACGGTCCGGCTGACGAGGGCGCGGCCGACCCCGTCCCGGCTCCGGGCGGGCCGGGTGGCGCCGCCGCGACCGCGGACGCCGCCACGGCCCCCGCGGTCCCCCTCCCGCGCCCCGAGAGCGACCTCGCGCCGCAGGACGGACCGGCCGAGGACGAGGAGCCGGCCGGCCGCCACGCCCTGCGCGACGACGTCGAACCGGCCCCGCTGCCCGAGCCGGGCCCCGCGCCGGCCGACGACGGCCCGCCCGCACCGCTGCCGATCCCGTCGCGGCCGCGACAGGGCGCCGGTGGCTCGGCGCTGGCGGCGCTCGACTCCCGGATCATCGGCCCGTCCGCGGCGTCCGCGCCGCTGCCCCCGGGCGTGCGTCCCGGCCCGTACCCGGACTCGGTGCTCGCACCCACCGACGGCGGCGACCCGCCCGAGACGCACCGGGTGAAGGTGCACAGCGGGTCGCGGCGGTTCCACCCGCCGGAGTCGCCGTACTACGTCCGCACCCGCGCGGACCTGTACTTCACCGCGGAGGGCGCCGCACGGGCGGCCGGGTTCATCGCGTGGCACGAACGTCCCGGGGCCCGCTGAGGCCGCCACCCCCGGACACACGACGGCCCCGGTACTCCGAGGAGTACCGGGGCCGTCGTCCGTCGCGGGCCGGATCTAGACGATGGTCCAGGTGTCGCGGCCGTTGAGCAGGGCCTGCAGGTCCGCGTCGGGCTTGGCGTCCTTGGCGGCCTGGACCTGGGCGCGGGCGGCGTCGTCGTAGGTGGGGCGGTCGGTGTTGCGGAACACCCCGGTGACGGTGTGGGTGAGGTCCTGGTCCGAGAGCCGGGACAGGGCGAAGGCGAGCTCGTGGTCGGCCTGGTCGTGGACCACGATCTGCGCCGCGTCGACCGTGGCGGTCTCGACGACCTTGAGCTTGAACCCGTCCTGGACGACGGCGTGGGAGCCGCGGCCGTCCTCGCCCGGGGTACCGAAGGTGATCGGCTCGCCGTGGACGACGGGGATCAGCCGGTTCTCGGTGTCGCCCTTGCGGAGCACGTCGAAGCTGCCGTCGTTGAAGATGGGGCAGTCCTGGAAGATCTCGACCAGGGCGGAGCCGCGGTGCTCGGCGGCGGCCTGCAGGACCGCGGTGAGGCTCTTGCGGTCGGAGTCCAGGGCGCGTCCGACGAAGGATGCTTCGGCACCGAGGGCCAGGGAGATCGGGTTGAACGGGTGGTCCAGCGATCCCATGGGGGTGGACTTGGTGACCTTCCCGACCTCGGAGGTCGGGGAGTACTGGCCCTTGGTCAGCCCGTAGATGCGGTTGTTGAACAGCAGGATCTTGATGTTGACGTTGCGGCGCAGCGCGTGGATCAGGTGGTTGCCACCGATGGACAGGGCGTCGCCGTCACCGGTCACGACCCACACCGACAGGTCCTCACGGGAGGTCGCCAGGCCGGTGGCGATGGTGGGGGCGCGGCCGTGGATGGAGTGCATCCCGTAGGTGTTGAGGTAGTACGGGAAGCGGCTCGAGCAGCCGATGCCGGACACGAAGACGGTGTTCTCGCGGCGGATGCCCAGGGTGGGGAGGAACTGGCGGACGGCGGCGAGGACGGCGTAGTCGCCGCAGCCGGGGCACCAGCGGACCTCCTGGTCGGAGGTGTAGTCCTTCGCGGTCTGCTTCGCGTCCGTCGTCGGGACGCCGTCGAGGCCGCCGATGGACGGCAGGCCCAGGTCGGTGGCGGTCATGCCTGCGCTCCAGTGGTCTCGTTGGCGATGTCGGACGCCGACTCCGGGTGCTTGCCGGTGAGGTAGTCCAGGAACACGTCCTGGAGCTCCTCGGCGCCGAAGGGGAGCCCGGCGACCTTGGTGTAGCTCTTGACGTCGACCAGGTGCTCGGCGCGCAGCAGCATGGCGAGCTGGCCGAGGTTCATCTCGGGGCAGAGCACCGTGCGGTAGCCGCCCAGGATCTCGCCGAGGTTGGCCGGCATCGGGTTGAGGTTGCGCAGGTGCACCGTGGCGACCGAGTGGGCCCAGCTTGCGCACGCGCCGCGCCGCGGCGTTGATCGGGCCGTAGGTCGAGCCCCAGCCGATGACGAGGAAGTCCGCGTCGCCGTCGGGGTCGTCGACGACCAGGTCGGGGACGGTGATGCCGTCGATCTTGGCCTGGCGCAGGCGGACCATGCGGTCGTGGTTGTCGGGGTCGTAGGAGATCGAGGCCGCGTCCGTCGG
>NZ_JAHLJA010000146.1:0-212914 GCF_020496245.1 Pseudonocardia sp. ICBG601 | reverse complement strand
CCATTTCCAGGTCGGCCCGTTCACCAGCTACGGCGCCGAGAAGACCGGCGCCACCGTGCTGCACGCGGTGCCCGGCGCGGAGGCCGCGGTCGTCGCCGACCCGGGCGCCGACGTCGTCGCCGCGCTGGAGCAGCCGGGCGCGGTGATCCTGGTCGGGGACCGGGCCGCGGAGTCGCCGGGCCTGTACTCGGCGGTGTCCGCGCTCGCCGCCCGCACCGGTGCGGCGATCGGCTGGCTGCCGCGCCGGGCCGGGGACCGCGGTGCGGTCGAGGCGGGCGCGCTGCCCACCCTGCTGCCCGGCGGCCGGCTCGTCACCGACGCCGCCGCCCGCGCCGAGCTGGAGCAGGTCTGGGGCGCCCCCGTCCCGTCCGCCCCGGGCCGCGACGGCGACGCGATCCTCGCCGCCGCCGCGTCCGGTGAGCTGGCCGCGCTCGTGGTCGGCGGGGTCGACCCGCAGGACATGGCCGACCCGACGGCCGCGATCACCGCGCTGCGCGAGGTCGGCTTCCTGGTCAGCCTGGAGATCCACACCTCGGCGGTCACCGAGCTCGCCGACGTCGTCCTCCCGGTCGCCCCGGACGCCCAGCGCTCCGGTGCCTACGTCAACTGGGAGGGCCGCCGCCGCGAGTTCGGCGTCGCACTCGACGCGACCGGCGTGCTCCCGGACTGCCGGGTGCTCGACACCCTCGGCGTCGAGATGGACGCGGACCTGTTCACCCAGACCCCGGCCGCCGCGGCCGGGGAGCTGGAGCGGCTCGGCTCGCGCCGCGCCGGCGGCGTCGCACCGGACCACACGGCGGGCCAGGCCCGGCGTCCCGGCTACGGCCAGGCGGTCCTCGCCACCTCGCGCCAGATGATCGACGACGGCAGCCTCCAGATCGACGAGCCCACGCTCGCCGGCACGGCACGGCGGCCCTACGTCAAGGTCAACGCGGCCACCGCGGAGCGGCTCGCGCTGGTCGAGGGCGCCGAGGCGACGGTCCGCACCGACCGCGGGGCGATCACCCTGCCGGTCGCGCTGACCGACCTGCCCGACGGCGTCGTCTGGCTGCCGACCTGCTCGCCCGGCTCGCACGTCCGCCCCACGCTCGGGGTGGGCCACGGTGACCTCGTGACGGTCGGTCCGGCCGGGAACGGAAGCGCGTCGTGAACCTGTCCCAGGTCCCGCCCACCCCGGTGGACCAGCTGACGCACACCCAGGCGCTGCTCGCCGACGACCCGATCTGGCTGATCCTGATCAAGGTCGTCGGGCTGTTCGCGCTCGGCGTCGTGCTGACCCTGTTCATGATCAACTGGGAGCGCAAGGTCGTCGGCCGGATGCAGCACCGTCCGGGCCCGAACCGGACCGGCCCCGGCGGCTGGCTCCAGAGCCTCGCCGACGGTCTGAAGCTGGCGTTCAAGGAAGACATCATGCCGGCGATGGCCGACAAGAAGGTCTACTTCATCGCCCCGGTCATCTCGACGATCCCGGCGTTCGTCGCCTTCTCCGTCATCCCGTTCGGCGGCGAGGTCACGATCTTCGGCGAGCAGACGGTGCTCCAGCTCGTCGACGTCCCGGTCGGCGTGCTCGTCGTGCTGGCCTGCTCCTCGATCGGCGTCTACGGCATCGTGCTCGGCGGCTGGGCCTCGGGCTCGCCGTACTCGCTGCTCGGCGCGCTGCGCTCGGCCGCCCAGGTCATCTCCTACGAGATCGCGCTGGGTCTGGCCGTCGTCGGCGTCGTCCTCTACTCCGGCTCGCTGTCCACCGCGACGATCGTCGGGGCGCAGGCGTCGGGCTGGTACTTCTGGCTCCTGCTGCCGAGCTTCGTGGTCTTCGTGATCGCGATGGTCGGCGAGACCAACCGGGCCCCGTTCGACCTCCCCGAGGCCGAGTCGGAGCTGGTCGGCGGGTTCCACACCGAGTACTCGTCGCTGAAGTTCGCGCTGTTCTTCCTCGCCGAGTACGTGAACATGGTGACCGTCTCGGCGATGGCGGTGACGCTGTTCCTCGGCGGCGGCATGTGGCCGTGGCCGCTGAGCTTCCTCAACGAGTACGGCTGGATGCAGTTCCTCGCCTTCATCATCAAGGTGCTGCTGTTCCTGTTCGTGTTCATCTGGCTGCGCGGGACGCTGCCGCGGTTCCGCTACGACCAGTTCATGAAGCTGGGCTGGAAGGTCCTGGTCCCGGTCATGCTGGTCTGGATCGTCGCGATCTTCGGCATCCGGGCCTTCGTCAACACCGGCTCGGACAACTACGTGCTGCTGCTGTCGCTGATCGGGTTCGCGCTCGCCGTCGTCCTGGCGGTGGCGTTCCTGCTGCCCGACCGGCAGACCGAGGCGCCACCGGTCGAACCGGCGTCGGACTACCCCGTCCCGCCGCTGGACCTGGTGGTCCCCGACTCACCCCCGAAGCGTCGGAAGGCCGTCACGGCCGGAAAGGACGCGCGCTAGATGTTCGACTTCTTCAAGGGATTCGGCGTCACCTTCTCGACGATGTTCAAGAAGGTCGTCACCGAGGAGTACCCCGAGGACTTCCCGCCCGCCGCGCCGCGCTACCACGGGCGCCACCAGCTCAACCGGCACCCGGACGGGCTGGAGAAGTGCGTCGGCTGCGAGCTGTGCGCCTGGGCCTGCCCGGCCGACGCCATCTACGTCGAGGGCGGGGACAACACCGAGGAGGCGCGGTACTCGCCCGGTGAGCGCTACGGCGCGATCTACCAGATCAACTACCTGCGGTGCATCGGCTGCGGCCTGTGCATCGAGGCCTGCCCGACGCGCTCGCTCACGATGACGAACTTCTACGAGCTGGCCGACGACAACCGGCAGGACCTCATCTACACCAAGGAGCAGCTGATGGCCCCGCTGCTGCCGGGCATGGAGCAGCCGCCGCACCCGATGCGCCTCGGGGAGGACGAGCAGGACTACTACGTCTCCGGCCCGACGCTCGCGAAGGTCAGCGCGCAGGACCAGACCAAGGAGCAGGCGCGATGAGCACCACCGCGGTGCTCGCCCAGGCCGCGGGCGAGGTGAGCACCGGCGAGGCGGTCGCGTTCTGGATCCTCGGACCGGTGGCGCTGGCCGGCGCGCTCGGCCTGGTCTTCGCCCGGCACGCGGTGCACGCCGCGCTGCTGCTGGTCCTGACGATGTTCTCGATCGCGGTGCTGTACATCGTGCAGTCCGCCCCGTTCCTCGGGTTCGTGCAGATCATCGTCTACACCGGCGCCGTGATGATGCTGTTCCTGTTCGTCCTCATGCTGGTCGGACGGGACTCCAAGGACTCGGTGATCGAGGTGCTGCGCGGGCAGCGGGCCGCGGCGCTGGTGTTCGGCGTCGCGCTGGCCGCGCTGCTGGTCGGCGGGCTCGCCCGCGGCCTGACCAGCGTCACCCCCGCGGGGCTGGCGCAGGGCGGGCTCGGGTGGAACGGCAACGTCCCCGGCCTCGGCCGGCTGATCTTCACCGACTACCTGCTGGCGTTCGAGCTGACCGCGGCCCTGCTGATGGTCGCCGCGCTCGGCGCGATGGTGCTGTCCGGCTCGCAGAGCAGCCAGCACACCAAGATCGGCCAGCGCGCGACGGTGCTGAAGCGGCTGCGCGGCGAGCACGCCCGCATCTCCCCGCTGCCCGGCCCCGGCGTCTACGCGACGGCGAACTCGGTCGCGGTCCCGGCGATCCTGCCCGACGGCTCGATCGCCCCGGAGTCGCTGTCGGAGATCATCGAGTCGGTCGCGGTCGACGTGCCGGACACGACGACGCCGGACGCGCACGCGCTGACCGGCCGCCCCGCACCCGACCGGACCGCCGCCTCCGGTGAGGCCGCCGACACCGGGGAGCACCGATGAGGCCCGAGTACTACCTGCTGCTCTCGGCGCTGCTGTTCACCATCGGCGCCGTCGGCGTCCTGGTGCGGCGCAACGCCGTGGTCGTGTTCATGTGCATCGAGCTCATGCTGAACGCGGTGAACCTGACCCTGGTCACGTTCTCGCGCATCAACGGCAACCTCGACGGCCAGGTGATGGCCCTGTTCGTGATGGTCGTCGCGGCCTGCGAGGTCGTCGTCGGGCTCGCGATCATCACGGCCATCTTCCGCACCCGCCAGTCGTCGTCGGTGGACGACGCGAACCTCTTGAAGTACTAGGAGCGCGCTGGTGACCGTCCTTCTCGCACAGGCCGCCCCGCAGGCGACCGGCGCCGCCTCGCTGGCCTGGTTGCTGATCGCGCTCCCCGCGGCCGGTGCACTCGTGCTCTTCCTCGCCGGACGGCGGGCCGACGCCTGGGGCCACTGGCTCGGCGTCGCGACCGTCGTCGGCGCGTTCGTCGTCGGTGTGACGATATTCCTGCAGACCCTCGGCCTGCCCGCCGACGAGCGGCTGCGCGAGCAGTCGCTGTGGTCCTGGATGTCCTCCGGTGCGCTGGAGGTCGACTTCGGGCTCCGGATCGACACGCTGTCGCTGACGTTCGTCCTGCTGATCACCGGGGTCGGCGCGCTCATCCACCTCTACTCGGTGGGCTACATGAGCCACGACCCGAACCGGCGGCGGTTCTTCGCGCAGCTGAACCTGTTCGTCGCCGCGATGCTGGTGCTGGTCCTCGGCAACAACTTCGTGATGCTCTACCTCGGCTGGGAGGGCGTCGGCCTGGCGTCGTACCTGCTGATCGGCTTCTACCAGGACCGGCCCTCCGCGGCGACGGCGGCGAAGAAGGCGTTCCTGATGAACCGGGTCGGCGACGTCGGCCTGGCGATCGCGATCTTCCTGCTCTGGCTGGAGCTCGGGACCCTGCAGTACACCGAGGTCTTCGCCCGCATCGGCGAGGTCGGCGGCGGCACGGTCCTCGCGATCACGCTGCTGCTCCTGCTCGGTGCCTGCGGCAAGTCCGGCCAGTTCCCGCTGCAGTCCTGGCTCCCGGACGCGATGGAGGGCCCGACCCCGGTCTCGGCCCTGATCCACGCGGCCACGATGGTCACCGCGGGCGTCTACCTCATCGCCCGGGCCTCGCCGATCTACAACCTGTCCGAGACCGGACGGCTGGTCGTCGCGCTCATCGGTGTCATCACGCTGATGATCGGCGCGATCATCGGCTGCGCCTACGACGACATCAAGAAGGTCCTGGCCTACTCGACGGTCAGCCAGATCGGCTACATGATCCTCGCCGTCGGGCTCGGGCCGGCCGGCTACGCGCTGGGCATCCTGCACCTGCTGACGCACGGCTTCTTCAAGGCCGGGCTCTTCCTCGGCGCCGGTTCGGTCATGCACGCCATGAACGACGACGTCGACATGCGCCGCTTCGGCGGCCTGTGGCGGAAGATGCCGGTCACCTTCGTGACCTTCGGCCTCGGCTACCTCGCGCTGATCGGCTTCCCGTTCCTGTCCGGCTACTTCTCCAAGGACGCGATCATCGAGGCCGCGTTCGCCCAGGAGGGCTGGCAGGGCTGGGTGTTCGGCGGGCTCGCGACGCTCGCGGCCGGTCTGACCGCCTTCTACATGACCCGCCTGATGATCATGACGTTCTTCGGTGCGGAGCGCTGGCGGACGGTGCAGTCCACCGACGGCCGCGACTACCACCCGCACGAGTCCCCGGCGACGATGACCGTCCCGATGATCGTGCTGGCGGTCGGCTCCGTCTTCGGCGGCGGCGTGCTCTACGGGATGATCCCGGAGTGGCTCGCCCCGGTCGTGGGGGAGCGCCTCGAGCTCGAGGGCGGCGCCCTGCCGCACGCGGTGATCCCGTGGCTGGTGGTCGGGGTCTCGCTGCTCGGCGTGCTGGCGGGCTACCTGTTCGTCGGCCGCTCCCCGGTGCCGGTGGAGCGCCCGCAGCGGGTGTCGCCGGTCGTCGCCGCGGCCCGTGCCGACCTCGGCGCGAACGCCTTCAACGAGGCGTTCATCGAGCGGCCCGGCATCGTCCTCACGCGGGCGCTCGCCTGGTTCGACGACCGCGGGATCGACGGGGCCGTCAACGGCACCGCGTCGGCGTTCGGCGGCGGTTCCAGCCGCCTGCGCCGGCTCCAGACCGGCTTCGTCCGGTCCTACGCACTCTCGATGCTCGGCGGGGCGGTCATCGTCGTCGCCGCGATGCTGGCGGTGAGGTTCGTCTCATGACCCCCCTGGACACGGCTCCCATCGTCCCCGGCTCCGGGGGCAACCCGTTCCTGATCGTCCTGCTGCTGGTGCCGGTCGTCGGCGCGCTGGTCATGTACCCGCTGCGCGCCAACACCGGGCTCGCGAAGGCGGTCGCGATGGCGACGGCGCTGCTGGAGCTGGTGCTCGTCGTCGTCGCGTGGGCGCTCTACTCCATCCCCGCGGCGCAGGCCGGCGCCCGGTTCCAGCTCGAGTTCTCGATGTCCTGGATCCCCGCGTTCGGCACGCACATCGCGTTCGGCGTCGACGGCATCGCGCTGGCGCTGATCGGGCTCACCGCGTTCCTGGTACCCGGCCTGATGCTGTTCGCGTGGGCGGAGAAGCTGCCCGAGGGCCGCTCGGCCGCCGGGTACTTCGCGCTGCTGCTGGCGACCCAGGCGACGCTGGTCGGCGTCTTCGCCGCCACCGACGTCTTCCTGTTCTACGTCTTCTTCGAGGCCATGCTGGTCCCGATGTACTTCCTGATCGGCCGCTTCGGCGGGCCGCGCCGGCAGTACGCGGCGGTCAAGTTCTTCCTGTACTCGCTGCTCGGCGGCCTCATCATGCTGGCGTCGCTGATCGGGCTGTTCGTGGTCAGCGAGCAGCAGCTGGGCCAGGGCACGTTCACCTGGGCCGACCTGCAGGCGATGGCGTCGAGCGTGCCGGAGTCGACCCAGATCTGGCTGTTCCTCGGCTTCTTCGTCGCGTTCGCGATCAAGGCGCCGCTGGTGCCGTTCCACACCTGGCTGCCCGACGCCGGTGCCGAGGCCCCGATCGTCGGCGCGGTGCTGCTGGTCGGCGTGCTGGACAAGGTCGGCACCTACGGCTTCCTGCGGTACCTGCTGCCGCTGTTCCCGCAGGCGTCGCAGACCCTGGCGCCGCTGGTGCTGGTGCTCGCCGTCGCCGGGATCGTCTACGCCGCGCTGCTCGCGGTCGCCCAGACCGACATGGGCCGGTTCGTCGCCTACACCTCGGTGGCGCACTTCGGCTTCATCGCGCTCGGGGTGTTCGCGTTCTCCTCGCAGGCCTTCGCCGGCGCGACGCTCTACATGGTCAACCACGGTCTCTCGACCGGCATGCTGTTCGTCATGGTCGGCGTGCTGATCAGCCGCGGCGGCTCGCGCCGGATCGCCGACTACGGCGGCGTCGCGAAGCTCGCCCCGGTGATGGCGGGCTGCCTGCTGCTGGCCGGGATGAGCTCGCTGGCGCTGCCCGGCACGAACTCGTTCGTCTCGGAGTTCCTGGTGCTGGTCGGCTCGTTCCCGAACCGGCCGGTGTTCACCGTGATCGCGACGATCGGCATCATCTTCGCCGCGCTCTACGTGCTGTGGTTCTACCAGCGCACGATGCAGGGCCCGGTGCGCGGCACCGCGGTCATGGCGGCGCTGGAGCGCGGTGGCGCGGGCGGCCCGGGGTCGATGATCGACCCGGCGGTCGCCGCGCAGCGCAAGGGCTCCGGCTTCCCCGACCTCACGGGTCGTGAGATCGGCGTGCTCGTGCCGCTGATCGTCGCGATCGTGGTGCTCGGCTTCTACCCGGGCCCGGTGCTCGACCTGATCAACCCGTCGGTGACGGCGACGATGACCGAGCTCGGCCTGCCCGACCCGGTCGTCGCTGGAGGGATCGCTCGATGAGCTCGTTGGTTCTCCCCGCCCAGGTGGCTCCGATCGAGATGCCCGCGGTCGACTGGGCGGCCACCGCGCCGCTGTGGATCGTGTTCGCGGGTGCCTGCGTGTCGGTGCTGCTGGAGGCGTTCCTCCCGCGGCACCAGCGCTGGCCCGTCCAGGTCGTGCTGACCGGGCTGACCCTGGTCGCGGCGCTCGTCGCGCTGGCCGGGTACGCGCTCGGGTCCCCGGCGGCGGTGCTGACCTTCGGCACTGCGCTGTCGGTGGACGCGCCCTCGCTGTTCCTGTGGGGCACGCTGATCGTCCTCGCGATCCCCAGCCTGCTGCTGATCGCGGACCGGTCGGTGGAGCCGGGCGGGGTGTTCGTCGCCTCGGCCGCCGAGCGGGCCGCGGTCCGCTCCGGCGGCGGCCCGGCCACCCCAGCCGGCGGCGAGCACGTCGACCGCTCCTACGGGGCGCCCGACGAGACGCCGACGATGCAGACCGAGCCGTTCCCGTTCGTGCTGTTCGCGCTCGGCGGCATGATGGCGTTCGTCGCGGCGAACGACCTGCTGACGATGTTCATCGCGCTCGAGGTCCTGTCGCTGCCGCTGTACCTGATGTGCGGGCTGGCGCGGCGCCGTCGGCTGCTGTCGCAGGAGTCCGCGGTCAAGTACTTCCTGCTCGGCGCGTTCGGCTCGGCGTTCTTCCTCTACGGCATCGCGCTGCTCTACGGCTACGCGGGCTCGGTGCGGCTCTCGGCGATCTCCCAGGCCGCCGCGGGCACCCTGGCGTCGGACACGCTGCTGTTCGCGGGCTTGGCGCTGCTGCTGGTGGGGCTGCTGTTCAAGGGCTCGGTCGCCCCGTTCCACACCTGGACCCCGGACGTCTACCAGGGCGCCCCGACGCCGGTCACGGCGTTCATGGCGGCCTGCACGAAGGTCGCCGCGTTCGGCGCGATCGCCCGGGTGCTCTACGTCGGCTTCGGCAGCACCGTCTGGGAGTGGCGCGGCGTGCTGTGGGTCGTCGCGGTCGTCTCGATGGTCGTCGGCGCGGTGCTGGGGCTCACCCAGACCGACGTGAAGCGCATGATCGCCTACTCCTCGATCGCCCACGCCGGGTTCATCCTGCTCGGCGCGATGGCGCTGACCCCGCAGGGCACGTCCGGGCTGCTGTTCTACCTGCTGGCCTACGGCTTCACGACGGTCGCGGTCTTCGGGATCATCTCGCTGGTCCGCACCGGCGACGGCGAGGCCTCGGACCTGGCGGCCTGGGCGGGCCTGGCGAAGCGGTCGCCGCTCGTCGCCGGGATCATGACGTTCCTGCTGCTCGCGCTCGCCGGCATCCCGCTGACCAGCGGGTTCACCGCCAAGTTCGCGGTGTTCTCGGCGGCGTCGGCGGACGGCATGGTGCCGCTGGTGGTGATCGCGCTGGTCGCGTCCGCGGTGGCCGCGTTCTTCTACCTGCGCATCGTGGTGCTCATGTACTTCCGGGAGCCCGCCGAGGACGGTCCGGCCGTCGTCGTGCCCGGGGCGTTCACCACCGTGGCCATCACTCTGGGCACGCTGGCGACCCTCGTTCTCGGGATTCTTCCCACACCCGTCCTCGAATGGGCCGCCAGCGGCGCGTTCTCGGGCTGACGTTCGTAGGCTGTGGGGGTGGAGACACAGAGTGTGGCCGGGATCCGGATGGCCGATCCGGTCCTGGCCGAGGCCACCGCTGACGGGCTCAAGCGGGTCGAGGACCTGCTGCACCGCGAGGTGCACAGCGACTACGAGTTCGTCACCGAGACCTCGTTGCACCTGATCGACGCGGGGGGCAAGCGGTTCCGTCCGCTGTTCACGCTGCTCGCGGCGCAGGTGGGACCGCATCCCGAACGCGACGAGGTGATCACGGCGGCCGCCGTGGTGGAGCTGATCCACCTGGCGACGCTGTACCACGACGACGTGATGGACGAGGCGTCCATGCGGCGGGGTGCGGAGTCCGCGAACTCGCGCTGGGACAACTCGATCGCGATCCTGACCGGGGACTTCCTGTTCGCGCACGCGTCGCGGCTGGTCGCCGACCTGGGCCCGGACGCGGTGCGGATCATCGCCGAGACGTTCGCACTGCTCGTGACCGGTCAGATGCGCGAGACCCGCGGCCCCAAGGCGTCCGACGACCCGGTGCAGCACTACCTGCGGGTGGTCGCGGAGAAGACCGGGTCGCTCATCGCGACCTCGGGCCGCTACGGCGGCATGTTCTCCGGCGCACCGGCCGAGCACGTCGAGGCGCTGCGGACCTTCGGCGAGGTCATCGGGGCGGCCTTCCAGATCTCCGACGACATCATCGACATCGCGTCGCCGTCGGACGACTCGGGCAAGACGCCCGGCACCGACCTGCGCGAGGGCGTGCACACCCTTCCGATGCTCTACGCCCTGCGCGACGGCGACGACTCCGCCGACGCGCGCAGGCTGCGGCAGCTGCTGGCCGCCCCGATCAGCGACGACGACGAGGTGGCCGAGGCGCTGGAGCTGCTCCGCTCCGGTGACGCGCTGGTCAAGGCCCGCGAGACCGTCGCCGGGTACGCCGACCGGGCGCGCGCCGAGCTGGCGGTGCTGCCGCCGTGCCCGGCGATCGAGGCGCTGCGGACGCTGACCGACTACACGGTGGAGCGGGTGGGCTGAGGCGCCGGAGGGCGTCGCCGTCGCAGCAGGTCGACGGTGAACACCACCAGCGCCAGCCACACGAGGGCGAACCCGGCCCAGCGGGCCGGGGACATCGTCTGCCCGACCACCAGCACGCCCCACAGGAACTGCAGCGTGGGGTTGATGTAGAGCAGCACCCCGAGGGTCGTGAGCGGCAGCCGTCGCGCCGCGGAGCCGTAGAGCAGCAGCGGCAGCGCCGTCGCCGGGCCCGCGGACAGCATGAGCAGCAGGTGCCACGGGCCGTGCCCGGTGAACGTGCCGCCGCCGGAGAGCTGCAGGACGAGCAGGAACACCGCGGCCGGCACGACGAGCACGAGGCCCTCCGCGGTCAGCCCGGCCGCGGCGGGCAGCGGCGCGGTCGCCTTGAACAGCCCGTAGATCCCGAACGAGCAGGCCAGTGCCATCGACAGCCACGGCACCGTGCCGTTCCCGACGGCGATGACGACGACGGCCGTCGCCGCCAGCCCCAGCGCCACCCACTGCGCGGGCCGCAGCCGCTCCCGCAGGACGAGGACGCCGAACAGCACCCCGACCAGCGGGGTCATGTAGTAGCCGAGCGCGGACTCGACGACCAGCCCCACCGACACGCCCCAGATGAACAGGCCCCAGTTCACCGCGATGAACACTGCGGCGGCGGCCGTCGCGAGCCATCCGCGGACACCGAGCCCGCGCACGTCGCCCCAGCCGCGCAGCACGGTCAGTACCAGCGACATCAGCACCGCGGTCCACAGCACGCGGTGGGCGAGCACCTCCAGCGGCGCCGCGGGGTCCAGCAGCGGCCAGAACGCCGGGAACAGGCCCCACAGGACGTACGCGCCGACGCCCGCGGTGAGCCCGGCGGGATTCCGCTCACTCCGTTCGGGTGTGGTTCGTTCGGGGGAACGGGCGGCGGTCATGGTCGCTTCGGGTGGTCGGTCACGGGCACGATGATCCGGTACGGGTGTGCTCCCGCGCGAGACGACGGCGGGGCGGGCACGATCCGTGATACCAAGCACGGCGACAGCGGTCCGGGACGGTCCCGGGCGGACGGAGGTCCGGCATGGGCTGGATGTGGGTACTGCTGGCGGTGCTCGTGGTTCTGGTGGCGGCGGGGGTACTGGTGTCCCGTCGCCGCGGGGGGACCGTCGAGGGCGGTCCGGAGGCCACGGGGACGCCCGACACGGCGGAGGTGCCCGGCGGGCCGGGCCCGGGGCGCGACCCCGGGACCGTGGGGCTGTTCGACACCGCGGGGGTGGTCGACCCCTCCGCTGCGGCGGCCGGGGCGCACACGCCGTCGCCGGACGTCGCAGCGCCGCCCTCCCCGGCGGACGGTGCGGGGGAGTGGTCCGGCCCCGGGGCGACCGCGGGCGGGCCCACCGGGACCGGCGATGCACCGGGCGGGCACGGGCCGGCCGGCGGGACGGGGGCCGACCCGGCGCCCGGGACCCGGCCGGCGGACGTCGCGCCCGGAGCCACGGCGACGGCCCCGGACGGGTCCGGTCCGGAGGTGTCGGGTCGCGGTGCCGACGGAGACGGAGCCGACGGGGACGGCGTCACCGCGGGCGGGACCGGTCCGGGCGGCGCCGACAGGCCCACGACCGGCGGTGCCGTTGCCCTGTCCCAGGACGGTGCGGCTCACGACGGCGCGGCCCCGGACGGTGCGGTCCACGACGGCACAGCCTCGGACGGTGCGGTCCACGACGGCACAGCTCCGGACGGCACAGCCTCGGACGGCACAGCCTCGGACGGCACAGCCCCGGACGGTGCGGCCCACGACAGCGCGGCCCACGACAGCGCGGCCCAGGTCGGCGCGGCCCACGACGGTCCGGCTGACGAGGGCGCGGCCGACCCCGTCCCGGCTCCGGGCGGGCCGGGTGGCGCCGCCGCGACCGCGGACGCCGCCACGGCCCCCGCGGTCCCCCTCCCGCGCCCCGAGAGCGACCTCGCGCCGCAGGACGGACCGGCCGAGGACGAGGAGCCGGCCGGCCGCCACGCCCTGCGCGACGACGTCGAACCGGCCCCGCTGCCCGAGCCGGGCCCCGCGCCGGCCGACGACGGCCCGCCCGCACCGCTGCCGATCCCGTCGCGGCCGCGACAGGGCGCCGGTGGCTCGGCGCTGGCGGCGCTCGACTCCCGGATCATCGGCCCGTCCGCGGCGTCCGCGCCGCTGCCCCCGGGCGTGCGTCCCGGCCCGTACCCGGACTCGGTGCTCGCACCCACCGACGGCGGCGACCCGCCCGAGACGCACCGGGTGAAGGTGCACAGCGGGTCGCGGCGGTTCCACCCGCCGGAGTCGCCGTACTACGTCCGCACCCGCGCGGACCTGTACTTCACCGCGGAGGGCGCCGCACGGGCGGCCGGGTTCATCGCGTGGCACGAACGTCCCGGGGCCCGCTGAGGCCGCCACCCCCGGACACACGACGGCCCCGGTACTCCGAGGAGTACCGGGGCCGTCGTCCGTCGCGGGCCGGATCTAGACGATGGTCCAGGTGTCGCGGCCGTTGAGCAGGGCCTGCAGGTCCGCGTCGGGCTTGGCGTCCTTGGCGGCCTGGACCTGGGCGCGGGCGGCGTCGTCGTAGGTGGGGCGGTCGGTGTTGCGGAACACCCCGGTGACGGTGTGGGTGAGGTCCTGGTCCGAGAGCCGGGACAGGGCGAAGGCGAGCTCGTGGTCGGCCTGGTCGTGGACCACGATCTGCGCCGCGTCGACCGTGGCGGTCTCGACGACCTTGAGCTTGAACCCGTCCTGGACGACGGCGTGGGAGCCGCGGCCGTCCTCGCCCGGGGTACCGAAGGTGATCGGCTCGCCGTGGACGACGGGGATCAGCCGGTTCTCGGTGTCGCCCTTGCGGAGCACGTCGAAGCTGCCGTCGTTGAAGATGGGGCAGTCCTGGAAGATCTCGACCAGGGCGGAGCCGCGGTGCTCGGCGGCGGCCTGCAGGACCGCGGTGAGGCTCTTGCGGTCGGAGTCCAGGGCGCGTCCGACGAAGGATGCTTCGGCACCGAGGGCCAGGGAGATCGGGTTGAACGGGTGGTCCAGCGATCCCATGGGGGTGGACTTGGTGACCTTCCCGACCTCGGAGGTCGGGGAGTACTGGCCCTTGGTCAGCCCGTAGATGCGGTTGTTGAACAGCAGGATCTTGATGTTGACGTTGCGGCGCAGCGCGTGGATCAGGTGGTTGCCACCGATGGACAGGGCGTCGCCGTCACCGGTCACGACCCACACCGACAGGTCCTCACGGGAGGTCGCCAGGCCGGTGGCGATGGTGGGGGCGCGGCCGTGGATGGAGTGCATCCCGTAGGTGTTGAGGTAGTACGGGAAGCGGCTCGAGCAGCCGATGCCGGACACGAAGACGGTGTTCTCGCGGCGGATGCCCAGGGTGGGGAGGAACTGGCGGACGGCGGCGAGGACGGCGTAGTCGCCGCAGCCGGGGCACCAGCGGACCTCCTGGTCGGAGGTGTAGTCCTTCGCGGTCTGCTTCGCGTCCGTCGTCGGGACGCCGTCGAGGCCGCCGATGGACGGCAGGCCCAGGTCGGTGGCGGTCATGCCTGCGCTCCAGTGGTCTCGTTGGCGATGTCGGACGCCGACTCCGGGTGCTTGCCGGTGAGGTAGTCCAGGAACACGTCCTGGAGCTCCTCGGCGCCGAAGGGGAGCCCGGCGACCTTGGTGTAGCTCTTGACGTCGACCAGGTGCTCGGCGCGCAGCAGCATGGCGAGCTGGCCGAGGTTCATCTCGGGGCAGAGCACCGTGCGGTAGCCGCCCAGGATCTCGCCGAGGTTGGCCGGCATCGGGTTGAGGTTGCGCAGGTGCACCGTGGCGACCGAGTGGCCCAGCTTGCGCACGCGCCGCGCCGCGGCGTTGATCGGGCCGTAGGTCGAGCCCCAGCCGATGACGAGGAAGTCCGCGTCGCCGTCGGGGTCGTCGACGACCAGGTCGGGGACGGTGATGCCGTCGATCTTGGCCTGGCGCAGGCGGACCATGCGGTCGTGGTTGTCGGGGTCGTAGGAGATCGAGCCGCGTCCGTCGGCCTTCTCCAGCCCACCGACCCGGTGCTCCAACCCGGCGGTGCCCGGGATCGCCCACGGCCGCGCCAGGGTCTCGGGGTCACGCAGGTAGGGCCAGAACTCGCCCGACCCGTCGGGGGCGTTGGGTTCGGTCGCGAACCCCGGATCCACCGTCGGCAGGGTCTCGACGTCGGGGATCTTCCACGGCTCGGAACCGTTGGCCAGCGCCCCGTCCGAGAGCAGCATGACCGGGGTCCGGTACTTCACCGCGATCGCGGCGGCCTCGACCGCGGCGAGGAAGCAGTCCCCCGGGGTGCAGGGGGCGATCACCGGCAGCGGCGCCTCCCCGTTGCGCCCGTGCAGGGCCTGGAGCAGGTCGGCCTGCTCGGTCTTGGTCGGCAGACCGGTCGAGGGCCCACCGCGCTGGACGTCGATGACCAGCAGCGGCAGCTCCAGCGCGACGGCCAGGCCGACGGTCTCGGCCTTGAGCGCGATCCCCGGCCCGCTTGTGGTGGTGACACCGAGTGCCCCGCCGAAGGCTGCGCCCAGGGCGGCGCCGACTCCGGAGATCTCGTCCTCGGCCTGGAAGGTGGTCACGCCGAAGGCCTTGTGCTTGGACAGCTCGTGGAGGATGTCCGAGGCCGGGGTGATCGGGTAGGTGCCCAGGAACACGGGCAGGCTCGTCGTCTGTCCGGCGGCGATGAGCCCGTAGGCCAGGGCGACGTTCCCGGTGATCTGCCGGTAGGTCCCCGGGGCGAGGCGGGCGGGGGCGACCTCGTAGGTGACCGCGAACGCCTCGGTCGTCTCGCCGTAGGCGTGCCCGGCGCGGAAGGCCAGGATGTTGGCCTCGGCGATGTCGGGCTTCTTCGCGAACTTCTCCCGCAGGAACCGCTCGGTCGACTCCGAGGGGCGGTGGTACATCCACGACAGGAGCCCGAGGGCGAACATGTTCTTCGCCCGCTCGGCGTCCTTCTTCGACAGCCCCGTCTCCTCCAGGGCACCGCGGGTCAGGGTCGCCATCGCGACCCCGTGCACCGCATAGGGCTCCAGGGAGCCGTCCTCGAGGGGGTTCGCCGCGTAGCCGACCTTGGTCAGGTTCCGCTTGGTGAACTCGTCGGTGTTCACGATCAACACCCCGCCCTGGGGCAGGTCGGCGATGTTCGCCTTGAGCGCCGCCGGGTTCATCGCGACCAGCACGTCCGGGCGGTCACCGGGGGTCAGGATGTCGTAGTTCGCGAAGTGCAGCTGGAACGACGACACCCCCGGCAACGTCCCGGCAGGCGCCCGGATCTCAGCGGGGAAGTTCGGCAACGTCGACAGGTCGTTGCCGAAGTTCGCGGTCTCGGAGGTGAAACGGTCACCCGTCAGCTGCATACCGTCACCGGAGTCGCCGGCGAACCGGATGACCACCCGGTCGCGCTGCACGACCTCGGAGTCGCGTGCCTCGACGGGAGTGTCGCTGGTCGTCATGGGCTGATGGTCCCCAGTTCGGCGTCGAATTGTCCCTCGATACATCGAGGTTAACTCCCGGTTCGGCCCCCTGTCCGGAGACCCGGGATCACGTCACATAACCCGGATTACGTTCGTGTCTCGTGTCACTTCTTGCTGATCTTCTTCTGCAGCGCCGCGACGCGCTCCGCGAACGCCTCGGAGTGCACCGTCTCGGCCTGCGCGCGGACCTCGACGTCGGTGGCGTCGGCGTGCGCGGTGAGCCGGGAGGTGATCCGCATCGTCGCCTTGGTGGTGACGATCAGGTCCCGCGGTGCGGCGGCGGCCCGGCCCGCGAGCTCGCGGGCGCCGGCCATCAGGTCCTCGTCGCTGTCGTAGGCGCGCCAGGCCAGGCCGACGCGCTCGGCCTCGCGGGCGTCGAGGACGTCGCCGAACAGGGTCATCGCCGCGGTGCCCTGGGCGCCGAGGGCGCGCTGGGCCATCCACGTGTAGCCGCCGCCGGGGTGCAGGCCCAGCTGCATGAAGCGGACGTCGAACCTCGCGGTCGGGCCGGCCAGCCGGACGTCGCAGGCCAGGGCCAGGTTGATCCCGGCGCCGACGGCGGCGCCGTTGACCGCGGCCAGGGTCGGCAGCGGGGACGAGGCGATGGCGAGGAATCCGGAGTAGACGCGCTTGAGCGTCGCCGGGTCGGCCTCCTGCAGCTCCGCGAGGTCACCGCCCGCGCAGAAGGCGGGTGCCTGCCCGGTGACGACGATCGCGCCGACCGAGTCGTCGGCGTTCGCGGCCTCGACGGCGGCGACGAGCTTCTGCGAGAGGTCCAGGTTCAGCGCGTTGCGTCGTGCCGGGTTGGACACGGTGAGCACCGCGACACCGTCGGTGACCTCGGTGCGGACCTCTGTCGTGACATCGCCGTCGCTCATGGGCCCGACTCTTCCACGCCGGGTTAGCCTCCCGCACGTGACGGGTGCACAGGTGACCGGGCGGGCCGAGCTGCCCCGCCACCACGCCGGCTGCTTCGCCTGCGGTGACGGTCCCGGCGGGCTGCGGATGCGCTTCGCCGATCCGGGCCCCGACTCCGACGGGCGGGCCCGGGTGACCGGGACGGTCGTCGTCGCCGACGCGCACGAGGGCGCGCCCGGCCTGGTGCACGGCGGCGTGCTGGCCACGGCGATGGACGAGCTGTTCGGCGCGCTCCAGCACCACCTCGACGGCTACTACGTGACCGCGGAGCTGACCACCCGCTACCGGGCCCCGGTGCCGCTCGGCACGACGCTGCACCTCGACGCGGTGATCGAGTCGGTCGACGGGCGCAAGCTGCGGGTCCGCGGTACGGGCAGGCTCGACGCCCCGGACGGCACCGTCGCGGTGTCGGCGACGGCACTCTTCCTCGGCGTCACGCTCGACCACTTCCGCCGGTACGCCCCCGAGGGCACCCGCTTCCGGGAGCGACACGCGCGCTGAGCCGCGGTCGGGGCGGGTCACACCCGGGAACGCACCGCCCGGTTCGTCCGTTGATCCGGGTGACCCCCGCAGGACCGCACGGAAAGGTGACCCCGGCGTGCACAGCCACATGAACGGTCTGAAGACGGCCGTCCTCCTCGGCGCGATGAGCGCCCTGATCCTCGCGATCGGCGGGGTCCTGGGCGGGCGCGGCGGACTGGTCATCGCGCTCGTCATCGCGTTCGCGGTGAACGGGTGGGCCTACTTCAACTCGGCTAAGACGGCGCTGCGGTCGATGCACGCCCAGCCGATCACCGAGGCCGAGTACCCGCAGCTGTTCCGGATCGTCCGCGAGCTGAGCCAGCGGGCCCGCCAGCCCATGCCGTCGCTGCACATCAGCCCGACCGACGCGCCGAACGCGTTCGCCACGGGCCGCAACCCGCGGCACGCCGCGGTCTGCGTGACCACCGGTCTGCTGCACCTGCTCGACGAGCGCGAGCTGCGCGCCGTCATCGGCCACGAGCTCAGCCACGTCTACAACCGCGACATCCTGATCTCCTCGATCGCCGGTGCGCTCGCCTCGGCGGTGTCGTTCCTCGCGAACTTCGCGATGTTCGCCTCGATCTTCGGCGGCGGCGACGAGGACCGCCCGAACCCGATCGCGATCATCCTGGTCGCGATGCTGGGGCCGATCGCGGCCGGCGTCGTGCAGATGGCCGTCAGCCGGTCCCGTGAGTACCAGGCCGACGCGTCGGGCGCCGAGCTCACCGGGGACCCGCTGGGCCTGGCCTCGGCGCTGCACAAGCTCAAGTACGGCACCGCGGCCGCCCCGCTGCCCCCGGACCCGCGTCTCACCGCGCAGTCGCACCTGATGATCGCCAACCCGTTCCGGCCCGGCGAGAAGATGGCGAAGTGGTTCTCCACGCACCCGCCGATCGAGGACCGGATCGCGCGGCTCCAGCAGATGGCCCGCCGCTGACGGGACCGTTCGAGGTGGTTGCGTGTCCCCAGGTCGCTGTTCCGTAACGGTTCGGGGTACCGCGAGCGATGGAACTCTCAGAGCAGAGCTCCCCCTGCGGAAGAGGACCCATGAGCGAGACCCCGTCCCAGAAGCCCCGCCACGCGCTCACCGACACCGGTGGGACGCCGTCGGTGCCGCTCCAGGGCGGCCCGGTCGAGGTGCCGTCACCGGCTCGCCCGGGGGACGACGTGGTCACCGGGACCGGCCCGGGGGAGCAGGTCGCGCTGCCGTCGGCCCGGTCGTCCTCGGACGCCGACGCGCCGGTCGCCGCCGACGTCTCGGCCTCCTCCGCCCCGGACACCGACACGGACACCGCGGCCGCGCCCACCCCGGACGCGGAGCCGGAGACGCCGGAGCCCCGTGCCCCCCGTGCGGCCGCGCCGGACACGGCGCCCGGCGGCGGGTCCTCCGACGACGCACCCACCACCGCACTGCCCGTCGTCCCGCGTCCCCGCGACGCGGCCGGTCCCGGCCGGCAGCGGCCGGTCGGCGTCCCGCCCCGGCAGGCCCCGGGCGCCTACGTCCCCGGGCAGTACGCCGCGGCGGCCCCGCGACACCCGTCCCGGCCGACGGCGCCCCGGCACCCCGTGGCGGGCCGGCCCCCGGCGATGCAGCGCCCGCCCGCGAGGTTCCCGTCGGGCCCCGCAGCGCAGGCCCCGGCCGTCCAGCGGCTCCCCGAGCCGTTCCGCGCGGCGCCGCTGCCCGAGGGCGGCGGCACCCGGACCTCCGGTGGCTTCCGGCTGCCCGACTTCCCGGCCCGCACCCGACCGGTGCTGCCCGCCGTCCTGGGCGCGGCGGCCGCGGTCGTCCTGGCCCTCGGTGTCGTCGCCGGGGTCACCGGTACGTCCGACGCGTCGCCAGCGCCCGCGCCCGCCCCGGTGTCCACTCCCTGACCGATCTGCTTGTATCCCCGCCGTGGGGATCTCCTGGGACGACTACCGCAGCCACGACGCCGTCGGGCTGGCCGCACTCGTCGCCGCGGGTGAGGTGAGCGCGGCCGACCTGCTGGAGGCCGCCGTCGCCCGCGCCGACGCCGTCGAGCCGGGCCTCAACGCCATCCGGCTGCGGCTCGACGACGCCGCCCGCTCCCGTGCACGCGGCCCGCTGACCGGGCCGTTCGCGGGCGTCCCGTTCCTGGTGAAGGACCTCGCCCAGCACATCGCCGGGGTCCCGACGGCGTCCGGCTCCCGTCCGCTCGCCGACCACCCGCGCCCCGAGACGTCGACGGTGGTCCGGCGCTGGACCGAGGCCGGTCTCGTCGTGTTCGGACGGACCGCCACCCCCGAGTTCGGTGCCCGCGCCGTCACCGAGCCCGCGCTCGGCGGCCCGACCCGCAACCCGTGGGACCCCGGCCGCACCCCCGGCGGCAGCTCCGGCGGGTCCGCCGCGGCCGTCGCCGCCGGGATCGTCCCCGCGGCCGGCGCGAGCGACGGCGGCGGCTCCATCCGCATCCCGGCCGCCGCCTGCGGGCTGTTCGGGCTCAAGCCCGGCCGCGGCGTGACGCCGTCCGGGCCGGACGTCGCCGAGGGCTTCCACGGTGCGGCGGTGCAGGGCGTGCTGTCGCGGACCGTGCGGGACTCGGCCGCCCTGCTCGACGTGACGGCCGGGCCGGAACCGGAGGGCCCCTACGTCGTGCGTCCGCCGGAGCGCCCCTACGCCGACGCCGTCCGGGACGACCCGGCGCCGCTGCGGATCGGGCTGGCCACCGCGTCGCCGCTGGGCACCGACGTCGACCCCGAGGCGGTCGCCGCGGCCACCGACGCCGCCGAGCTGCTGACCTCGCTCGGGCACGTCGTGGAGGAGTCCGCCCCCGCCCTCGACGGCCGGGCGCTGGCCACCGACTTCCTCACCACCTGGTTCTCCACGATCTCGGCCCAGGTGGCCTCGGCGCGGGCACTGACCGGCTGCGGCGACGACGCCTTCGAGATCGAGACCCGGGTGATGGCCGCGATCGGCCGCGCCACCCCCGCGCCGGACTACCTCGCCGCGCTCGCCCGCCGCCAGGACTACACCCGAGCGCTGGCCGCGTTCCACGAGCGCTACGACCTGCTCCTCACCCCGACCCTGGCCCGGCCGCCGTGGCCGATCGGGGAGCTGGCGCTGCCCGCCCCGGCCCGGATCGGCGCGCAGGCGCTGCTGCGGGCCGGCGCGTCCGGCCTGTTCGGACGGCTCGGCCTGGTCGAGAGCCTGGTCGACGCCAACTTCGCCCCGGTGCCCTACACCCAGCTGGCGAACCTGACCGGGCGGCCCGCGTCGTCGGTGCCGCTGTACCGGGCGGCGTCCGGGCTGCCGCTGGGCGTGCAGTTCGTCGGGCGGCCGGGGTCAGAGCCGCTGCTGCTCGCCCTGGCGGCCCAGCTGGAGCGGGCGCGGCCGTGGGCGCACCTGCGGCCCGCGGTCTAGGGGCCGACGAGCCGCGCGAGCTCCCGCACCCGTTCCCGCTGCACCCCGGCCGCGGCCGGGGCGTGGTGCAGCAGACCGTCGACGGCGTGCACCAGGGTGCGCGCGAGCCCGTCCGGATCCGCCGTGCCGGGCCGCCGTGACAGGTGGAACGCGACCTCCCGGACGCAGTCCTCGCGCAGCGCCTCGACGGCCGCGACGCCGTGCGGGGTGCGGGTCGCGAACGCGGCGAACAACGCGTGCAGACGCGGGTGGTCGGTGTGCAGGGCCACCGCGGTATCGGCGATCCGCAGCAGCGCGGTGCGCGGCTCCGGCGGGTCCGCCCGCAGCTCGGCACAGACCGTGTCCAGAGTGGACCGGGCCTCCCGGACGTGCCGGGCGACCAGCTCGTCGAGCAGGGCCTGCTTGTCCGGGAAGTACTGGTACAGCGACCCGACGGCGACGCCGGCCCGCGCCGCGATGCGGTTGGTCGTCGCGGCGAGCCCCTCCCGCGCGAAGACCTGAGCAGCGGCGGTCAGGACGAACTCCACGGTCGCCCGCGACCGCTCCTGACCTGGTGTTCTCCGCACGTCCCGCCCCCTGTGTGCCACCCGCGAACGCGAGTTGTCGCGGCCCATCGCAGCACGAACGCTGGAGCGGTGACCAGCACCTTCCTCGTGGACTACCCGCTGCGGCTGCTGCCCGGCCTGATCGTGGTCGGGGCGACCTTCGTCCTGATCGGACGGTCGTCCCCGCTGCTGCGGATCGTCCTGCTCGTGACCGGGTTCGTGCTGGTGCGGGACGCGATGACACCGCTCGGCCTGTGGTCGATCGGCCCGGCGCCCCACGGCCTCCTGTGGCTGCGGCTGTCCCCGGACCCGGTGGTGCTGCTCGGCATGGGGACGGTGGGGGTCGCGGCGTCGCTCGCCGTCGCCTACGGCCCCCGCGACCTGCGCGGGCTGGTCGTGTGGGGCCGGCTCGGGCCGCGGTCGCTGCTCGCCGCGCTCGGTGGCGCCGCGGTTCTGCTGGTGCCGCTGACCGCCGTGCTGTGGACGGTCCCCGTCGAGCAGCGCGGAGGCGCGGTGGCGGTCGGGCTGCTGCCGGCGCTGGCCGTGCTCGCGTTCGGGGGCAACCTCCTGGAGGAGGTCCTCTTCCGCGGGCTCCTGCAGGGACACCTCGCGGGGCCACGGGCGTTCGGCGCGGTGCGCGCCGTCGTCGCGTCGGGGCTGCTCTTCGCGGTGGGGCACGTCGTACTCGCCACGACCGTGACCGACCTCGGATGGCCGATCCTGGTGTTCACCGCCGCGGAGGGACTGGTGTGCGCGTGGGTGCGCCACGGGCACGGAGTGCTGGCCGCGACCCTCACGCACGGGACGGTGATCCTGGGCCTCGCCTCGGGGCTGTGAACGGCCCCGGTGACAGCTGACACAACGGGCGCCGAGGATCCCGCACCAGGCCCGCTCCGGCCCGTCCGCCCGCCCGCGACCCGACCACCACGATCGGCGACAGTCCGTCGATCGTGGGCGTGTGGCGGGGCGGGCGGGAGGTGTCCGGCAGTGCCGGGGCCGGCCCGGCTACCGGTAGTTCGTGAACTGCAACGCGATGCCGAAGTCCTTGGACTTGAGCAGCGCGATGACGGCCTGCAGGTCGTCCTTCTTCTTGCCCGAGACGCGCAGCTGGTCGCCCTGGATCTGGGCCTGGACGCCCTTGAGCTTCTCGTCGCGGATGGCCTTGCTGATCTCCTTGGCCTTGTCCTGCGCGATGCCCTGCAGGATCTTGCCGCCGGCCTTGTAGGCCTTGCCCGACAGCTGGGGCTCGTCCACCTCGAGGGCCTTCAGGCTGATCGAGCGCTTGATCAGCTTCTCCTTGAACACCTCGATCCCGGCGAGCAGCCGCTCCTCGGTGTCGGACTCGAAGGCCACGGCCTCCTCGCCGGCCCACGCGACCGTCGTGTTGGTACCGCGGAAGTCGAAGCGCTGCGACAGCTCCTTGGCGGCCTGGTTCAGCGCGTTGTCCACCTCCTGGCGCTCCACCTTGCTCACGACGTCGAACGACGGGTCGGCCATCGGTCACTCCCTCGGGGTCGGTCGGGGCCCCCTCGTCGGGGGCCGTCGGTCGTGTCGTATCCTCGTTCACGCACTCAGCGAGAGCGACGTGCACCCCGGCTGGTTGCCCGAGCGGCCAAAGGGAGCGGACTGTAAATCCGTCGGCGTAGCCTTCCCAGGTTCGAATCCTGGACCAGCCACAGCAGGTGAAAGAGACCCCCGACCAGCGGAAACGCTGGAACCGGGGGTCTCTTTCGTTGTCCGGGTGTGTCCGGCTCCGGACGGCTCGTGACGGGTGTTCACGGACCATGCACGGACTGATCTTGGTCGCGGAGCGCGTCCTCCACGCGACGGCGGACCGCGTCGTCCTGACCGGCGATGCACTTGGCGTAGACCCGCAGCAGGACGTCCACGCTGTGTCCGGCCCAGGACGCGACCTGCGGGGCGGGGACACCGCTGTTGAGCCAGGTGGACACCGCGGCGTGCCGGAGGTCGTAGGGGCGCCGTGCGAGCGGTGACGCGGCCTCCTCCGCGGTCAGTGCCTCGGCACGGGCGAGGGCCCACAGACGGCCGTACAGGCTCTCCGAGAGCGGGCCACCCCGGGCACCGCGGAACAGCCGGCCTTCCGTGGTGGTGCCGTGCTCGTCGAGGTGCCGCCGGAGCAGGGCGGTCAGCGCCGGCGGGGACGGGACCACCCGGACCTCCTCCGCTCCCCGGTGCTTGAGCTGGCGCGGCTCCCGGCGGGTGCCGGACTCGCTCCATGCCCGGCCGGCCGACGGGGCGGAGGTGTTCAGGTACAGCTCACCCCACCCGCGTTCGGGCAGCGACAGGGCCTCCTTGCGCAGCTCGACGGCCTCACCCGGACGCAGGGCGGCGTAGTACATGACACCGAAGAACGCGACGAGTGGCGGTCCGGACCGCTGGCCACGGACAGCGTCGAGGAGCGCACGGGCCTGCCGGTGGTTGATCACGACCCGCGGGTTCACCGCCTCGGTGATCTTCGGGGCGCGCCAGCGGAGCGAGGTGATCGGGTTGCCGGGCAGGTGGCCGAGCTCCACCACGTACTCCACGGCGTTGTAGAAGATCGCCCGCTTGCGGCTCACCGTCGACGCAGCGGCGGGCTTGCCGTCCATGCGCAGCGCGAGGGCATCCAGAGCGGGCCGGAGCACGGTCGGATCCGCGAGGGCGGTCACAGGGACGGTGTGCGCGGAGACCCAGCGCTCGACCCGGACCAGCTCGTCCGGAGGAGGACCGGCGGCCCGGGTGCGGGCGTTGAACGACCAGCCGTAGAGCAGTTGCCGAACGGTCGCGGCGGCGGGTCTGCTCCGGGTGTCGGTGAACAGGGCCGGAGTGACCGTCGCGAGGGACTCGGCGATGCCCTGACGGCTCTTGCCGGCGGCGTGCGGCCACTTCATGTCCACATAGGCCAGGGCGTGCTCGTACCAGCTCGTCACCTGCTCCTCGGGGCGCTGCCACGACACCGGCCGTCCCGTAGCGGTGACGAACGCCTCCCCACGACGGGTGGTGCTCACCAGCTCCGAGCGGAAGCTGTCGGCGAGAGCCCGGGTCGGGAACGTGTCGTGCCACTCCTTACCCGCGACGATCCACCGCACCCGGTATCGGGGCCCGTCCCGGCGCACCCGCTTCGTCACCGACCAGACCCGGACGTCGAACGTTGTCGGCTCCTCGTCGCTCATGCCGCGTCCGCCAGAGCAGCGAGCCAGGAATCCAGGTCGGCCCGGCGGACCCGGATTGCACCGTTCGGGAGCCGGACGCAGCGCGGACCCCTCCCGAGCTGGCGCCACTGGTAGAAGGTCGAACAAGGCGCCGCCTCCGGCGGCGCGGGGCCGGCCACGCCGGCCCCCGTCGCTCGCTCACTACACCTCCGGCCCGTTCGCGGCGCCGTGGACCGTCTACCCGGCCCCGCCCCCCGGGGTAGCGCCTGTCCCAGACCCGGAGCCAGCACAAGCGGTCTCCGATGCCTACGCGATGACCCGGCGAGCCGAATCTATGACGCGCGCCGACTCCAGGCCGGTGCTCTACTTACTTGTGCGCAACCACCGCCACGCCGGGGGCTACTACGCCGGCACAGTCGTAGACGAAGATGCGGACCGCGTATTGAGATCATCTTTGCCGCGCGGCCGGAGCGGCCAGGCGTTCGCCTGCGGGGGTTGCGGGTTCGTCCTCGTAGACGGCTTCAGCCCCGGCGAGGAGCATCGTGACGTGCTTCTGCGATGCGGCCGATGCCAGACCGTCAACGACCTCGGCCACGCCCAATGGACGCCTGCGTCACAGGGACGAGACTCCGACGCCTGAGAGGTCGTCAGGGGTCGCAGCCGCTCTCGCCTGCTGGACGGTCGCATAAACCGGTAGGCGATCCAGGAGCCCGATCACGCTCAGCGGCCGGACAACCGACCGGTTGTTGCCCACCACATAACCGAGAAACCGGGTCTGGCTCGCCGCTCGCTCCGTTGCCACCAGCATGTCCGAGATGCCACCGGAACCGAAGAACGACAGCCCAGTCAGATCGACGATCACAGGCCCCCGAGAAGGACCGCTCCACGCTTCGTCGAGTACCGATCGCAGCTGATGCTCGGTCGAACCATCCAGCTCACCGGTGACCGACACCAGCAACTCAACGCCCGTAGCCCGTACCGCCACGTGTAGCACGGACCCAAGCTCATCGTCGAACACCGTCACACAATAGAGCGGACGCGCCTTGACATGAGCAGCAGGCCCCACCAGACCAAGCTGACGTTGTTGCCCCTCGGCCTTCATTGTCCACGCCGCGGGGCCGGCCGCAAGGGCGCCTACGGCGTCGCTCCGCGATGGCTGCGCCACCCTTGCCCCCGACCCCACGACGAGCAGATCGGCCTGTACGAGGGGCCGGGGGAGGAGCGGGCACAACCCCCGCGGTACGGCTCACGGACGATACGCGGACGCAGACGGGTAGTCCGCGCTTGCGCCGCAGGTCAGAGCCGGTATGGCAGCTCTCTGTAAATCCGTCGGCGTAGCCTTCCCAGGTTCGAATCCTGGACCAGCCACAGCAAGTGAAAGAGACCCCCGACCAGCGGAAACGCTGGAGCCGGGGGTCTCTTTCGTCGTCCGGGTCCGTCCGGCTGTGACCGTGGCTTCCACGGGTGTTCACGGACGCATCACGGACGAGATCATGAGCGGCCGTCGCGGAGAGCCTGCTCGACCCGGCGGCGTCCGTCCCGCTCCGCGGAGAGCGCTCGCCCGGAGGACGTCGAACGCCTACACCGACGTGGCGATCACATCGTCCGCCGGCGCCAGGAGGCATTCCGAAGCGGTCCGCCCGGTCGCGGCGAGGTATGCGTCCACGAGTCGGTTCCCGGCCGCGTACCCGGCACCCGTCGGGAGACCGACCGGCTCACCGCCGAACCTCGCGGCGTGCGCGTCCCCGAGCACCCAGGCGGTGAAGTTCTGCATCCCGGTCACGTCGAGCCCGGTGAGGACCCGGGCGAACGCCTCGTCGTCGCCCACCGCGCCGGCGCCGATCCGGGCACGCCCGCGTTCCTCGCCGTACAGCTCGCGGGCGAAGGCATCGGCCAACCCTTCGGAGACCACGTACTCGCCGACGGTGACGGTGGCCGGGTCCCACAGGACATTGCCGGGCGCGTACCGGACGTTGTGGAGCAGTTCGTGCACCGCGGTCGCCTCCAGCCGGTCCAGGTTCTCCGGTGACGGCCAGATGGTGAGAGAGATGTACCCGGGCACCGAGCCGTTGGCGTTCATCCCGAAGCCGGTGTCCTGGAAGAACCCGTCGGTCGGATCGCCCAGGACCAGGAGCACCGTGGCGTCGGGTACCCGCAGGCCGGGGTGGACCCGCTCCAGGTGCTCGGCCGCCCCGTGCAGGGCTCTGCCGATCCGCTCCCACGCGTGGGCGTCCTCCAGGCGCCGGAGACCGTCCGTCGACAGCTCGAGGTCACGGTCGAGGGGGAAACCCGAGGCCAGCTCGTGCATGTGGACCAGGTCCGGCTCGCCGGGGAAGAAGCGGTACATGCCGCTCGCCGGTTCCAGCATCGTCCGCAGCAGCTCGGCCCGGTTCTGTTCGGCCGCATGCAGGACGTGTCGCATCGCGGGCCCGGTGTCCAGCACGGTGAAGGTCATGGCGCGATCGTCACGCTTCCAGCGGGTGGAGGCGCAAGCCGGAGTCGGCACGGGCCGATGATCTCCTCGCGGCGCACCCGTCGGACCGCGAGGTACTCCGGACCGTCAGCGGCAGCAGCCGTCGGCGCACGCGTCGGACGTCGCGGCGGCGCCGGGCCGCGGAGCGCAGCAGCTCTCTCCCCGCCACGCGTTCCTGCCCTCGCGCACGGCCAGGACCGCCAGCACCAGCGCGGCGACGGGGTCGGCCCACCACCAGCCGAGGGTGGCGTGGAGAACGAGCCCGACGAGCACCGCGGCCGACAGGTAGGTGCAGAGCAGCGTCTGGCGGGAGTCGGCCACGGCGCTCGCCGAGCCGAGCTCACGCCCCGCGCGTCGCTGCGCCCACGACAGGAACGGCATGATCGCGACACTGGCCGCGACCAGCACGATGCCCACCGTCGAACGGTCCGCCTCCGCCGCCCCGGACAGGCCCCGCAGTGCCTCGACGGTCACGTAGAGGGCGAGGGCGAAGAACGAGCACGCGATGACCCGCAGGGCGATGTGCTCGCGGCGGGCCGGGTCGCGGCCGGCGAACTGCCACGCCACGGCGGCGGCCGAGCTGACCTCGATGACCGAGTCCAGTCCGAACCCGATCAGGGCGATCGAGGACGCGGCACGACCTGCGGCGATGGCGACCACGGCCTCGACGACGTTGTAGCCGATGGTGATCGCGACGAGCAGGCGGATGCGGCGGACGAGGACGGCGCGACGGTCCTCGGAGAGGGACAGGGTCACGACGCCTGTTCCCCGGTGTGTCCCGGTGCGCCGTAGGTCGGGCACAGCGCGACCGCGTCGCCGGTCTCGGCCAGCACCGTCTCGGCGCTGCGCAGGAGGTCGAGCAGCTCCGGGCGCATGAGGCGGTAGTAGGACTGGCGTCCCTCGGCCCGGGAGTCGACCAGACGGCAGTCCCGCAGACAGGCCAGGTGTTTCGACACCGTCGACTGGGCGAGACCCAGGTGGCGGGTCAGGTCGACCACGCGGGCCTCGCCCCGGCCGAGTCGCAGCACGATGGCCAGCCGTGCCGGGTCGGCCAGCGACCGGAACAGCGCCACCGCCGGGCCGACGTCAGGGCAACAACTCATCGCCATGGAGCGATGTTAGTCAGAACGTGCGATGAAAGAACACCGCGAACCCGTCGCGGCGGGCGGGCCCCGGTGTCCTGTCCGTCGTCCGTCACCGGCGGTGTGCCGCCACGGCCCGGGCTCCCGCGTGGTCCCCGGCGGCCTCGAGCCCGTCCACCACGCCGTCGACGTCGGCGGCCGGCCGGTTCTGGCTCAGCTTGAGCTTCGCCTCGATGCTCTCGATCCGCAGCTCGACGCCCACGATCGCGCGCAGCTGCCCCCGCACGAACGCCTCCGGGGCGTCGTCGACGCTCCAGGGCGCGGGCCGGCCGGCCTCGTGCAGGTCGGTCAGGCGCCGCACGACGTCGTCGAGCCAGTCGACGTCGTCGTGGACGACCACGGTGCCGCGGACGTGGGCGGTCACGTAGTTCCAGGTGGGCACGACCCGGCCGTGCTCGGCCTTCGACGCGTACCAGGACGGGCTGACGTAGGAGTCCGGCCCGCGGACGATGACGAGCCCCTGCCTGCCGTCGGCGCGGGTCCAGTGGTCGTTGTTCCGGGCGAGGTGACCGAGCAGCGCACCGCGGTCGGGGTCGTGGACGAACGGCAGCAGCGTCGCGTCGAGTCCCTCCGGGCCAGCTGTCACCAGGTCCGCGGCGCCGGGGCGGGCGAGGAGCTGCCGGACGTCCTCGTCGGTGGGGGCGAAGTGGGCGGGGACGTACACGGCGGGTCCTCTCCTCCGGGCGCGGTCGGGCTCCCTGCAGGGTGCCCGGCGCAACGGCTTTCCCGGACGGCCGTTCCCGGGCCGTTCTCAGGGGCCACTCGTCGTCGCCGGCCGCAGCATCGACCAGGTGCTGGGCCCGCCGTGCGGCAGGTCGACCTCGGCGGTGACCCGGAAGCCGAGGCGGGTGTAGAGCCGCACGTTCGCCGCGAGCGAGGTCTCCAGGTGGGCCGGCCGTCCGTCGCGGTCCACCCGGTCCAGCCCGGCCGTGAGCACCGCCGTGCCGAGACCCTGTCCCTGCAGACCGGGGCGTACGGCGACGGTGGCCAGGAACCACGCCGGACCGGCGGGCCGGTGCGGGGCGAGGGCCGTGTCGGCGTCGGCGGCGGCACCGGCGCGGTCCCCGGCGAGCTCGGCCAGCCGCGGCGCGACGCGGGCGAACGCGTCGTCGAGACCGGTGGCCTCCGGCGGCATCCACACGGCGACGGCGTCGAGCCCGCTCCCGGCCGCGTCGACGACGTGCACCAGGCCGTGCGGGATGCCGACCTCGCGCAGCAGCAGCGCCTGGCTCGCGCCCAGGCGGCGCGGGTGCTCGTCCGCATCGATCGTGTGACGGGTGAACGGGTAGTCGAGGAACGCCGCGGTGAGCAGTTCCGCGGCCGCGGGGACGTCGGAGGTCGTGGCGGTCCGGGCGGTGCGTGTCATCGGCGTCGAAAGTAGACGGCGGCACGCCGTCGCTCGAGCCGGTTCCGGCCCACTCTTCCGGGGTGGATCCGTCCGTCGGAGGGTGCGATCCGGTGTCGCGAGACCCCCGAGGTCAATACGACAGGGTGACGCGCTGACACGGCCGTGCGGAGGGTGCATCACGGAGCGTGTTCCGAAAAAAGGGTACGCGTCCGTTCGGGTCCACTGTGGTGACGATCCGTCGCGGACGGCGTCCGGAAGCGACGTCCACACGGATTCCCGGCTGCCGGAAGAGAGCAATAACCTCGCGGTCAGTAATGTCCATCGTCCGATAGTGGTAGAAAGTTCGTTGGATCGGGGATGGACCGGATACCGTTCTGTGCATCGGCGGGGCTCCCGAACCCACGCCGAACACGCCGGTCCGACATCGGACCCCGTACACAACGGAGAAATAACTGTGCTGAAGAAGGCTGGAATCCTGACCGCCGGCGTCACCGCTGGTCTGCTCGCCATCTCCCCGCTCGCCTTCGCGGGTGACGGCGGCTGGGACAAGGGCCACCACGGGCACGGCCACGGCGGCGACCGCATCAACGCCGACCAGATCAACAACCTGGAGAAGGACCGCAACAGCGTCCAGTCCGGCCTGGTCAACGTGGGCGACATCAACGCCCTCAACAACGCCAACGTGCTCAGCTGCTCGCTGAACAGCGCCGACGTCGCCGCCAGCGTCCTCGGCATCCTGGGTGGCCAGGCCACCAACGGTGAGGACGCCCCGAGCTTCAGCGACTGCTCGCAGGGTGACAACCAGACCAACGTCCAGGACTGAGTGCACCTGCACCACCGGGCACGATGACGGGACCGTCTTCCCGTCATCCGTGACCCTGCACTTCCGGAGATCCCCCGCTCTTCCGACCGGAGCGGGGGATATCCGCATTTCCGGGGACGGCCGGAAAGGTGAACGGTGGACCCGGAATTCAGGGGTGGTGCGGCAACACCACGTGCGAGGGGTGCTCGGAATCGTGCAGGATCTCGTAGGAGATCCGTTCCCCGTCGACCGCGGTCGCCGTCCGCTCACCGGTTCCCGGGTTGCGGGCGAAGCGCGGGAACGCCGCGCCGGCGACCTGCACCCGGAGCCGGTGCCCGGCCCGCACGCGGTACCCGGTCGGGCTCAGCGTCATCCGGACGACCGTCGTGCCGTCCGGGGCGGTGGCCTCGCGGTCGGGCACCAGCCGGTGCATCGCGTCGGTGATGTTCATCGAGGTCCCGTCGGGGCCGACGTCGCACAGGCGTACGAACACGTCGCCGATCCCCGTCCCGGTCCGCACGTAGACCACGGCCGACACCGGACCGAGCAGGTCCAGGTCGGACTCCAGCGGCGGGCCGGTCCAGACGCGCACGTCGTCGCGGGCCTCGACGGCGCGGTTGTCCAGCTGCTTGGACGGTGGCTGGAGCATCGGGCCCCCGACCGTCGGTGTCGGGTCGGCGGGGTCGTAGACGAACCGTGACGGCGGGGGTGTCCCGGCCGGCCGGTCCGGGCCCAGCCCGCCGTCGGCGTCGAGGTACCACTCGGTCGGGCGGGCCTCCGGCGGCGGCCAGCACGGCAGGTCGGTCCAGCGGTCGGCGTGCTGCACGAACACCCGGACCGGCGCACGCTCGTCGTGCTCGCCGCCGTGCAGGTGCACGCCCAGCCAGTGGACCATCTCGTGGGCGATGGTCGACAGCGAGCCGCGGTCGCCGTGGGTCCACGGGCCGATCGTGATCCGTGCCGTCGCCCCGCCGCGCTGCAGCGCGGTGAAGTCCACCAGCTGACGGTCCAGGAACAGGTCCCACCAGCCGGTCACCATGCAGACCGGCGGCATCGCGGCGGCGTCGAAACCGTCGTGCTCGGCGGGCGCCCAGAACTCGCGCGGCTGCTCGGCGTGCTCGACGAAGTCCCGCCAGAACACCACCGGCGCCCCGGTCAGCGCGACGTCCGCGGCCTGCAGCGGCTGGGAGGTCACCGCGCGGCGCTTGCGACGGCTGAACACCGGCGTCGCGAGGAAGCCGGTGACCGCGCCGATGCGCTCCTGGCGGCCGATCTGGTTCACCCAGGTCGCGAGGTTGAGCAGGCCGGGAGCGCCGCCCGGGTAGAAGGTGCTGGTGAACTCCGACGCGGTGATGTCGGCGTTCATCGAGCACAGACCCGGGTCGGCGTAGGGGGCGACCGCCCACTGGGTGTGCCCGACGTAGCTGGGGCCGACCATCGAGACGCGGCCGTCGCACCAGGTCTGCCCGCGCACCCAGGCGAGCGTGTCCAGACCGTCGGAGCTCTCGTGCAGGAACGGGCGGAACTGCCCGCCCGAGCCGAAGGTGCCCCGGGTGGACTGCACCAGCACCTGGAACCCGCGGCGCGCCAGCAGCGAACCGATGATCGACCCGAGGCCGTCGCGGCCGTAGGGGGTGCGCATCATCACCGTCGGACGCGGCCGGAGCGGGCCGGGGGCCCGGTAGAGGTCGGCGAGCAGGACGACACCGTCGGAGAGCGGGACCCGCAGGTCACGCTCGCGCACGTACGGCTCGTCGGCACCGAAGCCCAGCCTGCGGTCGACCAGTCGCTCCGTGAGCGCGGCCATGACACCTCCCCCTCGCCCGCCCCCTGCGGACAGGTCCGATCGTAGGAGAACCCGGTTGCCCCGACCGGGCGTGGCCGGTGACGGTGTCGCCGTGACCGTCCCTCCCGTACTCACCGACGGGGTCGTGACCCTGCGCGCGCACACCGGATCCGACGTCCCCGGGATGCTCGAGGTGTACCGCGATCCCGTCGTGCACCGCTGGACATCACTCGACCCGACCTCCGGGGAAGGCCGGGCCCGGGAGTGGATCGACCTCGCCCGGCGTCGGTGGGCCACCGGCCGTCAGTACGTGTGGGCGGTGGAGGCCGCGTGCGACGGCCGCCCGCGCTACGCGGGCTCGATCGACCTGCGCCGCGACCCGCTGCCGTCGGCCGGCTACCTGCTCGCGCCGTGGGCGCGCGGACGGGGGTTCGCGAGCCGTGCGCTGCGGCTGGCCGCCGACTGGGGCTTCGACGTCGCCGGGTTCGCCGCGCTGCACTGGGACTGCCGTGCCGGGCACGTCGCGTCCTGGCGGGTGGCACACGCCTGCGGGTTCCGGTTCGAGGGTGTCCGCACCCGCGCGCTGCGGGCCGGTGACGACCTCGTCGACGCCTGGACCGCCGTGCTGCTGCCCGGCACACCCGTCGCCGACCGGCCCCCGGCGACGACGTGGTGGCCGCACCCGGTGCTCGACGGCGACGGCGTCCGGCTCCGCCCGCCCACCGGGGCCGACCTCGCCCGGCACGTCGAGGCGTGCAACGACCCCCTCGCCCGCTGGTGGAGCGCCACCCTCCCGGTGCCCTACACCGATGACGACGCCCGGCGCTGGCTGCGCGACCACCCGCTGGAGTGCTCCCTGGGCTCCGGCGTCGGCTGGGTGATCGCCGACCCGGACGACGACCGCTACCTCGGCACCGTCTCGGTGTTCGGCACCGACCGCCCCTACACCCCGACCGGTGGCGAGGTCGGCTACCGCGCCCACCCCGACGCCCGCGGCCGCGGCGCGGTGTCCGCCGCGGTCCGCCGGGTCGTGCGGCACGCGTTCACCCCGGTCGCCGACGGCGGCATGGGCCGGCACCGGCTGCAGCTCGGGGCGTCGGTGGACAACACCGCCAGCCGCCGGGTCGCCGAGCGCGCCGGGTTCCGGCTCTGGGGCCGCGCGCGGGCCGACGGCGTGCACGGCACGGAGAACGAGATCGTCGACGACGGCGTCTGGTACGACCTGCTCGCCACCGACCCGCTCCCGGCTCCCACCGGAACTGTCGGGGGTGCCCCGTAGCCTGCCCGCCGTGCGGATCATGCGGATGTCCTGTTGCGGTCTCGAGTGGGTGGGACCGGACCGGGCGCACTGCTGCCGCCGGTTCGGGGGCTGCGGGGCCGTCTTCGACGACGCGCAGCTGTGGGACACCCACCGCCCCCGTGGGGTGTGCGTGACCGACCCGCGCGAGCTCGGTCTCGTCGCCACGCGCAACGGGATCTGGCAGCGGGCGCTCGACGCGGCGGGCTGACCCGACGCACCGGGCGCTCGACGCGGCGGACCGGCTCGACGCGGCCGACCGGCTCGACACGGCGGGCCGGGGAGGGACCGGGGATCAGGGCGGCCCGCGGGTGATGCCGCGGAACACCGCCTCGTCCCGGCCGGGGTTGCGGACCCGGACCAGGTTCAGCCCGGTGAACCACAGCACCGACCCGGTACCGAAGGTCCGGCTCCCGCCCGCGGCGCAGCACAGCTCGATCTGCCCGGCGTCGACCACGACGACGGCGCCCCGCCACTCGTCCTCGACGTGCGGGCGGACCTCGCCGGGGGCGAGCACGACGGTGCGGGTCCGCGCCCGCGACGGCGCGTCGTCGCGCATGGGCCACCCCCCGGGTCCGGTGCGGGGCACGGTGCCCACACCAGCTCCGACCGCCCGGGCGCGCCGAAGTCATCGGCGCACGCGTGGGAGAGGGCTCAGGCCGCGGCGGCCGGGGCCGTCGCGGACAGCACCGTCTCGTAGCCGATCCGGGCCGCGGCGGCGACCCGCCCGGGGTCGGTGGACAGGCCGTGGACGCCGGCGGGGGAGTGCGGGCTCAGCGTCAGCAGGTGCGCCCCGGCCCGGTCCGGGTGCGCGGCGTCGGCGAGCAGCGGCAGGCACTCGCCGTGTCGGGCGGCGTCCTGCGCCATCCGGCCCAGGCCCGGTGCGAGCCGGTCCAGCGAGCGGGCCCACAGCGGGGTGCGGGCGTCCGGCGGGGTGCCGGTGAGGTCGTCGGCGGTGCGCGTGAGCAGGGCCAGGACGTGCGTGGCGCCGTCGCGCAGGGCCCGTGCCACCGGGAGCGGGTCGCCGACCGAGCCGTCGATGAAGTCCTCGGCGTCCTCGCCCGTGCCGACCCGTACCGGGGGGCCCGCCAGCAGCGGGATCGCCGCCGTCGCCCGCATCGCGGCCCTCCACGTGGCGCCGTCGGGCAGCGCGGTCAGCACCCGCGGGCGCAGGTCGGCCGCCCCGGTGACCACGACGTTCAGCGGGACCGGCGGGTCCACCAGCCGCGACCAGTCGGTGGGGAGGGAGCCGACGAGGATCCGGTCGAACAGGTGGTCCAGCGACACCATCGGGCGACGGGTGCCGAACCGGCGCGGGTCGATGAACTCGCGGCAGGCCATGTCCCGTACGAACACCCGGGACACCTCGGCTCCGTGCCCCATGACCAATGCCGTCCCGACGAAGGCCCCGGCCGAGCTGCCCCACACCTCGTCGACGCCGGCGGCGAGCCCGAGGTCGGACAGCGCGTGCACCATCCCGGCCGCGTAGGAGCCGCGCATCCCGCCCCCGCCGACGACCAGCGCGATCCGTGCCCCGTCGGCGTGCCGGCCGGGGCGGCGCCCGGTGTCGCGGCGGCGCTCGAGCAGGCGCAGGACCTCGGCGTCGCCGTGCGCGGCGGAGGTGAGGAGGGCGGGGGGCACGCCCCCATCATGGAGGTCCGCGCCGCCGCGGCGGCGACGCCCCGGTGTCCGGGGACCGCTCACGAGCCACCGACCGCGGGCCGTCCACCGCCCGGCGCCTCCCGGCTCGGGTACCTCGCCGCGCAACTAGTACGTTCGCGCGACCAGCGCCGACGCCCTCGCGGAGGCCCGCTGGAGGGGGGAAGGACACCGTGACGCAACGACGCCGTCCGCGGTTGCAGGCGCTCGAGGCGACGTCACTGCCCGCGGCACACGCCAGGGCCCGCGACGCCCGTCGCCGCCATCCGGTGGTCGGGGACCACGCCGCCGCCGTCGTCGCGGACGACCTCGACCTGGGCTCGGCGCCCGGGCGGGCCGACACGCTCTCCACACTGCTGCGGGTCGCCGTCCTCGACGAGTGGGTGCGCGGGTTCGCACGGCGGCACCCGGGCGGGACCGTCGTCGAGCTGGGGCCGGGGCTGGGCGACCGCGCGGGACGGCTCGGCGACGACGGCCCGGCGCACTGGGTCGACGTCGAGCTACCCGGGGTGGCCGAGCTGCGCCGCGAGCTGCTGGCGGGCCCGGCGCACCTGGTGGCCGGGTCCGCGCTCGACGAGGACTGGCTGGAGCTGGCCCGCGACCTGCCCGGCCCGCACCTGGTCGTCTCCGACCGGGTGCTGACGCTGCTGCCCGAGCAGGGAGTACAGCGGATCGTGTTCACCGCCGCGCGGATGCTCCCGGGCGCCGAGCTCGTCACCGACCTGCTGTCCCGGGGCGCGGCCGGGCGGCTCGCCGCGGGCCCGCTGCGCGAGCTGGAGGTCGACTGGACCTGCGAGGACCCGCGCGAGCTGGAGCCGTGGGGGCTGCGCCTGGCGGCCTCCTGCGACGCCGCGTCCCCACCCGCCGAGGTCGCGGCCCGGCTGCCGCGGGCGTCGCGGGCACTGGCGGCGGCGCTGCGGGCGACCGCGCTGCGCGGCGAGCGCCTGGCCCGCTACGAGATCGTGCCGGTCTGAGCCGGGCCGCTCCGGTCCGGCCGCGCCGTGGCCCGCCCGGGCTCCCCGTTCGGACCGGCCACGACGCGTGGGCGGGCACCGGCCCCCGCCGGCGTCCGCGTGCCCCGCGGGGCACTCCCGGTAGTACGAGCGGGCGCCCGCCGCGTGACGCGCCGGGCCGCAGGATCGTCAGAACTGTGGACGCGGCCCGCGGGTAGGGTCGTGATCGTGACCTCCCCGACCTTCGGCACGCTCGAGGCGGACCCGGCGGAGGTCGGCCTCGACCCCGCCCGGCTGGCCCGGATCGACAGCCACTTCCGCCGCTACGTCGACGACGGCCGCCTCGCCGGCGCGACGATCGCCGTCGCCCGGCACGACCGGCTCGCGCACCTGACCCACCTCGGCGTCCGCGACCTCGACTCCGCCGCCCCCGTGACCGACGACACGCTCTGGCGCATCTACTCGATGACCAAGCCGATCACCTCGGTCGCGGTCCTGATGCTCGCCGAGCGGGGCGCCCTGGAGCTCACCGACCCGGTGTCGCGCTACATCCCGGCGTTCGCCGAGCAGCGCGTCTACCGCGGCGGCTCGGCGCTCAACCCGGGGACCGACGCGGCCGTCGAGCCGATGCGGGTGCACCACCTGCTGACCCACACCGCGGGCCTGACCTACGGCTTCCACCACGCCCACCCCGTCGACGAGATGTACCGCTCCAAGGGCTTCGAGTTCGGCGCTCCGTCCGGGATGGACCTCGCGGCCGCGAGCGAGCACTTCGCGTCGTTCCCGCTGCTGTTCCAGCCGGGCACGGAGTGGAACTACTCGGTGGCCACCGACGTGCTCGGCCGGGTCGTCGAGGTCGCGTCCGGGCGCCGGCTCGACGAGTTCCTCCGCGAGGAGATCACCGGCCCGCTCGGGATGACCGACACCGCGTTCTGGGTGCCGGAGGGGTCCGCGCAGGCCGGCAGGCTCGCGACGCTCTACAACGCCCGCCCCGGCGGCGGCCTGGTCGAGAACAAGGCGCTCGCCCGGTCCGCGACCCGCGAGCCCACCTTCCTCTCCGGCGGCGGCGGACTGCTGTCCACCACCGGCGACTACCTGCGGTTCGCCCGGATGCTCGCCCGCGGCGGCGAGCTCGACGGCGCCCGCATCCTCGGCCCGCGCACCCTGGCCCGGGCCACCCGCAACCACCTCCCCGGCGGCGCCGACCTCGACACCGTCGGCCGGCCCATCTTCTCCGAGTCGGCGTTCGCCGGTGTCGGGTTCGGCCTCGGCTTCTCCGTCGTCGTCGACGGGGCGGCGACGAAGGGCTTCGCCAACGAGGGCACCTTCGCCTGGGGCGGGCTGGCCTCCACCGCGTTCTGGGTGGACCCCGTCGACGACCTGGTGGTCGTCTTCATGACCCAGCTCGTCCCCTCCAGCACCTACCCGATCCGATCCCAGCTCCAGACGCTGGTCCAGCAGGCGGTGACCGACCGATGACTCCACCGAGCCCCGTGCTCACCTTCACCATCCGCACGCTCGTCGTCGCCGCCTCGCTGTGGGTGGCGACGGTGCTGGTCGGCGGCATCCGGCTGGAGAGCGCAGGCACCTCCACCTCGATCCTCACGCTGATCGGCGTGGCCCTGGTGTTCGGCCTGGTCAACGCCGTGGTCAAGCCGATCGTGGCGACGCTGGGCTGCCCGCTCTACATCCTCACGCTGGGCCTGTTCGCACTCGTGGTGAACGCGCTCATGTTCCTGCTGACGGGCTGGCTCTCGTCGGTGCTGAACCTGCCGTTCACCGTCGACGGGTTCTGGGCGGCGTTCTGGGGCGCGATCGTCGTCGGGATCGTGTCGTTCTTCCTGCACCTGGTGATCCCGGACCGGCTCGACAACCGCTGAGGTGACCCGGCCGGGCTCAGACCGGCCAGGTCTCCCGGCGGTACGCGCCGTCCCAGAACATCCACTCGTAGCGCGAGGTCGTCGTGAAGTGCTCGCGCATGCGGGCGAGCTCCGCCGGCGACGTGGCGGCGCCGACCCGGTCGGTCGCGTCCAGCACGGCCTCGACGACGGCGTGGTACTCCTCGCCCGCGTACATGTCGATCCAGCGCTGGTAGACCGGGTCGGGGGAGCCTGCGCCGACCAGGTGCTCGCCGACCCGGCCGTAGATCCAGTAGCAGGGCAGCACCGCGGCGACGCCCTCGGCGTAGGACCCACCGTAGGCGGCCGCGAGCAGGTAGCTGACGTAGGCGCGGGTGGCCGGGGCGACCGGCAGCTCGCGGGCCTGCTCCGAGGTGAGGCCGAGCGCGCCGAGCAGGTCGGCGTGCAGCTCCCGCTCGGCGGCGATCGCGCCGGCGGCGTGCTCGGCGAACATGAGGGTGTCGTCGTCGGTCGGGGCCTTCGCCGCGCACACGGCGAGCGCTGTGGCGTAGCCGCGCAGGTAGTGCGCGTCCTGGACGATGTAGTGCCGGAACGTCTCGTGCGGCAGCGAGCCGTCGGTCAGCCCGGTGACGAACGGGTGGGCGAGGATCGCCCCGTACAGGGTGTCGACGTCGGACCAGAGCAGGTCCCGGGTGCGGTCGGCCATGCGGCCACGGTATCCACCGGGGCCCGGCCGGTCGTGTGATCGCCCGCGCAACGCCGGCGTGACCGGCGGGGAACACCCCGGTGACACGGCGCCTGAGATCCTGCGCACGTCGTCTGGTGCTCCGGCGTGGGGGTGTCACCATGGAACGCAGGCGAGCCACTCAGTGTGGAGGACGCGCCACGTCCAGTCCCCCTGACGTGGAGGTGAGGGTATGACTGACCCCCAACCCATGGATCACCACGAGAAGATGCGGATCCGCGCGGCCGCGTTCCGCGCGACCCGGATCTACCCCGGCCCGGTCGGCGAGCTGATCTCGCGCGAGCTGCTCGGCTGGGAGGACTTCGGGTACCGCCTCGGCGGGAACCGGATGGTCCTGGACCTGGTCGACCACGTCATGAAGGCGGTGCCGCCGGACCGGGCGGCGCGCTCCGACGCGGCCTGACTCCGCTCAGCGCAGGGTCGTCACGGCGACCTCGGCGGCCGCGCCGCTCGGCGGGGTGCCGTCGGCGAGCCCGGCCAGCGCGGCGGACAGGACCAGCATGGCCGCGATCGTGGTGATGCTGCCGACCCGGCCCAGGACGTCCAGGGTGCGTGCGACGGCCGACGGCCCGCCGGTGCGCCCGGCGCCGTCCCGGTCCGCGCCGACGGCGTGCAGCTGCCCGGACCCGGGCCGGACCCCGTGGGGGACCGTGCCGGTGACCGGCGCCGGGGTGTCGGTGGTGCGTCGCCGCGCTCCGGCGGCGGCCGCGGGCTGCGCGACACCGGCCGGGCCCGCCTGGGCCGGGACGGCGACGGGACCGCGTGCCGGGGTGTCTCCGAGCGGGCGGGCGGTGGTGCCGGTTCGGCGGGGCGCCGGGACGGGGCCACCGGCCGGACGCGGTGCGGGGACGGCGGGGTGCTGCGCCGCCGGGCCCGGACGGCCCGCCGACGAACCCGGCGACGCCGGCCGCGGTGCGGGGATGCCCGGTGCCTGCGGCGAGGTCGACCGCGGACGCTCCCGGCGCGGCGCCGGCAGGTCGACGTGGCCCTCGCGACGGCGGTGCCGCCCCTCGACCCGGTCCGCACGCCCGGTCCCACCGGCCCGCGGTGCGGGGACCGACGGGGTGGCGGGGGCGGCGCCCAGGGGGCGGCGCGGGCTGGGGATGTGGACGGCGGGCGCGGACATGACGATCACCACGATCTCGGGGGAGTCGATACGGGGTTCTTCGGGATCCGGTGCGCGCCGCCGGCTCCTGCTTCCACCCGTCTGTCGTGTCGTACGACCAGCCTGTTATCCGGTCATCCCCTACGCCAACCGTCGGAGTGACTACTCCACCCATCGGACGTACAGGGCCACCCGCGCAGCGCCCGTTCCCTCACGCAGGGTGGCTGTCCGTCACTCCTTCGCCACGTCCGGGGACAGGTCCGGCAGCTGCTCGCGGAGGTCCCGCTTGAGCACCTTCCCCGCCGCCGAGACCGGGATCGCCCCGACCAGGTGCACCTCCCGCAGCCGCTGGTAGGGCAGCAGGCGCTCGTTCAGCCCGTCGACGGCGGCGCGGACCGCGGCCCCGTCGGCGCCGGGCGCGGTGGTCAGGAACGCGACCGGGTGCTCGCCGTCGACCCCCACCGGGCGCCCGACGACGGCGGCACCGGTCACGCCCGGCAGCGCCAGCAGCCGCTCCTCCAGGTCGCGCGGGTACACGTTGTAGCCCTTGTGGAGCAGCATGTCCTTGAGCCGGTCCACGATGCGCAGGTAGCCGTCGTCGTCGAGGACGCCGACGTCGCCGGTGTGCAGCCACCCGTCGCCGTCGAAGGCGGCCGCGGTCTCGGCCGGGCGCCGGTGGTAGCCACCGGTGACCTGCGGCCCGCGGATCCACACCTCGCCCTCGGCGCCGGCGTCGAGCTCCTCGCCGTCCGGTCCGGAGATGCGGATCTCGGTGCCCGCGATCGGCTGCCCGACGGTGCCCGGGCGCCGGTCCGCGGACCGGGCGGCGGGGCCGAGGGTGGCGGCCATCGTGACCTCGGTCAGGCCGTAGCCCTCGGAGATGACCAGGTCCTCGCCGAACCAGTCGCGCAGCGCCCGGATGATCTCGACCGGCAGCGGTGCCGCGCCCGAGGTCAGCGACCGCACCGAGGACAGGTCCCCGGCGGCCTCGCGGTGGGCGAGCAGCGCCGCGTACACCGGCGGCGCGCCGGACAGTGAGGTGACGGCGAACCGGGTGGCGTCGGCCAGGTAGGCGCGCGGGTCGAAGCGGGCGTGCACGATCGTCGTCGTCCCGGTGAGCAGCGGGACGTTGAGCCCGCCGATCGTGCCCATCGCGTGGAACCAGGGGGCGATCCCGATCGCCCGCCCCGTGCCGAGCGGGGTCGGGAACTCCGACGCCGGGCCGGGGTCGGCCAGGACGACGCCGGGCCCGTGCGCGGTGGCGGTCACGTCCGGCCGGGCGCCGGTGCCCCAGCAGGCGGCCTGCAGCGCGTTGGTGAGCACGTGCCGGTGGGTGACCCGCACGCCCTTGGACCGGCCGGTGGTGCCACCGGTGTAGGCCAGGTGGGCGAGGTCGCGGTCCGGGTCCACCTCCAGGTCGGTGCCCGGCGGGGTGGCCGGCCTGCCGTCGAGGTGCGCGGAGAGCCCGGTCACCTCCGGGGGCAGCTGCTCCGGGTCGCCGTGGGCACCGGTGACGAGCACGCGCTTCAGCGACGTCGCCGGCCGCGCGGCGAGCACCGCGGGCAGCGCCGCCTCCCAGCTGACGACGACGGCCGCCCCCGCGTCCGCGAGCTGCGCGCCCAGGTCGTCCGGTGCGAGCAGCGGGTTCGCCGGGGTGACGGTCGCCCCGGCCAGCAGCGTGCCCCAGTAGCCGATCGCGTACTGCGGGCAGTTCGGCAGGTGCAGCGCGACGACGTCGCCGCGGCCGACCCCGTCGGCGTGCAGCGCGTGCGCGAACGCCGAGGCGCGGGCCAGCAGCCCGCGGAAGGAGACCTCGTGCCCGGCCTGGTGCAGGACCGTCGCGTCGCCGAACCGGTCGGCCGCGCCGCGGAGCGTCGCGGAGGCGGGCAGGGCGGGCACGTCCAGGGCCGGGGCGGGCGAGCGGGCGATCATGCGGTCACCCCCGCCCCGCTACCGGTCCGGGACGACGGGACGACCCCGTGGACGACCATGCGACCTCCATCGGTCTGCCGATGACGTGCGGCACGACCGACCCTAGGCACGGCGGGTGGCACACGTCACGGCCCGCACGGGCCCGGTCCGGTCCGGAGGGGACAGACCGGCGGGCCCCGGATCTCAGTCGCGGGGGGTGAGCAGCCCCCGGGAGTGCGCGAGGGCGACCGCCTCGGCGCGGCCGGAGGCGCCGAGCTTCGCCATCGCCCGGGACAGGTGCACGCTCACGGTCTTCTCGGAGATGAACAGCCGCTCGCCGACGGCCCGGTTGGTCAGCCCGTGCGCGACCAGCTCCAGCACCGCGTGCTCGCGCGGGGTGAGCGGGGAACCGCCGTCACCGGACGGCGGCGCGGGCCGGGGACCGCCGTCGCCTGCCCGCAGCCGCAGCGCGGCGACGGCCTCGGCGAGCGGGCGCGCCCCGAGCCGGTCGGCCCCGGTCGCGGCGACGGCCAGGTCCTCGGCGGCGGCGCGGCGGTCGGCCTCGCCGTCGGTGCCGGGCCCACCGCGATGCGCCCGTCCGAGCAGAGCCTCGGCCCGCCGCCACCGGGCCTCCGCGGCGCGGTAGCCGTCGCCGTACCCGGCGAAGGTCTCCACGACGGCGTCCCAGACCTGCGGTGCCGCCCCGCCGTGGGCCCGGGCGGCCTCGGCGCGGGCCCGGGCCAGCCACGCCCGGCCCTCCGGCCCGACCGCGGTCCCGCGGGGCAGGCCGCGCTCGGCGGTGCGCGCGGCCTCGTCGGCGAGGACGGCCGCCGCCCCGGCGTGCGCCTGCGCCCCCGCCGGGTCGCCCGCGGTGCGGGCGGCCTCCGCGAGATCGGCACGGGCCGCCGCGCCCAGTGCGCACAGCGCCAGCTCGCCGAGGTGGTGCGGGTACTCCGCCCGCAGCACCCCGAGCGCGGTGGCGACCCGGTCCACGGCCAGGGCCGGGTCGCCGCGCCAGCGCGCCGACTCGGCCCCGACGACGCCCTGCAGCAGCGCGGCCTGGTCGTGCACCGGTGGCTCGGTGGCCAGCGCGGAGAGCAGCTCCTCGGCGCCGTCGAGGTCGCCGCGGGCCACGCCGACCAGCGCCCCCGCCACCGCCAGCAGGCCGGTGACGCGCAGCGGCAGCGTGGGGTCGACGTCCGCGGCGGTCCGGACGGCGGCGTCCCACTCCCCGCGCTGGACGTCGACGCGGACCTGCGCGATCCGGAACTCCAGGCCGTACCCGCCCCAGACCAGGCCGTACGCGGCGGCCCGGCGGGCCCCCTCGGCGAGCTCGTCCGCGGCGGCGTCGAGCAGGCCGTCCTCGATGAACGACACCCCGCGGTTCCACACCGTCCGCAGCTCGACGACCCGGTTCCCGGACGCGGCGGCCAGCGAGGCCGCCCCGGCGAGCCGGTCCCGGGCCGCCTGCGGGTCCCCCTCCATCCGGGCGCAGAAGGCCAGGGTGATGAGGGCGTCCGCGCAGACCGCGCTGAGGTCGCGGTACGCGGCCGACCCCTCCGCGGGCGGCGCGGTGTCGTGGACGGCACGGGCCACCGCCAGCGACGCGCGGGCGTGCGACCAGGCGGGCTCGGCGTGGTCGGCGCTGAGGTGTGTCCGCGCGAGCACGGCGTGCGCCCAGGCCAGCTCCGTGCCGGGTGGGCCTCCGGCCTGCAGCTCGACGGCCTCGGTGGCCGCGGCCACCGCCGCGTCCAGCCGGGCCCCGCTGTCGAGCAGCCGCATCGCGTAGTGCCGGCGCGCCACGGCCCTGGCGTGCGGATCCTCGCCGAGGTCGGCGACCCGGACCGCACGGGCCCCGAGGGCGATGCCCCGTTCCGGGTCGCCCGAGGCGCTCGCCGCCCAGGCCGCCTCCCGGGTCAGCGCGCTCTCGGTGACACCGGTGAGCCGCTCGGGGTCCTCGACGGCCGACCACAGCTCCAGTGCCCGCTCGGCGTGGGCCAGCATCTCGGCCGGGCCGTGCCGCCGGTGGGCCTCCTCGGCGGCGCGCACCGACGCGGCGAGCGCCCGCGGCAGGTCGTGGGCGGCCAGCGCGTGCCGGGCGAGCGCGGCGGCCACCCCGGGGGCGTCGTCCCGGCGGGCGAGCAGCGCGGTGAGCCGCGCGTGCAGCCGTACCCGCTCGCCCGGGAGCAGGTCGTCGTGCACGGCCTCGCGGAGCAGGGCGTGCCGGAAGGCGTAGGACTCCGCACCGGGCGCCGGGTCCGGGACGAGCAGGTGGTGCGACACCGCCTCCCGCAGCCCCGCCTCCAGCTCGGCCGCGGACAGCTCGGACGCGTCGCGCAGCAGGTCGTGGGGGATGCTCCGCTCGGCCAGCGAGGCCACCCGCAGCACCTCGCGCGCCGGTCCGCCGAGCCGGTCGAGCCGGGTGAGCAGCACGTCGGCCAGGCCGCCCGGCAGACCGTCGGACCCCGCCGCGACCAGCTCCTCGGCGTAGAAGGCGTTGCCCTCGCTGCGGGCGGCGATCCGGCGCAGGGTGGCCTCGTCGACACCCCCGGTGGCCGCCCGGGCCCGGACCAGGGCCAGCACGGCGTCGGGCGTGAGCGGGCCGAGCTCGACCCGGCGGACGGCGGGCAGCCGGACGAGCTCGGCCAGCGACGCGCGCAGCGGGTGCCTGCGGTGCAGGTCGTCGGAGCGGTAGGTGCCCAGCACCAGCAGCCGCTGCGAGCCCAGCCGGGCGAGCAGGAACGCGAGCAGCTCGCGGGTGGAGCGGTCCGCCCAGTGCAGGTCCTCCAGCACGACCAGCAGCGGCGCCGCCGCGGCCGCGTCGCGCACGGCACCGGCCACCGCGTCGAACACCTGCAGGCGCCCGGAGTCCCCGTCGCCCGCCGCGGGACGGGGTGCCTCCGCCGCGCCGGGCAGCAGCCCGTGGAGCACCGGCCGCAGCGCGGTGCCCGCCCGGGCCAGCGCGTCGAGCACCTCGGAGAAGGGCAGGTAGGGGAGTGCGGCGCCGCCCGCGTCGAGACACCGCCCGACGACGACCTGCGCGCCCGCCCCCGCGGCGGCCCGGCCGAGTGCGGTGGCGAGCCGGGACTTGCCGATCCCCGCCTCCCCGGCGAGCAGCACGGCGCGGGCCCGACCGGCCCGGGCCGCGTCGAGGTCGCGGAGCAGGCCGGCGAGCTCGTCCGCGCGGCCCACCAGATCGTCCGGGTCCGGGCCGGTCGCGCCGCCCCCGTGGGTCCCTCCCGCCGTCATGGAGCGAATCGTGGCACGGGACACCGACACTCCCGGGGCCGCGACGGCGGTACCCGCCCGTCGGCGCGGCTCAGGCACGCGGCCCGGCCGGGACCCGCCCGCCCGGTGCCACCGGGTCCCGCCCGGTCCGTACCGGGGGGACCGGGCCGCGGGGCGCCGACGGGTGCCGCGCGGCCCGGGGCGGGTGGGGTGTCCGGTCCGGTGCCGGTCCGGCGACGGCGGTCCCGCGGGGGACCGGCGGCCGGGCGGCGGTGAGCCGGGCACGCAGCCGCAGCCACAGCCGTCCCACCGCCGACGGGCCGGCCGCGCCGCGCAGCAGCCGCTCCGTGCGGTACCGGTCCGCCTCCTCCCGCAGCCGGGCCTGCCGCTGCTCGGCGAGGGCGACGAGATGGTCCATCGGGATGTGTGTCATCAGCATGGTGACGACACTGCGGCTGAGGGGGTCGCCCGGGCATCGGGCGATCACGCCGTCCCGCGGGCCGCCCGGGGCCCGCGGGTAAGGGGTCCCCTCAGTCCCGCCCGGCGGGCGGGGGCAGCAGGCCCCGGCGGTAGGCCGGGACGAGGGCGCGCGGCACCAGGTGCCGGCGTCCCTCCAGGGTGACCGGCACCAGGTCGGGCGTGGTCGCCTTCCACTGCGACCGGCGGTGCCGGGTGTTCGATCGCGACATCCGTCGCTTGGGAACGGCCATCAGAGGTCTCCTTCTCGGTCGGAACGGACGGTGGGGTCGTCCAGGGCGGCGGGCCCCACGGGCTCGGACTCGGCGCAGGGCTCGTCGTGGGCCCAGCCGAACGGGTCGGGCAGGGCGGCCCAGGCGTCCTCGCCCGCGGCGATCTCGGCGTCGGTGAGCAGCGCGGAGCGCAGGGCGGCGTCGATCTCGTCGGGGTCGGCGTCGTGGCAGATCGCGACGAGGTCCTGGGCGCGGTCGCCCCAGCGCGGGTGCCAGGCCAGCGCGGCCATCGCCCGGCGCTGGTCACCGGCCTCGGTCCACGCCTGCTCGTCGGCGCCGGCCAGCCAGTCACCGGCGTGGCCGATCCGCATGCCGCCGCCCGCGCTCTCCACCCACAGCACCGCGTCGGGACGGGTGGCGAGCCAGACGCGGCCCCGGGCGCGCACGACGCCGTCGAGCAGGCTGTCGATCGCCTCGTGCAGCCGGTCCGGGTGGAACGGGCGACGCGCGGAGAACAGCAGGGTGCGGACGCCGCTGTCGGCGTCCAGCGGGGGTGCCCCGCGCAGCAGCGGGTCGTGCACCCCGCCCGGGACGCCCCGGCGGGCCTCGGGCCCGAGCCCGTCGCAGAAGACCCGGTGGTCGGCACGCCCGGCGAGCAGCCGGGGTGCGGTGGGGCACAGCCGGTCCAGGACGGCGGCGGTCCGGTCCGCGCCCCCGGGCCCGACCGCGCGGGTCAGGACCAGGACGTCGGCGAACTCGGCCTGCCCGACGGCGAGCTGGGCGACGGTCCGCTCGTCGTCGGGCAGCGTGGACAGCCCGCGCTCGGGCAGGGTCGCGTCCCCGGTGGCGTCGTCCAACCAGCGGTCCGGGTCGAGCACGGCCACCACCCCGCGCAGGTCGACGAGGTCGGTCGCGGTGCAGGCCTCGCCGCCACCCGGCGGCTCGAACACCACCGCCCCCAGCGCCCAGCACACCGGCTCCGGCTCCAGGCGCGGGTCCAGGTGCAGTACCACCCGGTCCACCGTCCCGGCCAGCGCGGCCAGGGTCGGCAGCACGTCCTCGCGGATGGTGCAGCTCACACAGCCGTGGGCGAGCTCCAGCACGGTGCGCTCGTCGCGGCCCGCGTCGCGCAGCCGCCGGTGCACCACACCGCGGCCCAGGTCACGCAGGTCGTGGTGGAGCACGACGACACCCGGGTCCAGCTCGCGCATCCGCGTGATCGTCCGCTCCACCCCGTCGGGCTCGGTCCCGCACAGGACCACCAGCTCGGTCATGTCTTCCTCCCGGAGTCGGACGTGGTCACGGTCCGGTGTAGCGTAAACGAAAACGATTCCCATGTTGAGAGGAGGGGCGCGATGGCCAAGTCGACCGACGTCCGGCCGATCGTGAAGCTGCGCTCGACGGCGGGGACGGGCACGACCTACGTGACCCGCAAGAACCGCCGCAACGACCCGGACCGCCTGGTCCTGCGCAAGTACGACCCGAAGGTGCGCAGGCACGTCGAGTTCAAGGAGGAGCGCTGATGCCCGCACGTGCCAAGCCGGTGCGCGCGCCGCGCCGCAAGCCCAACCCGCTGAAGCAGCGGGGGATCGAGCACGTGGACTGGAAGGACGCCGCGCTGCTGCGCACGTTCATCTCCGACCGCGGCAAGATCCGCGCCCGCCGGGTGACCGGACTCACCGGCCAGCAGCAGCGGCAGGTGGCCACCGCGATCCGCAACGCGCGGGAGATGGCCCTGCTGCCCTACCCGCACGCGGGACGGTGAGCGATGGCGAAGCGCTGTGACCTGACCGGCCGCGAGCCGGGCTTCGGCAAGTCGGTCTCGCACTCCCACCGGCGCACCAGCCGGCGCTGGGACCCCAACGTGCAGACCCGCCGCTACTGGCTGGCCGAGGAGAACCGCTGGGTGCGGCTCACGCTCTCGGTGAAGGGCATCAGGACGGTGGACCGGATCGGTGTCTCCGCAGCGGTGGCGAAGATCCGGGCGAACGGGGTGAAGGTCTGATGGCCACGACCGGGCAGATCGCGAAGAACGAGCGGCGGAAGCAGATCGTCGCCCGCTACGCCGAGCGGCGGGCCGAGCTCAAGGCGATCGTCGCCCGCCCGTCGACGCCGGAGCCGGAGCGGGCCGCCGCGGTCGCCGAGCTGCGCCGCCAGCCGCGCGACGCCAGCGCGACCCGGGTCCGCAACCGCGACTCGGTCGACGGACGCCCCCGCGGGCACCTCCGCAAGTTCGGGGTGTCGCGGGTCCGGCTGCGCGAGCTCGCACACGACGGCGCACTGCCGGGTGTCCGCAAGTCGAGCTGGTGACGAACAGCGGTTGACCTGCAGGAACCGGGTTCCGGGACCCCCCGTTCGGGGGCCCGGAACCCCGGTGTAAAGTTCTTCCCGTCGGTGAGAGCGAGGCCCTCGGGCCCGCGGGACACCGGTGCTGCCGCCCCCTTAGCTCAGTCGGCAGAGCGTCTCCATGGTAAGGAGAAGGTCTACGGTTCGATTCCGTAAGGGGGCTCTACAAGGGGCCTCGCCGCATGCGGCGGGGCTTCTTGCATGACGGTGTAGCTCAGTTGGTAGAGCAAGCGGCTCATAATCGCTGTGTCGCCGGTTCAAGTCCGGCCATCGTCACCACGTTGGCGCATCATTCACGAGACATGCTGGGAGGCACCCGCGATGGCCAAGGCCACGGACGTGCGGCCGAAGATCACTCTGGCCTGCGAGGAGTGCAAGCACCGCAACTACATCACCAAGAAGAACCGGCGGAACGACCCCGACCGGCTCGAGATCAAGAAGTTCTGCCCGAACTGCGGCACCCACCGGGCGCACCGCGAGACCCGCTGAGTGCGTAGCGACTCCCGGAGCTGACAGTGGTCGACCAGTCCTGGGTCGGGCACAGCTCGGACCCGGTCGGGCCGTACCAGGTCGGTCGCGAGAAGATCCGCGAGTTCGCCGTCGCCATCGGTGACGGCGATCCGCTCTTCCGCGACGTGGACGCGGCACGTGCCGCGGGTCACGCCGACCTGGTGGCCCCGCCGACGTTCCCGACCTGCTTCACGATGCCGGTCATCGAGGGCTTCCTCCGGGAACCCGCGTTCGGGTGGGACTACACCCGCATGGTCCACGGCGACCAGCGGATCACGTTCCGCAGGCCGGTCGTCGCCGGCGACGAGCTCACCACGGTGCTGCACGTCGACGAGCTGCGCACCCGGGCCGGCAACCACATGCTGACGCTGCGCTGCGAGGTCACCGACGCGGCGGGCGAGCCGGTGGCGACCACGCACTCGATGCTGGTCAGTCCCGCCGGTGAGGACGCGGGCAGCGAGGGGGACGCGTGAGTGCACCGCTGACCCCGCAGACCGCCGCCGCCTGCGCCAAGGGCGACGTGCTGCCGTCGCTGACCGTGCAGGTCACCCGCGCCGACCTGGTGCGCTACGCCGGTGCCTCCGGCGACCTCAACCCGATCCACTGGAGCGACCGCGTCGCCTCGGTCGCCGGACTGCCCGGTGTGATCGCGCACGGGATGCTCTCGATGGCCCTCGCCGGCCGCGTGCTGACCGCGTGGACCGGGGACCCGGCCGCGATCCGCAGCTACGGCACCCGCTTCACCCGGCCCGTCGTCGTCCCGGACGACGACACCGGCGCCACCGTCGAGCTCTCCGGCACCGTCGCCGAGGTGCGCGAGGAGGGCGGGGAGCGGATCGCCGTCGTCGATCTCAAGGCGGCCTTCGAGGGGAAGACGGTGCTCGGCCGGGCCCGCGCCGAGGTCGTCCTCCCGGGGTGAGGCGACCCGGGGTACGGGCCCGCGGAAGCGGGTGCGTACACTCGTTCCAGCCGGACGCACCGGATGATCCGTTGCGTCCGCCCCGCCGCCACGTGGCGGATCGGGGCAAAGGGGTGTAGCTCAATTGGCAGAGCAGCGGTCTCCAAAACCGCAGGTTGCAGGTTCAAGTCCTGTCACCCCTGCCACGACGCCGCAGGCCGCCGGAGATCACGGCGGCGCGGCCGACGGCACGGACGGCGAAGCGACGAGGGTTCTCCCGAAGCGGAGGACGTGACCGAGGGCGGGCGGACGCCCGCCACGTGCGGAGGGCGACACGCGTGAGCGACGAGCACGAGTCGGAGCGGCCCGGGCGGGAGCGCCCGAGCAACGCCGCCGACCGTCGTGGGCGGCGGGCCTCCGGCTCCGCGAGCACCCCCGGCAAGGGCCGTGCCACCCCGACCCGCGCCACTGCGGCGACGAAGGAGAAGAAGCCGTCGCTCTTCGCCCGGCTCGCCCGGTTCCTGCGCGAGGTCGTCGCCGAGCTCCGCAAGGTCATCTGGCCCGACCGCGGCCAGATGGTGAAGTACACCATCGCGGTCCTGATCTTCGTGTCGATCATGGTGGCGCTGGTGTTCGTGCTGGACTCGGCGTTCGCCGAGGGCGTCGCCCTGCTGTTCGGCAACTGACGCGAGTACGAACGCCGACCGGCTCCGACCGACACCGAACAATGGAAGCGAGTAGGACGTGACCTCCGACAGCAAGGCGTACGACGAGGCGGCCGACGAGGCCGCGATCGACGCCGTCGCCGAGAACGCGGCCGACGAGACGCTGCCCGAGCAGTCCGTCCAGGACGCCGACGTCGAGGCGGCGCACGGTGAGGACGTCGTCTCCGGCGACTACACCGAGGCCGACGACGACTCCACCCCCGGCGCCGTGGCCGAGACGCTCGAGGGTGAGGACGCCCCGACCGCCGAGGACGACACCGCCGAGGCGGGCGCGACCGACGCCGACGAGGCGGACGCCGTCGCGGAGGAGCCGGCCGAGGACGTGGACCCGGAGGAGGAGCTGCGCGCCGCACTGCGTCGCGCGCCCGGCGACTGGTACGTCGTCCACTCCTACGCGGGCTACGAGAACAAGGTGAAGTCGAACCTCGAGACCCGGGCGCAGACCCTGGACGTCGAGGACTACATCTTCCAGGTCGAGGTGCCCACCGAAGAGGTCACCGAGATCAAGAACGGGCAGCGCAAGAAGGTCCAGCGCAAGGTGCTGCCCGGCTACATCCTGGTGCGGATGGAGCTCAACGACCAGTCCTGGGGCGCGGTGCGGAACACGCCGGGCGTCACCGGGTTCGTCGGCGCGACGTCCAAGCCCTCGCCGCTGACGATCAACGAGGTCGTGAAGTTCCTGCTGCCGAAGGTCGAGGCCCCCAAGAAGGAGGCCGAGGCCGGCAGCCGCGCGTCCGGCGGCGGCTCCGGCTCGTCCGGCGGCGCCCCCACCATCGAGGTCGACTTCGAGGTCGGCGAGTCGGTCACCGTCATGGACGGCCCGTTCGCCACGCTCCCCGCGAGCATCTCCGAGGTCAACGTCGACGCCCAGAAGCTCAAGGTGCTGGTCTCGATCTTCGGCCGGGAGACCCCGGTCGAGCTCGGGTTCAACCAGGTCTCCAAGATCTGATCGCACCCGTGAGGAACGTCCGCGGCATGGCAGGGCCGCGTGGCGTGCACATCGATCACTGAGGAACGGACATGCCCCCCAAGAAGCGGAAGCTCTCCGCGATCATCAAGCTCCAGATCCAGGCAGGCGCAGCGACGCCGGCCCCGCCGGTCGGCCCCGCACTGGGCCAGCACGGCGTCAACATCATGGAGTTCTGCAAGGCCTACAACGCGGCGACCGAGGCCCAGCGCGGCAACATCGTGCCGGTCGAGATCTCGGTCTTCGAGGACCGGTCGTTCTCCTTCGAGCTGAAGACCCCGCCCGCGGCGCGGCTCCTGCTCAAGGCGGCCGGTGTCGAGAAGGGCTCCGGCGAGCCGCACAAGACCAAGGTCGCCAGCGTGACCATGGCCCAGGTCCGGGAGATCGCCCAGGTCAAGATGAACGACCTGAACGCGAACGACCTCGACCAGGCCGCCAAGATCATCGCCGGCACCGCCCGGTCGATGGGCATCACGGTCGACGGCTGAGCGAGCCCCCCACACCACCCGTACGCGTGGGAGAGCCGGGCGCGGCTCCTACCACGACCTGACCTCTGAAGGAGACGAGGACAGATGGCACAGCGCAGCAAGGCCTACCGTGAGGCCTCCGCGAAGATCGACGCGGACCGCCTCTACTCGCCGCTCAGCGCGGCGAAGCTGGCCCAGGACACGGCCAGCAAGAACACCGACGCGACCGTCGAGGTCGCGATGCGGCTGGGCGTCGACCCCCGCAAGGCGGACCAGATGGTCCGCGGCACCGTGAACCTGCCGCACGGTACCGGTAAGACCGCCCGGGTCATCGTGTTCGCCACCGGCGACAAGGCCACCGAGGCCGAGGCCGCCGGCGCCGACGCCGTGGGCGCCGAGGACCTCATCGAGCGGATCCAGGGCGGGTGGCTCGACTTCGACGCCGCCATCGCGACCCCTGACCAGATGGCCAAGGTTGGCCGCATCGCCCGCATCCTCGGCCCGCGTGGCCTGATGCCGAACCCGAAGACGGGCACCGTGACGCCGGACGTCACGAAGGCCATCAACGAGATCAAGGGCGGCAAGGTCAACTTCCGGGTCGACAAGCAGGCCAACCTGCACCTCGTCATCGGCAAGGCCTCGTTCGACACCGAGAAGCTGGTGGAGAACTACGGCGCCGCCTACGACGAGATCCTGCGGCTCAAGCCGTCGGCCGCCAAGGGCCGCTACGTCAAGAAGATCACCGTCTCCACCACCACCGGGCCGGGCATCCCGGTGGACCCGAACCGCACCCGCAACCTGCTGGTCGCGGACGAGGAGACCGACTGATCGGCTGATCAGCGCCTGACACGACGACGCCCCCGGTTCCCTGCGGAACCGGGGGCGTCGTCGTGTGCGGGGTCAGGCCCAGTCGCGCAGGACGTCCTCGACGCTCTCCGGTCCGGTGCCGCGACCGGCGGTCTCGGTGACCGTGCGGGAGAAGCGCGGAGCCGGCGCGGCCTGGGGCACGCCGTCGGAGGTGACGATGGTGCCGCGCGCGGTCAGGTGCGCGTTCTCGCGGGCCTCGGCGAACGACAGCACCGGGGTGGTGCAGGCGTCGGTGCCCTCGAAGACCGCGGCCCACTCGTCGCGGGGCTTGGAGGCGAACACCTCGGTGAACCGGGCCCGCATGGCCGGCCAGCCGCCGCGGTCGTACTGCGGGCCGAGCTCGTCCTCGGTGAGCCCCAGGCCGGCGATGAGCTGGGCGTAGAACTGCGGCTCCAGCGCCCCGACGGCCATGTGCCCGCCGTCGGCGCAGGTGTAGGTGTCGTAGAACGGGGCGTGCCCGTCGAGCAGGTTGGAGTCGCGCTCGTCGACCCAGGCGTCCTGGGACAGGAAGCCCCAGAACATCTGGTTCAGCACGCTGACGCCGTCGACCATGGCGGCGTCGACGACCTGGCCCTGCCCGGAGGCCTTCGCCTCCCATATCGCGGCCAGCACGCCGACGACGAGCAGCATCGACCCGCCACCGAAGTCCCCGACCAGGTTCAGCGGCGGGACCGGGCGCTCCCCGGCGCGGCCGATCGCGTGCAGCGCACCGGTCAGCGAGATGTAGTTCAGGTCGTGCCCGGCGCGCGGCGCCATCGGGCCGTCCTGGCCCCAGCCGGTCATCCGCCCGTAGACCAGGCGCGGGTTGCGGGCGTGGCAGTCCTCGGGGCCGACGCCGAGGCGCTCGGTGACGCCCGGCCGGTAGCCCTCCAGGAGGACGTCGGCGGACTCGACCAGCCGCAGCACGGTCTCCCGGCCCGCCGGGTCCTTCAGGTCCGCGGTGACCGAGCGACGGCCGCGCGCCGTCGGGTCGGGCACCGCGTCGGACCCGAGCTTCAGCCCGCCCGACGGCCGGTCGATGCGGACGACGTCCGCCCCGAGATCGCCCAGGATCATCGCCGCGTGCGGCCCCGGCCCGATCCCGGCCAGCTCGATCACCTTCAGTCCGGCCAGCGGACCCTTGCCCCGTGTCACCGTGGACCTCCTCGTCGCGCGAATGGTTCCCGGCGACGGTAGCGACCCGGCGCCGGTGCTCAGCCGGTCGACTCGCGAGCCGGCTCCTCGTAGTCCCAGATGTCCTTGCCGATCTCACGGACGGGATGGTCGGTCTCGTCCCGTTCCTGGATCGTGTAGGCGTAGCGGCCGTGCTGCCAGCCGTCGCGCGTCGCGACCTCCAGCAGGCAGGCCTCGGCCCAGCCGTGCCACTCGTCGAAGTCGCGGGGCAGCGGGTCGGGTGCGTCGCACTCGATCTCGGTCATCCGGTGCAGCACGCCCCGCAGCGGCTGCCAGGCGTGCACGTCCAGCCAGATGTTGTCCATCGCCGGCGCCTCCGTCGGGTGGGGTCGACCCCCAGTCTCGCCGGGCGCCGTCGTGGCGGGCCGGACGGCCGGGGGTCTTCACCCGATCGTGGTCAGGCCTTCAGCAGGTCCTCGCGGCCCTCGGCCTCGAGCTTCGCCTTGTACGGGCCGAAGAGCTGCTTGGCGATCGGCAGCAGCTTGAGGACCTTCGAGACCGGGCCCTTGGCGCGGACGTCGCCCTTGGCCAGCGCGACCGGGAGGATGACCTTGCCCAGCCAGAACCGGTTGCCGGTGTCGGCGGACATGAACAGCTCGATGTTCGGGTCGGGGCCCTGCCCGGCGCCGGTGTGGATCTCCGAGTTCGGCATGTCCACGGTGAGGACGGCGTCCGGGTTCGTGTAGGTGATCCGCAGGACGACCCCGGACGGCTGCAGCTTCGCCACCAGGTCCGGGTCGGCCATCCCGATCCGGAACACCCCGCCCAGGTACTCGTAGACCTCGGCCTCGTCGGCGAACACGGCCATCAGCGCCTCCTCGCGAGATGTGGCCGGGCAGGATGCCGCCCGGCACGTCGCGGCGAGTCTGTCCCGCGCCGTCCGGGGCGCGCAGCCGATCACCGGGCCAGGCTTGGCCCGTCCGGGCCGTGCGGCGGGCCGGGGCGGATCTCAGCGACCGGCCGGGTGCTCGTCGAGCAGCCCGCAGCGCCCCGCCAGCGCGGCCGCCTCGATCCGGTTCGCCGCGCCCAGCTTGTGCAGCAGCGAGGCGATCATGCGCTTGGCGGTGCGCTCGCTGACCAGCATCGGGCGGGCGATGTCGGCGGTCTCCAAACCCCGTGCCAGCAGCGTCCACAGCTCGATGTCGCGTTCACCGAGCCGGTCGAGCAGGCCGTCGGCGGTGCGGTCGGCCGCGACGAGCAGGGCGTCGAGCAGCTCCGCGCGCAGCACCCGCACCCCGGCCGCGATCGACAGCAGTGGCGCGACCAGCACCTCCGGGTCGGCGGACTTGCCCAGGTAGCCGTCGGCGCCGGCGCGCATCGCGGCGGCGGCGAGGTCCAGGTCCTCGGTGCCCGACAGCGCCAGCACCCGGGTGGCGGGGTAGGCGGCCTTGACCCGGCGGATCGTCTCCACCCCGCCCAGCGGGGGGAGTGCGAGGTCGACGATCGCGATCCCGGCCCGGTGCTTCCCGACCAGCGCGACGGCGTCCTCCCCGGCGGTGGTCGAGTCCGCGACCCGGAAGGTGTCCCCGGCGCGGGACTCCAGCAGCAGGGCGAGGCCCTGTGCGAACAGGGCGTGGTCGTCGACGATGACGACCACGTGCGGCGCTGTCGGCACGGGCGGCATGGTCGGTGAGCCTAGTGTGGCCGCCGACCCCGTCCGCTCCCGAGAGGCCCCGACCGTGACCGCGCCCGCCGGTGAACTGCCCGAACGCACCCGGGAGGAGCGCCAGGCCGTCGTCCTGAGGATCTGTGTCGTGCTCGGCGCGGTGGGCCTGCTGGTGGCCCGGCCGGACCTCACCGGGGGCGGACCGGTCGTGGCTGCCGTCCTGATCGGGCTGAGCGCGGTCTACGCGGCCGCGCTCGGGGTCGTCTCGGTGCTCCGCGGGCGGCTGCCCGTCCCGCCGGCCGTGCTGACCGGGGTCGACGGTCTGCTAGCCCTGCTCGCCTGCGGGCTCACCGGTGGGGTGGCGAGCCCGATGGTGGCCGCGCTCCCGCTGGTCGTCATCGCGATCGCGCTGCGCGGCGGGCACCGGCTCGGGCAGCTCGTCGCTCTCGGTCTCGGCGTCGGCTACACCGCGGCGGCGCTGCTCGGCTCCGCCCCGGGGGTCACGGTCGGCGCCGCGGTCGTCGCGGGACTGTGGTGGACCGGTTTCCTGTTCGCGACGGCGGTGCTCACCGGGGTCCTCGTGCGCCTGCTGGAACGCCAGCTCGCCGACATCGCCACCACCCGGGCCCGGGCCGAGAGCGAGCACGAGCGCTACCTGTCCGAGCGCGCGCTGCGGGACCGGATCGTGTCCCAGAGCCGGGCCCGGCTCGACGGGGCCCGCGTCGTGCTGCACGAGTTCCGGACCCCGGTCGCCTCGCTGACCGCGCTGTCGGCCGACCTCGCCGCGGGCAGGCTGGGCGGGGACGCCGCCCGGCGGGCGTCGCGGCTGCTCGCCGACCACGCCGCCCACCTCCAGGACATGCTCGACGGGCTGGCCGACCTGGCGGTCGCCGACGGCAGCCCGCTCGGGCGCGACCGGCCCCGCCGCGTGGCGCTCGCCGAGCTGGCCGACGCCGTGCTCGACGCCGCCGGGATCGCCGCGCACCGGCGGCACCCGGTCGTCGAACCGGCCGGGGCCGCGGTCCACTGCGACCCGCAGCGGCTGCGCCGGATGCTCACCAACCTGGCCGAGAACGCCGCCCGGCACTCCGGCGACGAGGTCGTGGAGCTGCACCTGGCCCACGACGGCGCCGTGCTCACCGCCGAGGTCCGCGACCGCGGGCCCGGGCTGCCCGCGGGTCAGGAGGGCGTCGTGACGGCCAAGGGCGTCGCGCTGGGGGAGCGCCGCGGTACGGCCGGGCTGGGCCTGTGGATCGCCGAGGCGCTCGCGTCCGCGATGGACGGTGAGCTGAGCCTGCTCCCGCGCGAGGGCGGCGGCCTCGTCGCCCGGCTCACCCTGCCGCTCGCCGGCGCCTGAGGACCGGTCTGGCACCCGGGGGCCAGCGCTGGCGCGGGCGACGGCTGTGCCGGAGGTCTCCGCCCGGCCAGGATCGACCGCCATGCGTACGACGGCAGCGGTGCTGTGGGAACCCGGTGGCAAGTGGGAGATCGAGGAGGTCGAGCTCGACTCCCCGAACGCCGGGGAGGTGATGGTCGAGCTGACCGCGTCGGGGCTGTGCCACTCCGACGAGCACCTCGTGACCGGTGACCTGCCCGCGGTCCTGCCGATGGTCGGCGGCCACGAGGGCGCGGGCCGGGTCATCGAGGTCGGCCCGGGCGTCACCGAGCTCGAGATCGGCGACCCGGTCGTGATGACCTTCCTGCCCTCCTGCGGGCGCTGCCCGTACTGCTCCAAGGGCCAGCCGAACCTCTGCAACGACGGCGCCGGAGCCACCCTCGGCCCGCAGCTCGACGGCACCTACCGGTTCCACGCCCGCGGCGAGGACCTGGGCCAGATGTGCCTGCTCGGCACGTTCGCCCGGCACACCGTGGTCCCGGTGAAGTCCGCCGTGAAGATCGACGAGGGCTTCCCGCTCGACCTGGCCGCGCTGGTCGGCTGCGGCGTCACCACCGGCTTCGGCTCCTCGGTGCGCACCGCCGACCTGCGGGCCGGGGACACCGCCGTCGTCATCGGGATCGGCGGCATCGGTGCGAACGCGGTGCAGGGCGCCCGGGCGGCGGGCTGCCGCTACGTCGTGGCCGTCGACCCGGTCGGGCACAAGCGGGAGCGCTCCCGCGAGCTGGGCGCCACGCACGTCGCCGCGAGCATCGACGAGGCCTGGGAGATCGTCAGCGAGGTGACCCGCGGGCAGATGGCCGAGGCGGCGATCCTGTGCACCGGCGTCGCGATGGGCGACGACCTGCAGCCCGCGCTGCAGCTGGTCGGCAAGCGAGGCCGGGTCGTCGTCACCGCGCTGGCCCGCGCCGAGGAGGAGACGGCGTCGCTGTCGCTGCTCGACCTCACGCTCTACGAGAAGCAGATCCGCGGTGCGCTGTTCGGCAGCTCCGCGGCGCAGTTCGACATCCCGCGCCTGCTGGAGATGCACAACCTCGGCCACCTCAAGCTCCGTGAGCTGATCACCAAGGAGTACACCCTCGACCAGGTCAACGAGGGCTACGAGGACATGCGTTCCGGACGCAACATCCGCGGCCTGATCCGCTACTGACCGCCCCCGGCGCGCACCGACGGCCCCGGCCCGCACGAGCGGGACCGGGGCCGTCGGCGTGGGGGAGCGGGTCAGCCGTCGACGAGCTCGCGCACGGTGCGCAGGTGCTCCGGGCTGCCGTCGACGACCATCGTCGTGACCAGCGAGTCGCGGAACACCGGCAGCTCCTCGGCGATCTTCGCCTTCGGGCCGATCAGGGCCACCTGCTCGACCATCGAGGTCGGGATGGCCTTCGCGGCCGCGTCCTTGTCCCCGCCCAGGTAGAGCTCCTGGATGCGGGCGCACTCGTCGTCGTAGCCCATGCGGGCGAAGACCTCGTAGTGGAAGTTAGCGCCCTTGGCGCCCATCCCGCCGATGTAGAGCGCGAGGAACGGGCGGATCCGGTCCGCGGCGGCCTCGATGTCGTCGTCGACGACGACCTGCACCATGCAGACGACCTCGAAGCCGTCCGGGCGCCCGCCGCGGGCGGCGAACCCGGCGTCGAGGGACTCGCGGTAGTGCGCGTCGTGCCGGGGCGCGTAGAACAGCGGCTGCCAGCCGTCGGCGATCTCGGCGGCCAGTGCGACGTTCTTCGGGCCCTCGGCCGCGAGCAGGATCGGCAGGTCGGTCCGGTACGGGTGCAGCGTCGAGCGCAGCGGCTTGCCCAGCCCGGTGCCGCCCGGGTACGGGATCGGGTAGTGCGGCCCGTCGGAGCCGACCTTCTCCCGGGCGATCGTGTCCCGCAGGACCGCCACGTACTCCCGGGTGCGGGCCAGCGGCTTCGGGTACGGCTGCCCGTACCAGCCCTCGACGACCTGCGGCCCGGACGCGCCGATGCCCAGCACCATCCGCCCGCCGGACAGGTGGTCCAGGGTCATGGCGGCCATCGCCGTCGCCGTCGGGGTGCGCGCGGAGATCTGTACGACCGAGGTGCCCAGGCGCATCCGCGTGGTGCGGGAACCGAGCCAGGACAGCGGGGTGAACGCGTCCGAGCCGTAGGCCTCGGCCGTCCACATCGAGTCGAAGCCGAGGTCCTCGGCGGCGTCGACCTTCTCCACGGTCCCCGGCGGCGGCCCGGCACCCCAGTAGCCCAGCGCCAGACCGAGCTTCACGAGCCGGTCCCGAAGGTCACCGGCAGCCGCTTGATGCCGTTGATGAAGTTGCCGGTCAGCCACTCCGGCTCGCCGACCGACAGGTCCGGCACCCGGGTGAGCAGCTCGTGGAACAGGGCCCGCAGCTGCGTCTTCGCGAGGTGGTGGCCCAGGCAGAAGTGCGGGCCGCCGCCGCCGAAGCCGACGTGCGGGTTCTCGGCGCGGGTGATGTCGAAGACGTGCGGGTCGGTGAACGCGGCGTCGTCGCGGTTACCGGAGTGGTAGAACATCACGACCCGCTCGCCCTCGGCGATCCTCTGCCCGCGGATCTCGGTGTCGCGGGTCGCGGTCCGCCGGAAGGTCAGCACCGGGCTGGCCCAGCGGACGAACTCCTCGACGGCCGGCTTGATCCGGTCGTCGAACTCTTCGGTGAGCAGCCGCTTCTGCTCGGGGTTGCGGTCCAGCGCGAGGATCGCGTGGCTGGAGGTCTGCCGGGTGGTGTCGTTGCCCGCGACGCAGAGCAGCACGAAGAACGCCGCGATCTCCTCGTCGGTGAGCGCGTCGCCGTCGACCTCGGCCTGGACCAGGGCGGTCATCAGGTCGTCGGCGGGCTCCTCGCGGCGCAGCGCGGACAGCTCGAACGACGCGGTGTGCAGCGTCATCAGCCCGTTGAGCAGCACCGCCATCGGGTCGCCCTCGCCGATGTAGTCCGGGTCGTTCCAGCCGACCATGGCGTTGGCGGCGTCGGCGACCTCCTGCCGCTTGTCCGGCGGGATGCCGATCATCTGCGAGATCGTCCACATCGGCAGCCGCGCCGCGACCGCGGTCACGAAGTCCGCCGAGCCGTCGCCCGCGAGCAGGTCGTCGACGATGATCCGGGCCTGCTCGGCGATCTGCTCCTCGATCTGCCGGACCCGACGCGGGGTGAACACCGAGCTGATGACCTTGCGCTGGCGGTGGTGTCGCGGTGCGTCCATCGCGAGGATGGAGTGCGCGGCCTCCAGCATGTCCTCGGGCACGTCCTCCAGCATCACGCCGCCGTACTGCTGGCCGGACGCGAAGGTCTCGGCGTCGCGGCTGACGGCCTGGATGTCGGCGTGGGTGACCAGCGCCCAGAACCCGGGGGCATCCGGGTCGGGGAGCAGGTCGGTCTCGGCCGGCGGGTGCCAGGACAGCGGTCGCTCGCGGCGCAGCTCGGCGAACCGCTCCTCGCGGGCGTCCGGGGTCTGCGCCCAGAACGCCTGGGTGGAGATGTCGAGCGGGTCGTACGGGCGCTTCTCCGTCGTGGTCACGGGGTTGCCTCCTCGCGGTTGCGTCGTCGGAACCGGATCAGATCTCGGGTGGGGGGATCATGCCCGTCAGCACGGCACCGCTGATGCCGCCGTCGGCGACGAGCGCGTGCCCGTTGATCCAGGCGGACTCCGGGCCGGCCAGGAACAGCACCGGTCCGGCGATGTCGGCGGGGGCCGCGTGCCTGCCGAGGAACGCGGCGAGCGCGTCGAGGTTCTCCTTGCCCATCGACTCCTCGAAGTCGCCGAGGATGGGCGTCTCGACCGGCCCGGGGCAGACGGCGTTCATCCGCACCCCGTTCTCGCCGAACACGGGGGCCATGAGCATCGTGTAGACGATCAGGGCCTCCTTCGAGAAGTTGTAGGTGTTGCCCGCCTGCGGGTGCTCGGCGAACCAGGCGAGCCCCTCGTCGACGGTGTCGGTGGCGAGCAGCTCGCGCAGCGCCGCCAGCCGACCCGCCCAGGCGTAGCCGGCGATGGAGGCGACGTTCACGATCGCGCCACCGGGGCGGATCCGCTCGACGACCGACTCGGTCAGGTGACGGAGCCCGAGCAGGTTCACCCGCAGCACGAGCTCCGCGGGCGCGGTGCCGGGCACCCCGGCCACGTTGCAGAGGGCGTCGAACTCCCCGTCGAGGGCGGCGACGGCGGCGTCGATCGACGCGACGTCGGACAGGTCGCAGTGCACGTGCCGCGCGACGCCGACGGGGGTGTCCTTCAGGTCCAGCGAGACGACCTCGTCGCCGGCGTCGACGAACCGGCGCGCGACCTCGGCGCCGATCCCGGACGCGGCACCGGTCACCAGTACCCGGCGGCTCACTTGGTGACCAGGAGGTCCTCGCGGCCGTCGGCCTTGAGACGCTCGACGTAGGCCGGGAACAGGCGCTTGGACAGCGGCGCGAGCTGCAGGAGCTTGGTGACCGTGCCGTCGACCTTCACCTTGCCCTTGGCCATGGCGAAGGTCAGGTTGACCGTGCCCTGCCAGTAGGCGTTCGCGGTCTCGGTGGACATGGTCATCGTGGCCTGCGGCTCGGGGGCGCCGTCGTCGGAGCCCTTCCAGACCTTGGCCCCGGGCAGGTCGATGATCAGCGCGGAGTCGGGGTCGGTGCACTGCTGGCGCAGGACCAGGCCGGTGCCGCGGAGCTTGGGCTCCAGCTCGGGGTCGGCCAGTGCGGTCTCGAAGATGCCACCGATGTAGCGGTACAGCTCGTCCTCGTCGGCGAATCCGGGCACGGTTCCTCCACGTCGTCGTGTGTGCGCGTCCTTGCCACCCGAACGTAACGTAGATTACGTTACTGCGGAAGTACCCGACCCCGACGACGTGGAGTGCCGGCGATGACCGTGACCAGGACCGGGGAGCCCACCGGGGCCACCGACGACGCCTCCGACGGCACGAGCGTCCGCGAGCAGGTCGCCCGCCTGCGGACCACGTTCCGTGGTGGCCGTACCCGCGACCGGAGCTGGCGGCTGCGCCAGCTGAGCGGTCTCGAGCGGATGCTCACCGAGGCCGAGGACGAGTTCGTCGCGGCCCTCGCCGCCGACCTCGGCCGTCCCCGCGTCGACGCCTGGATGGCCGACCTGGCCCCGACCGTCGCGGAGTCCCGCCACGCCCGGAGGCGCCTGCGCCGCTGGATGCGCCCGCACCGGGTCGGCCTGCCGCTGTCGGTGCAGCCGGGGTCGGCGCGCTGGGTGCACGAGCCGCTCGGGGTCGTGCTGGTCATCGGGCCGTGGAACTACCCGGCGTACCTCACGCTCGCGCCGCTGGTGGCCGCGTTCGCGGCCGGGAACTGCGCCGTGGTGAAGCCCTCGGAGTACGCGCCCGCGACCGCGGAGGTGCTCGCCCGGCTGCTGCCGCGCTACACCGACCCGGACGCCGTCGCCGTCGTCACCGGAGGGCCGGGGGAGACCCAGGAGCTGCTCGCCCAGGGCCTGGACCACGCGTTCTTCACCGGCAGCCCGGAGGTCGGGGCGAAGGTGATGGCCGCCGCGGCGCCGCACCTGACCCCGGTCACGCTCGAGCTGGGCGGGAAGAGCCCGGTGATCGTCGCCGCGGATGCCGACGTCGAGGTCGCCGCGCGCCGGATCGCCTGGACCAAGCTCATGAACTCCGGCCAGACCTGCGTCGCCCCGGACTACCTGCTCGTCGACTCCGCCGTCCGCGACGAGCTGGTCGAGCGGCTGGTCGCCGAGACCGCGCGGATGCGCGGCGGCGCGGGCGGGGGCGTGCGGATCGTCGACGCCCGGCAGGCGGCGCGGCTCGCGGGTCTGCTCGCCGACGACCACGGGGGCACCGTGGTGGCCGGCGGGACGATCGACCCGGAGACCCGCACCGGGGAGCCGACGGTCGTGCTCGACCCGCGGCCGGGGTCCCGGCTGATGACCGAGGAGATCTTCGGCCCGATCCTGCCGGTGCTGACCGTCGACGGTGTCGACGCCGCGATCGCGCATGTCAACGCCGGTCCGAAGCCCCTGGCCGCCTACGTGTTCACCGGCTCGTCGCGCACCGCGGAGCGGGTCACCCGCGAGGTCCCCGCCGGGGCGACCGTCGTCAACCACCTGATGTTCCACGTGCTGGTGCCCCAGCTGCCCTTCGGGGGAGTGGGGCGCAGCGGCTCCGGGGCCTACCACGGGCGGTTCGGGTTCGAGACCTTCTCGCACCGGCGGGCGGTGTTGCGCAAGCCTGCCCGGCCCGACCCCGGCATCGTCTACCCGCCCTACGACGGGCGGACCGAACGCCTGCTGCGCAGGATCTTCTGATCGGACACGCGTCCGGCGTGGCACCCTGGTGGGTCGGCACGGGTCGTGGAGAGGGGGCGGGCGGGGTGGCCAGGAGAGCGGGTCGGCAGATCGCTGCCGAGCAGTACTACGACGCTGCGATGTCGATCCTCGCGCGCGAGGGCGCGGCCGGGCTCAAGATCGGTCCGTTGTGCCGGTCGCTCGGCGTGACCAGCGGGTCGTTCTACCACCACTTCGGCGGCTGGGCGGGCTTCGTCCGCGGACTGCTGCGCTACTGGGAGGCCGAGCAGACCGACCGGATCGTCGAGCTGGCCCGGGCGACCGCGGACCCGGTCGAGCGCATCGACGTGGTCAAGCAGCTCACGGTGGCCCTGCGGCACGACGCCGAGGCCGCTATCCGGGCCTGGGCCCAGATCGACCCCGAGGTCGGCCGCGCCCAGGCGCGGGTGGACGTGCAGCGCCGGATCGCGCTGGAGCAGGTGGTGGCCGACGTCGTGCCCGACCCGGACGACGCCCGCAGGCTCGCCGTCTTCGGCATCTCGCTGATGGCCGGCTACCAGCAGACCTGCGACCCCCGCGACCGCGATCTCCTGCGTGCCCTGTTCGACGACTACCAGCGCCTCATCCTGTCGCACGCCCCGCACGTGACGCCGCCGATCGGGTGATCCTCCGGGCGGGTGGGGGCGTGGTCGCCGACTCGGTCGTACAACGGCAATCGGGCCGTTCGGACCAGCCCTGATACCCGGCCGGGAGCACTGTTACCCACGGTCCGCAACATTGCGCGGTGATCTGTAACCCACGGTAACCATAACGTAGATTACGGCATGGTCGCCGATCGCCGACCCCGCCGACCCGCCAGTAACCCCTGACGCGCAGACTCGTTGTTCCGTTCAGCACCGACGACTGGCCCCCGCTCCCCAGCGTTCCCGGGCCCCGGTGCGGTTCGTCGGTCTATTGCGCGAGGAGGCGACACGTGACCGGTGTCGAGGTGAAGGTCGAGGGACTGACGAAGTCCTTCGGTCGGGCCAACATCTGGTCGGACGTGACCCTGACGCTGCCCGCGGGCGAGGTGTCGGTGCTGCTCGGGCCGTCGGGTACCGGTAAGTCGGTGTTCCTGAAGTCCCTGATCGGGCTGCTCAAGCCGGAGCGGGGGTCGATCGTGATCGAGGGCGTCGACCTGTGCAAGTGCTCGGAGTCCGAGCTGTACGAGATCCGGAAGCTGTTCGGGGTGCTGTTCCAGGACGGTGCGTTGTTCGGGTCGATGAACCTGTTCGACAACATCGCGTTCCCGTTGCGGGAGCACACGCGCAAGTCGGAGTCGGCGATCCGCGACATCGTCATGGAGAAGATCGACATGGTCGGTCTGGTCGGTGCCGAGGGCAAGCTGCCGGGTGAGATCTCGGGCGGTATGCGTAAGCGGGCGGGGCTGGCGCGGGCGTTGGTGCTGGATCCGAAGATCATTCTGTTCGACGAGCCGGACTCGGGTCTGGACCCGGTGCGGACGGCGTACCTGAACCAGCTGATCATCGATCTGAACGCGATGACGGACTCGACGTTCCTGATCGTCACCCACGACATCAACTCGGCGCAGACGGTCCCGGACAACATCGGGCTGCTCTACCGCAAGCACCTGGCCATGTTCGGCCCCCGCGAGGTCCTGCTGACCTCCGACGAGCCCGTCGTCGCCCAGTTCCTCAACGGGCGTCGCGAGGGGCCGATCGGGATGTCGGAGGAGAAGGACGCCGCCCAGGCCGCCCGCGAGATGGAGGAGGCCGGCGAGCTCGAGGGCCGCCCGCCGATGAAGCCCCAGCTCGTCGCCTCGACCGGGATGCCCGACCGGCAGGCCGTGCATCGCCGCCGTGAGCGGGTCCAGGAGATGATGCACGAGCTTCCCGAGTCGGCGCAGGAGGCGATCCGGGAGCAGTACGCCGACAGCGACGCGCAGGCGGGCGGCCCGTCGCAGGACGGCACCACCCGTCAGATGGCCCGCAGCGGCGCGACGGTGAGCGATGACCGTCCCACCGACATCCACCCGCGCATCACCGACGACACCCCCGACCCGGGCGGCCGTCACCAGCTCTCCGGCGGTGAGCGGTGAGCACCCCCAGCCCCGTCACGCGGGCGCTCACCCCGGTCGGCAAGTTCTTCGGCCTGTTCGCCGAGATCGGCCGCCAGGGACTGCGCCGGCCGTTCCAGTGGCGCGAGCTCGTCGAGCAGACCTGGTTCGTCACCAAGGTCTCGGCGCTGCCGACCGCACTGTTCACCATCCCCTTCGGTGCGACGATCGCGCTGCTGCTCGGTGAGCTGACCCGCCAGTTCGGCGCCCAGTCCCAGACCGGCGCCGGCGCGGTCCTCGCGATCGTCCAGCAGGCCGCGCCGATCGTCACCGCGCTGCTGATCTCCGGGGCGGGCGGGAGCGCCGTCTGTGCGGACCTGGGCGCGCGGACCATCCGCGAGGAGATCGCGGCGATGGAGGTGCTCGGCATCTCGCCGATCCAGCGCCTCGTCGTCCCACGGGTGCTCGCGATGGGCATCACCGCCGTCGTCCTGAACGGCCTCGCCACCTGCGTCGGCGTCGCCGGCGGCTACTTCTTCAACGTGATCATCCAGGGCGGCTCGCCCGGCGCCTACATCTCCAGCTTCTCGGCGATCGCGCAGGTCAGCGACATCGTCGTGTCGGAGATGAAGGCCTTCCTGTTCGGCATCGTCGCGGGCGTCGTCGCCGCCTTCCGCGGGCTGAACCCGCCCCCCGGCGCCAAGGGCGTCGGCGACGCGGTGAACCAGGCCGTCGTCATCTCCTTCGTCCTGGTCTTCCTGATCAACCTCGTGCTCACCGCCTTGTACCTCGAGCTCGTCCCGCCGAAGGGCTTCTGATCCATGGCAACCCCACTCGGAACACGTGCCCGGCGGGCCGCGCAGGCGCCGCTGAACCAGCTCGAGGAGCTGGGCGACCAGCTCTCGCTCTACATCCGGTCGATCCTCTGGATCCCGAAGACGCTGACCCGCTACAAGAAGGAGGTCGCCCGGCTGCTCGCCGAGGTGTCCTTCGGGTCCGGCGCGCTGATCGTCATCCTCGGGACCGTCGGCGTCATGGCGTCGCTGTCGCTGTTCGTCGGCTCGCTGGTCGGCCTGCAGGGCTTCCGGGCCCTCGACGCCCTGGGAGTCGAGGCGCTGACCGGCTTCATCACCGCCTACTTCAACACCCGCTCGATCGCCCCGCTGGTCGCCGCCTCGGCGCTGACCGCGACCCTCGGCGCGGGGTTCACCGCCCAGCTCGGCGCGATGCGGATCTCCGAGGAGATCGACGCCCTCGAGGTCATGGCCGTGCCCTCGGTGCCCTACCTGGTCACCACCCGGGTGGTCGCCGGCATCGTCGCGATCATCCCGATCTACACGCTCGGCCTGCTCGCCAGCTACGCCGCCTCGCGGATCAACGTCACGCTGATCAACGGCCTGCCGGGTGGCACGTACGACCACTACTTCGACCTGTTCCTGCCGGTCAGTGACGTACTGCTGTCCTATCTCAAAGTGATCGTGTTCGCGACGGTGATCATCCTGATCCACTGCCACTACGGCTACTCCGCCAAGGGCGGACCGGCCGGCGTCGGCGTCGCGGTCGGGCGGGCGGTGCGGCTGTCGATCGTCAGCACCGCGGTCCTCGACTTCTTCCTCACCCTCGTCATGTTCGGCACCTCGACCTCGGTGCGGGTGGCCGGATGAGGTCCACCAAGCGTGTGCTGCAGGGCCTGGCCTTCGTCACGGTCATCGTCGTCCTGCTCGGCCTGGCCGTCGCCCAGTACTCGGGGGTGTTCTCCTCCGGCGTCCCGGTCACGCTGAACGTGGCCCGGGTCGGCACCCAGATGCAGGAGCGCTCCGACGTCAAGGTCAACGGCCTGATCGTCGGGCAGGTCGACAAGGTCGTCTCGAACGGCACCGACACCAGCATCGAGATGTCGATGGACCCGCAGTACCTCGACCAGATCCCCGAGAACGTCACCGCGCAGCTGCTCCCCAAGACGCTGTTCGGCGAGAAGTTCGTCTCGCTCGTCCCGCCGGCCGCGCCGTCGACGGCCCGGCTCGCCGCGGGCGACGTCATCCCCGAGGACCGCAGCAAGGCCGCGCTGGAGGTCGAGCGCGTGCTCGACGAGCTCCTGCCGCTGCTGCAGACCGTCCGCCCGCAGGACCTCGCGACCACCCTCGGCTCGCTCTCCCAGGCCCTGCAGGGCCGCGGCAACCAGCTCGGCGAGACCCTCACCCAGCTCAACACGCTGGTCGAGGGCCTCAACCCGGCCGTGCCCGACCTGCAGGAGGACATCCGCCAGCTGGCGACGTTCTCCGACAACCTGAACCAGGCGGCGCCGGACCTGCTCGACGCGCTCGACAACCTGACGGTCACCAGCCGCACGATCGTCGAGAAGCGCGAGGGGCTGCGGAACCTCTACCGCTCCATCACCGGCGCGTCGGACGACCTGCGGGCCTTCCTCGACGCGAACGGCGAGAACATCATCGGGCTGTCGGCGGCCAGCCGGCCGACGCTGGAGACGCTCGCGCGCTACTCGCCCGAGTTCCCCTGCCTGACCCGCCAGCTCGTCGAGCTGATCCCGAAGATCAACGACGCGATCCGGCCGGGCACCGACCGGGTGGGCGTCAACATCACCCTCGAGATCGTGGCGAGCAAGGGCAAGTACCTGCCCAACCAGGACGAGCCGCGCTACGGCGACGACCGCGGCCCGCGCTGCTACCCGATCCCGGTGCCGACCGGCACCCAGTACCCGCCGGACGGCCCGTTCCGCGACGGCTCCGTCCCCGGCCCGGCCCCGGCCGGGCAGCCGATGGGCAACCCCGAGGACTTCGGGGTCGACACCTTCGGCACCTACGACGGCACGAACAGCTTCGGCCTGATCCAGGACCAGAGCGCGCAGAACGGCGCGGGCGTGCTGCCCCCGCTGACCACCACGCTCGGCCAGGTGGGCATCCAGCCGTCGTCCTACGAGGGGGCGCACCAGAGCGGCTCGGTCGACATGGGCGTCGCGAACTCCGCCGGTGAGCAGGAGGTCGTCGCGCAGCTGCTGGCCGCCCACCAGGGCGGCTCCCCGCAGGCCGTGCCGGCCTGGAGCAGCACGATGGTCGGCCCGCTCCTGCGCGGCACGGAGGTGACGCTGACGTGAGCAGGCTCCCGATCTCGGCGCTGGTCAAGTTCCTGGTCTTCGCGCTGATCACGGCGATGGGCACCACGCTGCTCGGCCTGACCATCGCGAACGCCCGCGGCGGCCAGGTCACCGAGTACACCGCCCGGTTCACCGACGCGACCGGCTTGCTGGCCGGCGACGACGTCCGCATCGCCGGCGTCGTCGTCGGGTCGATCAAGGACGTCCGCATCGTCGACCAGCGGGTCGCCGAGGTGGCGTTCGACGTCGACTCGTCCACCCCGCTGCCGGCGACGGTCAGCGCGACCCTGAAGTACAAGAACCTCATCGGCCAGCGGTACATGGCGCTGGACCAGGGCGCGGGCCCGACCGGGCAGGACCTCCCCGCCGGCGGCCAGATCCCGATCGACCGGACCCGCCCCGCGGTCAACCTGACCGTGCTGTTCAACGGCTTCCAGCCGCTGTTCCAGGGCCTCGACCCGGACCAGATCAACAAGCTGTCGATGGAGATCGTCCAGGTCCTGCAGGGCGAGGGCGGCACGGTGCAGAGCCTGCTGGCCTCGACGTCGTCGCTGACCAACTCGATCGCCGACCGCGACCAGGTCATCGGCCAGGTCATCGACAACCTGAACCTGACGCTCGACACCGTCAACCGCAACGACGAGGGCCTCAACGAGCTGATCAGCTCGCTGCAGGCGCTGGTGTCCGGGCTGGCCCAGGACCGCGAGCCCATCGGCAACGCCATCCAGTCCATCGGCGAGCTGACCCAGGTCACCGGGTCGTTCCTGGAGGACGCCCGCCCGCCGCTGCGCGACGACATCCGCAACCTCGGGGACCTCGCGACCCAGCTCGACCAGGGCCGCCCCGCGATCGAGCGGTTCCTGCAGTACACGCCGTTCAAGCTGAACCGGATCGCCCGCGTCGGCTCCTACGGCAGCTGGTTCAACTTCTACCTCTGCGGCCTCGACGGCCAGATCGGCATCTCGCCGATCCTGCCGCCGACCTCGCTGGAGCAGCTGGGCATCGGCCCGATCCGCAACCCCGAGCGGCGCTGCGGCGCGGACCCGTCCGGGATCGGGGCCGGCAACACCGTCCCGACCGACGGCTCGCAGCCCGGCGACCCCGCGGACAACCGCGCCCAGGACAACCCGTTGATGCGTGAGCCGACCACCGAGTCGGTCGGCGGCCTGCTGGACCAGGCGGCCGGCCGTGGCCCGGTCGACTCCAGCAGCGACCCGACCGCAGCGCTGCAGCCGGGAGGCAACTGATGGCACAGGCAGGGCAGAAGCGCCCCGTCCTGACGGCGGTGATCGGACTCGTGCTGATCGCGGCGCTGACACTGGCCGCGTTCAACTACGAGGCGATCTTCTCCGGGGCCACCCGCTACACCGCGGAGTTCCCCGAGGCGGCGGGCCTGCAGGCCAACGACCGCGTCACCGTGGCCGGCGTCGAGGCGGGCCGGGTGCAGAAGGTCTCCCTCGACGGCGACCACGTGAAGGTCGAGTTCACCGTCGAGGACGCCTGGGTCGGCAACCGGACCACGGCGTCGATCGAGATCGCGACGCTGCTCGGCTCCAAGTTCCTCGCCCTCGACCCGCGCGGCGACGGCGAGCAGAACCCCGACGAGCCGATCGGCCGGGACCGGACCAAGTCCCCGTTCGACGTCGTCGACGCCTTCAACGGCCTCTCCGGCACGATCGACCAGCTCGACACCACGCAGCTCGCGTCGAGCCTCACCACGCTCTCGGACACCTTCCGCGACACCCCGCCGGAGATCCGCGGGGCCCTGGACGGGCTGTCCCGCCTGTCGAACACGATCTCCAGCCGCGACGGCGAGCTGAAGAAGCTGCTCGCCAACACCCGGCAGCTGTCGACCACGCTGGCGGACCGCCGCGGCGATGTCGTGAAGCTGGTGAACGACGGCAATCTGTTGCTCGGTGAGCTGCAGCGCCGCAAGGACGCGATCGCGAACCTGCTCGACGGCGTGCAGCGCCTGTCGATCCAGCTGCGCGGCCTCGTCGCCGACAACCAGGCGCAGCTGCGCCCGGCCCTGGAGACCCTCGACCGCGTGCTGGCGGTGCTCGAGGAGAACCGCGACAACCTCGGCGAGATCCTCGACAAGGAAGCGGTGTTCGTCCGCGTGTTCGGCAACGCCCTCGGCAACGGCCGTTGGTTCGACAACTACCTGTGCGGCCTGCTGCCGCCGGTCGTGCCGCTCGGGGGTGACTGCTGATGGGGTCCTGGGCCAACGACCGGCGCCAGATCCAGTTCGGTGCCCTGATCGCCGTCGTCGCCGTCCTGGTGGCGAGCGCGATCTGGCTGATCACCTCCGGCGGCGGCCGCCAGGTCACCGCCTACTTCACCAGCTCCGCCGCGCTGTTCCAGGACAACGACGTGCGGGTGCTCGGCGTCCCGGTCGGCAAGATCGACCGGATCACGCCGGAGGGCGACCGGGTGCGGGTCGACATGACCATCACCGACGACGAGGTGCGCCTGCCCGCCGACGTCAAGGCCGCCGTCGTCTCGCCGAGCCTGGTCACCGGCCGCTACGTGCAGCTGACCCCGGTGTGGACCGGCGGCCCGGAGTGGAACGGCGAGCCGATCCCGCTGGAGCGCACCGCGTTCCCGCTCGGCGTCGACGACCTCACCCGGACCGCGACCGAGCTCTCCCGGGCGCTCGGCCCGCAGGGGGCGAACAAGGACGGCGCGCTCAACGACGTCCTGGACGTCACCGCGAAGAACCTCGACGGCAACGGCCGCGCGCTCAACGACACCATCCGCAACCTGGGTGGGCTCTCGGCGACGCTGAACGGGTCCAGCGGTGACCTGTTCGGCACCATCACCGAGCTGCAGAAGTTCGTCGGGACGCTGCGGGAGAACGACCCCGGCATCCGCGAGCTCAACGGGAAGCTGGCCGACGTGACCGGCTTCCTCGCGAGCCAGCGCGGCGAGCTCGGCGGGGCGCTGAACCAGCTGTCCTACGCACTCGGCGAGGTCGCGGACTTCGTGCGGGACAACCGGTCGACGCTGCGGTCGAACGTGGACAAGCTCGCGAGCGTCTCGCAGGAGGTCGTCGACCACCAGCGGGCGCTGTCCGAGATCGCCGACGTCGCCCCGGCCGCGCTGAACAACCTCACCAACATCTACAACGGCTCCTCCGAGACCCTCGACACCCGGGCCAACATCAACGAGCTGGCCTACCCGCTGCCGGTCGCGATCTGCGAGATCCTCCGCCGCGGCGCGGGTGCGATCCCGGGTGGCCTGGACCAGCCCACCGCCGCGCTGTGCGACGGCCTGGCCCCGATCCTCGACGGCGCCGTGCCGCTGCCGACCCCGCAGCAGGTGCTCGAGCAGCTCCAGGCCGGCGGCTCCGGGGTCAACCCGGCGGTGCCCCAGCTGATGCCGGGCTCGCCGCTGTCGCTGACCGACCCGGGCTCGCAGCTGCGCGCCCCGGCCGACCCGCAGGCTCCCGCCCCCGGTGGGCAGCCCGCACCGGGTGCCACCGGCGCCCCGGCCACCCCGGCGCCGTCGACGACGACGGCCCCGCAGGCCACTCCCACCCCGGTCCCCGAGACCGAGGAGCGCGGGGGCGGCGGACTGTTCGGCCTGTTCGGAGGTGGATCGTGATCGGCTCCAGCAGCCGTGTCGGCCGGGTGTCGGCGCTGCTGACCGCCGTGGCCCTGTTCGCGGGCGGCTGCGGCGCGGTGGACGGCGGCCTCCGGGGCATCCCGCTGCCCGGTGGCGCGAACCTGGGCGACGACCCGTACTCGGTGCAGATCGAGTTCGCCGACGTCGTCGACCTCGTCCCGCAGTCGATCGTGCGCGTCGGTGACGTGCCGGTCGGCGCGGTCGAGACCGTCGCCGTCGAGCCGGGGTCGTGGAACGCGCTGGTCACCGTCGCGGTGAACCGCGACGTCAAGCTCCCGGCCAACGCCACCGCGCGGGTCCGCACGACCTCGCTGCTCGGTGAGAAGTTCGTCGAGCTGTCCCAGCCGACCGTTCCCGCAGAGGGCGACCTCGCGCGGAGCGGGAAGATCGGGCTGCAGGCCAGCGGGCGCGCGGCCGAGGTCGAGGAGGTCCTCGGGGCCCTGTCGCTGCTGCTCAACGGCGGCGGCGTGGCCCAGATCCGGACCATCTCCACCGAGCTGAACAACGCGCTGTCCGGGCGCGAGCCGCAGGTGCGGGCGCTGCTGGACAACCTCGACCGGCTCGTCGGCTCGCTCGACAGCTCCAAGGACGACATCAACCGGGCGCTCGACGGGCTCAACCGCCTGTCGGCCACGCTCGCCGAGCGTCGCCCGCAGATCGAGAACGCCCTGCAGAACATCAGCCCCGGCCTGCGCGAGCTCGAGTCCCAGCGCAGGCAGCTGGTCGGCATGCTGCAGGCGCTCGACCGGCTGTCCGGTGTCGCGACGAACGTCGTCAACCGGTCCCGCGACGACCTGCTCGCCGACCTGGAGGCGCTGCGCCCGGTGCTGCGGAACCTGGCCGACTCCGGCCAGAACCTGCCGGACTCGCTGCAGCTGCTGCTGTCGATCCCGTTCACCGATGCGGCCACCGACGCCGTCGCCGGTGACTACGCCAACCTCTACGTGAAGCTGGACCTGGACCTCGGTTCGATCCTGCGCAACATCCTCAACTCCAACCAGCTCGGGCTCCCGCTCGACCCGACGCAGCTGGCCCAGCTGCCGCCCACCGCGCAGCTGCTGACGCCGCTGCTCGGCGCGACCCCGCGGCAGCCGGCCCCGGCGGTCCCGGGTGCGCCCGCGCTGCCGCTGCTCGGGACCGAGCAGCCCACCACCGCGCCGGCGCCGCCCGCCTCGGGCACCGCGACGGCCACCCCGGCACCGTCGGCGACCCCGGCACCGAGCCCGACGCCGGAGCAGGGCTCCGGTGGCGGCGGCCTGCTCGGCGGACTCTTCGGAGGCGGATCGTGATCACCAAGACCGTCCGCTGGCAGCTGATCGCGCTGGTGCTCGTCACCGTCGTGGCGGTCGGCTACGCGGGCTTCCGCTATGCGGGCCTCGACCGCATCTTCGGCGCGACGACCTACCCGGTCACGGTGGAGCTCGCCGACTCCGGCGGGATCTTCAGCGGCGCCGATGTCACCTACCGCGGCGTGAGCGTCGGCCGGGTCGGGCAGCTGTCGCTGACCTCCCGCGGCGTCGACGTCCAGCTCGACATCGAGAACTCCGCGCCGTCCATCCCGGCCGACGCCCGGGCCGTCGTCGGGAACCTCTCGCCGATCGGCGAGCAGTACGTCGACCTCCAGCCGGTGGCCGACGGCGGCGAGGCGCTCGCCTCCGGCTCGGTCATCCCGCAGGACCGCACCCGGACCCCGGTCCAGATCAACACCTTCCTGACCGAGCTGGACCAGCTCGTGTCGACGGTGCCGAAGGACTCGCTGCAGACCGTCGTCCGCGAGCTCGGCCAGGGCTTCGAGGGCACCGCGCAGCCGCTGCAGCAGCTGCTCGACACCACCGGGGAGTTCACCCGGGCCGCCACCGACGCGCTGCCGCAGACGACCGCGCTGATCCGCGACGCCCGGCCGGTGCTCACCACGCAGAACGAGGTGGCCCCGCAGTTCCAGGAGTTCAGCCGCGGCCTGCGCGAGGTCACCGAGCAGCTCAAGCAGTCCGACCCGGACCTGCGCCGGATCATCGACGACGGCCCGCGCCTGGGCGACCAGGTCAGCGGCCTGCTCCGGGAGAGCGGCCCCGGGCTCGGCGAGTCGATCGCGAACCTGCGGACGGTGACCGAACTGCTGGCCCCGCGCCAGGCGGGCCTGCGCCAGCTGCTCGTGACCTACCCCGGCCTGGTGGCCGTCGCGCCGAAGGTCGTGCCCGGCGACGGGACCGCGCACCTCGGCCTGGTCGTCAACATCGCCGACCCGCCGGTCTGCACCCGGGGCTACGAGGGCACGCCCAACCGCGGTGGCCTCGACGTCTCCGAGCGACCGGTGAACGAGGACGCCCGCTGCACCGAGCCCCCCGGAAGCCCCACCAACGTGCGCGGAATGCAGAATGTGCCGAGGCCCCAGCCGCTCGAGGTGCCGGACTACTCCGGCAACTCGGGGTTCGGCGGCCACGGTGACGGTCACCACGGCGGCGACACCGCCGACGGACCGGCCCCGCGGCCGAACGCCGGGTCGCTCGGCGACGACCGTGCCGAGCGGGTCGCGACGCCGGGCCTGGTGACGAGCTTCGCCCAGATCCTGGGCGGTTGAGCACGACGGTCGCGCCCCGTCCGGGGCGCGACCGGCACGACGGCCGGGCCACACCCGGGCCCGGCCGGCACGACGACCGCGGGGGACCGCCGTCCGCCGGACGGCGCGGACCCCCACGGCCGGCCCACGGCCGCCCGGTGCGGTCGCCGAGCGGCTGTGCCCCCGCAGCCGGGAGGAGGAACGCTCCCCGATGAACACCGACGTTGCCGGCTCCGACGCCGACACGAAGGCCGACCCGACGGCCGACACCCCCGACGGTGCCGCGCCCGTGGAGCCTGCCACCGGTCCGGACGGCGGCCAGGCCCCGCCCGGACCGCTCGCCAGGGCCCTGCCCGTGGCCGCCGTCGTCGCGGCGGTGCTCGCGCTCGTGCTGGGCGGCCTGTGGCTGTTCGCGCTGAACAGCGACGCCACCCAGGTCGCCCAGGCCCGCGACGAGGCGCTCCGTGACGCCCGCCAGGCCGTGATCAACCTGAACACCCTGGACCACAAGGACGCCCAGAAGGGCCTGGACCTGTGGATCCAGTCCTCGGCCGGGTCGGTCCGCGACGAGTTCGTGTCCAACCGCGACGCCTACGCCAAGCTGGTCACCGACCAGAAGCGCACCACCGCCGCGACCGTGACCGACGCCGCGGTGACCGAGGTCGACCCGCGCGCCGGGACCGCCCGGGTGCTCGCCGGCGTCGACGTGACCGTCACGCCCGAGGGCGGTCAGCCCGCCGTGACCCGCCAGCGCATCGAGCTCGGCATGGTCCGCACCGACGACGGCTGGAAGGTCGACGCACTGGAGCCGCTGGTCACCCCGGGTACGGGCTGACCCTCCGGCCCGACCCCCGGCCCCCCGGCGGTGCCCCGCACCGCCCCGCTCCCAGGTCGACCACCCCAGGAGGTCACCGCATGTCCACCCCCCGCCGCCGCCCCGCGGGCGGCATCCGCAGGCCCCAGGTCGCGGGCCGCCCGCGCACCCGCGCCGACGAGCCCGACGAGGAGGAGACCGGCACCGGCGGTGTCGCCCTCGACGAGCGCTCCGGTGACGCGGTCCCGTCCGCCGCACCGGTGCGCTCCGGCGACGCCGGGCGCACCGACGCCCCCGGTACGGCCGACGACGACGCCGCCCACGACGCCGACGGTGCCCCGGCCGAGGCCGACGGCGCCCCGCGCCGCCGGTCGGTGCTGTCCGCCCCGACCACCCGGCGCGCGACCGGCCTGCTGCTCGCCGTCACGGTGCTGCTCGTCGCGGCCGCCGCGTTCTTCGGCGCCGAGTGGTACCGCACGACCTTCACCGGCTCGGCGTCCAACACCGCGCTCACCGACGTCGGCACCACCGCGCAGGTCAGCGAGCAGGTCGGTGAGGCGATCACGAAGGTCTACTCCTTCGACTACGCCCGCCTCCAGCAGGCCGAGGACGACGCCCGTGGCGTCATCACCCCGGGCTTCCAGCCGGAGTTCGACAAGATCTTCGGCAGCGTGAAGGACCTCGCCCCGCAGCAGAAGGCCGTGGTCACCGCGACGATCCCGAAGCTCGCCGTGGCGAGCATCGACGGCGACCGCGCGACCGTCTACGCCTTCGTCAACCAGGTCATCCGCCGCCAGGCCGACGGCGGCGCCCCGCAGGAGGGCGCCGCGGCGGCCCGGCTGCGGGTCGACGCCCAGTTCGTCGACGGTCGCTGGAAGATCTCGGCGATGACGCCGGCCTGAGCAGGCCCCGCCTCGCCGTACCCCCGGGCGAACCGGGGGTACGGCGAGGAGTATGGTTACTCCCGATCCACCGAAGACCGCAGGTCCGCGTCCTTCCCGAAGGGCGTACGAAGGTTCCGGGAACGTCCGGACGGCCCGCGCAGGAGGACGAGGCGACACCGGGCGCGCGAGCGCCCCACGAACTTCCGACGCCCCGTGCTGCTGCGCACGGGGCGTTCGTCGTCTCCGGGGTCGGAGTGGGAACTGCGTCGGTGGCACCCCCAAGCACGTCCCACGTGCACGAGACCGACCCCCGAGAGGAGGGCAGCGATGGCAGCACCTGAGAAGGTCGCAGCGGTCGAGGAGATCACCAACCGCTTCCGCGAGTCGGACGCCTCGGTCGTGACCGAGTACCGCGGGCTCAGCGTCGCCAAGCTGACCCAGCTGCGCCGGGACCTGGGTGCGGGCGCGAACTTCCGCGTCGCGAAGAACACCCTGGTCAAGCGCGCGGCGGCGGAGGCCGGGGTCCAGGGCCTGGACGACCTGCTCGCCGGCCCGACGGCCATCACCTTCATCAAGGGTGAGCCCGTCGAGGCCGCGAAGGCGATCAAGCAGTTCGCGAAGGACAACCCCGGTCTGACGATCAAGGGCGGGTACATGGACGGGCGCGCCCTGTCCACCGCCGAGGTCGAGCAGCTGGCGGACCTCGAGACCCGCGAGGTCCTGCTGGCCAAGCTGGCCGGCGCGATGAAGGCGAACCTGTCCAAGGCCGCCGGGCTGTTCAACGCCCCGGCCTCGCAGGTCGCCCGCCTCGCGCAGGCGCTGGCCGACAAGAAGGCCGAGTCCGGCGAGTCCGCCGCTCCGGCCGAGGCCGACGGCGACTCCGCCGAGAGCTGATCACCACCCCCATCTGTCTTTCGTAGAGAAAGGACCGCCACCATGGCGAAGCTGTCCACCGACGAGCTGCTCGACGCCTTCAAGGAGCTCACCCTGCTCGAGCTCTCGGACTTCGTGAAGAAGTTCGAGGAGACCTTCGAGGTCACCGCGGCCGCCCCGGTCGCCGTCGCCGCCGCGGGTGCCCCCGCCGCCGGTGCCGCCCCCGCCGAGGAGGAGAAGGACGAGTTCGACGTCGTCCTCGAGGCCGCCGGTGACAAGAAGATCCAGGTCATCAAGGTCGTCCGTGAGGTCGTCTCGGGCCTGGGCCTGAAGGAGGCGAAGGACCTCGTCGAGTCCGCGCCGAAGCCGCTGCTCGAGGGTGTCGCCAAGGAGGCCGCCGAGGCCGCCAAGACGAAGCTCGAGGAGGCCGGCGCCAAGGTCTCGCTCAAGTGACCTGAGCACCGCTCGCACGACGGGGCGCCGACCCACCGGGTCGGCGCCCCGTCGTCGTCTCCGGGATCAGGTCTGCTCGCGGGCCCGCAGCTCGCGGCGCAGCACCTTGCCCGTGACGGTCTTGGGGACCTCGTCGAGCAGCTCCACCTGCCGCGGGTACTTGTAGGCCGCCATCCGCTCCTTGGTGAACGCGATCAGCTCCTCCGGGGTGGCCGAGGCGCCCGCCCGCAGCGACACGAACGCCTTCACCGTCTCGCCCCGGTACTCGTCGGCGACGCCGACCACCGCGGCCTCCCGCACCGCGGGGTGCTCGTAGAGCACGTCCTCCACCTCGCGCGGCCACACCTTGTAGCCGCCCGCGTTGATCTGGTCCTTCTTGCGGTCGACGATGTAGAACCAGCCGTCGGCGTCCATGTAGCCGACGTCCCCCGTTCTGAGTTCGGGCTGCGCGAGCTCCCCGGTGGGGAACGCGTGGGCCGTCTCCTCGGGCTTGCCCCAGTAGCCCGCGACGACCTGCGGCCCGGACGTGCAGATCTCCCCGATCTCGCCGGGCGGGAGCTCCGCGCCGTCGTCGTCGAGGATGCGCACGACGGTCCCGTAGATCGGGACGCCCACCGACAGCGCCCCGGACGCGGAGTCCACCGGCCCCTGCGTGCCGATCGGCGTCGCGTGCGACGGCGAGGTGGTCTCGGTCAGCCCGTAGATGTTGTGGATCCACAGCCCGAACGCCTCGTGGAACGCGGTGACCGTCGACGGCGGGATCGGCGCCCCGCCCGAGCAGATCGTGCGCAGCGACGCGAACGCCTCCCGGTCGGCGTTCGGGGCGTTCATCAGCGCGATGAACACGGTGATCGCCCCGACGGTCAGGGTCGGCCGGTGCTCCCGGATGACGTCGACGCCCAGCGACGGCTCGAACCGGTGGAACAGCACCAGCGGCGCGGCCAGGTACTGGGCGAGGGTCACGTGCGCGATCAGCCCGGTGATATGGAACAGCGGGGCGATGCCGAGGACGACCTCGTCGTCGCCGAGGCCGCACCAGGTGGCGTAGGCCTGGCTGGTGAAGACGACGTTGCCGTGGGTGTTCATCGCGCCCTTGGGCGGCCCGGTGGTCCCCGAGGTGTAGGTGAGGAACGCGGTGTCGCCTGCGGTGAACGACACCGGCGGGGGAGTGCTGCCCCGGTGCGTCTCCAGGAACGCCCCGAGGTCGGTGACGTCGTCGCCGGACAGGTCCGGCCGCGCGGAGTCGGGCAGCGCACGCGGGTCGTCGCGGGTCTGGAACTCGCGCTCGGAGGTGGTGAGCACGGTGCGCACACCCGGCTGCCCGGCCAGCACGGTCCGCGCGACGCCGTCGTAGAGCGACTCCAGGCACACCAGCACCGACGACCCGGAGTCGCGCAGCAGCAGCTCCAGCTCGCGCTCCCGGTTCATCGGGTTGATCGACACCGCGACGCCGCCGGCCTTCCAGGTGCCGATCAGGCCGAGGACGAACTGCGGCACGTTCTGCAGGTACATCGCGACCCGCTCGCCCGCGGTGAAACCGCCGGCGAGCAGCCCGGCGGCGAAGGCGTCGGTGAGCTCGTCGAGCTCGCGGTAGGTGAGCGCGCCGTCGAAGTAGCGGATCGCGTCGCCGTCGGGGTTGCGCGCCACCGCGGCGCGGAACATCGACAGCGCGTCCGGGAAGTCCGGGGTGATGTCGTGCGGCTGGCCCTCGGCGTAGCGGGCCAGCCAGGGGCGGTCGGCGAAGGACATCAGCGGATCACGATCGGGTTCACCGGTGCCCCCGTGCCGTTGACGACCTTCAGCGGGGCCGCGGCGTAGAGGAAGCTCCACCGTCCGTCGGCGGCGCAGGCGTCGGCGAGGTCGTCGAGCCAGGCGATCTCGGTGAGGGCGACGCCGAGGTTGCGCATCAGCGCGCAGTGCAGCGGGAGCGCGACGCCGGTGTGCGGCTCGCTGGTCACCTCGTTGGCGATCGTGTCGGTGACGAGGTTCGGGATCTCCTTGCGCTGGAACCACTCCACGAGCTCGCGCGAGTAGGTGAGCCCGGGCTCGGTGAAGTCGGTGTAGAAGGTGGCCGGGTCGTTGAGCTCGTACCAGTACTTCATCCATCCGGTGCGGATGACGAGCACGTCGTGCGGCTCGATCGTGACGCCCTGTGCCTGCGCGGCGGCCTCGAGGTCGGTGTGGTCGAAGGTCTCGCCCTTGTCGAGCCATTCCTTGCCGCGGTGCCGGGCCATGTCGATGAGCACGCCCCGCCCGACGACGCCCTTCTCCGCGATCGGCAGCACCGAGGCCCGGTCCATCGCGTCGACGGTGGAGCGCGCGTCGTAGCCGTTCCAGAGCTTGCCGTCGTACCAGACGTGGCCGAGCGCGTCGTACTGCGTGGAGCCCTGCAGGAAGATGAGGGCGGTGTCGTCGGCGTAGTGCAGACCGCCGGGGAACTGCGGCGCGTCGGCCGAGTCCCAGGTGCCCTCGTCCATGACGTTCTGGCGCTTGATGCCCTCGCGGCCCGGCCACAGCGGGTCGCCCGGCGCCTCGGTGCGTCCCATGTGGATCTGCAGGGTGAACACCTCGCCGGACCGGACGTGCTGCACGCCGCGCAGGACCTCGCCCGCGTCCAGGTAGTTCAGGCAGCCGAGCTCGTCGTCGGGACCCCACTTGCCCCAGTTGCTGGGGGCGTCGTCACCGAGGAGCTCGCGCATGGGAGGAGTGCTGTCGGACATCGTCGTCCTTTCGTCGCCGCCGGCCGTCACCGACCTGTGACCGATCGTTGGCGCCCCGACGACACCGTGTCAACCGTCACGCGGAGCGACCTGAACGGGCGTCGGCGGACCGGTCGTCCCGGCAGGATGACCGCTCGTCGACGAAGTGGGACTTGACTCGGTGCGGCGTGCAGGTCACTCTTGGGCAACGGTGGTTGCCTGGATGCTGGAATCGGCGACCTGTCTCGACAGCTGCGCTCGCAGCGTCTATAGTCATTCTTTGCGCTGTCTGCGTCCAGGCTCACGCGCTCATGACCGGGGAAGACTTCCGGACCGATCCGTCGGCCGCCGGAGAGGGTTCGGCGGACATGGGTGCGGGGGTTCGTTCGTCCGTCAGCGCCCGACAACAGACGGCGTGCGACGTGGCCGGCTACCGGCTTCTCGATCCGGGGGGACCCCGATCGGATCGAGGGAGACGGTAGCGCCCGCCACCGGCGCACGCCAGACGAGAAGCGCAGTTCTCGGAAGGACGCATCTTGGCTGTCTCCCGCGCCGCCGCGACCACCTCGACCCTCTCCGCTTCGGCGAACCCGAACTACCCCGGCGCACCCACCCGGGTCACCTTCGCGAAGATCGCCCAGCCGTTGGAGGTCCCCGACCTTCTCGACCTGCAGATCCAGTCGTACGAGTGGCTGGTCGGCAGCGAGGCCTGGTTCCAGCGCCGGATCGAGGCCGGTGACGATCTCCCGGTGAGCGGTCTGGAGGAGATCCTCACCGAGATCTCGCCGATCGAGGACTTCTCGGGCTCGATGTCGCTGTCCTTCTCCGACCCCCGCTTCGACGAGGTCAAGGCCTCCGTCGAGGAGTGCCGGGACAAGGACATGACCTACGGTGCCCCGCTGTTCGTGACGGCGGAGTTCACGAACAACACCACCGGTGAGATCAAGTCCCAGACGGTCTTCATGGGCGAGTTCCCCGTGATGACCGACAAGGGCACCTTCATCATCAACGGCACCGAGCGCGTCGTCGTGTCGCAGCTCGTCCGTTCACCGGGTGTCTACTTCGACCACGCGATCGACAAGACGACCGAGAAGGACGTCTACTCGGTCAAGATCATCCCGAGTCGGGGTGCGTGGCTGGAGTTCGACGTCGACAAGCGCGACACCGTCGGTGTCCGCATCGACCGCAAGCGCCGTCAGCCGGTCACCGTGCTGCTGAAGGCCCTGGGGTGGACCGCCGAGCAGATCGGTGAGCGTTTCGGGTTCTCCGAGACGATCATGACGACGCTCGAGAAGGACAACACCGCGGGCCAGGACGAGGCGCTGCTCGACATCTACCGCAAGCTGCGTCCCGGCGAGCCGCCGACGCGCGAGTCGGCCCAGGCGCTCCTGGAGAACCTGTTCTTCAAGGACAAGCGCTACGACATGGCCAAGGTCGGTCGCTACAAGGCCAACAAGAAGCTCGGCCTCGACATCGAGAACTCGGTCGGCACGCTGACCGAGGAGGATGTCGCCACCACCATCGAGTACCTCGTCCGGCTGCACGCCGGCGAGACCACGATGGCCGTGGGCTCCGGTGACTCCGCGCGGGAGATCCCGGTCGAGACCGACGACATCGACCACTTCGGCAACCGGCGCCTGCGCACCGTCGGCGAGCTGATCCAGAACCAGGTCCGGGTCGGTCTGTCCCGCACCGAGCGGGTCGTCCGCGAGCGGATGACCACCCAGGACGTCGAGGCCATCACGCCGCAGACCCTGATCAACACCCGGCCGATCACGGCCGCGATCCGGGAGTTCTTCGGCACCTCGCAGCTGTCGCAGTTCATGGACCAGCACAACCCGCTGGCCGGACTGACCCACAAGCGCCGCCTGTCGGCGCTGGGCCCGGGCGGTCTGTCCCGTGAGCGTGCCGGCATGGAGGTCCGCGACGTCCACCCGTCGCACTACGGCCGCATGTGCCCGATCGAGACCCCCGAGGGTCCGAACATCGGTCTGATCGGCTCGCTGGCGTCCTTCGCGCGGGTCAACCCGTTCGGCTTCATCGAGACGCCGTACCGCAAGGTCGTCGAGGGTGTCGTCACCTCCCAGATCGACTACCTGACCGCCGACGAGGAGGACCGCTTCGTCGTCGCCCAGGCGAACGCCCGCCTCAACGAGGACGGCTCGTTCGCCGAGGACCGGATCCTGGTCCGCCGCAAGGGCGGCGAGGTCGACCTGATCTCGCCCTCGGGCGTCGAGTACATCGACGTCTCGCCGCGCCAGATGGTGTCGGTCGCGACGGCGATGATCCCGTTCCTCGAGCACGACGACGCGAACCGCGCGCTGATGGGCGCGAACATGCAGCGCCAGTCGGTGCCGCTGCTGCGCTCGGAGTCGCCGCTGGTCGGTACCGGCATGGAGCTGCGTGCCGCCGTCGACGCCGGTGACGTCGTCACCGCCGAGTCCGCCGGTGTCGTCGAGGAGCTGTGTGCCGACTACATCACCGTCATGGACGACGAGGGGCAGCGTCAGACCTACCGTCTGAACAAGTTCCGCCGCTCCAACCAGGGCACCTGCAACAACCAGAAGCCCATCGTGGACGAGGGGCAGCGGGTCGAGGTGGGCCAGGTGCTCGCCGACGGTCCCTGCACCGAGAACGGTGAGATGGCGCTGGGCAAGAACCTGCTCGTGGCGATCATGCCGTGGGAGGGCCACAACTACGAGGATGCGATCATCCTGTCGCAGCGCCTCGTGCAGGACGACGTGCTCACCTCGATCCACATCGAGGAGCACGAGATCGACGCGCGCGACACGAAGCTGGGCGCCGAGGAGATCACCCGGGACATCCCGAACGTCTCCGAGGACGTGCTGGCCGACCTCGACGAGCGCGGCATCATCCGGATCGGCGCCGAGGTCCAGCCCGGCGACATCCTGGTCGGCAAGGTCACGCCCAAGGGCGAGACCGAGCTGACCCCGGAGGAGCGCCTGCTCCGCGCGATCTTCGGTGAGAAGGCGCGCGAGGTCCGCGACACCTCGCTGAAGGTCCCGCACGGCGAGAACGGCAAGGTCATCGGCATCCGGGTCTTCTCCCGCGACGACGACGACGAGCTGGCCCCGGGCGTCAACGAGCTGGTCCGCGTCTACGTGGCCCAGAAGCGCAAGATCTCCGACGGCGACAAGCTCGCCGGCCGGCACGGCAACAAGGGCGTCATCGGCAAGATCCTCCCGCAGGAGGACATGCCGTTCCTCCCGGACGGCACGCCGGTCGACATCATCCTGAACACCCACGGTGTGCCGCGTCGTATGAACATCGGCCAGATCCTGGAGACCCACCTCGGGTGGATCGCCAAGTCCGGCTGGGAGATCGAGGGCACGCCCGAGTGGGCGGCGCAGATGCCCGAGGAGCTCTACTCGGTGCCCGCCGACACGAACACCGCGACGCCGGTGTTCGACGGTGCGCGCGAGCACGAGATCACGGGTCTGCTGGGCTCGACCCGTCCCAACCGGGACGGCGAGCGGATGGTCGGTCCGGACGGCAAGGCGCAGCTGCTCGACGGCCGCTCCGGTGAGCCGTACCCGTTCCCGGTCGCGGTCGGCTACATGTACATCCTGAAGCTGGCCCACCTGGTGGACGACAAGATCCACGCCCGGTCGACCGGCCCCTACTCGATGATCACCCAGCAGCCGCTGGGCGGTAAGGCGCAGTTCGGTGGCCAGCGCTTCGGTGAGATGGAGTGCTGGGCGATGCAGGCGTACGGCGCCGCCTACACCCTGCAGGAGCTGCTGACGATCAAGTCCGACGACGTCGTGGGCCGCGTGAAGGTCTACGAGGCGATCGTCAAGGGCGAGAACATCCCGGAGCCGGGGATCCCCGAGTCGTTCAAGGTGCTCCTCAAGGAGCTGCAGTCGCTCTGCCTGAACGTCGAGGTGCTCTCCAGCGACGGTGCGGCGATCGAGATGCGGGACGCCGACGACGAGGACCTCGAGCGTGCCGCGGCGAACCTGGGCATCAACCTGTCCAGCCGCCCGGGCTCGGAGTCGATGACCGTCGACGACGTCGTCAACTGACCCCCGTCCGACCAGCCGCCCTTTAAACGAAGAAACAGAGGACATACGTGCTCGACGTCAACTTCTTCGACGAACTGCGCATCGGCCTGGCCACCGCCGAGGGCATCCGCCAGTGGTCGCACGGTGAGGTCAAGAAGCCCGAGACCATCAACTACCGCACCCTGAAGCCGGAGAAGGACGGGCTCTTCTGCGAGAAGATCTTCGGTCCGACCCGGGACTGGGAGTGCTACTGCGGCAAGTACAAGCGCGTCCGGTTCAAGGGCATCATCTGCGAGCGCTGCGGCGTGGAGGTCACGCGCGCCAAGGTGCGTCGTGAGCGGATGGGCCACATCGAGCTGGCCGCCCCGGTCACGCACATCTGGTACTTCAAGGGCGTCCCGAGCCGGCTGGGCTACCTGCTCGACCTGGCTCCCAAGGACCTCGAGAAGATCATCTACTTCGCGGCGTACGTGATCACCTCGGTGAACACCGAGCTGCGGCACAACGACATGTCCACGCTCGAGAACGAGATGAGCGTGGAGCGCCGCCGGGTCGAGCAGACCCGCGACGCCGACCTGGAGGCCCGGGCCCAGAAGCTCGAGGCCGACATCGCCGAGCTCGAGGCCGAGGGGGCCAAGGGCGACGTCCGCCGCAAGGTGAAGGACGGCGGCGAGCGCGAGATGCGTCAGCTGCGCGACCGCGCCCAGCGCGAGCTGGACCGGCTCGACGAGATCTGGACGACGTTCACCAAGCTCGACGTCCAGCAGCTCATCGCGGACGAGTCCATCTACCGCGAGCTGTACGACCGCTACGGCGACTACTTCACCGGCGCCATGGGTGCCGAGGCGATCCAGAAGCTGCTGGAGAACTTCGACATCCCGGCCGAGGCCGAGAAGCTGCGCGAGATCATCCGGTCCGGCAAGGGCCAGAAGAAGCTGCGCGCGCTCAAGCGGCTGAAGGTCGTCGCGGCGTTCCAGACCACCGGCAACTCGCCGATGGGCATGGTGCTCGACTGCGTCCCGGTCATCCCGCCGGACCTGCGCCCGATGGTGCAGCTCGACGGTGGCCGCTTCGCGACCTCGGACCTGAACGACCTGTACCGCCGGGTCATCAACCGGAACAACCGCCTCAAGCGACTGATCGACCTCGGCGCGCCCGAGATCATCGTCAACAACGAGAAGCGGATGCTCCAGGAGTCCGTCGACGCGCTGTTCGACAACGGCCGTCGCGGCCGGCCGGTGACCGGGCCGGGCAACCGCCCGCTCAAGTCGCTGTCCGACCTGCTCAAGGGCAAGCAGGGCCGGTTCCGCCAGAACCTGCTCGGCAAGCGCGTCGACTACTCGGGCCGTTCGGTCATCGTCGTCGGCCCGCAGCTGAAGCTGCACCAGTGCGGTCTGCCCAAGCAGATGGCGCTGGAGCTGTTCAAGCCGTTCGTGATGAAGCGCCTGGTGGACCTCAACCACGCGCAGAACATCAAGTCGGCCAAGCGGATGGTCGAGCGCGGCCGCTCGCAGGTGTGGGACGTGCTCGAGGAGGTCATCTCCGAGCACCCCGTGCTGCTGAACCGTGCGCCCACGCTGCACCGTCTCGGCATCCAGGCCTTCGAGCCGCAGCTGGTGGAGGGCAAGGCCATCCAGCTGCACCCGCTGGTCTGCGAGGCGTTCAACGCGGACTTCGACGGTGACCAGATGGCGGTGCACCTGCCGCTGTCGGCCGAGGCGCAGTCCGAGGCGCGCGTGCTGATGCTGTCGTCGAACAACATCCTGTCCCCGGCGTCGGGTCGCCCGCTGGCGATGCCGCGTCTGGACATGGTGACGGGTCTGTTCCACCTGACCCGCCAGCGCGACGAGGCCCTCGGTGCCGGGAACCACTACGGCTCCGCGGCCGAGGCGATCATGGCCTACGACCGCAAGGTCCTCCACCTGCAGGCGCCGATCAAGATCCGGCTCCCGCAGGTCACGCCGACCCCCGGTGCCGCGGCCGAGACCATTACCGAGGACGGCGTCTGGACCGCGGAGACCACGCTCGGGCGGGTGCTGTTCAACGAGCTCCTGCCGGCGGACTACCCGTTCGTCAACGAGCCGCTGCCGAAGAAGCGCCAGGCCACGATCGTCAACGAGCTGGCCGAGCGCTACTCGATGACCGAGGTCGCGCAGGTCCTGGACCGGCTGAAGGACGCGGGCTTCTACTGGGCCACGCGCTCCGGCGTCACGATCTCGATCGCGGACGTGCTGGTCCCGCCGGCCAAGGCGGGCATCCTCGAGGAGTACGAGGCGAAGGCCGACCAGATCAACAAGCGCTACCAGCGTGGTGCCCTGTCGCACCAGGAGCGCAACGACGAGATGGTCAAGATCTGGAGCCGGGCGACCGAGGAGGTCGCCAAGGCGATGGAGCAGAACTTCCCCGAGGACAACCCGATCCCGACGATCGTGCAGTCCGGGGCCGCGGGCAACATGACCCAGATCCGCCAGCTGGCGGGTATGAAGGGTCTGGTCGCGAACCCCAAGGGTGAGTTCATCCCGCGTCCGATCAAGGCCTCCTACCGCGAGGGCCTGTCGGTGCTGGAGTACTTCATCTCCACCCACGGCACCCGTAAGGGTCTGGCGGACACCGCGCTGCGGACCGCGGACTCCGGGTACCTGACCCGTCGTCTGGTCGACGTGTCGCAGGACGTCATCGTCCGCGAGGTCGACTGCGGCACCGAGCGCGCCATCCCGATGGCGGTCACCGAGGAGACGAGCGACGGCCGGTTCATCCCGCACCGTTACCTGCGCACCTCGGTGTACGCCCGTACCTCCGGCGAGGAGATCACCGCGGCGGACGGCACCGTGCTGGTCCGCAAGGGCGACGACCTCGGCGACGCCGTGCTCGACGCGCTCGTCGCGGCCGGCGTCAAGACGGTCCGGGTCCGCTCCGCGCTGACCTGCGCCTCGGCCACCGGTATCTGCGGCATGTGCTACGGCCGCTCGATGGCCACCGGCAAGCTGGTGGACGTCGGCGAGGCCGTCGGCATCGTCGCCGCGCAGTCCATCGGTGAGCCCGGCACCCAGCTGACGATGCGTACGTTCAAGCAGGGTGGCGTCGCGGGTGACGACATCACGACCGGTCTGCCGCGTGTCACCGAGCTGTTCGAGGCCCGGGTCCCGCGCGGCAAGGCGCCGATCGCCGACGTCGACGGCCGCATCCGCATCGAGGACGGCGACCGGTTCTGGAAGATCACGCTGATCCCGGACGACGGCGGCGAGGAGATCGTCTACGAGAAGCTGTCCAAGCGGCAGTGGCTCGGGATGACCACCGTCGACGGCACCGAGCGTCCGCTCGCGGACGGCGACCACGTGACGGTCGGCCAGCTGCTCCTCGAGGGCATGGCGGACCCGCACGAGGTGCTGCGTGTCATGGGCCCGCGTGAGGTGCAGCTGCACCTCGTGCGTGAGGTGCAGAAGGTGTACCGCACGCAGAGCGTGGACATCCACGACAAGCACATCGAGGTCATCGTCCGGCAGATGCTGCGCCGGGTCACGATCATCGACTCGGGTGCGACCGAGTTCCTGCCCGGCGCACTGGCCGAGCGGGGCGAGTTCGAGTCCGAGAACCGCCGGGTCGTCGCCGAGGGTCTGGAGCCGGCCTCCGGCCGTCCGGTCCTGATGGGGATCACCAAGGCCTCGCTGGCGACGGAGTCGTGGCTGTCCGCGGCCTCGTTCCAGGAGACCACCCGCATCCTCACCGATGCCGCGATCAACGGAAAGCGCGACAAGCTCGTCGGGCTCAAGGAGAACGTGATCATCGGTAAGCTGATCCCGGCCGGTACCGGCATCAACCGGTACCGCAACATCCAGGTCCAGCCGACCGAGGAGGCTCGCGCGGCCGCCTACGCGCTGCCGAGCTACGACGACGGCTACTACAGCCCGGACGTCTTCGGCACGGGCACCGGTGCCGCGGTGCCGCTGGACGACTACGACTTCGGTCGCGACTACCGCTGAGGTAGCCGTCCGGTCCGGACCCACGACGGTGGGTCCGGACCGTGACCGGACAGGTCCCGGACGGGGCCGGACACCGCTCTCCCGTGGCGGTGCCCGGCCCCGTTCGTGCGTTCCGGGGCCGCCCGGGGGGAGCGGGCCTCAGCGCAGGCAGTCCGCCCGCAGGGCCAGGCCCAGGGTGCGCAGCGAGGCGTCGGCCTCCGCCAGCAGCCCGGCCAGCGTCGGGAAGGCGTGCCACATGCCGGGCGCGCGCTCGTAGGTGACCGGTGTCCCGGCCGCGCGGGCGCGCTCGACGAGGGTGTCGGCGTCGTCGACGAGGATCTCGTCGGCACCGGCGACGACGTGCAGCGGCGGCAGCCCGGCCAGGTCCGCGTCGAGCGGCAGGAGCTCGGGGGCGCCGGTGTGCGGCCCCGCGTAGTCGGCGACGGCGTCGGGCAGCCAGGACGGGTCGAGCATCGCGTCGGAGGCGACGTTGCGGGTGAGCGCGTCCGCGGTGCAGGACAGGTCCAGCCAGGGCGAGATCAGCCCGATCGAGCCCGGCAGGTCCTCGCCGGCCGCGCGCAGCCGCAGCAGCAGCGACATGGTCAGCCCGCCACCCGCGGAGTCGCCGGCGACCGCGATGTGCCGGGCCGGGATCCCCGCGGCCCGCAGGGCGGTCCAGGCGGCGTACGCGTCGTCGAGGGCGGCCGGGAACGGGTGCTCCGGGGCGAGCCGGTAGTGCGGGGCGAGGACCGCGCTGCCGGTGGCGTGCGCGAGCCCGGCGAGCAGCGGCCGGTGCGACGCCGAGGACCCCACGAGGTACCCGCCGCCGTGCAGGTAGAGCACCCGGTGCGGGGCCGTCGGCCCGGGCGGTGCGACGACCGCGGTGGGCACCCCGCCGAGCGTCCCGCGGGCCCGACGGGTGCCGCGGGGGAGCGGGAGCGACGCACCGACGAGGTCGAGTCCACGCCGCCGCAGGGCGACGGGTAGTGTCGGGGCGAGCAAGGGCGCGATGAGTGCGCGCGTGGCGAGGCGGTTGACGGCCGTCGGCAGGTGCATACCGGACCGTAACCGTCCCTCCGTCGCCACCGTCCACAGGGTGATCCACACCGTGATCGACACGGCGGGATCCCGCTGGGGCGCAGTCATCGCCCACCACCGATCCGACCGCGACGAGCGGCCGTCGATCTGCGACGAGCGGGTGAGTCCGCTTGCCAGTGACGGCGTCGTGCGGCATCGTCGGGTCACCACAGGTCTCCTCCGGGGCGTCGTCCCGGGGGATCCGAGGACCATCGAAGCCCCCGATGGCCCCGAAGGCAGGTCCGAGGCGAACGCCCGGAACGGACCCGCTTTGACCGTGTCGAAGAGGGCCGGGTATTCTCATGTCTTGTGCTCGGCTCCGGTCGGGCAGGTCCGCGTGTCCCGTGGTGTGCACCGATCCGTTGGTTCCGACCCTCAGATCTGTGGTTGCGCCCCGGAGCAGGGCACGCCGGACGTCCCGACAGCCTCCGCGGGGCCCTTCCGGCCCCGAGCGTGCCCGGGACGACACGCCCGACCTCGGGGTCCGGCGCGACGGTGGCGGAGTCCGGCGAGAGCCGGCAGCCACGCCGGCGCCCGGAGCCCGGGACACCGAACCAAGATCACCAGTGTCACGGCGAGCGAGACAGTCGAGCCACGTCGACGGGAAGAAGTAGACGGTTCATGCCCACGATCCAGCAGCTGGTCCGCAAGGGCCGCGAGGACAAGGTCTCCAAGACCAAGACCGCCGCGCTGAAGGGAAGCCCCCAGCGCCGCGGGGTCTGCACCCGCGTGTACACCACCACGCCCAAGAAGCCGAACTCGGCGCTGCGCAAGGTCGCCCGTGTGCGCCTGTCCAGTGGCATCGAGGTCACCGCGTACATCCCCGGTGAGGGCCACAACCTGCAGGAGCACAGCATCGTGCTCGTGCGCGGTGGTCGTGTGAAGGACCTCCCCGGCGTGCGTTACAAGGTCATCCGTGGGTCGCTGGACACCCAGGGCGTGAAGAACCGCAAGCAGTCCCGCAGCCGCTACGGCGCGAAGAAGGAGAAGAGCTGATGCCCCGCAAGGGCCCCGCCCCGAAGCGTCCGCTGGTCTCGGACCCGGTCTACGGCTCGCCGCTGGTCACCCAGCTGGTGAACAAGGTCCTGAAGGACGGAAAGCGGTCGCTCGCCGAGCGCATCGTCTACGCCGCCCTCGAGGGCACCCGTGACAAGACCGGCACCGACCCGGTCGTCACGCTGAAGCGCGCTCTCGACAACGTGAAGCCGGCCCTCGAGGTCCGCAGCCGCCGTGTCGGTGGCGCGACCTACCAGGTCCCCGTCGAGGTCCGTGCCGTCCGGCAGACCACCCTGGGGCTGCGTTGGCTGGTCACCTACTCCGGCCAGCGCCGTGAGAAGACCATGGTCGAGCGCCTCATGAACGAGCTGCTCGACGCCAGCAACGGCCTCGGCGCCAGCGTCAAGCGGCGCGAGGACATGCACAAGATGGCGGAGTCGAACCGCGCCTTCGCCCACTACCGCTGGTGACCGGCCGACCGTCGGGCGCCAACTCGCGATCCAGGGAGAGCTGAGCAGTGGCAGCACAGGACGTGCTGACGGACCTCACCAAGGTCCGCAACATCGGCATCATGGCCCACATCGACGCCGGTAAGACGACCACGACCGAGCGGATCCTGTACTACACGGGGATCAACTACAAGCTCGGCGAGGTGCACGACGGCGCCGCCACCATGGACTGGATGGAGGAGGAGCAGAAGCGCGGCATCACGATCACGTCGGCCGCGACGACCTGCTTCTGGAAGAACCACCAGATCAACATCATCGACACCCCCGGGCACGTCGACTTCACCGTCGAGGTGGAGCGGTCCCTGCGGGTGCTCGACGGCGCGGTCGCGGTCTTCGACGGCAAGGAGGGGGTCGAGCCGCAGTCCGAGCAGGTCTGGCGGCAGGCCACCAAGTACGACGTCCCCCGCATCTGCTTCGTCAACAAGATGGACAAGCTGGGCGCGGACTTCTACTTCACCGTTCAGACGATCAAGGATCGCCTGAACGCGACCCCGCTCCCGCTCCAGATCCCGATCGGCTCCGAGAACGACTTCATCGGTGTCGTCGACCTGGTCGAGATGCGCGCGCTCACCTGGCGCGGCGAGGTCGCCAAGGGCGAGGACTACACCGTCGAGGCCATTCCGGCGGACCTCCAGGCCAAGGCCGAGGAGTACCGCACGGCGCTCGTCGAGGCCGTCGCCGAGACCGACGACGAGCTCATGGAGCTCTACCTCGGTGGCGAGGACCTGACGACCGAGCAGATCAAGACCGGTGTCCGCGCGCTGGTGACCAACCGCGCCGCCTACCCGGTCCTCTGCGGCTCGGCCTTCAAGAACAAGGGCGTCCAGCCGATGCTGGACGCGGTGATCGACTACCTGCCGTCGCCGTACGACGTGCCGCCGGTCGAGGGTTTCCTCACCGACGGCGAGACGCCGGCGAGCCGCAAGCCGTCGAAGGACGAGCCGTTCTCGGCCCTCGCCTTCAAGATCGCCGCGCACCCGTTCTTCGGCAAGCTGACCTACATCCGGGTGTACTCGGGTCAGGTCGCCGCCGGCGCCCAGGTCATCAACTCGACCAAGGACCGGAAGGAGCGCATCGGGAAGCTCTTCCAGATGCACTCCAACAAGGAGAACCCGGTCGACGAGGCCGTGGCCGGCCACATCTACGCGGTCATCGGTCTGAAGGACACGACCACCGGCGACACGCTCTGCGACCCGCAGAACCCGATCGTCCTCGAGTCGATGACCTTCCCGGACCCGGTCATCCAGGTCGCCGTCGAGCCCAAGTCGAAGGCGGACCAGGAGAAGCTCTCGCTGGCGATCCAGAAGCTGGCGGAGGAGGACCCGACGTTCCAGGTCTCCCTGGACGACGAGACCGGCCAGACCATCATCGCCGGCATGGGCGAGCTGCACCTCGAGGTGCTGGTCAACCGGATGAAGTCCGACTACAAGGTCGAGGCCAACATCGGTAAGCCGCAGGTGGCCTACCGGGAGACCATCAAGAAGGCCGTCGAGAAGTTCGAGTACACGCACAAGAAGCAGACCGGTGGTTCGGGCCAGTTCGCCCGCGTCATCATCAAGCTCGAGCCGCTCACCAGCGGTGACGGTGCGCTGTACGAGTTCGAGAACAAGGTCACCGGTGGCCGTGTCCCGCGGGAGTACATCCCGTCGGTCGACGCCGGTGCCCAGGACGCCATGCAGTACGGCATCCAGGCCGGCTACCCCGTCGTCGGTGTGAAGCTCACGCTGCTGGACGGTCAGTACCACGAGGTCGACTCCTCGGAGATGGCCTTCAAGGTCGCCGGTTCGATGGCGTTCAAGGAGGCGGCCCGCAAGGCGAGCCCCGCCATCCTCGAGCCGATGATGGCCGTCGAGGTGATGACGCCCGAGGACTACATGGGTGACGTCATCGGCGACCTGAACTCCCGCCGCGGCCAGATCCAGGCCATGGAGGAGCGGGCTGGTGCCCGTGTCGTGAAGGCGACCGTGCCGCTGTCCGAGATGTTCGGCTACGTCGGCGACCTGCGGTCGCGGACCCAGGGCCGGGCGAACTACACGATGGTCTTCGACTCCTACGCCGAGGTTCCGGCGAACGTGGCGAAGGAGATCATCGCGAAGGCCACGGGCGAGTAAGAGCTCCCCGGGGCGGGCCCCAGTGCCCGACCTGCTCGGAGGGTGCGGTCCGCGGATCGGTAAGGTCCGCGGCCCGCACCACCCGACACCCACAGACCTGCCGTCAGCACGGCGGAGTACAGACACGAGTCCAGGAGGACCCAGCAGTGGCGAAGGCGAAGTTCGAGCGGACCAAGCCGCACGTCAACATCGGCACCATCGGTCACATCGACCACGGCAAGACCACGCTGACGGCGGCCATCACCAAGGTTCTGCACGACAAGTTCCCGAACCTCAACGAGGCTTCGGCGTTCGACATGATCGACAAGGCGCCGGAAGAGCGCCAGCGCGGTATCACCATCTCGATCGCGCACGTCGAGTACCAGACCGAGAAGCGGCACTACGCGCACGTCGACTGCCCCGGGCACGCCGACTACGTGAAGAACATGATCACCGGTGCCGCCCAGATGGACGGCGCGATCCTGGTGGTCGCCGCGACCGACGGCCCGATGCCCCAGACCCGTGAGCACGTGCTGCTCGCGCGTCAGGTCGGCGTGCCGTACATCGTCGTCGCCCTGAACAAGGCGGACATGGTCGACGACGAGGAGATCATGGAGCTCGTCGAGATGGAGGTCCGCGAGCTGCTGTCGGCTCAGGACTACCCGGGCGACGACCTCCCGATCGTGCGCGTCTCGGCGCTGAAGGCGCTCGAGGGCGACGACAAGTGGGCCGAGGCCATCGTCGAGCTCATGGACGCGGTCGACGAGGCCATCCCGGAGCCCGAGCGCGACATCGAGAAGCCGTTCCTCATGCCCGTCGAGGACGTCTTCACGATCACCGGTCGCGGCACGGTCGTGACCGGCCGTATCGAGCGCGGCATCGTCAAGGTCAACGAGACCGTCGACATCGTCGGCATCCGGCCGAACAAGACCTCGACCACCGTCACCGGTGTCGAGATGTTCCGCAAGATCCTCGACGAGGGTCGCGCCGGTGAGAACGTCGGTCTGCTCCTGCGCGGTATCAAGCGTGAGGACGTGGAGCGCGGCCAGGTCGTCGTGAAGCCGGGTTCGATCACCCCGCACACCGAGTTCGAGGGCCAGGTGTACATCCTGGGCAAGGACGAGGGCGGCCGTCACACCCCGTTCTTCAACAACTACCGTCCGCAGTTCTACTTCCGGACGACCGACGTGACCGGCGTCGTGACCCTCCCGCAGGGCACCGAGATGGTCATGCCGGGTGACAACACCACCATGAGCGTTCAGCTGATCCAGCCGATCGCCATGGAGGAGGGCCTGCAGTTCGCCATCCGTGAGGGTGGCCGCACCGTGGGCGCCGGCCAGGTCACCAAGATCAACGCGTGACGTGACGGGGCCGTCCCCCTGGGGGCGGCCCCGTTACCCACCCCCCGGTCGAGGGTGCCGCACAGCGGTGTGTCATCCTTGACGGGTTGCACGATGAGCATGGCGCGTGGAAGCGCCGCCTCTGTTCCCGGTCTCCGGTAGTCCAGGGGTCGCGTACCACGCGCCATGTTCGTTGTCAGCCCCGGTTCCGCGGTCCGCCGCGCCACCGGGGAGATTCCGAGCGACATGCCCGCCCCAGATGGGGGTGGGACGCGGTGACCCGGGCATAACCATGCGGGTAGGGCGCGACACGCCCGACCTCGTGGACCGGAGAGCCCCGGCAGGACGAGTGCTCCAGGGAACTGGACGCGCGACTCCGGGCCGACAGAGACCTGAACAGAGCACGGGCCGCAGCCGGCCCGCCGGACATCCGGTGGCAGCACGGCGCGAGTTCTTACGGGGCCGAACCGCGACACCCCCGCGGCAGGAAGAAGAGGACGACCGACGACCATGGCGGGACAGAAGATCCGCATCAGGCTCAAGGCCTATGACCACGAGGCAATCGACGCGTCTGCTCGCAAGATCGTGGAGACCGTGACGCGTACCGGTGCCCGGGTCGTCGGCCCCGTGCCGCTGCCTACCGAGAAGAACGTGTACTGCGTCATCCGCTCGCCGCACAAGTACAAGGACTCGCGCGAGCACTTCGAGATGCGCACGCACAAGCGACTCATCGACATCCTCGACCCGACGCCCAAGACGGTCGACGCGCTCATGCGCATCGACCTGCCGGCGAGCGTCGACGTCAACATTCAGTGACGGCGGGGTGGAGACGATGACTGCTGCATTCAAGAAGACGACTGCCACCAAGCAGACGAAGAAGGTCACCGGCCTCCTGGGCACCAAGCTCGGGATGACCCAGTTGTTCGACGAGAACAACCGCATCGTGCCGGTCACCGTGGTCCAGCTCGGGCCGAACGTCGTGACGCAGGTGCGCTCGCAGGAGACCGACGGCTACACCGCCGTCCAGCTGGCCTACGGGGCCATCGACCCGCGCAAGGTGAACAAGCCGGAGTCCGGCCACTTCGCCAAGGCCGGCGTCACCCCCCGTCGCCACGTCCTGGAGCTCCGCACCTCCGACGCCGCCGAGTACACCACCGGCCAGGAGGTCACCGTCGAGGCGTTCGCCGAGGTGGCCGAGGTCGACGTGGTGGGCGTGACCAAGGGCAAGGGCTTCGCCGGTGTCATGAAGCGCCACGGGTTCAAGGGCCTGGGCGCCTCGCACGGCACGCAGCGCAAGCACCGTTCGCCGGGCTCCATCGGCGGCTGCGCCACCCCGGGCCGCGTGTTCAAGGGTGTGCGGATGGCCGGCCGGATGGGTTCCGACCGCCAGACCACGCAGAACCTGAAGGTCCACCGGGTGGACGCCGAGCGCGGGCTGCTGCTCGTCAAGGGCGCCGTCCCCGGTCCGCGCGGTGGCCTCGTCGTGGTGAAGACCCCCGCGAAGGGTGATGGCAAGTGAGCACCGTGCAGATCAAGACCCCCGAGGGTTCCGCCGGCGGCAGCGTCGAGCTGCCGGACCACGTGTTCGACGTGACGGCGAACATCGCCCTCATGCACCAGGTGGTGACCGCGCAGCTCAACGCCGCGCGTCAGGGCACGCACGACGTGAAGGGTCGCGGCGAGGTCCGCGGCGGTGGCAAGAAGCCGTACCGGCAGAAGGGCACCGGTCGCGCCCGTCAGGGCTCGATCCGCGCGCCGCAGTTCGCCGGTGGTGGCATCGTCCACGGCCCGACGCCCCGCGACTACTCGCAGCGGACCCCGAAGAAGATGAAGGCCGCCGCCCTGCGTGGCGCCCTCTCCGACCGGGCCCGCGCCGGCGCCGTGCACGTCGTGTCCGCCTTCTCCGAGGGTGACGCGCCGTCGACCAAGGCCGCCCGCAAGGCGATCGAGGCCGTCGTGCCCGACGCCCGCCGGGTGCTCGCGGTCGTCGAGCGTTCCGCGGAGAACGCCCTGCTGAGCCTGCGCAACCTGCCGCAGGTCCACCTGATCGCGCCCGACCAGCTGAACACCCACGACGTGCTCGTCAACGACGTCGTGCTGTTCACGCAGGCGGCGCTGGACGAGTTCCTGGCCGGCCCGATCGCGAAGCCGAAGGCTGCTGGCCGCCGCGCTGAGGAGGCCGACAAGTGATCACGGACCCGCGGGACGTGCTGCTCGCGCCGGTCGTCTCGGAGAAGAGCTACGGGCTGCTCGACGAGCGCCAGTACACCTTCGTCGTGGCACCGGACGCGAACAAGACCCAGATCAAGATCGCCGTGGAGAAGGTGTTCGGGGTCAAGGTGACCAGCGTGAACACGCTGAACCGCCCGGGCAAGCGCAAGCGCTCCCGCACCGGCTACGGCAAGCGCAAGGACACCAAGCGCGCGATCGTCACGCTCTCCGAGGAGAGCAAGTCGATCGACGTCTTCGGTGGCCCGGCGAGCTGAGGGAGCGAGCTGACCCATGGCCATTCGTAAGTACAAGCCGACCACCCCGGGCCGTCGTGGCTCGAGCGTGTCGGACTTCGCCGAGATCACCCGGGACACCCCCGAGAAGTCGCTGCTGCGCCCGCTGCACAACAAGGGCGGCCGCAACGCGCACGGGCGGATCACCACCCGTCACCAGGGTGGCGGACACAAGCGCGCCTACCGTCTGATCGACTTCCGTCGTAACGACAAGGACGGCGTGCCGGCGAAGGTCGCGCACATCGAGTACGACCCGAACCGCACCTCGCGGATCGCACTGCTGCACTACGCCGACGGCGAGAAGCGCTACATCATCGCGCCGGCGAAGCTCAAGCAGGGCGACAAGATCGAGAACGGTCCCCGGGCCGACATCAAGGTGGGTAACAACCTGCCGCTGCGCAACATCCCGACGGGCACCGTGGTGCACGCGATCGAGCTCCGCCCCGGTGGCGGCGCCAAGATCGCGCGCTCGGCCGGTGTCGGCGTCCAGCTGGTCGCCAAGGACGGGCCCTACGCGCAGCTGCGGATGCCCTCCGGCGAGATCCGCTACGTCGACGTGCGCTGCCGCGCCACCGTCGGCGAGGTGGGCAACTCGGAGCACGCCAACATCAACTGGGGTAAGGCCGGCCGTATGCGGTGGAAGGGCAAGCGCCCGACCGTCCGTGGTGTCGTCATGAACCCGGTGGACCACCCGCACGGTGGTGGTGAGGGCAAGACCTCCGGTGGTCGCCACCCGGTGAACCCGGCGGGCAAGCCCGAGGGCCGTACCCGCAAGAGCAAGCCGTCCGACAAGTTGATCGTCCGCCGGCGTCGTACCGGCAAGAAGCGCTGAGCAGGGAGGTAAGACATGCCGCGCAGCCTGAAGAAGGGCCCCTTCGTGGACGACCACCTGCTCAAGAAGGTGGACGTCCTCAACGAGTCCGGCAAGAAGACCGTCATCCGCACGTGGTCCCGTCGGTCCACGATCATCCCGGACATGATCGGTCACACCATCGCCGTGCACGACGGCCGCAAGCACGTCCCGGTGTTCGTGTCCGACTCGATGGTCGGTCACAAGCTGGGCGAGTTCGCCCCCACCCGGACCTTCCGGGGCCACATCAAGGACGACCGCAAGGCGCGTCGGCGCTAGTAGCCGGCCCGAGTAGCGACTAGGAGAGGTGGAGAAAATGGCAGAGACCACTGCCGAGACCACCGGCGCTGCGCTCGAGCCGACTCGTGCGCGCGCCGTGGCGCGGTTCGTCCGCAGCTCGCCGACGAAGACCCGTCGTGTCGTGGACCTGGTCCGCGGCCTGCCGGTCGACGAGGCGCTGGCGATCCTGCGGTTCTCGCCGCAGGCCGCGGCGGAGCCCGTCGCGAAGGTCGTGGCGAGCGCCGCGGCCAACGCCGAGAACAACCTGGACCTGGACCCGGAGACCCTCGTGGTCGCCGTGGCGATGGTCGACGAGGGCCCGACGCTGAAGCGGATCCGGCCGCGCGCCCAGGGGCGTGCGTACCGCATCCGCAAGCGGACGAGCCACATCACCATCGAGGTCGAGTCGGTTCCGCAGAAGGCCGGCCGTCGTGGTGCGAAGGGGAGGGCCCGCTGATGGGGCAGAAGATCAACCCGCACGGCTTCCGCCTGGGCATCACCACGGACTGGAAGTCGCGCTGGTACGCCGACAAGCAGTACTCCGAGTACGTCAAGGAGGACGTCGAGATCCGCCGCATGCTCTCCAAGGGCATGGAGCGGGCCGGCATCTCCAAGGTCGAGATCGAGCGCACCCGGGACCGCGTGCGGGTGGACATCCACACCGCGCGTCCGGGCATCGTGATCGGCCGTCGTGGCGCGGAGGCCGACCGGATCCGGGGCAACCTCGAGAAGCTGACCAAGAAGCAGGTCCAGCTGAACATCCTCGAGGTCAAGAACTCCGAGTCCGACGCGCAGCTCGTCGCCCAGGGCGTCGCCGAGCAGCTGTCGAACCGGGTCGCCTTCCGGCGTGCGATGCGCAAGGCCATCCAGTCGGCCATGCGCAGCCCGCAGGTCAAGGGCATCCGGGTCCAGTGCTCGGGCCGCCTCGGCGGTGCCGAGATGTCGCGGTCGGAGTTCTACCGCGAGGGTCGGGTCCCGCTGCACACGCTGCGTGCCGACATCGACTACGGCCTGTTCGAGGCCCGGACCTCCTTCGGCCGCATCGGCGTGAAGGTCTGGATCTACAAGGGCGACGTCGTCGGTGGCCGCCGCGAGGGCGTCCCGGCCGCCGCCGAGGCCCCGGGCCGCGGCCCGCGCCGCGAGCGTCCGGCCCGGCGCCGTTCCGGTGCCTCGGGCACCACTGCGACCAGCACCGAGGCCGGGCGTGCCGCGCAGAGCGCGGGCCAGGCCGGCGGCGCCGCGACGGCGACCGCCGAGGCCCCGGCCTCCGGTGAGAACCAGAGCAACGGTGGGGAGAGCTGACCGATGCTGATCCCACGCAAGGTCAAGCACCGCAAGCAGCACCGTCCCAAGCGCAAGGGCATGGCCAGCGGTGGTACCGCGGTCACCTTCGGCGACTGGGGCATCCAGGCGCTGGAGCCGGCCTACGTGTCCAACCGGCAGATCGAGTCGGCGCGTATCGCGATCAACCGGCACATCCGTCGTGGCGGGAAGATCTGGATCAACGTCTTCCCGGACATCCCGATGACCAAGAAGCCGGCCGAGGTCCGCATGGGTTCCGGTAAGGGTTCGCCCGAGAAGTGGGTCACGAACGTCAAGCCGGGCCGGGTGCTCTTCGAGATGAGCTTCCCGAACCGCGAGGTGGCGCACGAGGCCCTGACCCGTGCGATCCACAAGCTGCCCATGAAGTGCCGGATCGTGTCCCGTGAGGGTGGTGACATCTGATGGCGAGCAGTGGCAACACGAAGGCCGCCGAGCTGCGCGAGCTCTCCGACGAGGAGCTGGTCGTGCGTGTCCGGGAGGCCAAGGAGGAGCTGTTCAACCTCCGCTTCCAGATGGCCACCGGGCAGCTGGACAACAACCGGCGGCTGCGGGCCGTCCGTCACGACATCGCGCGGTGCTACACCGTGATGCGCGAGCGTGAGCTCGGCCTTTCCGCCGCACCGACCGAGAGCGAGGGCGCGGCGTGAGCGACGAGCAGAAGAACGACGAGCGCGGGGAGCGCAAGGTCCGCGAGGGCCTGGTCGTGTCCGACAAGATGGAGAAGACGATCGTCGTCTCCCTCGAGGACCGGGTGAAGCACCCCCTGTACGGCAAGGTCATCCGCCGGACCAGCAAGGTCAAGGCGCACGACGAGGGGAACACCGCCGGTATCGGCGACCGTGTCCGCCTCATGGAGACCCGTCCGCTGTCGGCGACCAAGCGCTGGCGGCTGGTGGAGATCCTCGAGAAGGCCAAGTAGGAGTCGAAGTGATCCAGCAGGAGTCGCGGCTGCGCGTCGCCGACAACACCGGTGCCAAGGAGATCCTGTGCATCCGGGTGCTGGGCGGCTCCGCGCGGCGCTACGCCGGGATCGGCGACGTCATCGTCGCCACGGTCAAGGAGGCCATCCCCGGCGCCGGCGTGAAGCGTGGTGACGTCGTCAAGGCGGTCATCGTGCGCACCAAGAAGGAGAAGCGCCGTCCCGACGGCAGCTACATCCGTTTCGACGAGAACGCCGCCGTGCTGATCAAGGCGGACAACGGACCTCGGGGGACCCGTATCTTCGGCCCGGTCGGGCGCGAGCTGCGCGACCGCAAGTTCATGAGGATCATCTCCCTGGCCCCGGAGGTGCTCTGACATGAAGGCGAAGATGAAGGTCAAGAAGGGCGACACCGTTCTGGTGATCGCCGGCAAGGACAAGGGTGCACGGGGCAAGGTCATCGCGGCCTACCCGGAGCGCCAGCGCGTGCTGGTCGAGGGCGTGAACCGGATCAAGAAGCACACCCGGATCAGCCAGAACCAGCGCGGGGCCGAGAGCGGCGGGATCGTCACCCAGGAGGCCGCCATCCACGTCTCGAACGTGATGGTGTGCGACTCCGACGGCAAGCCGACCCGTATCGGCAAGAAGGCCGTCGAGGGCGAGGACGGCACCACCCGCCGCGTCCGGATCTCCAGGCGCAACGGGAAGGAGATCTGAGATGACCACGGCTGAGAAGACCCTGCCGAGGCTCAAGCAGCGGTACCGCGACGAGATGCTCGACAAGCTCCGCGAGGAGTTCGGCTACACCAACGTCATGCAGATCCCCGGCCTGACCAAGGTCGTGGTGAACATGGGTGTCGGTGACGCCGCCCGCGACTCGAAGCTGATCGACGGTGCGCTGCGGGACCTGGCCACCATCACCGGCCAGAAGCCGCAGCTGCGTCGCGCCACCAAGTCCATCGCGCAGTTCAAGCTGCGCGAGGGCATGCCGATCGGTGCGAAGGTGACCCTCCGCAACGACCGGATGTGGGAGTTCCTCGACCGTCTCCTGACCATCGCGCTGCCCCGTATCCGCGACTTCCGCGGCCTCGAGGGCAACCAGTTCGACGGGCGTGGCAACTACACGTTCGGCCTGAACGAGCAGTCGATGTTCCACGAGATCGACCCGGACTCCATCGACCGGCCGCGGGGCATGGACATCACGGTCGTGACCACCGCGACCACGAACGCCGAGGGCCGGGCGCTGCTGCGCCACCTGGGCTTCCCGTTCAAGGAGAGCTGAGCGAATGGCGAAGAAGGCGCTCATCAACAAGGCGAACGCGAAGCCGAAGTTCGCCGTGCGGGGTTACACCCGCTGCAACAAGTGCGGCCGGCCGCGTGCCGTGTTCCGCAAGTTCGGCCTCTGCCGCGTGTGCCTGCGAGACATGGCGCACGCCGGCGAGCTGCCGGGTGTGAGCAAGTCCAGCTGGTGATCCGACCGCCCCGCGTCCGCGGGGCAGCGGATCCGATCGCCGCAGGCCCGCACCGGTGCGGTGCCCCGCACAGGGGCGCCGCGCCGGTACGAGGAACCACGGCGGGAAAGAGACAGACACCATGACGATGACCGATCCGATCGCAGACATGTTGACCCGTCTGCGGAACGCGAACTCGGCCTACCACGACCGCGTCGCGATGCCCCACTCGAAGCTGAAGGTCGCCATTGCGGAGATCCTTCAGAAGGAGGGCTACATCGCGGCACACCACACCGAGGACGCCGAGGTCGGCAAGTCCCTGGTCGTCGAGCTGAAGTACGGCCGCAACCGCGAGCGCAGCGTCGCCGGTCTGCGCCGGGTGTCCAAGCCCGGTCTGCGTGTGTACGCGAAGTCGACGAACCTGCCGCGGGTCCTGGGTGGCCTCGGCATCGCGATCATCTCGACCTCTCAGGGTCTGATGACCGACCAGCAGGCCTACCGGAGCGGCGTGGGCGGGGAAGTCCTCGCCTACGTCTGGTGAGAGAGGGGTAACGAACGATGTCGCGCATCGGAAAGCTGCCCATCACCGTCCCGTCGGGCGTGGAGATCACCATCGACGGCCGCACGGTCACCGCGAAGGGCCCCAAGGGCACCCTGTCGCACACCGCTGTCGAGCCGATCACGATCGAGCGTGACGACGACGGCACGGTGCTGGTGAAGCGCCCGAACGAGGAGCGTGAGGTGCGGGCCTACCACGGCCTGACCCGCTCCCTCGTCAACAACATCGTGGTCGGCGTCAGCGCCGGCTACGAGAAGAAGCTGGAGATCCACGGCGTGGGTTACCGCGTGCAGCTGAAGGGGCAGAACCTCGAGTTCGCCCTGGGCTTCTCGCACCCGGTCGTCATCGAGCCGGCGGAGGGCATCACCTTCGCGGTCGAGTCGCCGACCCGGTTCTCGGTCTCCGGCATCGACAAGCAGCTGGTCGGCGAGACCGCTGCCAACATCCGGAAGCTGCGCCGCCCCGACCCGTACAAGGGCAAGGGTGTGCGGTACGCCGGCGAGCAGGTCCGCCGCAAGGTCGGAAAGACGGGTAAGTGATGGCCGAGACGAACGAGACGGTGTCGGGTTCCGCCCGCCGCCGTATGGCGTCCCAGGTGGCGCGCAAGCGCCGCGACTCGCGCATCCGCCGGCACGCCCGGCTCCGGAAGAAGATCTCCGGGACGCCGGTGCGTCCGCGGCTGGCGGTCAACCGCTCCTCGCGGCACATCACCGTCCAGCTGATCGACGACCTGGCGGGCCACACGCTGGCCTTCGCCTCCTCGCTGGACGCCGAGGTGCGTGGCGTCGAGGGCGACAAGAAGGCCAAGGCGGCCAAGGTCGGCGAGCTCATCGCCGCCCGGGCCAAGGAGGCGGGCATCTCCACGGTCGTGTTCGACCGCGGCGGGCTGGCCTACCACGGTCGCATCGCGGCCCTGGCCGACGCCGCCCGCGAGGGAGGCCTGGAGTTCTGATGAACCAGACCGAGAAGATCGAAGGGACTGTCTGATGCCGGGACGTACGCGGCGTGACGGCGGAGCCCCGGGCGGCAGCGGTGGGAACGACAACCGCAACAACCGGGACCGCCGGGACGGTGGCCGTGGCGGGGCGGCCCAGGACAAGACCCCGTACATCGAGCGGCTGGTCACGATCAACCGCGTGGCCAAGGTCGTCAAGGGCGGCCGCCGGTTCAGCTTCACCGCGCTGATGATCGTCGGCGACGGTGACGGCCTGGTGGGCGTCGGCTACGGCAAGGCCAAGGAGGTGCCGGCCGCGATCGCCAAGGGCGTGGAGGAGGCGAAGAAGAACTTCTTCCGCGTCCCCCGCATCGGCGGCACGATCGTGCACCGCGTGCAGGGTGAGGCCGCCGCCGGCGTCGTCATGCTGCGCCCGGCCTCCCCGGGTACCGGTGTCATCGCCGGCGGCCCGGTCCGCGCGGTGCTGGAGTGCGCGGGGATCTCGGACATCCTGTCCAAGTCCCTCGGCTCCGACAACGCCATCAACATCGTGCACGCCACGGTGGCGGCGCTGAAGTCGGTGCAGCGTCCGGAGGAGGTCGCGGCCCGCCGCGGCCTGCCGCTGGAGGACGTCGCCCCGGCGAGCATGATGCGCCAGCGCGCCGAGGCCGACGCGGCGAAGGTGTGAGCGACATGGCCACGTGGAAGATCACCCAGGTGAAGAGCCGGATCGGCTGCAAGCAGAACCAGCGCGACACGCTGCGCTCGCTCGGCCTGCGCAAGATCCGGCAGTCGGTGGTGCGTGAGGCGGACCCGCAGACCCGCGGTTACGTCCACACCGTGCGCCACCTCGTGACCGTGGAGGAGGTGCAGTCGTGAGCGAGAACGAGAACTCCGTCATCAAGCTCCACGACCTGCGGCCGGCCCCGGGCTCGAAGAAGGCGCGGACCCGTGTGGGTCGCGGTGAGGGCTCCAAGGGCAAGACCGCCGGTCGCGGTACCAAGGGCACCAAGGCCCGCAAGACGGTGTCCCCGCGCTTCGAGGGCGGGCAGATGCCGCTGCACATGCGGCTCCCGAAGCTCAAGGGCTTCAAGAACCGCTTCAAGGTCGAGTACCAGGTCGTGAACGTCGGCGAGCTGGCCACCCTGTTCCCGAAGGGTGGCGAGGTCGGTCCGGCCGAGCTGGTCGAGGCGGGCGCGGTTCGCAAGAACCAGCTCGTGAAGGTCCTCGGCGAGGGCGAGCTCTCGGGCGTCGCCCTGACCGTGAAGGCCCACAAGTTCTCCGCGTCCGCGCGCGAGAAGATCTCGGCGGCCGGCGGCTCGGTCTCCGAGCTGTAGGCCCCACCGCACGTCCCCCGGCGCCGTCCGTGGCGCCCGCTCCACCCCAGGTGGACCGGGCCCGTGGGCGGCGCCGAGGCGTTTCCGGGCCGCTGTTACAGTCACTTCCGGACCGAGTGTCCACCGATTACCTGGCGCGCCCCGTGGGCGCGCAGCCCCCGCCGGTACACACCGGCCCGGGTGTCTCGCGAGGCGCGGAACGCGCGTCGACCAACCCGGCCGACCCCTCAGGGGCCGGCGCAGGCGGTGTCGGGCCGCCGACGTCGTAGGAGGATCACCGAGTGCTCAGCGCAGTCCGGGCGGCCCTGACCACGCCGGATCTCCGCAAGAAGATCCTCTTCACGCTGGCGATCGTGGCGGTGTACCGGCTCGGGGCGAACATCCCCTCGCCGGGGGTGTCGTACCCCAACATCCAGGAATGTGTCCGTCAGGTCGAGGGCGGCGACAACGCCAGCGTCTACTCCCTGATCAACCTGTTCTCCGGCGGGGCACTGCTCCAGCTGTCGATCTTCGCGCTGGGCATCATGCCCTACATCACCGCGAGCATCATCGTGCAGCTGCTGCAGGTCGTCATCCCGCGGTTCGAGCAGCTGAAGAAGGAAGGCCAGTCCGGCCAGGCCAAGCTCACGCAGTACACGCGGTACCTGACGATCGGTATCGCGGTGCTGCAGGCCACCGGCTTCGTGGCTCTGGCCGAGCGCGGTCAGCTGTTCCAGGGCTGTGCGCTGCCGATCATCCCGGACTCGTCGGTCTTCACCCTGATCGTCATCGTGATAGTCATGGTCGCCGGGACCACGCTGGTGATGTGGCTGGGCGAGCAGGTCACCGAGCGCGGCATCGGGAACGGCATGTCGCTGCTGATCTTCGCCTCGATCGCGCACCGCATCCCCGCCGAGGGCCGGCTGATCCTGGAGAACTCCGGCGGCCTGGTCTTCGCCGGCGTCTGCGTCTTCGGTCTCGCGATCATCGCCAGCGTCGTGTTCGTGGAGAACGGCCAGCGCCGGATCCCGGTGCAGTACGCCAAGCGCATGGTCGGCCGCCGGATGTACGGCGGCACCTCGACCTACCTGCCGCTCAAGGTCAACCAGGCCGGTGTCGTGCCGGTGATCTTCGGTAGCTCGCTGCTCTACCTGCCCGACCTGGTCGCCCGGCTCGCCGGGAACGACGGCGGCTGGTTCCAGCAGTTCGTGCAGACCTATCTCGTCGATCAGTCCAATCCCGTGCACATCGTGTTGTACGTAGCACTGATCATCTTCTTCACGTACTTCTACGTCGGCATCACGTTCAACCCCGACGAGCGCGCCGAGGACATGAAGAAGTACGGCGGCTTCATCCCGGGCATCCGCCCGGGGCGGCCCACCGCGGAGTACCTGAACTTCGTGCTCAGCCGCATCACGCTGCCGGGATCGCTCTACCTGGGCCTCATCGCGGTGCTCCCGAACTTCTTCCTCGGGATCACCGGCAGCGGCCAGAACCAGAACTTCCCGTTCGGCGGCACGGCCGTGCTGATCATGGTCACCGTGGGCCTCGACACCCTGAAGCAGATCGAGAGCCAGCTCATGCAGCGGAACTACGAGGGTTTCCTGCGTTAGGCTCGCCGGAACGTGGCCGAGCGGGAACCCCGGTGCGGGGCCCCGGCCCCGATCGTGGTGCCTCGGGCATCGTGTGCCGGCGAGGACGCCGGCGCCATGGACGACAAGACTTCAGGAGGTCGGGTTCTCGTGCGACTCGTTCTGGTGGGACCGCCCGGTGCCGGCAAGGGGACCCAGGCTGAGCAGATGGCCAAGCGGCTCGACGTCCCGCACATCTCGACCGGGGACCTGTTCCGGGCGAACCTGCGTGACGAGACCGAGCTCGGTCGCGAGGCGAAGCGCTACATGGACGCCGGGGACCTCGTCCCCGACGAGGTGACCGTCGGGATGGTGCGCGACCGGCTCGGCGACGCCGACACGGCGAGCGGCTTCATCCTCGACGGCTTCCCGCGCAACGTGGCCCAGGCGGGCTCCCTCGAGGAGATCCTGTCCGACAAGGGCCTGGAGCTCGACGCCGTCGTCCAGTTCGACGTCGACGACGAGGTCGTCGTGCAGCGGCTGCTCGGCCGCGGCCGCAGCGACGACAACGAGGACACCATCCGCAACCGGCAGCGGGTCTACCGCGAGGAGACCGCTCCGCTGCTGGACCACTACCGTGACCGGCTGGTCACGATCGACGCCGTCGGCGAGATCGACGAGATCACCGACCGGGTCTTCTCGGCGCTGCACAACCGCAACGGCTGAGACCCGGTCGGCGCCGGCACCACCGGCGCCACGGCGGGGAACCGAGGGACGGACACATGAACGGTCGCGGCGGCATCCGCGGGGCCATCGCCCGCTACCGGGGTCGGGACATCGAGCTCAAGACCCACGGTCAGCTCGAGGCGATGCGGGTGGCGGGCGCGCTGGTCGCGGCCACGCTGGCCGCGGTCACCGAGCACGCGAAGCCAGGTGTCAGCACGGCGGAGCTCGACGCGCTCGCCGAGCAGACGATCCGCGACGGCAACGGCGTCCCCTCGTTCCTCGGCTACCACGGTTTCCCGGCGAGCATCTGCGCCTCGGTGAACGAGCAGATCGTGCACGGCATCCCGTCGCCGAAGCAGGTGCTCGCCGAGGGAGACCTGATCTCGGTGGACTGCGGCGCGATCGTCGAGGGCTGGCACGGCGACTCCGCGGTGACCATCGCCGTCGGGGACGTGTCGCCGGAGGACCTCGCCCTGTCCGCGGCCTGCCGCGGCGCGATGGAGGCGGGGATCCTCGCCGTCCGCGACGGGGCCCGGCTGACCGACGTCTCCTACGCCATCCAGGAGGCGTGCCGGTCCGCGGCGCTGGCCGACCGCGCCGACTACGGGATCGTCGCCGAGTACGGCGGCCACGGCATCGGCACCTCGATGCACATGGACCCGTTCCTGCCCAACCACGGCGAGCCGGGCAAGGGGCCGCGGCTGCGCCCGGGCATGGCCCTGGCCGTCGAGCCGATGCTCGTCGCGGGGGACCCGGACACCCTGGAGCTCGAGGACGGCTGGACGGTCGTCACCGCGGCGGGCGGCCGGGCCGTGCACTGGGAGCACACCGTCGCCGTCACCGAGGACGGGCCGTGGCTGCTGACCGCGCCCGCCGGCGCACCGGACCGCCCCGGCGCCTGAGCCCCGCGCCACCGGTACCCGACGCGCTCCGCACGGGTACTGGTCCGTGACCGGGTCGGTCCGTTACCGTCGGCCTCCCGGGCGTCTACCACGCCCGTCACCCCCGCCTGCACCGGCCTCGCACGGCCTCCGTACACTGGACCATCGGCGCGTCCTGTGACGTCCGCTCCGTGTGCTCCGTGTATCCCACAGTGTTCCCGGTCCGGCTCCGTCCGCGCGCGCCGAACCGGTCGTCGGCACCGCTGTCGACCGGGGCAACCGACACCTGTCACGGATAGCGGAGGACATGGCCAAGAAGGACGGGGCGATCGAGGTCGAGGGCCGGGTCGTCGAACCCCTGCCGAACGCGATGTTCCGGGTGGAGCTGGAGAACGGCCACCGGGTTCTCGCGCACATCAGCGGGAAGATGCGCCAGCACTACATCCGGATCCTTCCGGAGGACCGGGTGGTCGTCGAGCTGTCGCCCTACGACCTCAGCCGCGGCCGCATCGTCTACCGCTACAAGTGACGACCAGCTCCACCACGGTCGGTCGCGAGACCCACAAGAACGACACACAGAGGCAGACGACGTGAAGGTCAAGCCGAGCGTCAAGAAGATCTGCGACAAGTGCCAGGTGATCCGCCGTCACGGCCGGATCATCGTGATCTGCTCGAACCTGCGCCACAAGCAGCGCCAGGGCTGAGCAGAGCGGTACCGGTCGCGATCCTCTGATCGCGCAGCAGAAGCCCCCGATGCACCTGCCGGGCCACACGGGCCCGGTAGTACCCCCGGAACCAGGCCGGGGCCCGTTCAGCTCAGCGGCGGAACGGGACGGGCATCGGGAAGACCTGGGACGACAACAAGGAGACAACGCCGCATGGCACGTGTTGCCGGCGTCGACCTCCCCCGCGAAAAGCGGTTGGAGATCGCGCTCACCTACATCTTCGGGGTCGGACGGACCCGGTCCAAGGAGATCCTCGAGGCCACGGCGCTGAGCCCCGACCTCCGGTCGAAGGACCTGACCGACGAGGACGTCAGCAAGCTCCGCGAGTACATCGAGGCGAACCTGCAGGTCGAGGGTGACCTGCGCCGTGAGATCCAGGCGGACATCCGCCGGAAGATCGAGATCGGTTCGTACCAGGGCATCCGTCACCGTCGCGGCCTTCCGGTCCGCGGCCAGCGCACGAAGACCAACGCGCGCGGCCGCAAGGGCCCGAAGAAGACCGTCGCCGGTAAGAAGAAGGCAGGTAAGAAGTAATGCCGCCCCGCGCACGTCAGGGTGCCGGACCCAAGAAGGTCCGCCGTCGCGAGAAGAAGAACGTCGCGCACGGTCACGCCCACATCAAGTCCACGTTCAACAACACGATCGTGTCGATCACCGACCCGACCGGTGCCGTCATCGCCTGGGCCTCGTCCGGGCACGTCGGCCTCAAGGGCTCGCGCAAGTCGACGCCGTTCGCCGCGCAGCTGGCCGCCGAGAACGCCGCCCGCAAGGCGATGGACCACGGCATGAAGAAGTGCGACGTCTTCGTCAAGGGCCCGGGCTCGGGCCGCGAGACGGCGATCCGCTCGCTGCAGGCAGCCGGCCTCGAGGTCGGCACCATTTCCGACGTGACCCCGCAGCCGCACAACGGCTGCCGTCCGCCCAAGCGGCGCCGGGTCTAGGGGAAGGGAGAACCACCATGGCTCGCTACACCGGCCCCATGACCCGCAAGTCCCGCCGACTGAAGACCGACCTCGTCGGCGGCGACCAGGCGTTCGAGCGTCGTCCCTACCCGCCCGGCCAGCACGGCCGGATCCGGATCAAGGAGACCGAGTACCTCCTGCAGCTGCAGGAGAAGCAGAAGGCCCGCTTCGGCTACGGCCTGCAGGAGAAGCAGCTCCGCGCCTACTACGAGGAGGCGCACCGCCGGGAGGGCAAGACCGGCGACGAGCTGCTGCAGATCCTCGAGTCGCGCCTCGACAACGTCGTGTACCGCGCGGGCCTCGCCCGCACCCGGCGCATGGCCCGTCAGCTGGTGAACCACGGCCACTTCCTGGTCAACGGGAAGAAGGTCGACATCCCCAGTTACCGGGTGTCGCGCTACGACATCATCGACGTCAAGGACAAGTCGCGGAACACCGACCCGTTCGTCATCGCCAAGGAGACCCAGGGCGACCGCCCGGTCCCGGCGTGGCTGCAGGTCGTCCCGTCGACCCTGCGGATCCTGGTCCACCAGCTGCCCGAGCGCGCTCAGATCGACACCCAGGTCACCGAGCAGCTCATCGTCGAGTTCTACTCGAAGTAGCTCGACACGCCGTCGCCCCGCAGGGAGGGGCGGCGGTTCTCACTGCGACATCAAATAGCGGTTGTCGCAGGTGCGAAGGAGGCACACACCCATGCTGATCTCTCAGCGACCCTCACTGGCCGAGGACGTCGTCACCGAGACCCGGTCGCGGTTCGTCATCGAGCCGCTGGAGCCGGGCTTCGGTTACACCCTCGGTAACTCCCTGCGCCGGACGCTGCTGTCGTCGATCCCCGGTGCCGCCGTCACGTCCATCCGGATCGACGGCGTCCTGCACGAGTTCACCACCGTGCCGGGGGTCAAGGAGGACGTCACCGACATCATCCTCAACCTCAAGGAGCTCGTCGTGAGCTCCGAGGAGGACGAGCCGGTGACGATGTACCTGCGCAAGCAGGGCCCGGGTGCGGTCACCGCGGGGGACATCGTCCCGCCCGCCGGTGTCACCGTGCACAACCCGGACCTGCACATCGCCTCGCTCAACGACAAGGGCCGGCTCGAGGTCGAGCTCGTCGTCGAGCGCGGTCGCGGGTACGTCCCGGCGATGCAGAACAAGGCCACCGGTGCCGAGATCGGCCGTATCCCGGTCGACTCGATCTACTCGCCGGTGCTGAAGGTGACCTACAAGGTCGAGGCCACGCGAGTCGAGCAGCGCACCGACTTCGACAAGCTCATCCTCGACGTCGAGTCGAAGCCGTCCATCACCCCGCGGGACGCGCTGGCCTCGGCCGGCAAGACCCTGGTCGAGCTGTTCGGCCTGGCCCGCGAGCTGAACGTGGACGCCGAGGGCATCGAGATCGGCCCCTCCCCGCAGGAGGCGGACACCATCGCGGCGTTCGCGATGCCGATCGAGGAGCTGGACCTCACGGTCCGGTCCTACAACTGCCTCAAGCGCGAGGGCATCCACACGGTCGGCGAGCTCGTCGGCCGCAGCGAGGCGGACCTGCTCGACATCCGCAACTTCGGCGCCAAGTCGATCGACGAGGTCAAGATGAAGCTCGTCGGTCTCGGCCTGGCCCTCAAGGACAGCCCGCCCGGGTTCGACCCGTCGGCGGCGGCGAGCGACTACGGCGTCGACGGTGGGAGCGGGTTCGACCCGGACACCTTCGGTGACGACGGTCAGGACTACGCAGAAACGGAGCAGTTGTAGCCATGCCCCAGCCCACCAAGGGTGCCCGCCTCGGCGGGTCGCCCGCGCACCAGCGGCTGATCCTGGCCAACCTGGCGACCTCGCTGTTCGAACACGGCCGGATCACCACCACCGAGGCCAAGGCCCGGCGGCTGCGTCCGTACGCGGAGCGGCTGATCACCAAGGCCAAGGCCGGCGACCTGCACAACCGGCGCGAGATCATGAAGGTGATCCGCGACAAGTCGGTCGTGCACCGCCTCGTCACCGAGATCGGCCCGTTCTTCGCGGACCGCAACGGTGGCTACACCCGGATCACCAAGACGATGCCGCGCAAGGGCGACAACGCCCCGATGGCGGTCATCGAGCTGGTCCAGCAGAAGACGGTCACCGACGAGGCGAACCGTGCCCGTCGTTCGGCCGCGTCCCAGGCCGCGGCCGCCGCTCCGGCCGCCACGGACGAGGACACCACGGTGGAGTCGACCGAGGCCACCGAGGCCGAGGTCACCGCCGCCGACCAGGCACAGGAGGCCGCCGAGAAGGCGGTCGACGCCGCGGTCGAGGCCGAGGAGGTGGCCCCGGGTTCCGAGGCCGCCGACAAGGCCGTCGACGCCGCTGCCGCCGCGGAGGAGGCCGCCGACGAGGCGTCCGAGGCCGCCGAGGACTCCAAGGGCAAGAAGGAGTCCGGCTCCTGAGCCGACCGCACCACACCGACGAGCCCGCCGTCACCGACGGCGGGCTCGTCGGCGTTTCCGGTGCCCCCGACCCGGGGGCCGGCACCGTGCGGCTGCGGCTCGACGTCGCCTACGACGGCACCGACTTCTCCGGATGGGCCCAGCAGCCGACCCGGCGCACCGTGCAGGGCGTGCTCACCGAGGCCCTGTCGACCGTGCTGCGCACCCCGCTGCGGCTCACCGTCGCCGGGCGCACCGACGCCGGGGTGCACGCGTCCGGCCAGGTCTGCCACGTCGACCTCCCCGAGACGCTCGCACCGCAGGTCGACGGCCTGCTGCGGCGGCTGAACCGGCTGCTCCCGCCCGACGTGCGGGTGCACGACCTCGGGCGGGTGCCCGACGCCTTCGACGCCCGCTTCTCCGCGCTGCGCAGGCACTACCGCTACCGGGTCACCACGGCCGCGTTCGGGGCCGAGCCGCTGCGGGCGCGGGAGACCGTCGCCTGGCCGTACCCGCTGGACCCGGAGCCGATGAACGCCGCCTCGGCGCTGCTGCTGGGCGAGCACGACTTCGCCGCGTTCTGCAAGCGCCGCGAGGGCGCGACGACCGTGCGCGCGCTGCAGCGCTTCGACTGGTCGCCCGCGCCGGGCGAGCCGGACGTGCTGGTCGCGGCGGTCGCGGCGGACGCGTTCTGCCACTCGATGGTCCGCAGCCTGGTCGGCGCGGTGTTCGAGGTCGGCCGGGGGCGCAGGCCCGCCGACTGGCCCGCGGGACTGCTGCGCCGCGAGCTGCGCGCCTCCGAGGTGACCGTCGCGCCGCCGCACGGCCTGTCGCTGACCGGCGTCGACTACCCCGCCGACGACGAGCTCGCCGCCCGCGCCGAGCGGACCCGGCGGATCCGGGTACCGGGCGAGGGCTGAATGGCCCCCGGCGCGATCCGGTCCGGAACGTGGCCCGGTGCGACCGGTCCTGGTGCGGACGGGGCGAGCGGCCTCAGGAGACCGGCCGCACCCAGGCCGGGTGCGGCGGCCCGGGGACCCGGTGCGTCCGGCGGGTGTCGAGCGCCAGGGCCACGACCAGCCAGACCAGCGAGACCGACCAGCCCGTCAGGGCCAGCGAGCCGAGGAGGTACAGCGGCTCGGTCGGCCCGGCGGACAGCCCGGCGACCTCCAGCAGCACCGACAGCGGGGCGCGCACCGAGTCCTCGGTGTCGCCGAAGTCGGGCATCAGCAGCCCGCCGGCGAGCAGGAACCCGGCGCAGGCGACGAACGGGGCGGCCACCGCCGGGCCGAGCACACGGCGTCGCAGCACGGTCAGCGACAGCACCGTCGGGACCGCCAGGAGGGCCGGGCCGACCAGGGTCACGATCAGGATGATCAGGAACCACCCCGGCGCGGTGAACCGCAGGGCGGCGAAGGCCAGGAGGGCACCGGCCTGCAGGGCCACGTTCAGGTTCGTCCGCATGCCGACGATCGTGGCGGACCGGGCCCGTCCGCGGAATCCGCAGGACTACGGGCCGGACGGAGCAACCCGTGTCAACAGTCGGTTACCGAGGTTCCGTCCCGCCCGGTCCGCGGGTCACAGTGGCGCGGTGACCACCGAGAACACCGTCGGCGCGGCCGCGGACCGCGGGTACGGCGACCGCATCGTCGCCGTCGAGCCCGGCTCCACCGAGCCCGTGCCGGACTCCGAGCGGCACGGCAGACCCCGCCAGCTGTTCTGGACGTGGACCTCGCCGAACCTGGAGTTCGCGACGATCTTCGTCGGCGTGCTGTCGGTGACGGCGTTCGGGCAGACGGTGCCCGCGGCGGTCGCGGCGATCGTCGTCGGGAACCTGCTCGCCGCGCTCGCCCACGGGATCCTGTCCGCCCGCGGACCGGCCGCCGGGGTGCCGCAGATGGTGCTGGGGCGGCTCGCGTTCGGCCACCGCGGCAACGCACTGCCCGCCGCGCTGATGACGATCACCTCGGGCTTCGGCTGGTTCGCGGTGAACAGCGTCAGCGCCGCCTTCGCGCTGTCGGCGATCACCGGCGGTGGGACGGTCGCCTGGCTGGTGGCGGTGGTCGTCGTCCAGGTCGCCGTCGCGTTCTTCGGGCACAACCTGGTGCAGGCGTTCGAGCGGCTCGCCTTCCCGCTGCTCGCGGTCGTGCTCGGGATCGGGGCGGTGCTGGTGCTCGCCGCGTCGGACTCGGGGGCGGCCGCGTCGCCGGACGGGGTGGGCGGGGTCGGTGGGTTCCTGCTGACCGTCGGCGCCGTCGTCGGGTACTCGGCGGGCTGGAGCCCCTACGCCGCGGACTACTCCCGCTACCTGCCCCGTTCGGCGTCGGCGCGGGCCACCGGGCTCGCCGCGGGCGGCGGCCTGTTCCTGTCCACCACGGTGCTCATGACGGTCGGTGCGGCGTCGGTCGGGGCGGCGACCGCGGCCGGGCTCGACTCGGGCAACCCGGTCGCGAACTACACCGGCCTGCTGCCCGGGTGGCTGGCCGTGCTGACCCTGGTCGCCATCGCGGTGGGGGCGGTCGCGGCGAACGTCCTCAACGTCTACTCCGGGGCGATGGCGTTCCTCGCGCTCGGCATCGACGTGCCGCTGGCGCGGGCGCGGGCTGTCGTCGCGCTGGCATTCGGGGTGGTCGGGTTCCTGATCGCGCTGGTCGCCCTCGGCGACGCCGCGGCCGGGTACGAGGCGTTCCTGCTGGTCGTCGTGTACTGGGTCGGGCCGTGGCTCGGGGTGGTGCTCACCGACCAGTGGCTGCGCCCGACCGACCCCGGTCTGCTCTACGACCGCACCCACCGCAACCACGCGGGCCCGGTCGCGCTGGCCGTCGGCATCGTGGTGTCGGTGCTGCTGTTCGCGAACCAGGAGCTGTTCACCGGCCTGGTGCCGCGGCTGCTGCCCGGGATCGGGGACGTGACCTTCCTGGTGGGGCTGCTGCTCTCGGCCGGGCTCTACGCCCTGCTGCTGCGCCGCACCGCCGTCGCGACGCGTGGGGGGACCCGGTGAACGCGCTCATCCCGACCGTGGACCTGGCCGCGCCGGACCCGGCCGCGGTGGACACCGCGTTGCAGCGGGCCGGTTTCCTGCAGGTCGTCGGGCACGGGGTGCCGGACGACGCGGCGTGGGCGGTGCGGGCCGCCGCCCGGGACTTCTTCGCGCTGCCCGAGCCGGTCAAGCGCGGCTACGCGGTCGGCGTCGGCGGGCGGGGGTGGCTGCCCCCCGGCGTCGAGGCCAACGACCGCGTCGAGGGCGGTGACTCGCCGCCGGACCTCAAGGAGTCCTTCGCGGTGGGGCCGTTCGCGCCGACCGGTGACGCGGACGTCGACGCGGTGTGGTTCCCGCCGAACGTCTGGCCGGCGCAGGTCCCGGCGCTGCGGGAGGCGGTGACCGCCTACTGCACGGCGATGACGCGCGTCGCGGGGGCGCTGCTGGAGCTGTGCGCGGGTGCGCTCGGGCAGACCCCGTCGACGCTGCGCGACCTCGCGACGCACCCGACGTGGACGTTCAACATCAACCGCTACCCGCCGATGACCGAGACCGGGACACCGCTGCCCGGGCAGTTCCGGATCGGCCCGCACACCGACTTCGGCACCGTCACCCTGCTCGACCGGGAGCCCGGGGCGGGCGGGCTGCAGGTCGACGTCGAGGGGCACGGCTGGACCGACGCGCCGTACACCCCGGGTGCGCTGACGGTGAACGTCGGCGACCTGCTCGCGCACTGGACCGGGCACCGCTGGCGGGCCGGACGGCACCGGGTGCTGCCGCCGCAGGCCCACGCCCCGGCCGAGGACCTGGTGTCGCTGGTGTTCTTCTTCGAGCTGGACCACGACGCCGTCGTCACGCCGCTGGCGCCGCCGCTCGGCCGGACGGCGCTGGAGCCGGTGGTGTCCGCGCCGTTCCTGCGCGAACGCCTCGACGCGATCTCGGTATAGGTTCGCGCGCATGGATCCGAGCTGGCTGGACGTCGCGGTGGAGCAGGCCCGGGCCGGGCTGGCCTCGGGCGGCATCCCGATCGGCGCCGCACTCGTCGGACCGGACGGGGAGGTCCTCGGGCGCGGCCACAACCGTCGTGTGCAGGACGGCGACCCGACGGTGCACGGCGAGACCGCGGCGTTCCGCGACGCGGGCCGCCGCCGCGACTACCGGTCCACGACGATGGTCACCACGCTCTCGCCCTGCTGGTACTGCTCGGGGCTGATCCGTCAGTTCGGGATCGGCGCGGTGCTCGTGGGGGAGGCCCGGACCTTCCACGGCGGGCACGACTGGCTGGCCGAGCACGGGGTGCGCGTGCAGGTGCTCGACGACGCGCGCTGCGTGGACATGATGACCGCGTTCGTCGCCGAGCGCCCCGACCTGTGGAACGAGGACATCGGCGTCGCGGAGTAGTGCTCAGCCCGCTGTGAGCGGGACGTCCGGGTCGAGCTCGATCGCGACCTCGCGCAGCGCCGCGTCGAGCACCGACCAGACCCACCGGGCCAGGTGCTCGGCGAGCTCGTCGAGCGGGAGCGGGTCCGCCGAGGAGAGCCAGCGCTCGGTCGCGCCGTCGACCAGCCCGACCGCGCCGGCGGCCAGCGGCGCCGCGACGGTCGCGGGCAGCCCGGGGTAGCCGCCGGTCAGCAGGCCGGTCATCCGGTCGGCGATGCGGTGCCGGATGTCGGTGACGGCCGTCGTGACCCCGGCGGCGCGCAGCACGTACCGGTAGAGCTCGGTGTGCGCGGCGAGCCACCGCACGTGCGCGGCGATGGCGGCGACGAGCATCTCCCGCGGCGTGCCGCGCGGGCTCCACACCGGCGCGAGCGCCTCGGAGTAGAGCCCCAGCGCGGCCTCGGCGATCGCGCCCTGCAGATCCTCCAGACCGTCGAAGTGCCGGTACAGCGCGGGCCTGGGCACCCCGGCGCGACCGGCGATCTGCTCGGTCGTGGCCTCCGGTCCGTGCTCGGCGATCGCGGCCATCGCGGCCTCGACGACCTCGGCGCGGCGGGCCGCCCGCTGCCCGGCCCAGCGACGGGCGCGGCCGTCGCCGGGGGTCACGGATCCGCTCACCCGGCCATCATCCCGCGCCTGGTTGACACCGCGCCCGGTGCCACCCATGATTCGGGATAAGGGGTACGCGCTGTACGGGATACTTTCTGTCACGGATGCGGCCCGACCGTCGACGACGACCGGAGGACCGACCGTGACCGAGACGGCGACCGACAACGGGTCCGGCCCACGCCCCCGCAGGCTGACCGGCGGCGACGTCGGCATCCCGCCGCGCCACCTGGACTTCCGGCTGCCCGAGCAGATGGTCCGCTGGGCCTACGCCGACAACGCGACCGCGACGCTGTTCCTCGCGATGCTCTCGGCGATCTTCCCGCCGGGGGAGGACTTCTTCGTCCGCTCGGTGATCCACTTCCGGGACCGGGTGACCGACCCGGAGCTGCGCGCCCGGGTCGCCGGGTTCACCGCGCAGGAGGTCATCCACAGCCGCGAGCACGACCGGCTCAACGAGGCGTTCCGCTCCCGCGGCTTCCCGGTGCACGTACCGGAGTCCGCGGTCGCGCTCGCGTTGAAGGTCCTCGACCGCACCTCGCCGCGGCAGCAGCTCGCCTGCACCGCGCTGATGGAGCACTTCACCGCGGTGATGGCCGAGGACATCCTCGGCAGCGACGAGTTCGCCGGGCGCGTGCACGCCGACATCCGCGAGCTGTGGCACTGGCACGCGCTCGAGGAGCTCGAGCACAAGTCCGTGACCTGGGACGTCTACGAGCTCATCGGCACCGACGGCCCCGAGCGCGGCCGGGCCGCCCCGCTGGTGGTCGCCACCGTGCTGCCCGCGGTCGTGTTCGGGTGGGCGTACCTGCTCGTGCAGCAGGGCGTCTGGCGGCGGCCGCGGGACCTGCGCGAGGGCTACCGGTTGCTGTTCGGGCGCGGCCAGTTCCTGCGCCGCGTGCTGGGCCGGATGCCCGTCTTCGGGCACCCGCGCTTCCACCCCGACCGGCACGACACCCGCGCGCTGGAGCAGCGCTGGCGCGACACCCTCTTCGGCGACGACGGCGCCCTGGCCGAGCAGCTGCGCCGTCCCGTCCGCGAGGCCTGACTCAGCTCCACGGCCGCAGCACCCGCCCGGCCCACGCCACGAGCAGCGCCTCGTCGTGGCTGACGGCGAGGACGCCGAGCCCGCGGCCGTCGACCTCGGCGGCGACGACCGAGACCAGGGCCGCGGTGCTCGACGCGTCGAGCATCGCGGTCATCTCGTCGCACAGCAGGTAGTCCGGCCGGGGCGCGAGCGCACGGGCCAGGCAGGCGCGCTGGAGCTGGCCGTCGGACACCTCGTGCGGCCGGCGTCCGCGCAGCTCGGCGGTCAGCCCGACCTGCGCGCACACCTCGTCGACGCGTGCGGCGACCCCGGGCACCCGGGCGGCGCGCAGCGGCTCGGCCACGATCTCCTCGCAGGTCAGCCGCGGGTCGGTCGAGGCCCGCGGGGACTGGAACACCACCCCGATCCGGCGGCGCAGCGGCGCGGGCGCGCCGAAGCGGAACCGGCGGACCGGCTCGTCGTCGACGGTCACCCGGCCCGACCACGGTGTGTGCAGCAGGGCCAGCACCCGGGTCAGCGTCGACTTCCCGCACCCCGACGGCCCGGCCAGCCCGAGCACCGTCCCCCGTTCCACGGCCAGGTCCACGCCGTCGACGACGGCGTGCCCGGCCCGCCACCCGGCGGTCACCCCCTCCGCGCGCAGGCTCACCGCGACCCCGCCCCGGACCGGGCCGCCGCGGGGAGCGCGGGGGCGGTCGGCGGATGGCAGGACACGCTCCGCCCGTCGCGGTGCACCGGGACGGGGTCGCCGGAGCAGTCGCCGGTGACCGGGCAGCGCGGGGCGAACGCGCAGCCGTCGGGCAGCGCGGACAGCTCCGGCGGGTGCCCGGGCACCGGGGTGAACCCGGCGTCGGGCAGCGCACCGAGCAGGCCCGCGGTGTAGGGGTGCCAGGGGCCCGCGAACACCTCGTCGGCGGGGCCGGTCTCGACCAGCCGCGAGGCGTACATGACGGCGACGTCGTCGGCGACGGCGCGGGCGGCGCGCAGGTCGTGGGTGATCAGCAGGACGGCGCGGCCCTCCGCGGCCAGCCCGGCCAGCAGCGCCGTGACGTGGTCGACCAGCGGCCGGTCGAGCCCGGCGGTCGGCTCGTCGGCGAGCAGCACCGGTGGATCCCCGGCGAGCGCGGCGGCGAGCCCGGCGCGCTGGGCCTGCCCGCCGGACAGCTCGTGCGGGTGCAGCGCGGCGACGTGGCGGGGCAGCGCGGCGCGGTCGAGGAGGTCGGCGACGGTGGTCGTCGCGCCGAGCCGGGTCAGGGTCTCGCGCAGCTGGGCGCCGACGGTGCGGGTGGGGGTGAAGTGGGTGGCGGCGGACTGGGGGACCAGCCCGACCAGCCGACCGCGGACCCGGTCGCGCAGCACGGACTCGGGCGCGGTGAGGAGCTCCACCGGGTCGGACCGCTCCGGCGGGGTCAGGACGGCCGACCCGCGGACCGAGGCGGTGCCCGGCAGCAGCCCGGTCAGGGCCTCGGTGAGCACCGACTTGCCGCAGCCGGACTCCCCGACGAGCGTGGTCAGCCGCCCGGCGCGCAGGTCCAGGTCGGCACCGGTGACCGCGCGGACCGTGCGGGCGCGACGCCCGCGTCCGACCCGGAAGGCGACGTCGAGGTCGCGCACCGCGAGCACCGTGCCGGGTGCGGGTGTGCCGGTCACAGCGCCTGCTCCGACCGTCGGCGCGGGAGTGTGCGGTCCCGCCACCAGGCCGCGATGCCGGCGACGCACAGCGTCGTCGCGGCCAGCAGCACGCTCGGGAACACCACGATCCACCAGGAGCCGAGCAGCACGGCCTGTCTCCCCTCGCCGAGGATGGTGCCCAGGCTCGCCAGGTGTGGTGGCAGGCCGAGGCCGAGGAAGCTCAGTGCGGTCTCGTGCCACACCGCGTGCGGCAGGATCAGCACCGCCGAGAGCACCGCCTGCGGGGCGACCGCGGGCAGCAGGTGCCGGCGCAGGACCCGGCGCCGGGACGCGCCGCCGGAGATCGCGGCGTCGACGAACGGGCGGGTGCGCAGGGTCAGGATCTCCGCGCGCACGACGCGGGCCACCGTCGTCCAGTGGGTCAGCCCGATCGAGGCGATCACCGCGAGCACGCTGCCCCGGTAGAGCGCGACGATCACGATGCCGAGCAGCAGGTGCGGGACGGCGTTGACGGCGTCGACCAGGCGCATCGCGATCCGGTCCCACCAGCCGCCGAGCAGCCCCGACAGCGCCCCGAACAGGGTGCCGATCACCGTCGAGAGCACGGCGCAGGCCGCGGCGACCTGCAGCGACACCCCCAGCCCGGCGAAGCTGCGCAGCAGCACGTCACGGCCCACGGAGTCGGTGCCGAACGGGTGCGTGGGCGAGGGCGGCAGCCGGATCGCGGTGTAGTCCACGGTGCCCTCGTCGAGCCCGCCGAGCCACGGCACGAGCACCGCGGCCGCGACGAGCAGGACCAGCCCGCCGGCGCCGGTGACCAGCCGGGCCCGCCCGGACCGGCGACGACCGCGGGGCGAGCCGGGGCGCGGCCGGCCGGCCGGGAGCCACGGGCGGGGGGCGAGCGCGGTCTCAGACATCGGCGTCCACCCGCGGGTCCAGCAGCAGCACGGTCAGGTCGGCGACGAGCGACCCGGCCAGCACCGCCACCGCCGAGAGCAGGGTCAGCGCGGCGAGCAGCGGGAAGTCCACGGCCAGCGCCGCGGTGACCACCGCCGCCGCGATCCCCGGCCAGGAGAACACCGTCTCCACCAGCACGGCGCCGGTGACGAGCTCCGGCAGCCGGTTGCCCAGCACCGTGACGAACGGCAGCAGCGCGGTCGGCAGGGCGTGGCGCAGCACGACGAGGCGCTCGGGCAGCCCGCGGGCACGGGCACCGGCGACGTGGTCGTCGTCGAGGGAGGCCAGCAGCGAGGCCCGCACGTGCAGCACCAGCCACGGAGTCTGGGAGACTCCCAGCACCAGCGCCGGCAGCACCAGGTGCCTGCTCACCTGGCCGAACGTGGGCGCGGCCCCGGCGTCGGTGAGCCCGGCGACCGGCAGCACCGGCCAGGCCACGGCGAACACCGCGATCGCACCCAGGGCCAGCACGAACGGCGGCAGCCCCTCCAGGGTGTGCCCGACCGCGGTGACGGCCCGGTCGAGCCAGCCGCCCTGCCGCCACGCCGCGACGGTCCCGGCGGCCAGGGCCAGCACCAGCGACACGAGCAGGGCCAGGGTGACCAGCAGCAACGTCCACGGGAGCCGCTCGGCGACGACCTGGGCCACCGGCTGGCGCATCGACAGGCTCTGCCCGAGGTCGCCGGTCAGCAGCCCGCCCAGCCACCGGAGCAGCTGCTCGCCCACGCTCGCGTCCAGCCCGAGCGACCGTTCGGCGGCGGCGATGTCGGCGTCGCTCGCGGAGAAGATCCCGACCCCGAAGTACTGGTACACCGGCCGGAACGGCGACGCCGCCGCCAGCAGGAACACCCCGACCGCGACCAGCAGCACCGTCGGGACGCCGAGCAGCAGCCGCAGCCCGGCCAGCCGGGCCACCGCGCGGCCGCGGTGCCGGCCCGGGAGCACGGCCGTCACGAGCGGGGCGTCCAGTCCTGCAGGTTCCACCACGGGCCCCAGGTGGTGCCGTGGGTGTGCGGCTCGACGACGGGGGTGTAGCCGTCCCAGGCGTCGCGGGTGACGTAGCTGTGGCCGAGGAAGGCCAGGAAGACCATGCCGGGGTCGGCGACGTAGGCCCGCTGGAACTCCTTCACCGCCGCGGTGCGGGCGGCCTCGTCGGGCGCCCGCAGTGCGGTGTCCAGCGCCGCGTCGACGGCCGCGTTGCGGTAGGAGCCGGGGTTGTTGAACCCGTCGGCGGCGTTCGACGAGTGCAGCAGCTGCCACGCCTTGAACCCCGGGTCGAACGGGTCGCCGCCGCCGAGCACGAGCGCGTCGGCGCCCATCCGCGGCTCGATCGCCTCCCAGCCGAGGCCCTCCAGCCGGACGTCGATCCCGGCCGCGCGCACGTCGGAGGCGAACGCCTGGGCCAGGTCGCGGCGCACGGTGTCGGTGGCCGGGTACATCAGCGTGAAGCGCGCGGCCTGCCCGCCGCGGACGCGCACGCCGTCGGGTCCGGGGACCCAGCCGGCCCGCTCCAGGATCCGGCCCGCCTCCGCAGGGTCGAAGGCGAACGTCGCCGAGGGCTCGACCTGCTCGGGCAGCACGCCCGGGATCGGGTGGTGGGCCGGTTCGCCCTGCCCCGCGAGGAACGCGTCGATCATGCCCTGGCGGTTCACCGAGCGGTTGAGCGCGGCGCGGATCGCCGGGTCCGCGGTGACCGGGTTCGCGAACGGCAGCGCGACGGTGCGGTAGTCGGCGCTGGCGTGCTCGCGCAGCGCCAGCCCGCTCTGCTGCGCGACGGCGCGGGCCAGCGCCGGCGGCAGCACGGTCCCGTCGAACTCGCCGGCGGCGGTGCGCTGGGCACGGGTGTTGTCGTCGGTGGCGAACACGACGGTCACCCGGGTCACCGAGGGCGCACCGCCCCAGTAGCCGGGGTTCGACTCCATGACCATCGTGTCGCCGCGCCGCCACTCGGCGAGCCGGTACGGGCCGGTGCCGACGGCCCGGGTGTTCACCGGCAGGTCGGAGACGGGGCCGCCGCCGTCGAGCACCTCCGACGGCAGGATCCCGGAGGTGAGCCGGGCCGGGAACGCGCCGTAGGGGTAGGACAGCCGGAACCGCACGGCGTCGTCGCCGACGGCCTCGACCCCGGCGAGCATCGGCACGCTCGACCGGATCGTCGCGGCGCGGGCCGGGTCGAGGACCGCGGCGTAGGTGGCGACGGCGTCCTCGGGCCCGAAGGCCGACCCGTCGTGGAAGGTGACGCCGGGGCGCAGCGGCACCGTCCAGGACAGGCGGTCCGGTGACGGCGTCGCCGGACCGGAGGCGAGCGCGGGCTGCAGGGTGCGCTGCGCGTCGCGGGCGTAGAGACCGTCGTAGAACTTGCTCGCGCCCTCCGCCCCGTAGCCGAGCAGCGGGTTGAGGTCGTCGGGCTCGTAGCCGTCGGCGAGGGTCATGGTGGTGCCGTCCCCGGCCGGGGCCGCCTCGCCCGGGGCGGCGGTGGGTGCCGAGCACCCGGCCACGACGGCGGCGGCCACCAACGGGACGACGATGTTCCGGAGGGTGATCACGCAACGGCACATTATGGGCAACAGCGTGACGGTGGCAACGAACTGGACCGATCGGTCAGGTGGCGTACTTCTACGCAGTGCCTGCGGACCGGCTCCGCCGGGGTCGCGGCCGTCCTACCGTCCGGGCGGTGCGCACCGATCCCGCCCCCGCGCGCGTGCAGCGCGCCCCGGCGACCCGCGACCAGGTCGACGCCCACCGGTTCGGTGTGCGCCGGATGGAGGCCGCGCTGGTGCGGGCGGACCCGGTGCCGCTGCACGAGCAGATCCGCTCGCAGCGCCGCGCCGTGTTCGCCGGGGTGCTGGTCGGGCTGCTCGCGCTCGGGGTGGCGGCGCTGCTGGCCCGGGTCGACCCGGCCACCGACTGGCGCTCCCGGGCGCTGGTGCAGGGACAGCGCAGCGGCGTGCTCTACGCCGTGGTCCGCGACCCCGACCGGTCCGCGCTGCTCGTACCGGTGCCCGACCCGGTCGCGGGACGGCTGGTCCTCGCCGCGCACGGCCGCGACGACGGTGCCACCGCCGTGCCCGTCCCGGTGCCCGACGACGCGCTGGCCGCCGCGCCGCGCACCGCGCCGGCGGCCGTCCCCGGCACCGTCGGCGTCCCGCTCGACGGGGTCCCGGTCCCTCCCGCGTGGGCGGTCTGCGACACCCGCGGCGAGGGCACCGGCGCCGGGACCACGACGGTGCTCGCGGGGTCGCTCGGGCCCGTCCCGGCCGGACCGGAACCGGTGGTCCTGCTGACCGCCGAGGGCGGCGCCACCTACCTGGTCCACGACGGCGCCCGGCACCGGCTCGACCCGTCCGACCGGAACGCCCTCGACGGGCTCGGCCTGCTCGGCGCGCCCGTCCGCCGGGTCGGCGACGGCCTGCTCTCCGCGATCCCGGAGGGCGCGCCGCTGCGGGTCCCCGCCCCCGGGCCGACACCCGTCGCGGGGCTGGGGCGGAACGGGGACGTCGTGCGCAGCCAGTCGCTCGGGTCCGGCTCGACGTACTTCCTGGTCGTCGACGACGGCCTTGCCCGGATCCCGGTCACCCTCGCCGACGCCGTCCGCTCCCGGACCGGGCAGGCCGAACCGGCGACGCTGCCGCCCGGCCTGGTCGACGACGTCCCGCAGACCCGGGTGCCCGGCGCCGAGGCCTGGCCCGTCGCCCGGGCCGAGGTCACCGAGGTGCCCCCGGTGCTGTGCGGGACCTGGCGCGCGGGGCGGCGCGCACTCGTCGCGGGCACCGAGGAGCCGGTCGCGCCCGGCGCGGTGCGGGTGCGCCTCGCCGGTGCCGACGACGCCGGGCCGGGGCTCGACACCGTGGTGCTGCCGGGGACCGGCCCGGGTCCGCTGCGGACCGGGCCGGCCGACACCGGCGGGGGCGACGGCGGGACCCGCCGGCTGCTCGCCGCCTCCGGTGCGGTGCACGGCGTCGCGGACGCCGAGACCGGGCGGGCGCTGGGGATCGGGGAGGCGGGGGACGCACCGGCGGAGATGGTGCGGCTGCTGCCGCGGGCGGGGGTGCTGAGCGTCGCGGCGGCGCGGGAGGTGGCGGACCTGCCGGGCTGAGCCGCGGGTCAGGGCCGGCGGGGCCGTCGCCGCAGGCCCGCCAGCGCCGCGACGAGCGCCCCGCCGACCGCCGCGACCGCCCCGACCCCGGCCACCACGGGCAGGTCCGGCGGCGGGGCCGACGCGAGCGGCAGCGGCGCCCGGCCCGCCCCGGGTACCCCGGCGCGGCCGCCGGGACCGGCGGGGTCGTCCGGGGTCAGGAGCAGCGGCTCCGCGGTCAGCGCGGCCCCCGGGTCGAGCACGCCGTGGCCGGTGCGGCCGTCGCCCGCGGTGGGGCGGGCCGTCGCGCGCAGCCGGTCGGCGACCTGGCGCGGGGTGAGCATCGGGAACCGTTCGCGCAGCAGCGCCGCGGTCCCCGCGACCAGCGGCGCCGAGTACGACGTGCCACGGACCACCGCACCGTCCGGTCCGGACGGACGGGGCAGGTCCGCCCCCGGAGCGGCGAGGTCCACCCAGGGGCCCGGCACGGAGAAGTCGCCGGGGACGTCGTCGCCGTCGACCGCACCGACGGCGAGGACCGTGTCGTAGGACGCGGGCAGCGGCCGCAGGTCCGGGTCGCCGTTGCAGGTGCCGCTCCCGTCGATGTTCCCGGCCGCGGCGACGACCAGCACCCCGGCCCGCTCGGCGCCGTCGACGGCCTCGCGCAGCGCGGCCCCCGCGGAGTCGACCTGCGCGGACGGCACGCACACCACCTCGGACACGTTGACGACGCTCGCGCCGAGCGCGACGGCCCGGTCGATCGCCGCGGCCAGGGTGCGGATCTCCCCGGCGGGTCGCTCGGCGCCGTCGGTGCCGCGGACGGCGAAGCGCCCCGAGGACTGGCGCAGCGACACGATCCGCGCACCCGGCGCCATGCCCGCGCCGAGCCCGGTGACGGGGTCGGCGGCCCCGGCGAGGAGCAGCGCGACGTCGGAGCCGTGGCCGTCGCAGTCGGTGAGACCGTCGCCGCCGGTGAGGTAGTCCCCGCCGCCGCTGAGCCGTCCGGCCAGCCGGGGCAGCGGCGCCACCCCGGTGTCGACGACGGCGACGAGCTGCCCCGCACCGGTCGCGAGATCCGGGGGCGGCTGCGGGACCGCACCGCGGGCGGCGCCCGGGCCGTCGTCGCCGGGCGGGGTGCAGGCGCGGGTCTGCCGCAACCCGTCGGCCGGTCCCGGCGGTCCGGGCTCGGCCGCCGCGACGACCGGCCACGTCCACACCCCGTCGCCTGCCCCCACACCCGGTGCGGGGGGTGTGGCGACCCCACAGGGGGTGTGGACGGCGCACGACGCGGCGGGGGTGACGGAGGGGGACGGGGGTGGTGAGGTGGGGAGGAGGGGCAGCGCGAGCAGGGTCGCGGCCAGCAGCGGGACCGCCCGCCGCGGCGATGCGGTCCGTGGGTGCACGGCCCCGGAGCGCGCGAGCCGCGGCGTCGCCGTCGGCGGGGGCGGTGGGCCTGCTGACCGGCGGGCCGGGCCGCTCACAGGGTGCGGACCAGGGCGAACAGGCCCATCGCGGCCAGCGCGGCGGGCACGGCGGCGGCGGTGAGGACGAGCTCGCACACGTCGAGCGCCCGGCGGGCCGGCGGCGACGGCATCGCCCGCGCGGCCGCGGCACCCGCGCCGACGGCGAGCAGCAGCCCGCCCGCCACGGCGAGCCGCGGCGCGGGGTCCAGTGCGAGCGCGGCCGGGACCGCGGCGGTGGCGACCGCGACCACCGCGGACCCGGTCAGGATGCGGGCCGCCGCGGGCTCGACGAGCGCACGGGCCCGCAGGAGCAGCACCGCCGCCGTCACCACCAGCAGCAGGCCACCGGTCCAGCCCCCGGTCGCGGCGACGGCAGCGGCCCCGGCGGCCGCGACCGCGGTGCCGGCCAGCGTCCCGGTGTGCAGGCCGCGGGCCAGCCCGGCCCGGGCGGTCAGCTCCGCACCGGGCAGCACCTGCTCGGCGTCCGCGACGGACCCGGCGTCGGTCGGGACGGCCGGGGCCGGGATCCCGGCCAGGCGCAGCGCCAGCCGGGGCAGCAGGGGCCCGGCGGCCAGGGCGGGCGCCGCGAGCCCGGCGGCGACGGCCGTCACCGGGGCCTCCAGCAGCAGCCGGGCCAGCGCCGCGGCGGCGGCCCCGGACGCGGCGAGGGCCACCGCGAGCAGGACCGGGGACACCGCCCGCGCGATCGCCTGACCCGCGGCGGCGGCCAGCCCGGCCCCGGCGGCGGCGAGCAGCAGCGCCCCCGCCCCGGCCGGTGCGGGCAGCGCGGTGAGCCCGGCCGTCGCCGCGGCGGGGACCGCGCAGAGTGCGGCGGCGGTCGAGAGCCGGTCGTCGTCGCGACCGCGGTGGGCGACCAGCAGCGCCCCGACGGCGCCCGCGGCGGCGAGCGCGCACCCCCACGGCCGCCACGGACCATCCACGGTGGACAGCACGGCGCCCGCGGCGGCCGTCGCCAGCACGGCTGCGGCCGTCCCGGACCAGCGCGCCGTCCCGGCGGCGTCGGCCGCACCGCGCACCGCACCGGCGACGGTCTCGGCGGCGTCGTCGAGGACGGGCGGCGCGGGCGCCGGGCGCGGCGGGCCCAGGTGCAGCAGCTCGCCCTCCCGGACGCCGAGCTCGTCGAGGGTGGCGTCGGCGGGCAGCGGGCCGCCCGCGGGGCCGGTGAACCGCCAGGCCTGCGGGGTGTCGGCGGTCGCGCGGCCCAGCAGCTCGCGCACCATCGGGACCAGCTCGGCGACGGCGACGTCGGCCGGCAGCGCCACGTCGACGCGCCCGCGCGGGGTGTGTACCCCGACCCGGGTCCAGCGGCCGGGCACCGGCCCGGACGTGGCGGCGGACACCGCGTCGCCGGGGCCGGTCGCGGCCGGTGCGGGCAGGACGGAGGTCACGGGCGGCTCCCTGGCAGATCTCCCCGAACGGCCCCGGCGGGCCCGGGGCGGCTGCGAGTATCCGACGGCCCCGGCGCCGCCGTGGGCGTTCGGGAGAACCGTGAACGGGAGGCGCGTGGCGATGGCGGGGACCGTCGGGATGCGACGTCCGCGGCGCTCGGTGCCCGAGCTGCCCGGCGGCGAGCTGGTGCTCGAACCGCCGCCCGAGCCGGAGCGCCCGGTCCCCGGCGGACTCGTGCAGCGGCTGCTCCCGCTGGCGATGGTCGGCGGGGCGCTGCTGTTCGTCGTGCTGGGCCGCGGGGACACGAGCACCTGGCTGTTCGGCGGGATGTTCGCGCTGTCGGCGCTGGGCATGCTCGCCGGCGGCGGCCGCGGCGCCGGCGCGCGCACCGCGACGATGGACGAGGACCGCCGCGACTACCTGCGCTACCTCGACGTCCTGGGCGGGCGGGCCCGCGCGATCGCCGCCGAGCAGCGGCACGCGCTGGAGACCGTGCACCCCGACCCGGCCGCCTGGCCGGACGTGCTCGCCGCGGACCGGCTGTGGGAGCGCCGCCCCGGCGACGACGACTTCGGCCGACTGCGCGCCGGGCGCGGCACCCAGCGCCTCGCCACCCGGCTCACCGCCCCGCACACCGGTCCGATGGAGACACTCGAACCGCTGTCCGCGCTCGCGCTGCGCCGGTTCCTGCGCCGCTGGTCCACCGTGGACGATCTGCCGGTCGCCGTCGACACCCGCGCGTCGGCGACGATCTGGCTCGAACCGGACCCCGACGCCGCCCCGGTGCTCGACCTCGCCCGGGCACTGGTCGCCCAGTACGTCACCTGGCACGGTCCCGACGACGCGCGGCTCGCCGTCGTCGCGCCGGGAGGTGCGGCCGCGCGCTGGGAGTGGGCGAAGTGGCTGCCGCACGTCGCCCACCCGCGGCTCTCCGACGCCGTCGGGCCGGTCCGGATGATCACCGACGACCCGGACCGGGTGCGGCGCTGGTGGGTCGACGAGCCGTCCGCGGCCCAGCAGCACCTGCTCGTCGTGCTCGACGGGGCCGCCGACACCCCGGGCGCGTGGGCCGGGCTGCCCGGCGTCACCGTGCTGCGCCTGGGGCCGGCGGGCGGGCGCAGACCCGCGGCGTCGGTGCTGCGCCTGGCCGCCGGGACCGGGCCCGACGGCGTGCGCACGCTGCGCCGGGGCGGGCCCGGCGGCCGGGAGGTCGGCGTCCCCGACGGGCTCGTCGTCGCCGAGGCGCTGGCACTCGCGCGCCGGCTCGCGCGCTACCGCCCGGACGGCACCGCCGACGTCGTCGCGTCCGGTGTGGACAGTGCTGCGACCGGGCTTCCGTCGTTGCTCGGACTGTCCACGACGGACCCGGGCGGGGTCGCCGCGCTGCGCGGCCGACGCGGGCCGGGGGAGCGGCTGCGGGTCCCGCTGGGCACCGACGGCGGCGGCCGGCCGGTGCTGCTCGACCTCAAGGAGTCCGCGCAGGGCGGTGCGGGGCCGCACGGGCTGTGCATCGGCGCGACCGGCTCCGGCAAGAGCGAGCTGCTGCGCACACTCGTCCTCGGGCTGGTCGCGACGCACACCGCCGAGGAGCTCAACCTGGTGCTCGTCGACTTCAAGGGCGGCGCGACGTTCCTCGGCCTCGCCGGGCTGCCACACACCTCCGCGGTGATCACCAACCTGGCCGAGGAGCTGACCCTGGTCGACCGGATGGCCGACGCGCTCGCCGGGGAGATCACCCGCCGCCAGGAGGTGCTGCGCGCGGCGGGCAACCTGTCGTCGCTGGCCGAGCACGACGCGCTGCGCCGGGACGGGGCACCGCTGGCGGCGCTGCCGTCGCTGCTGGTCGTCGTCGACGAGTTCTCCGAGCTGCTCGCCCAGCGCCCGGAGATGATCGACCTGATGGTGACCATCGGGCGGCTCGGCCGCTCGCTCGGCATCCACCTGCTGCTGGCCTCGCAGCGACTGGAGGAGGGGCGGCTGCGCGGTCTGGAGTCGCACCTGTCCTACCGGATCGCGCTGCGCACCTTCTCCGCCGCGGAGTCCCGCGCGGTGCTGGGCGTGCCCGACGCGCACCTGCTCCCGCCGACGCCCGGCGCCGCGTACCTGTCCGCGGGCACCGACGAGCTGGTGCGCTTCCGGGCCGCCTACGTCTCCGGCCCGGACACCCCGCGGGCCGCCCGTCGCCGCGCACCCGGGGCGCCGCGGGTCGCGCTGCCGTTCCGCGCGGGCCCGGTCGCGCTGCCCGCCTCGGCGCAGCTCCCGGCGCCGGACCCCGGGCCCGCGCCCACCGGCACCGTTCTCGACCGCATCGCCGACGCGGTGTCCGGGCCGGGTCCGCGCGCGCACCGGGTGTGGCTGCCACCGCTGGCGGAGCCGCCGCCGCTGCCGGTGGTGCTCGGCGAGCCGTTGATCCGGGCCGGGCGCGGGCTGTGCGCACCGGGACCGGCCGGACGGCTCGCCGCGCCGGTCGGGCTCGTCGACCGGCCCTACGCCCAGCGGCGCGACCCGCTGGTGCTGGACCTGTCCGGCGCGGCCGGGCACCTCGCCGTCGTCGGGGGGCCGCGGTCGGGGAAGTCGACCGCGCTGCGCACCGTCGTCACCGCGCTCGCGCTCACCCACACCCCGGCCGAGCTGGGCGTGCACGTGCTCGACCTCGGCGGCGGCACGCTCGCCCCGCTGGCCGGGCTGCCGCACGTCGGGACCGTCGCCGACCGCCGGGCCGGCGACCTGGTGCGACGGGTGGTGGCCGAGACCGTCGGCGCCGTCGACGAGCGCGAGCAGCTGTTCGCCGCGCACGGCGTCGCCGGGATCGAGGAGTTCCGGGCCCGGCGCGCCGCGGGCGGGTTCGCCGAGGTGACCGCCACCGACCTGCTGCTCGTCGTCGATGGCTACGCGGCGCTGCGCGCGGGTTTCTCCGACCTCGACGAGAAGCTGACCGCGCTCGCCGCCCGCGGGCTCGCCTACGGCGTGCACCTCGCGCTGTCCGCCGCCCGCTGGGCCGAGATCCGCCCCGCGCTCAAGGACCAGCTCGGCAGCCGGGTCGAGCTGCGGCTGGGCGACCCGTCGGACTCCGAGGTGGACCGGCGTCGCGCCGCCGCGGTGCCCGCGCTGCCCGGGCACGGCCTGTCCGCCGACGGCGAGGCCACCGTCGTCGCCGCGCCCTGCCTGGTCCCCGGCACCGACCCGGCCCGGGAGATCGACGACGCCTGGGACGGCCCGTCGGTCGGCCCGGTGCGGCTGCTGCCCACCCGGATCGAGGTCGCCGAGCTCCCGCCCGGTCCGGGCCGCGGCCCCGCGCTCGGCGTCGACGAGGACCGGCTCGCCACCGTCGAGCTCGACCCGGACGAGCCGCACCTGCTCTGCTTCGCCGACTCCGGCGGCGGCAAGACGACCCTGCTGCGGACCCTCGCCCACGGCATCGCCGCGCGGTGGACGCCCGAGCAGGCGCGGATCGTCGTCGTCGACCACCGGCGGACGCTGCTCGGCGGGGTCCCGCAGAGCCACCTGCTCGCCCACACCTCGACCGCGCAGGCCACCACCGACGCCTGCGCCGAGATCGCGGGCTCGCTCGGACGGCGGCTGCCCGGCCCGGACGTCACCCCGGCCCAGCTGCGGGAACGGTCCTGGTGGAGCGGGCCGGACGTGTGGCTGCTCGTCGACGACTACGACCTCGTCGTCCCCGCGGCGGGCTCGACCGGCACGCACCCGCTGCTCGCACTCGCCGAGTACCTGCCGCAGGCCCGCGACGTCGGGCTGCACGTCGTCCTCGCACGCCGCACCGGCGGGGCCGGGCGGGCGCTGTTCGACCCGGTCCTCGGGCGGCTGCGCGAGCTCGGCGCCCCCGGCCTGGTCGGCTCCGGCAGCCCCGACGAGGGCGCGCTGCTGGAGAAGGTCCGCCCCGGGCCGATGCCACCCGGCCGCGGCGTGCTCGTCGACCGGCGGGCCGGGGCGCGACGGGTGCAGCTGGCCTGGACCGAGCCGGGGTGAGCGGCTTCGCGGTCGCCGTGCACGACCGCCGCGACGCGGTGCTGCTCGCCGCCGCGGACGCCGCCGGGCTGCGCCTGGTCGCCGCGGCCCCGCCCGGCACACCCCCGGCGACGGCCGTCGCGGACTACTTCGGCGACGAGCCGCCCGGCGTCGTCGTCCGGGTCGGGACGACGGCGGGCGGTGCCTTCCCCGGAGGCCCGCGGGTGCTGGTGGTCCCGGCCGCGGTCGCGGTGCTCGCGGCGGAACCGGAGCTGCCGGACGGGCCGGTCCTGGTCGTCGACGACGACGTGGTGCTGGTCCGCGACGGGGTGCCGGAGCGGGTGGGGGAGCGGGGCTCCGACCTCGCGTCGCTCGTGCGGGCGACCGGTGCGGAGCTGGTCGTGGTCGCCGGGACGTCCGGCCCGCTCCTCCGCGGGGAGCACACTGCCGCGGACACCCGGGCCGCCGGCTCCTGGACCGCGGGCTCCCGGACCGCGGGCACCCGAGCTGCGGATACCCGGGCTGCGGATACCCGGGCCGCGGATACCCGGGCCGCGGCCCCGCCCGGCGGCCCGGTGGGGTCCCGGCTCCCGTGCCCGGTGCGCGTCGCCGGGCTGCGGCCCGACGGCGGCGAGCCCTGGGGTCCGGAGGCTGCGGCCGTGGTCGGAGCGGCCGTGCTCGGCGCCTCCGTGCTCGCCGACCCCGGCCCCGATCCGGCCGCCCCGCCGCCCGGCAGCCACGGCGCGGGTGAGGCGGCGGAGGAACCGGACTGGCCCGGTGCGCCCGACCCCGTCACCCCACCCCCCGAGGGCCCGGACCGCGCCCGGGCGGCGATCGTCGTCGCCGGGGTGCTGGGGGCGGTCCTCCTCGGTACCGGGTTGCTGCTCGGCGGCCCGCGCCCGGTGACGCCGGCCGGGCCCACGGTCGTCCAGTACGGCTACGCCGCCGCGCTGCCGACCGGCTGGGAGCACACCGGCGGCGACCCGCAGCGCCGACGCGTGCTGCTCACCCCCGCCGGCGGTCCGGACGGGGCGGACCTCCTCGTGCTGGAGCGCAGCCCGCTCGGCTACGACGCCGACCGCGAGCCCGACCGGGCCCGCCGCGAGCTCGCCGCGCTCGTCGGTGACCCCGGGCCGGTGCCGGCGACGGTCGGCGGCCGCGCGGTCCTGCGCTGGACCGAGACACCGGGCGACGGGACCGTCGTCGACTGGCACGTCGTGTTCTCCGGCACCGACGAGCTCGTCGCCGGGTGCCGGCGACCGGTGGGCGCCCCGGTCGCCGCGGCCTGCGCCGAGGTCGTCGCGACGCTGCACCGGGTGCCCTGAGCCGTCCGGCGTTCCCGGTCGCGAACGGTCCGCCCGGAACGGCCACGGCCACCGGCGCGCCCTGCCACTGTGCGCGGGCCGGGGGCACCGCGCCCCCGGGCCCGGGAGCCGTCGACACGGCCGCGCCGGGGTCCGATCAGGGGACGAGGTGGGACGTATGGCCGACGGGTTCGGCACGACGACCGAGGAGATGGTCCGCGCGGCGGGCCAGGTGCGGGCGGTGAGCGACGCCGTCAACGGCGAGCTCGGCCGCCTGCGCAGCCAGCTGGGACCGCTGCAGGGCCAGTGGTCCGGCACCGCGGCGACGGCGTTCGCCCAGCTGATGGCCAAGTGGGACACCGAGGCGCGGCGGCTGAACGAGGCGCTGGGAGCGATCGGTGAGCAGCTCGGCGGCACGGCGACGACGTACCAGCAGCAGGAGGACCAGAACCGCACCGCCATCACGTCGGTGCTCGGGTGAGGGGGAGCCACACCATGGGATCCGAGATCAAGGTCACCTTCAGCGCGCTCGAGACGGCGTCGGCCGACACCGTCGCGACGACCGCACGCATCAACTCCCAGCTCGAGGACCTCCGGCGGCAACTCGCGCCGATGGTCGCGACCTGGACCGGCGACGCGGCGGCCACCTACCGGGCGTCGCAGCAGAAGTGGGACACCTCGGCGGCCGAGCTGACCACCACCCTGGGCACCATCGGGAAGCTCGTCGGTCAGGCCGGTCAGAACTACCGGGCCACCGAGCAGGCGAACCGGGCCCGGTTCGCCTGACACCCGGTCCGGGGGCCCGGACGACCCCCTTGCGTCCGCCCCCGGAACCGGCGGGTACGCTTGGCTCTCGTTGTGCAGCGGTGGAGACCCGCGGGCGCCGTCCTCCGGCGACAGCGGCGGGATCGAGCGTCCCTCCGGCGTCCACCAGCAGCACGCTGAGGAACCAGAGACTAGAGAGTGGGCCGGAACCCGTGCGGACGGCCCACCAGCCGAGAACGACGACGAGGTAGATCCGTGCCCACGTACAGCCCCAAGCCCGGCGACATCCAGCACGCCTGGCACGTGATCGACGCCGAGGACGTGCGCCTCGGTCGGCTCGCCACCCACGCTGCCACGCTGCTGCGCGGGAAGCACAAGCCGACCTACGCCCCGCACGTCGACAACGGCGACTTCGTGGTCATCGTGAACGCGGAGAAGATCTCGGTGTCCGGCAACAAGCGTGCCGACAAGTTCATCTACCGCCACTCCGGCTTCCCGGGTGGCCTCCGCCAGCGCTCCGTCGGCGAGATGATCGACAGCCAGCCCGACCGCCTCGTCGAGAAGGCGATCAAGGGCATGCTGCCGAAGAACCGTCTCGGCCGCGCCATGGCCAAGAAGCTGAAGGTCTACGCCGGCCCGGCGCACCCGCACGAGGCCCAGAAGCCGCAGCCGTTCGAGATCAAGCAGGTCAGCCAGTGACCACCCCGAGCAACGAAGAGGGACAGCCCGTGACCAGCCCCGAGAACGGACCCGACGAGGTCGTCGACGCGGTCGAGACCGAGGGTGCGGCCGCCGAGGCGACCGAGACCGAGGCCACCGAGACCGAGGTCGCCGACGTCGACTACACCATCGGTGACGCCGCCGACTTCGACGCCGACGAGTTCGCCGCCGAGGCCCCCGTGCTGGGCGACCGCCCGGTCCAGACCGTCGGCCGCCGCAAGGAGGCCGTCGTCCGCGTCCGGCTGCTGCCGGGCACCGGTGGGTTCACCCTCAACGGCAAGCCGCTCGAGGTGTACTTCCCGAACAAGCTGCACCAGCAGATCGTGAAGGAGCCGCTGGTCCTCGTCGAGAAGACCGAGCGCTTCGACATCTTCGCCAACCTCAAGGGTGGCGGCACCGCGGGTCAGGCCGGCGCGCTGCGCCTGGCCATCGCCCGTGCGCTGGTCGAGCTGGACTCCGAGGACCGCCCGCCGCTGAAGAAGGCCGGCTGGCTGACCCGTGACGCCCGCGCCGTCGAGCGCAAGAAGTACGGCCTCAAGAAGGCCCGCAAGGCGCCCCAGTACTCCAAGCGCTGATCGCACACCGGATGCCTCGTCTCTTCGGAACCGACGGCGTCCGGGGCCTGGCCAACGGCGAACTCCTCACTCCGGAGTTCGCCGTTGGCGTCTGTGCCTCGGCCGCCCGCACGCTCTCGAACGGCTCCGGCCGCCGGCCCCTCGCGGTCGTCGGACGCGACCCCCGCGCGAGCGGCGAGATGCTCGAGGCCGCGGTCGTCGCCGGGCTCACCTCGGCCGGTGCGGACGCGATCCGGGTCGGTGTGCTGCCGACCCCGGGCGTCGCGCACCTGGTCGCCGAGACCGGCGCCGACCTCGGCGTGATGATCTCCGCGTCGCACAACCCGATGCCCGACAACGGCATCAAGCTCTTCGCCGCGGGCGGCCACAAGCTGCCCGACGACGTCGAGGACGCGATCGAGCAGCAGCTGGCCGCCGGGCTCGGCGCCCGCCCCACCGGGGAGGGCATCGGCCGCGTCTGGGACGCCCCGGACGCCACCGACGTCTACGTCGCGCACCTGCTCTCCGCCGCGCCCGGCTCGCTGTCCGGGCTGCGCGTGGTCGTGGACTGCGCGCACGGCGCCGCGGCGCTGGCCGCGCCGGAGGCCTACCGGCAGGCGGGCGCGGACGTGATCGCGCTGCACGCCGAGCCGGACGGTCTCAACATCAACGACGGCGTCGGGTCCACCCACCTGGGCCCGCTGCGGTCCGCGGTGCGCGAGCACGGCGCCGACCTCGGCATCGCCCACGACGGCGACGCCGACCGCTGCCTGGCCGTGGACGGAACGGGCGCCGTCGTCGACGGTGACCGGATCATGGCCGTGCTGGCGCTCGCCATGCGCGACGCCGGCGAGCTCGCCCACGACACGCTCGTCGCCACGGTGATGAGCAACCTGGGCCTGCACATCGCCATGCGCGAGGCCGGGATCACCCTGGACACCACCAAGGTCGGCGACCGCTACGTGCTGGAGCGGCTGCGCGAGGGTGGGTTCACCCTCGGCGGCGAGCAGTCCGGGCACGTGGTGCTGCCGGGCCACGCCACCACCGGCGACGGTCTGCTCACCGCCCTGCGGCTCATGTCGCGGGTCGCGCAGACCGGCACGTCGCTGGCCGAGCTCGCCTCGGTCGTCACCGTGCTGCCGCAGGTGCTGCGCAACGTGCCCGTCGCGGACAAGGACGCGGTCGCCGCGTCGGCGGACGTGGCCGAGGCCGTCGCCAAGGCCGAGGCGGAGCTGGGGGACACCGGCCGGGTGCTGCTGCGCCCGTCGGGCACCGAGCAGCTCGTCCGCGTGATGGTCGAGGCGCCCAGCGAGGGCGAGGCCGACGCCGTCGCGGGCCGGCTGGCCGAGGTCGTCGCCGCCGCGCGCTGACCCGCACACGCCGATCGGGGCCGTCACCCACACCGGGTGGCGGCCCCGACGTCGTTGTCCGGGGCCGCGGAGCCCTGCCGGGACGGCGTTCCGGGCGCGGCCCCGTCGGTCGCGGTGGGGACACGCGTTCGCGGTCGCGAACGGGATCGGCGGTTCGGGGACGGTGCGGGTGCGGGCGGGCGCAGGCTGGGCCGATGCGACCGGACGTGCGGCGGGACCCCGAGGCGCTGGACCGTGCCGCGCGCGGGCTGGACGAGCTGGCCGCCGGACTGACCGCGGCCCCCGCGACCGGGCCCGGCGACGGGGACCGCGCGGTCCGGCTGCGGCGGGTCGCGGACGAGCTGACGGCGCTGGCCGACGCGACCCGGCGCGCCGCGGCCTCGGCCCGGGCGGTGGACGCTGACGCGGCCACGGCGTTCCGGGCGGTCCCGGGTGTCGATCAGCACCGTTCCGCCCTTCACGGGGCGGAAACGTGCTGATCGACGGGACGGACGCCGGCGTCGCGGACCAGGTCAGGGCCCTGCGGGCGCTGGTGGGCCGGCTCGACGACGCCGCCGGGCTGCTCGCCGGGATCCGCGACGCCGTCGCCGACGCGTGGGACGACCCGGTCGGGCACGCGGTGACGGCCCGGCTCGACCTCGTCGGGCGCGAGATGCACCGGCTGGCCGACGAGGCCGCGCGGGACGCGGCCCGGGCGGAGGACACCGCCCCCGCCGATCCGGCGCGGCACGGTCCTCCGGCCCACCACGACACGGCGACGCCCGGGCGCTCGGGTGCGACGGAGTCCGACGGCGCAGGGCGCGTACCCGCGGACGTCCCCGGCATGCGCCTGCCCGGCCTCACCGGGACGCGGGTCACCGACCGTCGGGGCCCCGTGGCGCCGTCGCTCGCGGACCCGTCCGAGCGCTGAGCCGGGCCACCGCGTCCCGGCTCCCCCTCCCGGGGCACCGCCGGCAGCGCTGTCCTGCCCAGGCCCGCCCCGCTCCCGGTTGCTGCCGCCACCAGCCCTCGGGTCCGCGCGCTGATCCGCGGCCCGCGCGCGTCCGGACGCACGCGAGGAGCGGATCACCGCGCGAGGACTAGATCACCGCGCGAGGAGTGGATCACCGTGGCGGGCGGCGGTCTCAGTGCGAGCAGCGGATCGCTGCGCGGGTAGCGGGTCACCGTGCGGGGCGAGTCGCTGCGCGAGCGGTCGCCGACCCTGCGGGCGGCGGATCGCCGCGTGGGCGGCGGATCACGGTGCGAGCCACGGATCACCGGGGCTCGGGGGTCGCCCCGCGGGGTCAGCCGCCGATGCCCAGCAGCCCCGACGACGACTGCTGGTCCTGCTCGTCGTCGGGATCCGGAGTGAGGTCCACCACCGGTGCCCCGGGCACGTTGCCCGAGGTCAGCGAGGACACCCGCTTCTCGTTCTGCAGCTCCTGCATGAGGAACGCCGTCACCAGCGCCCGGGTGATCTTCCGGGTCCGGTGCTGCGGGCGGTTCTGCAGCAGGAAGCTCGTCCAGTGCCTGCCCTCGCAGAACCCGAGGTGCCCGGCCTTCTCGATCTCGCGGAGCGTCACGTCGGTGCCGGCCTCGTGCTGGGCGGCGGCGATCCGCTGCGCGTGTCCCTCCATGGGGGCCAGCGAGTCGACGGCGGCGGCGAGGTGCAGCGTCGGGACGGTCACCGCGGCGGCCGCCTCGATCGCGGACGGCTTCACCTCCGACGCGGCGAGGGTCACCAGCGCGCCGAGGCGCTCACGCCGGGCGGCGGCGAGGACGGCGGCGCCGCCCCCGGTGCCGTGCCCGACCAGCGCGGTCTTGCGGGCGTCGACGCTGACGTGGCCGTCGCCGAGCCGGACGCCGACACACACGTCGAGGACGGTGTTCAGGTCCGAGGCGAACCGGGCGACGCTCGGGACCGGGCCGCGCTGGGTGTTCGGCGCGGCGGCGACGAAACCCCAGGTCGCAAGGTGGCGCAGCAGCTCGTGGTAGCGGTGCGCGGGCTGCAGCCATGCGTGCCCGATCACCACGGCGGGCAGCTGGTAGCCCTCCGCAGGGGTGTAGACGATGCCCGGCAGACCGATCAGGCCCAGGTCGCCGTACTTCACCGGGTTCGGCCCCGGACGCGACAGCACACCGAGGGCGTCCTTGGCCCCCTTCATCGACGGGGGGCGGGTCACGCTGGTCCGGGCCACGGTCGGCACCGTACCGGTGCAGGTCACCGCGTGCCCGCCTCGCACGGACGTCCGGCGTGGCGCCGGACCGACCCCGTCGCCGGAAGATCGGCAACCGGGCGTCGATACGCTCATCCGTATGTGTGGCATCGTCGGTTACGTCGGTCATCGGTCCGCACTCGACGTCGTCCTCGGCGGCCTGCGACGACTGGAGTACCGCGGTTACGACTCCGCCGGCGTCGCGCTGCCGGACGGCGGTGAGCTGCTGGTCGAGCGCAAGGCCGGAGCCCTGGCCAACCTGGAGGCACGTCTCGAGGAGATCGGTCGCGACCGGTTCACCGGGACCTCGGGCATCGGGCACACGCGGTGGGCCACGCACGGCCCGCCCACCGACCGCAACGCCCACCCGCACCGCAGCAGCGACGGCAAGGTCGCGGTCGTCCACAACGGCATCATCGAGAACTTCCTGGAGCTGCGCGCCGAGCTGGAGGCGCAGGGCATCTGGGCGGAGTCCGACACCGACACCGAGACCGCCGCGCACCTGGTGGCGCTCGCCCACGCCGACGGCCCGACGAAGGGCGACCTGCCGGCGTCGGTCCGCGCCGTCGCCCGCCGGCTGGAGGGTGCGTTCACCCTGGTGGTGACGCACGCCGACGAGCCGGAGCGGATCGTCGCCGCCCGTCGCAACTCCCCGCTGGTGCTCGGCATCGGCGAGGGCGAGACGTTCCTGGCCTCCGACGTCGCGGCGTTCATCGAGTTCACCCGCGACGCCGTCGAGCTCGGCCAGGACCAGGTCGTGACGATCACCCGCGACGGCTACGACGTCACCGACTTCCACGGGGAGCCGGTCGGGGTCAACCCGTTCGAGGTGACCTGGGACCTCGCCGCCGCCGAGAAGGGCGGCCACGACTACTTCATGCTCAAGGAGATCGAGGAGCAGCCGACCGCGATCGCCGACACCCTGCGCGGGCACCTCGTCGACGGCCGGATCGTCCTCGACGAGCAGCGCCTGACCGACCAGGACCTGCGCGACGTCGACAAGGTCTTCGTCGTCGCCTGCGGCACCGCGTACCACTCCGGGCTGCTCGCGAAGTACGCGATCGAGCACTGGACCCGGATCCCGGTCGAGATCGAGCTGGCCAGCGAGTTCCGCTACCGCGACCCGGTGCTGGACCGCTCGACGCTGGTCGTCGCGATCTCCCAGTCCGGCGAGACCGCCGACACCCTGGAGGCGCTGCGCCACGCGAAGGAGCAGAAGGCCCGGGTGCTGGCCATCTGCAACACCAACGGGGCGCAGATCCCGCGCGAGTCCGACGCGGTGATCTACACCCACGCGGGCCCGGAGATCGGCGTCGCCGCGACGAAGACGTTCACCGCCCAGGTCGCGGCGAACTACCTGGTCGGCCTGGCCCTGGCCCAGGCGCGCGGCACCAAGTACCCGGACGAGGTGGTCCGCGAGTTCGAGGAGCTGGAGGCCATCCCGGCCGCCGTCGCCCACGTGCTGGAGTCGCTCGGCGAGGCCCGTGCGCTCGGGCAGGAGCTGGCGCCGTCGAAGGCGGTGCTGTTCCTCGGCCGCCACGTCGGCTACCCGGTGGCCCTGGAGGGCGCGCTCAAGCTCAAGGAGCTCGCCTACATGCACGCCGAGGCCTTCGCGGCCGGCGAGCTCAAGCACGGCCCGATCGCGTTGATCGAGGACGGGCTGCCGGTCGTGGTGGTGATGCCGTCGCCGAAGGGGCGCGCGGTCCTGCACTCCAAGCTGCTGTCCAACATCCAGGAGATCAAGGCGCGCGGGGCGCGGACCGTGGTCCTCGCCGAGACCGGCGACGAGACGGTGCGCCCGTTCGCCGACCACCTCTTCGAGCTGCCCGCGGTGCCGACGCTGCTGCAGCCGCTGGTCGCGACGATCCCGCTGCAGGTGATCGCGGCCGAGATCGCCCGGGCCCGCGGCTACGACGTCGACAAGCCCCGCAACCTGGCGAAGTCGGTCACCGTCGAGTGATCACCGGTTGTGGAGCGGAGCGTTCGCGACGCGGGCGTCCCGCTCCACAACCGTCGATCATGGTCGCCCGGCGCTAGCCTCGCGGCCATGCACGGGCTCCACACCGCGGACCAGGTACGGGCGGCCGAGGCGGCCATGATGCGCACCGTCGGCGACGGGGTGCTGATGCGCCGGGCCGCGGCGGGGCTCGCGCACCACGTGCGGGAGTTCCTCGGCGCGACCTACGGCCGCCGGGTGGTGCTCCTCGTCGGGGCGGGCGACAACGGCGGCGACGCCCTGTGGGCCGGCGCCGAGCTGCGCCGCCGGGGGGCGCACGTCACCGCGGTGCTGCTGGCGCCGGACCGCGCGCACCCGGCGGGCCTCGCCGCGCTGCGCGCCGCCCGCGGGCGGGTGCTGGCCCTGCACCCGCCCGGCCCGGCCGCCGGCGGGCTCGACGCGGCGCGGGCGCTGGTGGCGGGGGCGGACGTCGTCGTCGACGGGATCGTCGGCATCTCCGGGCGCGGCGCGCTGCGCGACCCGGCCCCGGAGCTGGTCGCCGCCGCCGACGGGGCGGGTGTGCCGATCGTGGCGTGCGACCTGCCCTCGGGCGTCGACTGCGACACCGGGGCGACCGACGGGCCGCACGTCCGCGCCGCGCTGACGGTCACCTTCGGCTGCCGCAAGCCGGTGCACGCCCTCGCCGCCCCCCTCTGCGGCCCGGTACGGCTGGTGGACTTCGGGCTCGGGCCGTTCCTGGAGGGGACCGAGCCGCACGCCCGGGTGCTGTCCGACGGCGACGTCGGCGCCCGCTGGCCGGTCCCCGGCCCCGACGACGACAAGTACAGCCAGGGCGTCGTCGGGATCGCCGCCGGGTCGGCCACCTACCCCGGCGCCGCCGTCCTCGCCGCGGGGGCAGCGGCCCTGGCCACCTCGGGGATGGTCCGCTTCGCCGGGTCCGCCGCCGACGAGGTCCGCAGGCACTGGCCGGAGATCGTCGCCACCGGCGACATCACCGATGCGGGCCGCACCCAGGCCTGGGCGGTCGGGCCGGGGCTGGGCACCGGCGGGCAGGGCCGGGCGGTGCTGGAGGAGGCGCTGGACCGCGAGGTGCCGCTCTGCCTCGACGCCGACGCGATCACCCTGCTCGCACAGCACGCCCACCTCCGCGACCGCATCCACGGCGAGCCCGTCGTGCTCACCCCGCACGCGGGGGAGTTCGCCCGGATCGCGGGCGAGGTCGGGCCCGACCGGATCGGCGCCGCCCGCCGCGCCGCTGCCGACCTCGGGGTGACGGTGCTGCTGAAGGGGAACGCGACCGTCGTCGCCGCACCGGACGGACGGGTGCTGGTCGACCCGGCCGCGGACTCCTGGGCCGCGACCGCGGGCTCCGGCGACGTGCTCACCGGCATGATCGGCGCGCTGCTGGCCGCCGGGCTGGACCCGTGGTGGGCGGCGGGCTGCGCGACGCTGGTGCACGCCCGCGCCGCGACGGCGGCCGCCCGCGAGCACGGGCTACCGCCGGTCCCGGCGCCGGCGTCGGCGATGCAGGCGGCGATCCCGGTCGCGCTGCGGGCGGTGCGGGCCGCCGCCTCCCCGTACTGACCGCGGAAGCGGCACACCGGCGGACCTGCGCCGGGAGCGGGTTGTTAGCGTTCCGCGCGTGCCGAAGATCCTGACCAGCCTCCCCGTCGGCGAGCGCGTCGGCATCGCCTTCTCCGGTGGCCTCGACACCTCCGTCGCCGTCGCCTGGATGCGCGAGAACGGCGCGGTCCCCTACGCCTACACCGCCGACCTCGGACAGCCCGACGAGCCCGACCTCGTCGCCGTCCGCGAGCGCGCGCTGGAGTACGGCGCCGAGGCCGCCCGCGTCGTCGACTGCCGTCGCGCACTGGTCGACGAGGGCATCGCCGCGATCGCCTGCGGTGCCTTCCACATCCGCGCCGGCGGGATGCCCTACTTCAACACCACCCCGATCGGCCGCGCCGTCACCGGCACGCTGCTGGTCCGCGCCATGGCCGACGACGGCGTCTCCATCTGGGGCGACGGCTCGACCTTCAAGGGCAACGACATCGAGCGGTTCTACCGCTACGGCCTGCTCGCCAACCCGGCCCTGCGGATCTACAAGCCGTGGCTGGACGAGGCGTTCGTCGACCAGCTCGGCGGCCGCGCGGAGATGAGCGCCTGGCTGGGCGAGCGGGAGCTGCCCTACCGCGACTCCGCGGAGAAGGCGTACTCGACCGACGCCAACATCTGGGGCGCCACCCACGAGGCCAAGAGGCTCGAGCACCTCGACACCTCGATCGAGATCGTCGAGCCGATCATGGGCGTGCGGTTCTGGGACCCGGCCGTCGCGGTCGAGACCGAGGACGTCACCGTCGAGTGGGAGTCCGGTCGCCCCGTCGCGATCAACGGCACCCGCTACGACGACCCGGTCGCGCTGGTCGAGGAGGCCAACCGGATCGGTGGCCGGCACGGCCTGGGCATGACCGACCAGATCGAGAACCGGATCATCGAGGCCAAGAGCCGCGGCATCTACGAGGCCCCGGCGATGGCGCTGCTGTTCGTCACCTACGAGCGGCTCGTGTCGGCGATCCACAACCACGACTCGCTGTCGGCCTACGAGGAGCAGGGCCGCCGGCTCGGCAGGCTCCTCTACGAGGGCCGCTGGCTGGAGCCGCAGTCGCTGATGCTGCGCGAGTCCCTGACCCGCTGGGTCGGCAACGCGGTCACCGGGTCGGTCACGCTGCGGCTGCGCCGCGGCAACGACTGGTCGGTGCTCGACACCCGCGGCCCCGCCCTGGCCTACGCCGAGGACCGGCTGTCGATGGAGCGCGTCGAGGACGCCCCCTTCACCCCGGGCGACCGCATCGGCCAGCTCACCCTGCGCAACCTGGACCTGGCCGACTCCCGCGCCAAGCTGGAGCAGTACTCGGCCACCGGGATGCTCGGCGGCGAGTTCGGCACCTTCGTCGGCGAGATCGAGGCCGGGCGTGCGGCGGAGATCACCGCGACGCCGTCGGACCCCGACGCCGAGCAGGCCGAGGAGTCCCTCGACCGCGCCGCGATGGAGGCCGGGACCGACTGAGCCGGGCTCGGGACCGGGCCGCGCCGGGCCGGGATGCGATGATCGGGGCCGTGCTACCCACGACCGACCCCGCACCCGGTCCGCGGCCCCGGCCCGGACCGGGCGCACCGGCGGCCGAGGCGGTGGTCGACCTCGACGCCGTCCGGCACAACACCCGGTACCTGTCGGGTCTCGCGTCCGGGGCCGAGACGATGGTCGTGGTCAAGGCCGACGGCTACGGCCACGGCGCCGCCGCCGTCGCGCGGGCGGCGCTGTCGGCCGGGGCGACCCGGCTCGGCGTCGCCACCCTGGACGAGGCACTCGCGCTGCGGGCCGACGGCGTCGACGCGCCGCTGCTGTCCTGGCTGCACCTGCCCGACTCCGACTTCGCCGCCGCCGTCGCCGCGGGGGTGGAGCTGTCGGTGTCCGGCCGCGAGCACCTCGCCGCGGTGCTGGCCGGTGCCCGCGCCGCGGGCCGCCCGGTCCGGCTGCACCTCAAGGCCGACACCGGGCTGTCGCGCAACGGCTGCCCGCCCGGCGAGTGGCCCGCCCTGCTCGACGACGTCTCCGACGGCGTCGCCGACGGCACCTGCGAGGTCGTGGCCGTGTGGTCGCACCTGGCCGCCGCCGACGAGCCGGGCCAGCCCGCCGTCGACAGCCAGGCCGCGCGGCTGCACGCCGCCGCCGCGCTCGCCCGGGACCGCGGGTTCGCCCCGCAGCTGCACCTGTGCAACTCGGCGGGTCTGATGACCCGCCCCGACCTGCACCTCGACGTCGTCCGGCCGGGGATCGCCGTCTACGGGCTCGACCCGATCGCCCGCCCCGCCGACAGCCCGCTGCGCCCGGCGATGACGCTGCGCGGCCGGGTCGCGCTCACCAAGACCGTCGAGGCGGGCGAGGGCGTGTCCTACGGCCACGAGTGGGTCGCCCGCGAGCGGCGCACGCTGGCGCTGGTGCCGCTGGGCTACGCAGACGGCGTCCCGCGCCGGCTCAACGACGGCGGCCGGATGCGCGTGCGGATCGGCGGCACCGTCCGGCCGGTCGCCGGGCGGGTCTGCATGGACCAGTTCGTCGTCGACTGCGGGCGGCCGGGGGTGCTGCCGGTCGCGATCGGCGACCCGGTCGAGCTGTTCGGCACCGGCGCCGACGGCGGACCGACGGCCCGCGAGTGGGCCGACGAGCTGGGCACCATCCACTACGAGATCGTCACGGGCGTCCGGGGGCGGGTGCGCCGCACGCTGACCGACGGGCGCGGGGGAGTCGCATGAGCCGCAGGGGATGGACCGTCGCCGGGATCGCGGGCGGTGTGGTCGGCGCGGCGGGCGCCGCGGCCGGGGTCGGTGTCGCCGCGCAGCGACGCAAGATCGCCGCCACCCGTCGCAGCCTGGCCACCGAGATGTCCGCGCACGCCGGGACGCCGCCGGGCACCGTCGGCGAGGAGATGTCGGTGATGGCCGACGACGGCGTCCGCATCGCCTGCGAGGTGGTCGCGCCGGCCGACGGTTCGGAGCCCGCGCTGACGGTGGTGCTGGTGCACGGCTTCGCCCTGGACCGGCGCACCTGGCAGGAGCAGCGACCGCACCTGGCCGGGCTGACCGGCCCGTCGGTGCGGATGGTGCTCTACGACCAGCGCAGCCACGGCCGCTCCGAGCGGGCGCCCGCGGACTCCTGCACGATCGACCAGCTCGGCCGCGACCTCGACGCCGTCATCCGCGCGCTGGCCCCCGAGGGTCCGCTGGTGCTGGTGTCGCACTCGATGGGCGGCATGACCGTGATGGCGCTGGCCGAGCAGCACCCGGAGCTGTTCCACGAGCGCGTCGCCGGGGTGGCGTTGGTGTCGACCTCGGCGGGGGAGATGGCGTCCTCGGGGCTGCCGGGCACGTTCCTGTCCCGGCGCAACCCGATCATCCGCACCCTCGGTGGGCTCGCCGCGTGGCAGCCCGGCCTGGTCGAGACGGGCCGCCGCGCGCTGGGCGACATCATCTGGGTGTTCACCAAGCGCTTCGCCTACGGCGACCGCCAGGTCGACCCGCGGATGGTCGACCTCGTCGACACGATGATCGACTCGAACGCCGTCGGCGCGCTCACCGACTTCGTCGACACCCTCGGCACCCACGACCGGCTCGCGGCGCTGCCCGGCCTGTCCGGCTGCGAGGTGCTCGTCCTGGCCGGCGACGGCGACCGGATCATCCCGTGGCGGCACAGCGAGGTCATCGCCGAGGCGATCCCGACCGCCCGGCTGGTGCGCCTGCCCGGGGTCGGGCACATGCCGATGCTGGAGCAGCCCGAGGTCGTCGACGCCGAGCTCGACGCGCTGATCGCCCGCACCACCGAGCGCACCGCGGGCGGCGGGCTGCGGGCCAAGCGCCCGCCGCAGCTCACCGACACGACCGACGACGAGCAGGCCGAGGCGGGCGGCGGCGCGCTGCAGGGGCTGCTGCGCAGCGCGGGCCGCGTCCGCCGGGGCAGCCGCACCCCGGCCCGGGCCGGCCGGTCCCGGAAGAAGGACCGGCCGTGATCCCCGCCCCCGGCGCGGACGCCGTCGTCACGGAGCTGCCGACCGTCGCCGACACCGAGTCCTTCGGCGAGACGGTCGGCCGCGAGCTGGTCGCCGGTGACGTCGTGCTCCTGGCCGGGCCGCTCGGCGCGGGCAAGACCGCCCTGGTCCGCGGCCTGGCCCGCGGGCTCGGGGTGACCGGCACGGTGGCCTCGCCGACGTTCGTGATCGCCCGCGAGCACCCCTCCGCGGGCGACGGCCCGGCTCTGGTGCACGTCGACGCCTACCGGCTGGGCGGGCCCGACGGGAACGTGGACGTCGCGGCCGAGCTGGACGACCTCGACCTCGACACCGAGCTGGACCGGGCGGTCGTCGCCGTCGAGTGGGGGGTCGGGGTCGCGGAGCGGCTCGCCGGGTCCGCGGTGACGATCGCGCTGGAGCGCCGCGACGACGACACCCGGGTCGCGACGCTGCGCCGCACCGCGCGTCCGTAGGCTCGCGGGCGTGCTGGTACTGGCCCTCGACACCGCGACGACCGTCGTCACCGCCGGTCTCGTCGACCTCGGCCCCGACGGCGGGCTGCGGACCCTCGCCGCCCGCGCGCACGACGGCCGCCGCCACGGCGAGCTGCTGATGCCCGCGGTCCGGGCGCTGTGCGCCGAGGCGGGCCACGCGCTCGCCGAGGTCGGGGCGGTGGTCGTCGGCGCCGGCCCGGGCCCGTTCACCGGGCTGCGGGTCGGGATCGCCTCGGCGGCCGCGCTCGGCCACGCCCTCGACGTGCCGGTGCACGGCGTCGTCACCCACGACGCCCTGGCCTGGGGGCTGCACACCGGCGGGAACCTGCTGGTCGTCACCGACGCCCGGCGCAAGGAGGTCTACTGGGCCGCCTACGACGCCTCCGATCCCGCCGACGCCCACTCGGTCCGCAGGCTGACCGGCCCGGCCGTCGAGGCCCCGGAGGCGCTGGCCGCGCGCCTGGACGAGCTGGCGATCGGCACCGTGGTCGGCGATCCGGCGTTCGCGCAGCGGCTCGGCCGCGAGATCGGCGGCCCCGGCGCCCCGACCGTCGACGGGCTGGTCGGCGTCGCCGCGGCGGACCTGCTCGCCGGCCGGGCCCCCGCCCCGGTCGAGCCGCTCTACCTGCGCCGCCCCGACGCCGTCGAGCCGACCGGCCGCAAGCGCGTCACCGCGTGAACGCCACCGTCTCGCTGGGCCCGCTGTACCGGGCCGACGCGGCGCGCTGCGCGGAGCTGGAGGAGATCCTGTTCCCCGGGGACGACCCGTGGAGCGCGCAGGCCTTCCGCGACGCCGTCTCCTCCGGCCAGCTCTACCTCGCCGCCCGCGCCGGTGACGAGCTGGTCGGCTACGCCGGGCTCGCCGTCGTCGCCGGGCCGCCGATGGCCGAGGCGGAGGTGCACACGATCGGCGTCGACCCGGCCTGGCAGGGCCACGGCATCGGCCGCGCACTGCTGCGGGGGCTGCTCGCCGTCGCCGACGAGCTGCCCGCCACGGTGTTCCTGGAGGTCCGCACCGACAACGTCCCGGCCCGCACGCTGTACGAGAGCCACGGGTTCACCGTGGTCGGGCTGCGCAAGCGTTACTACCGGCCGTCGATGGCCGACGCCCACACGATGCGCCGTGACCGCGTGCGGAAGGCCGCTCAGGACGTCGCGGACAGGTAGGACAGCAGGCGCAGCTCGTCGTCGGTCAGCTCCAGGGTGAGCATCGGCAGCAGCTGCTCCAGCTGCTCGACGGTGCGTGCGCTCGCGATCGGCGCGGTCACCGCGGGCTGCGCGGCCAGCCAGGTCAGGGCGATCGCCGGGACCGGGACGCCGTAGCCGGCGGAGATCTCGTCGAGCCCGGCGAGCACGGCGCGGCCGCGGGAGTCCAGGTACGCCGCCGCGCCCTGCGCCCGCGGGCTCTCCGGGGCGGGGGAGTCGGGCCGGTACTTGCCGGTCAGGAAGCCCTTGGCCAGCCCGTAGTACGGGTGGACGGCCAGCTTCTCCGACTCGGCGAGCGGGGCCAGACCCGCCTCGAAGTCGTCGCGCTCCATGAGGTTGTAGTGCGGCTGGATCGTGCTGAACGCGGTCAGCCCGTCGCGCGCGGAGATCTCCAGCGCCGACCGCAGCCGCTCCGGGGAGAAGTTCGACGCGCCGACCTCGCGGACGAGGCCCTCGCGCACCAGGGCGTCGAACGCGTCGAGGGTCTCCTCCTGCGCGGTCGCCTCGTCGTCGCGGTGGGCGTAGTAGAGGTCGATCCGGTCGGTGCCCAGGCGGCGCAGCGAGTCCCGCGCCGCGGCCGCGACGTTCTCCGCCGACAGGCCCTCGCGGCCGGGCAGGGCGCCGACCTTCGTCGCGAGGTGCAGCGCGTCGCGGTTGCCGCGGGCGGCCATCCACTCGCCGAGGATCGTCTCGGACTCGCCGCCGGAGTTCCCCGGTGCGCGCCACATGTAGGAGTCCGCGGTGTCGATCATCCGTCCGCCGGCGGCGACGAACGCGTCGAGGACGGCGAACGAGGTCTCCCTGTCCGCCGTCCAGCCGAAGACGTTCGCGCCGAGAACCAGGTCAGCCACGCGTCCGAACCTACTCCGCTACAGCGGTCGCAGGCCCGGCCGACGGTCCTCGGTCACGAACCGTCCGCGGGTCTGCACCGGGGCGCCCGGCTGCCGCACGAACGGCACCACCTTGAACTCGGCCTCCATCCGGTCCGCGGTGAACCGGGTGCTGACGTAGCCGCGGCGGTTGTTGTGGAACCGGATGTGCGGGTTCTCGGCGAGGACGGCGTCGGAGCCGTTCTGCTTCTCCGAGCCGTCGCCGCCCGAGGTGATCGAGCTGGACACCAGCTCGGTGCCGACGACCGGCGAGGCGGGGTCGTCGAAGCGGCGCTTCACGTCGGCGCCCCAGTGCGCGTGCACGTCGCCGGTGAGCACGACGAGGTTGCGGGCGCGCCCGCGCTGCGTGGCCGCGGTCCAGGAGTCGACGACGCGGTCGCGCGAGCCGGGGTAGCCGTCCCACGCGTCGGGGTTGAAGCCGCGCCCGGCGCCCGGGGTGAAGTCGACCTGGGAGAAGAACACCTGCTGGCCCAGCACGTCCCAGCGGGCGCGGGAGCGGGCGAAGCCGTCGGCGATCCAGCGCTCCTGCGCGGAGCCGGGCAGCGACCGAGCCGGGTCGGTGCGCTCCGCGCAGTCGCTGCGGAACTCGTCGCCGCAGGGCTGGTCGCCGCGGTACTGGCGGGTGTCGAGCATGTGGAAGGTGACCAGCCCGCCCCAGCCGACGCGGCGGTACAGCCGCATGGCGGCGTCGCGGGGGCGCTGGGCGGCGCGCAGCGGCATGTTCTCCCAGTAGGCGCGGAACGCGGCGGCCTTGCGGGCGGTGAAATCGCCGGGCGGGTCGAGCGGGAGCTCCCGGACGTCGCCGGCCCAGTTGTTCTCGACCTCGTGGTCGTCGAACACGACGAGCCAGGGCGCGGCCGCGTGCGCGGCCTGCAGGTCGGCGTCGGCGTGGTACTGGGCCAGGCGCTGCCGGTAGCCGGCCAGCGTCGTCGTCTCCGGGCCGGCGTGGTCGCGCACGTTCCCGCCGGGTGCGACGTAGTCCTTCGCCGGGTACTCGTAGATGTAGTCGCCCAGGTGCAGCAGCACGTCCGGGCGCTCCTCGGCCATCCGCCGGTAGGCGGTGAACCATCCGTGCTCGAACTGGGAGCAGGAGGTGAAGGCCATGTGCACCGGCGTCATCGACGCCGGCGGGGGCGCGGTGCGGGTGCGGCCGGCGTCGGAGACGGTGCGGCCCACGCGGAAGCGGTAGTGGTAGTCGCGGCCGGGACGCAGGCCCGGCACCTCGACGTGCACGCTGTGGCCCGCGTCCGGCCCGGTGCGGACCCGGCCACGACGCACGACGCGGGTGAAGCGCTCGTCGTCGGCGACCTCCCACTCGACGTCGGTGGCGCGGTTCCCGAGCCCGCCCAGGCCGTCCTCGGCGACGGGGTCGGTGGCGAGCCGGGTCCAGAGCACGACCGAGGTCGGATCGGGTTCCCCGGAGGCGACGCCGAGCGCGAACGGGTCCCCCGGCGGCCGGGCCGGGACGGGTCCGGGAGCCGCGGCGGCCGCGCCCGGCAGCAAGGGTGCGGCGGCGGTGACGGCGGCGGCGGTGAGTCCGGCGCGCAGCAGCGAACGGCGGGAGGTGACCACGATGTGCAGTGCAACGGTCCCGATCGAGTGACACCGGGCCGTCGGCCGACGAGTACGTGAACAACGGGCGACGACCGGGATCTCCCGACACGCCCGAACGGCGCGGTTGAGCCCCCGCTCGGCTTCTGGCACTCTCATGGATAGAGTGCCAACGCGCGCGGCGGACGACCTCCGCCCCGGCACCCGCGACGGCGGGGCGGGAGTCGCCACGTGCGCGCTGCTGACACCGCTAGAGAACCCGTGACACCGGATTCACCCCAGGAAGGGGAGGTCATCGTCGTGGCGAACATCAAGCCGCTCGAGGACAAGCTCGTCGTCCAGGCCAGCGAGGCGGAGACCACCACCGCCTCCGGCATCGTCATCCCGGACACCGCCAAGGAGAAGCCCCAGGAGGGCAAGGTCCTGGCCGTCGGCCCGGGCCGGGTGGACGACAACGGCAACCGCGTCCCGCTCGACGTGGCCGTGGGCGACGTCGTCATCTACTCGAAGTACGGCGGCACCGAGGTCAAGTACAACGGCGAGGAGTACCTGATCCTCTCCGCGCGCGACGTGCTGGCCGTCGTCAACTGACGCGAGGCATCGCCTGACGTACCGCCCCGGGTGGTCCACCCCCAACGGTGGCCCGCACCGGGGCGGTCGCGTCTCTCCCCCCGAGAACCCGAGTATCCCGAGAGGCAGCGAGAACAAGACATGGCGAAGCAGATCAGCTTCGACGAGGAGACCCGTCGCGCGCTCGAGCGTGGCGTGAACCAGCTCGCCGACGCGGTGAAGGTGACGCTCGGCCCGCGCGGCCGGCACGTCGTCATCGACAAGAAGTTCGGCGGCCCGACCGTCACCAACGACGGCGTCACCATCGCCCGTGAGGTCGACCTCGAGGACCCGTTCGAGAACCTCGGCGCGCAGCTGGCGAAGACCGTCGCCACCAAGACCAACGACGTCGCGGGCGACGGCACCACCACCGCCACCGTGCTCGCCCAGGCGCTGGTGAAGGAGGGTCTGCGCAACGTCGCCGCGGGCGCCGCGCCGTTCGCGCTGGGCCAGGGCATCGCCGCGGCCTCGGCGAAGGTCTCCGAGGTGCTGCTGGCGAAGGCCACCCCGGTCGACGCCAAGAGCCACATCGCGCAGGTCGGCGCCATCGCCTCGCGCGAGCAGGAGATCGGCGACCTGATCGCCCAGGCGATCAACACCGTCGGCAAGGACGGCGTGATCACCGTCGAGGAGGGCTCCACCCTCTCGACCGAGCTGGAGATCACCGAGGGTCTGCAGTTCGACAAGGGCTACCTGTCGCCGTACTTCGTCACCGACTCCGAGTCCATGGAGGCGGCGCTCGACGACCCGTACATCCTGCTGCACCGCGACAAGATCGGGTCCATCCAGGACCTGCTGCCGCTGCTGGAGAAGGTGCTCGGCGAGGGCAAGCCGCTCCTGATCATCGCCGAGGACGTCGAGGGCGAGGCGCTGTCCACGCTGGTCGTCAACTCGATCCGCAAGACCGTCAAGGTCGCCGCGGTCAAGTCGCCGTTCTTCGGTGACCGCCGCAAGGCCTTCATGGACGACCTCGCGGTCGCCACCGGCGGTCAGGTCATCAACCCCGAGGTCGGCCTGAAGCTGAACGAGGCCGGGCTCGAGCTGCTGGGCCGCGCGCGTCGCGTCGTCGTCACCAAGGACGCCACCACGATCGTCGAGGGCGCCGGCTCCAAGGCCGACGTCGAGGGTCGTGTCGCGCAGCTCAAGCGCGAGATCGAGGAGTCCGACTCCGACTGGGACAAGGAGAAGCTCCAGGAGCGCCTGGCCAAGCTCTCCGGCGGTGTCGCGGTCATCAAGGCCGGTGCCGCCACCGAGACCGCGCTCAAGGAGCGCAAGCACCGCATCGAGGACGCCGTCGCGGCGACCCGTGCGGCGGTCGAGGAGGGCATCGTCCCCGGCGGCGGTTCCGCGCTGGTGCACGCCGCGGCCGAGCTCGAGGGCGGGCTGGGCCTGACCGGTGACGCCGCGACCGGTGTCGCGATCGTCCGCAAGGCGCTCTCGGCGCCGCTGTACTGGATCGCCGAGAACGGCGGCGACGAGGGCGCGATCGTCGTGTCCCGCGTCGCCGAGGGCGGCTGGGGGACCGGGTACAACTCGGCCACCCGCTCCTACGGCGACCTGATCGCCGACGGCGTCATCGACCCGGTCAAGGTGACCCGGTCGGCGGTGGAGAACGCCGCCTCCATCGCGCGCATGGTGCTGACCACCGAGAGCGCCGTGGTGGACAAGCCGGAGAAGGCCGACCCGGCCCCGGCCGGTGGCCACGGGCACGGTCACGGTCACTGATCCGGTCCGAGCACGACGACGGCGGGCGACCCTCGGGTCGCCCGCCGTTGTGCGTTGCGGGGCAGGAAGTGTGTGCCGTCCGACGGGAGATGGGAGCCCCCGCCGGTCGGGGCTCTCTCAGGCGGTGTGGATCTCCACCGGCTGGACGGTCGCCTCGGCGGCGACCTTGAGCGTGCGGCGCGGACCGCGGATGATCGCGTCCCGCTCGGACTCGGACAGGCCGCCCCAGATGCCGTAGGGCTCGTGCACCTTCAGTGCGTGCTCGCGGCACTGCTGCACCACGGGGCACTCGGAACAGACCTGCTTCGCTCGGGTCTCACGACGGGCCCGGGCGGGACCGCGCTCACCCTCGGGATGGAAGAAGAACGCGCTGTCCATCCCCCGGCAGGCTCCCTCCATCTGCCAGTCGTAGATGTCGGCGACCGGGCCGGGAAGCCTCCGGATGTCCGCCATGTTCGTCACCTGCCTTCGCTATCGAACCTGACGACGCTCAGATTCCCTGGCCATGGCGGCCGCAAACCTGATTCGAGGTGAACGATGGTGCACGTCCGACAGGGTGGTGCATGGCGAGCGCCGTCGGCGGAGGTCCGGGCCCTGCTCGCCGGGGTGGCGACGGACCGGGAGGTGGCCGCGGCGGCGCGCCCGGACGGGCCGGCGGAGCTGCGGTGGGCGGCCGCCGTCGCCCGGGGCGGCTCCGGGCACTACGCGGCCGCGGCCGCGCTGCTCGACGGGGTGCGCCGCGACCCGGCGGCCGGGGTCGTGCCGCGGGCGCACGCCACCGTCACCCGGGCCTCGCACCTGCGCCAGCTCGGCGGGCACCGCGCCGCGGCCGCCCTCGACGGCGCCGCGCTCCGGCTGGTGCTGCCGGGCGCGGGGACCCCGGGCGACCCCGGGCCGTGGGGCCTCGACCGCGCCGCGGCCGTCGCCGACGCGCTGACCGGGCTCGCCGCCGACGCCCTCGGCCGCCTCGACGCCGCGACCGCCGCCGTGCTGCTGCGCCGGGCCGGGCCGTGGTGCGGCCCGCACGGTCACCGCACCCGGGTCCGCCATGGCTGGGTGACCGCGGAGACGGCACTGGTCGCGGGCGACCCGGCCGCGGCGCTCGCCGCCGCCGACGAGGCGCTGGCCGGGGCACGGGCGCTCGGGTCCGCGCGGCACGTGCTCAAGAGCCGCCTGGTCCGGGCGGTCGCCGCCGGGGTGGCGGGGCGGGACCGGGCGGGCGTCGTCGCCGAGCTGGACGCGGTGGCCGCGGACGCGCTCGTACACGGACTGCTACCGCTGCACCGCCCCGCGCTGCTCGCCCGGGCCGACCTCACCGGGCCGGGACCGGGGCCGGACGGGGCACCGGACCCGGCCGGAGGTGGTCCGGATGCCGTACCCGCTCGGCCGTACCGCGGGCGCCGCGGGGCCGATCGGGCGACGCCGGAGGCCGGTTCCGGACCGGTCGTCGGAGCGCGACACGCCGGAGCGTCACCATTCGATACGCGCAGTCGCCGAGCGGATGCGGAGGGTCGCCGACATGCGGTGTTGCACACGGTGAGCGTCCTCTATACGCGAAGTGACCGTAGCGGGCGAGACCTGCTGCGGGAGTAGTGCCCGGAGTCCGGCCCGGACGATGTACCGTACGGACTACTCCATTCGGCGACACTTCACCCACATGACGCTGATGCACGTGGGTCAGAGCGCCGAACGGAGGGCACAAAATCGCCCCGACCGTGTCAAGGTGAGAGTGTCACCCGCCGATTCGGAGGGTGAAGAATCACCCGGCTGCAGGAAGCTGCAGGAAGGAATCGTCGTGACGACGGTACTCATCTGCGACGATCGTCGCAGCGTCCGCGAGGGACTGACTCGCGTCATGTCCGCGGTCCCGGGGGTCCAGCGCATCGACTGCGTCGCCCACGGGGACGAGCTCCTCGCCCGCTACGCCCGCCAGTCCGTCGACGTCGTCCTGGTCGGGACGCAGCGTGCTGTGCCCACCGGGGTGGAGGCCACCCGACGACTGGTGGCCGCCCACCCGCAGGCCAACGTCATCGTCTTCGGAGCCCCGGACGACGCCGGCAGCATCGCCGCCGCCATCGCCGGGGGGGCACGCGGCTACCTGCGCTGGGACGCCTCGCGTCCCGAGCTGGTCGCCGCGCTGGCACACACCCTGGCCAGCACCTCGGTGCCGACCCCGCGCGTCCCCACCGACCCGGGGGTCCAGCTCACCGAGCGCGAGCTCCAGGTGCTGCGCGGGATGAGCCAGGGCAAGAGCAACGGCCAGATCGGCCGCGAGCTCTACCTGTCCGAGGACACCGTGAAGACCCACGCCCGCCGGCTGTTCCGCAAGCTCGGCGTCCGTGACCGCGCACAGGCCGTGGCCCACGGCTTCCGGCGCGGCCTGGTGTCCTGACCGGGTCCCCACCCGGAACGGCACGAGAACGCACCACCGAGCGACCGACCCCGAACCGGCCGCTCCACCCCACCCGTCCGCGGGTGGGCATCGTGAGCCGGACCGACCCCCGCGGTCCGGCTCCACGCCCCGGACATCCCCGTGTCCGGCCCACGCACCCGGGCCGCTGCAGACCCCGCGGCCCGCACCCGGGACACCACGCCCGGGAGATCCGCCCCGACCGGCTCCGGCCGGTCCGGCGCCCCGGTGACGGGACGCCGGTCGTGCTCCCCGCGACCGGACCCCGCCGGGGCCCGCGGCCGCCCCGGCCGAGGCCGACGACGGATCCGCCGGACGTCGTAACCGTCCGCCTCCGATCGGCCCTCGTCCGACGAGCGGTCGGCGGGACGCCGGGAATCGTCACCCGGCGTCCCCCGCGTCCCCGGGGTCACATGCGTGACCGCAGCCCCGCGGCCCCGGCGACGACCCGTCCGGATTCCGCGCCGAACCGGGCGCGACCCGCGCCGGGCGGTCCACGGCCGGTGATCGGGCGCGGACGATCTTCACTGCGTCCGGTGACCGCATTCTGCGGTGGGTGACGAACCGCTCGCCGACCGTGGCCGCCCCGTGGACGTGTTCCGGCGCGGCCCCGCGCAACCCGGAACTGTGCACGATCGTCTGATCTGACATGGAGCGACTCCCGTCGGCGAGCCCCGCTCGGATACGGTGGATCCGAGCCGATCTCACCTGCGCGAACGCGGGTTGCCTCCACGATCGGATGACACTGCTGGAAGCTCGTAACGCCTGGGCGGTTCCCCACGATGAGTGAATCAAGAGACGTTCCCGACGAGTGGATCGAAGCGGCCATGGCCGGCGATCGGTCCGCGGTCGAGCGCGTTCTCGCCATGATTCGGCCCCTCGTCGTGCGCTACTGCCGCGCCCGTCTGGGGACCGACCGAGGGTCCGTCTCGGCGGACGATGTCGCCCAGGAGGTCTGCGTGGCCGTGCTCACGGCGTTGCCGGGGTACCGGGTGCAGGGTCGCCCGTTCCTCGCCTTCGTCTACGGCATCGCGTCCCACAAGGTCATCGACGCGCACCGGGCTGCGTCCCGGAACCGCTCCGAACCGATGGCCGACGTGCCGGACCGCATGGAGTCGTCCGACGGCCCGGAGTCCCGGGCCCTGCAGGTGGAACTGTCGGAGGAGATGTCCAAGCTCCTGGAGATCCTTCCGGACAAGCATCGGGAGATCATCGTGTTGCGCGTGGTCGTGGGTCTGTCCGCGGAGGAGACCGCGGCAGCCGTCGGCTCCACCCCGGGCGCCGTCCGCGTCGCCCAGCACCGGGCGCTGGCCCGGCTGAGGAAGATGATGAGTGAGGAGGTGGTCCGGGATGCGTGACCAGGGTCCGCACGGTCCGGGCTTCCCCCCACCGCCCGGTGAGGGCTGGGAGCGCCCGCCCGCACCGGTGACGCGTGGCCGCTTCGGCGAGCCCCGCCCTCCCCGTGCCAACGGCCACACCAACGGCCACTCGCACCCGCTCGGTCACCAGGGCCACCCGGTGCCGTTCGACGGGCGCACCGTCCCGCAGCCGGTTGTGCAGCGGCATGCCGCCCGCGCCGACGAGTGGGACGACCTCGACGGCTTCGAGGACGACGGCCCGATCGACCTCGTCGAGCTCCAGGCCGACGACGAGCTGATCAACGCCCTGTCCTCCGGGCTCGGCGTGTCCGGCCCCGGCCGGCGCGGCTACGACGTCGACGACCACCTGGCCGCGATGCTCTCGTCCTGGAAGGACGAGGTCGACCGCGACCCGATCCCGCAGCTCCTCGACACCGACGAGGCCGTCCAGATCCTGCAGCCGGCGAAGCCGTCGCGGAAGGTCTCCTTCCTGCGCCCGCTCGTCGCTGCCGCGGCGGTCGCGGCGTGTGCGCTGGCCGTCGTCTCGATCAGCGCGCACGAGGCCCAGCCGGGCGACGCCCTGTGGGGTGTCTCCCGGGTGCTCTACAGCGAGCGCGCCGACCAGGTGCAGGCCGCGACCACGCTGCGCGAGGGCATCGAGCGGGTCAACGCCAAGCTCGCCGCCGGGGACACCGTCGGTGCACAGCAGGAGCTCGCCGCGCTCGGCCCGCTGGTGGACCGCACCGCACCGGACCTGCGCAACGACTTCGAGCAGCAGAACCGCTTCCTGAACCAGAAGGTCGCCGAGACCCCGCCGGGCACGCCGACCGACCCGCGGTCGCCGCTGCGCGACGGGACCCCGGCCCCGCCGCCCCCGGTCTCCGAGGGCAACGAGGACACCCCGACGCCGGACCCGCGTCCGTCGCAGGGGACGACCACCCCGGGTGGCACGACCTCGCCGGAGGGCACCACCGACCCGTCCGTGCTGAACGGGCCGGGTGAGACCTCGCCCACGACGTCGCCGTCGCCGTCGGAGACCTCGCCGACGACGGAGGGCCAGGCGGACCCGACGACCCCGACGACGGCGCCCACGACCCGGCCCACCGCGGCCGGGGAGGGGCAGAGCGACCCGACGGACGACACCACCCCGCCGTCGTCGACGACGACCGGCGCGGTGAGCAGCACGCCGAACTGACGCCGTCCGGCACGCAGTACGACGAAGGGCCCCGGAGGATCTCCTCCGGGGCCCTTCGCGTGTGTCGGGGGTGTCGCGCTCAGTCGGCGAGGGTCGCGTCGGCGTACCCGCGGCAGTACTCCCACGTGACGTAGTGCGCCGGGTCCGGGTCGTAGGCCGGCTCGTGCGGCCGCATCCGGCCCTCGTCGAGCAGCTGCTGCAGGCTCGCGCGCAGCAGGTTCCACTCGTGGAAGTGCTGCTCGCCGCAGTCCGCGCAGTCGACGACGATCCCGCGGACGCCGCGGCCCGCCAGCAGCGCCTGGTACACGGCCAGGTCCGCCAGGTCGGCCAGGATCTCGCCGCGGTCGGTCTCGTTCAACGGGGGTACCTCGGAGTCACCGGAACCCGGCCACGGGCCGTCACCACGGTCGTCATAGGCCTGCATCGAGAGCGCAGGGTCATCCGGGTCTCCGGCGAACGGGTCCGGTGGCAGCGCCTCTGGTGACACGGCGTACACGGTACCGGTGCAGGGGGGTCGGGCCCCGGCCCACCCCGGGGTGGTGGACGTACGATGGCGGCCTGCGGCGGGAGCCCGCCGTCAGCGTCGACCGCACCGCCTCGACAACACTGCTTCGACCGCAAGAGGAGCCCCGGAGAGATGACGAGCGAGATGGGCGGCCTGCCGGACAAGTTCGCGATGCTCGGACTGACCTTCGACGACGTGCTGCTGCTGCCCGCCGAGTCGGACGTGATCCCCAGCTCGGCCGACACGTCGAGCCAGGTGACCCGCCGGGTGCGGGTCCAGGTGCCGCTGGTGTCGTCCCCGATGGACACCGTCACCGAGTCCCGGATGGCCATCGCGATGGCCCGCGCCGGCGGTCTCGGCGTGCTGCACCGCAACCTCTCCCCGGACGCCCAGGCGGCCCAGGCCGAGGTCGTGAAGCGGTCCGAGGCCGGCATGGTGACCGACCCGGTGACCTGCAGCCCCGACGCGACGCTGGCCGACGTCGACGCCCTGTGCGCCAAGTTCCGGATCTCCGGCGTGCCGGTGACCGACGAGACCGGCCACCTGGTGGGGATCATCACCAACCGCGACATGCGCTACGAGGTCGACACCGACCGGCCCGTGTCGGAGGTCATGACCCGCGCGCCCCTGGTGACGGCCAAGGTCGGCGTCACCGCGGAGGCCGCGCTGGGCCTGCTGCGCCGGCACAAGCTGGAGAAGCTGCCGATCGTCGACGGCGACGACATGCTGCGCGGCCTCATCACGATCAAGGACTTCAACAAGACCGAGCAGTACCCGCTGGCGACCAAGGACCCGGACGGGCGGCTCGTCGTCGCCGCCGCGGTCGGGGTCGGCGACGACGCCTACGCCCGCTCGATGCAGCTCGTCGAGGCCGGTGTGGACGTCCTGATGGTCGACACCGCGCACGGCCACTCCCGCCGTGTGCTGGAGACCGTCGCGAAGCTGCGCGCCGAGGTCGGCGACCACGTCGACGTCGTCGGCGGCAACGTCGCCACCTACGAGGGCGCCAAGGCGCTCGTCGAGGCGGGTGCGGACGCGGTGAAGGTCGGCGTCGGGCCGGGCTCGATCTGCACCACCCGCGTCGTCGCCGGGGTCGGCGCCCCGCAGATCACCGCGATCTACGAGGCCACCCGTGCGTGCGCCCCGGCCGGCGTCCCGGTCATCGGCGACGGCGGCATCCAGTACTCCGGCGACGTCGCCAAGGCCATCGCGGCCGGCGCGTCGACGGTCATGCTGGGCTCGCTGCTGGCCGGCACCGCGGAGTCGCCCGGCGAGGTCGTGCTCGTCGGGGGCAAGCAGTTCAAGACCTACCGCGGGATGGGCTCGCTCGGCGCCATGCAGGGCCGTGCCGGCGCCGCGGGCCGGTCCTACTCCAAGGACCGCTACGCCCAGGACGACGTGCTCAGCGAGGACAAGCTCGTCCCCGAGGGCATCGAGGGCCGGATCCCGTTCCGCGGGCCGCTGTCCTCGGTCGTGCACCAGCTCGGCGGTGGGCTGCGCTCGGGCATGGGCTACGTCGGCGCGCAGACCATCCCGGACCTGCAGCAGGCGCGCCTGGTGCGGATCACCGCGGCCGGTCTCAAGGAGAGCCACCCGCACGACATCACGATGACCGTCGAGGCCCCGAACTACGCCGCCCGGTAGTCACGGGGGCCCCAGCACCACCCTGAGCAGCGCCGCTTAGGGTGGTGCCCGTGCGTGACCTCGTGGAGATCGGGATGGGCCGGGAGGCCCGTCGTGCCTACGACCTCGACCAGATCGAGATCGTCCCGTCGCGGCGGACCCGCAGCTCGAAGGCCGTCTCGACGGCCTGGCAGCTCGACGCCTACCGCTTCGACATCCCGCTGATGACCCACCCCACCGACGCGGTGGTGTCGCCGGACTCGGCGGTGCGGATCAGCGAGCTCGGCGGGCTGGGGGTGCTGAACGCGGAGGGCCTCTGGGCCCGGCACGCCGACCCGAAGGGCGCGCTGGAGCGTGTCGTCGCGGCGGCGACCGGCGACGAGCCGGACTCCGCGGTGGCGCTGCTGCAGGAGCTGCACCAGGACCCCATCCAGCAGGACCTGATCACCGAGGCGCTGCGCCCGCTGCGCGACGGCTCGCACACGGTCGCGGCGCGGGTCAGCCCGCAGCGCGCCCGCGAGCTCACCCCGGCGCTGCTCGCCGCGGGCGTCGAGATCCTCATCGTGCAGGGCACGATCATCTCCGCCGAGCACGTCTCGGACGACGAGCCGCTCAACCTCAAGGACTTCATCGCCGAGCTGGACGTCCCGGTCGTCGCCGGCGGGGTGGGGGACTACCGCACCGCGCTGCACCTGATGCGCACCGGCGCCGCCGGCGTCATCGTCGGGTACGGGCAGTCCACCTCCACCACCACCGACGAGGTGCTGGGGGTCGGGGTCCCGATGGCGACCGCGATCGTCGACGCCGCGGCGGCCCGCCGCGACTACCTCGACGAGACCGGCGGCCGGTACGTGCACGTGATCGCCGACGGCGGCATCGGCACCTCCGGTGACATCGCCCGCGCCGTGGCGTGCGGCGCCGACGCGGTCATGCTCGGCGAGCAGCTCGCCGAGGCCGCGGAGGCCCCCGCGGGCGGGCTGTACTGGACGTCGTCGGCGGCGCACCCGTCGCTGCCGCGCTCGGAGGTCACCGGCCTCGCGCGGTCGGGGCGGACCCTGGAGCAGGTGCTGTTCGGGCCGACCGACAGCCCGTACGGCACGACGAACCTGTTCGGTGCGCTGCGCCGGGCGATGGCGAAGACCGGCTACTCCGACCTCAAGGAGTTCCAGCGGGTCGGGCTGAACCTGCGGACCTGATTCGGTGCTCTGACCTGTGGGTTCGCTGTCCGGCGGGCCCATGAGGCGGTCGCCGTTGTCGGTCTGTGGTCGCACTGTGGTCGCAGCAGCCGCAGCACGCTCCGCGGCGTACTCGGCCGCGGCGGCGTCGAGGACCGCGCCGTAGACGTCGGCGGCGGCCGTCGAGGTCTCGTGCGACAGGTGGCCGTACAGGTCGACGGTGATGGAGATCTTCGAGTGTCGGAGCATCTTCGACACCACCGCCAGCGGCACCCCGGAGGCGAGCATCAGCGTCGCGGCCAGGTGCCGCAGATCGTGGATCGTGCAGCGGGGGAGGCCTGCCTCCTTCGCTCGCTCGTGGAAGTGCCACAGCGCCTTCTCCGGGCGGATCGGCGCCCCGTCCTCCCGGGCGAACACCAGGTTCAGGCCCTCCGGGTCGTAGGCCTCGCCCCACTCCGCGCGGGTCGCGGTCTGGCGCTCTTGCTGGCGACGCAGGGCGTCGACGACCCGGCCGGACATGCCGACGCCGGCCGCGCTGCCCGCGGTCTTCGGCTTCGTCAGCATCAGCGTCCCGTTGACGTCGGACAGCGTCTGGCGGACCTGTAGCACCCGGCGGTCCAGATCGACGTCGGACCAGCGCAGCCCGAGCGCCTCACCACGGCGCAGGCCGCAACCGATCAGTACCTCGAAGAGCGGACCGAACTCGTGGTCGCGGACATGGGCCAGGAACGTGATCGCCTGGTCGACGGTCCACGGGGTGCGCTCCGCGCGGCCCTCGGCCGGGAGCGGGGCGTGCCGGGCTGCGTTGTGGGTGAGCCGACGGCGCTCGACGGCGTCGGCCAGCGCGGAGGACAGCACCGCGACGCAGCGACGGATCGTCGGGGCGCCCCGGCCGGCCGCCTCCAGGTCGGCGATGAACTGCGCGACGTGCCGGTGGTTGAGGTGCTCGAGCCTGTGCGCTCCGAGCGCGGGCACGAGGTCGTTGCGGACGTAGCACTGGTAGCTGAGCAACGTCTTGGGCTTGAGCTTGTGCCGCATCCCGTGCAGCCACTCGGCGAGGTACGCGGCGACGGTCTCGCGGTCGTCGACCTGGACCCCGGTCCCGCGGCGCTGAACGACGTCGTCGAGGGCTCGCTGGGCGCTGGCCTTCGTGGGGAACCCTCGGCGGCGCATCGTCTTACGGTGGCCGTCGATGGTGGGCAGGTCGACGGCGTAGGCCCAGCGGCCGTGCTTCGCGCTGGCGGCCAGATCCGGGCAGCGGGTTCCGAGCTGGCGGCCGTCCTCGCCGCGGCACGAGCACGCTCGGTAGACGCGGCCGCGGCTCATGTCGGATCCTCCGGGTGGTCCTCGCTGGCTGACGGACCGAGTTCACCGTCTCGACCATGGAAGATCGGGTGTTCGAGCATCCGGGCGTAGGCCAGTACGACACGGGCCGGGATCCCCAGCTCGCGCACGGCCCGCCAGATCTCGCGGTCGACACCGGCGAGCTGCTTGGACCAGCTCGCGACCTCATCGACCGTCGTGAGGTCGGGCGGGTCGTGAGGGCGGTTGAGCTGAGGGAACGTTCGGTCGCCGTATACCGGGATGCCGTCTTCATCAGGAAGGCGACCGTCGCCGGCTGCCCAGCGCCAGGCCCAGTAGGCCTCGACGACCCGGTTGGGAGTGAGCGCGATCGGCTCCTCGCCTGCTTCGGGGCCGATGAGGAGGCGGTTCGGCGAGACGTGGTCGCCGAGTGCGACGGCGATGGCGAGCAGCTCCGTGATGTCGGTGCTGCGCAGGCCGTTCTCGATGCGGCTGACTGTGTTGAGTCGCATCGGTACGCCCTGAGCGGTCACCGCCTCCGCGAGCTCTGCCTGCCCCATCCCAGCCTCCTGTCGGAGCGTGCGGACGTTGTCGCCGAACCGCCGCTGCACTGGGTTCTCCACAGCGGAGAACCGTAGTTGATGTGTTCACACCATACGAGAGTGTGTGGTCTACTGTCACTAGCGGAGAGAATCTCTCCAGAAACTCTCTGAAACGGAGAAGCCAGTGACTGGTGCAAGGGCAGGTCTTGGATCACGAGCTGAGGTTGCGGAGTACCTCCGGGTCCCGGTGTCAACGCTGGACCGATGGGCACGCCTCGGCACCGGCCCGCGCTACGCGCGCGTCGGCCGCCACGCGCGGTACCGATGGTCTGACGTCGAGACGTGGCTGCTCGAGCGGACTCGTCGAGCCGGGAGGGAGACATGACTCCGGGCAGGCCGGGAAGCAGCGCGCCGCGGCTCCTACCCGACGCCGGACCGACGGTGTCGATCGCGGAGACCGCCCGCGCGCTCGGTGTGAGTCGCGACCTCATCTACGCGATGCACGCACGCGGCGAGCTGGCCGCACTGGGGATCAAAGTCCTCCGGCTGGGCTCACGCATCCGCGTCAGCACCGCGAGCCTCCGCACCGTCCTCGATTCTCCCAGTACTGCGGACGTGCCATAGAGCCCAGCGGGTCACGACCCGAGGAATCACGGAGAACGTCGGTCGTGATCGGCCAACATCGGCGGTGACCGCTACCGAAGGGCCACCGTGGACACGACCGGTACCGCACCGCACGACGTGCTTCTCACCCCAGCTGAAGCCGCCGAACGACTGCGCGTGTCAGCTGACGCGCTGTACCGCTGGCGCCGCAAGAACGTCGGTCCGCGATGGACCCGTGTCGGCGATGGCCTCGGACGAATCCGGTATCCGGCCGCCGAGCTAACCCAGTACCTGCAGGAACAGGCCGCCGCCGCGTGACCGCGGCCGCACTGCGCACGTTCACCAACCGCACGCGAACGGAGAAGACGATGAGCCCGCCCAGCGGAAAGAAGGACCTCGGGAGCGCTGCACACGCCCCCGAGGCCGACAGGTTCACAAGTTGCCCTCACCAGGCCACCTCACCCAGCAAGCAGCGTAGCCGATCCCACACGCCACGCAGCACCTCTGCGCGGGTCACCAGCCCAACCGGGGTGCTCGCGACGGCCGTGACGCGCTGCGAGTTCTGCAACGCGCCCGCCTCCGCAGGCATCGGGTTCGAGGCACGAGCGTTCACCTGGCACGTGCCGGCACCGAACACCATCGGCCTCGACATCCCGGCCCAGACCTGGCACGCCTGCGACCCCTGCGGTGCGGACATCCTCGCCGCGGACTGGGCCGCGCTGGCCGCCCGCCAGCAGCTCGCCGGCTACACCGTCGCCAGCCCGTGGATCAGCGAAGACATCCGGTCCCTCCACGAACAGCTGAGGGCCGCCCTCACCGGCCGCATCTGCCGGTGGGCGACCCTGGGAGCGGCAGCATGACCGCCCTCCACGACCTCGTCGCCGGTCATCTGCACGACGAGAACTCCCTCGCCGTGGTTCCCGCCGTCACCGAGGACAGTGCCCCTCGCGTGCGGGAGGGCCTCGCACGGCGCCGCCAGGTCGCCGTCACCGGGCGCTGCCCGTGCGGGGCGACCATGGCGATCCCGAGCCGCGCGCAGCGGCGAGCCGCCCGACGGGCGGCTCGCCGGATCCACCATGTCGCGGTCATCCACGCTGACAGCTGCCCCGCTATCGACCCGTTCACCGACGAGCAGGCGGTCGGGTAGCCCACCGATGACTGCTGCCCGCTCCCACGTCGGCGATCCAGTCGACCGGCTCCTCGAGCTGCTGCTCTCCGTTCGCCGGCAGGGCAGCAGCTGGCGAGCCCTGTGCCCAGCACATGAGGACCGCAACCCGTCCCTGTCGATCAGCCGAGCCGACACCGGCAACGCGCTCGTGAACTGCCAGGCCGGATGCAGCATTGAGGACGTCCTCGCCGCGGTCGGACTTCGCACCGCCGATCTGTTCGTCGACCGACAGGACCGGCCCCGAGACGTGTGGCGCGGCAGCGGCGACCCCGTCCAGCTCCCGCGACCCGCCACTGGCCGAGCCGAGCAGAGACCGCAGCGTCGGACCGTCGCGACCTACAGCTATCGAGACGAGGACGGGCGAGAGCTGTTCCAGAAGCTCCGCTACGACCCCAAGGACTTCCGCCAACGCCGCCGCGACGGGACCGGCGGATGGTCCTGGTCCCTGGGCGACACTCGCCGCGTTCTCTACCGGCTGCCCGAGGTCGTAGCCGCCGTCAAGACTCGCCGCACCGTCTGGTTGGTCGAGGGCGAGAAGGACGCCGACCGGCTCGCCGAGATGGGCGAGGTCGGCACCTGCAACTTCGACGGTGCCGCGAAGGCCGGACAACGCACCAAGTGGCGATCCGAGTACGGCGACAGCCTGACCGGCGCGCACGTCGTCATCGTCGCCGACCGCGACGACGCAGGCCGGGCCCACGCCGAAGCCGCCTACGACGACCTCCTCGGCAAGGCCGCGTCGGTCCGCATCGTCAAGCCGGCCACCGAGGGCGAACACGACGACCTGTCCGACCACCTCGACGCCGGCCACAGCCTCGGGCAGCTCGTCCCGGTCCGTGAGCAGGACGCGCCTACTGACGAGGGCCCGCGACCCCTCGTTCCGGCGCGGCGTCCAGCCGAGTTCCCCGTCGAGGCGCTTCCGGCAGTCCTCGCCGACTACGTCCTCGCGCTGTCCCGCCAGACCCAGACACCCCCTGACATGGCCGCCATGTGCGTCCTTGGGGCAGTCGCCGCATGTGCCGGCGGCCGCGCCGTAGTCGAGGCCCGTCCTGGCTGGCGCGAGCCGGTCAACGTCTATGCCCTGGTCGTCATGCCACCGGCGTCGCGCAAGTCCGCAGTCATCACAGACTCGACCCGGCCGCTGTACCGAGCTGAAGCCGAGCTGACGTCGAAGGTCGACGGCGACATCGTCGAGGCCGAGACCCGCCGCGACATCGCCCAGAAGATCGCCGAGAAGGCACGTCGTGATGCCGTGTCCGCTCGACCCGACACACGCGACGCGAAGCTCGCCGACGCGATCTCAGCCGCCACCGCGGCAGCAGCCATCACGATCCCGGCCCGTCCACGTCTTGTCGCCGACGACGCCACCCCAGAGGCCGCGGTCTCCCTACTCGCCGAGCAGCAGGGCTGTATCGCGTTCATCTCCGCGGAGGGCGGCTTGTTCGACGTCATGGCCGGCCGGTACAGCGACAAGATCCCCAACCTGGACGTCTGGTTGAAGGGCCATGCCGGTGACCCGATGCGGGTCGACCGCAAGGGGCGACCGTCCGAGCGGATCGACAACCCGGCCCTGACTCTCCTGCTCACGGCTCAGCCGACCGTGCTCCGCGAGATCGCCCGCAACGGCCAGTTCCGCGGACGAGGCCTCCTCGCACGCTTCCTCTACGCCATCCCAGCCAGCAACGTCGGACACCGACAGATCGGCGCAGCTCCAGTGCCCCCACAGGTGTCAGAGGCATACGGCGAACGCATCACCGAACTCGCGCGGCTCCTCGGCCACTACAACGAGCCCGCCGTCATCCCGCTCGACCCGGACGCCGCGCAGCTCATGCTCGACATCGAGCGTCGGATCGAACCCCAGCTCGCACCCGACGGCCCCCTCGGGCACATCGCCGAGTGGGGCGGGAAGCTCGGCGGAGCAATTCTGCGGATCGCAGGCCTACTGCATCTCGCCGAAGACCCCGCCGGCGGCGAGCGCCCCATCTCCGCAGACACCCTGCAGCGGGCCGACAGCATTGGCGTCTACCTCACCGAACACGCCTCCGCGGCGCTGTCCCGTCTCGGTGACGCCGCCACCGAGACAGCGGCCGAGTTCCTCCTCGACTACCTCCTCAGCGTGGATGACCTGCAGGAATTCACCATCAAGAAGCTCATGGACAGGCTCAGTCGCGGCCGGTTCCCGACCTCCGAGTCGGTCGCTGGCGCCGTCGCTGTTCTCGCCGAGCACGGCTGGGTCGTCGAACAGCCAGCACCGGCCCGGAAGGGCCCAGGGCGGAGACCATCACCCCGGTTCCGCCTTCACCCCGACGCCCACACCGCGGACCGGTGACCTGTGGAAACGCATAGTGCGGATACTGCGGATTCCGCGGACCCGACTCGCTCCCGCAGACGCACCCCGGCACCGCCGGAGGGGAGTCCAGGGACATCCGCAGTATCCGCAGAATCGAATGAATTCACACGCGCGCGGCAACTCGTTGTAGCTCCGCGGAATCCGCAGTATCCGCAGAACCCGGCACCGGCGGAGATGCCGCTGGTACATGGCCTGATCGCTCACCTCGTTCCGAGCGCGCCAACCGGCCCACGCAATCCGCTAAATCCGCCGAAGCTGCTGCTCCCCTGGCCCCACCCCAACAGCGACCCCACCGCGATCCGCCGGCGCCAAGCAGCCACCCGCAGCCGCGAACGCCTCGCCCGCGACCCGTCGGCCCGACCACCCACATCGCCGAGACCAGCGTGAAAGCGCTCGCCGCACTCCGACACCTCACCCGACCCCAGGAGCACCACATGCCCGACACCAACACCAGCCCCGACCGCGCCCAGACCGAACTCGACGCCCTCCGCGCCGAACGCGTCGACATCCAGGCAGCCATCGACGCCAACCCACTCCGCAGCGCACCCGACGTCGCACAGTGGCGCGCCCGCAAGCAGATCTCCGACCAACGCCTCGACGAGATCGAGATCCGCGAACGCGACCTCACCGAGTTCGGCACCGTCGTGCTCGACAACCCCGACGAGCTCACCCGGTACCTCGCCACCGCACGCCCCATCCAGCGACGGTTCACCCGCCTCATCGAGACCCGCCGATGGCGACGCGACACCAACGGCACCGGCGCCGACTACGACTCCGACGTCGCCCACCGAGGCGTCATCGACTGGTGGCGCGGCCTCGCCCACTTCGCCACCCAACTCGACCACGACACCGAGGCCAGCAAGGCGCTGCTCGCCCGAGAAGCCGACAGCTGGCTCACCTTCCGCAACGCCGTCCTCATCGCCGACGCCCTCTGGACCAACTGGGACATCCCCGCCCCCGAAGCCGGGATCGACGGGGAGTGGCCCACCTGGCTGGCATCCGGCGTCTACCGAACCGACCGAGCCCCAACGCAGTGAGCGCGAACCCCAAGGGACTGCGCCGAGGCCCTGACCCCATGGTGGCGCCCCCGTCCACCGTCATCGGCCGCGGTGCACGGTGAAGCGGCGTCAGCGCCGCCGGTGCGGCGCCTCACGCACCGACGGCGGCACCTGCGGCCGGTTCGCCATGGTCGGCGGGCGGGTGTGCTGGGTCCACGGCGGCGCCGCGCCACAGACCAGACAGGCAGCCGTCGCCCGACAGGTCGAGCAGGAGATGCGGCGCGCGTTCCAGATCACCTACAGCCGCCACCGCGCGTGCTGGCAGGAGTGGAACAGCCGGCGGGTCCTGATCACCGCGCACCTGCTCAAGATGCGCCCCGAGGACGTCGGCGGCGCCGACATCGTCTACTGCCGGCTGCTCCACGGCATACCGCGTGCGGAACCCGAACCGCAGTTCCGGCCCGTTCGGCGCTACGGCCCCCGAGCGCTGACCCCACCCCGAGGAGGACCCGATGCCTGAGCGCACCCCCGAGCAGGCCGCCCGCCGAGCCCGAGTCGTCGAACTCCGACGAGCCCGCCTGTCCTGGTTCGAGATCGGCGACGAACTCGGAGTGTCCCGACAGCGCGCCCGCCAGCTCTACGACGCCGCCCTCGCCGAGGCCCCGGTCGCGCAGGTCGAGGAACACCGCGCCGAGGAACAACTCCTCGCCGACGACGTCACCTGTGAGCTCCTCGCCCTCGGCCGAGACCCATCGATCCCAGCACGCACCCGCGTCGAGGCGTACGCCGTCGCCTGCCGATGGGCCGAACGCAAGGCCCAGCTCCTGGGTCTGAACGCACCGGCCACCAGCCGGGTTCAGCTCATCACAGAGTCGGACATCGACGCCGAGATCGCGAGGCTCACCGCCGAGCTCACCCAGCGGCCGCAGGACTGACCGCGTCGTGGCTCGCAAGTTGCCCCAGGACCGGTTGCCGCCACCCTGCGGGCCCGCGGGGCCGGTTCGCACAGGGCTGGGCACATCAGGGGTTCGCACACCTGGGCGCGAGCGTGCGGACCCGCCGCGGGGTGCGACGGACGCGGGTTCACCCTGCGGAGAGGCGCAGACCGCTGCTGCTCAGCTCCAGGCGGTGCTGGACGAGGTCGTGGCCGGCCGGTTGGTGTGCTCCGGCGCGACCCGTCATCGGTTGGAAGGCGCCGTGCTCGCGCTCAACGCCACAGAGTCGACCGGACCGCTTCGCCTCCGTCGCGGACGGAGCGCAGGCCGTCCCCGTCTGAACTCAGGTACCCAGTAAGCTCTAACGGGTGGTCGATGCGGAGGCAGGTGACCTGCTCGTCGCCCGACTCTGGCGATGGGACGACGTGCGCCTGCGCGCAGACGCCGAGACGGACCACCGGCTGCAGCTGCGCGATAACCGACCCGCCCCCGACTACAGCATCTCGGTCTTCGGCCACAGACTCGCTCCACAGGAGGAGATCATGGCCGCGGCGATCGCACTGTGCCAGCACATCCTGACGGTGCCGAGGTCTGCCAAGTGGGTGACTTTCACGACCGAGCGGCACCTGAACGCGGCTGGCTTCGTTCTTCGTCTCAGTGAGCCACCACTTCAGCACTACGATGTGATACTCGGCCATGAGCTTGCGTCCGCGGACCTGGCCAAGCTCGCGACCGTCTTCAACCAGTATGACCGGAGGAGGTTCCCATCGTGTTCGTTGTGAACTTCGTGCAGCCGGCAAGGATCATCGTGGACCCCAACAGCGCAGTTAGAGCCGACCCGCGCCTCACGGCCGCTCGGTTCGAGGACGCGGATCGGGTCCCGGAACCTGGGGAGACGGTTGTAGCGTCACAACCGGACGAAGATGGGTCTGACTTCGTTGGCTCTGCCTTGGTCACTGACATCGACCACACGCACCGGCTGATCTACCTTCGGGTTGAGTGGGCCTCGTTTCGAGACAGCCCCACTGCACCAGCTCGTCAGATGAGCGCGCGCCAGGCCAGCAACGTACACGTCGACTTTGGCCACCTCACTACCACTCGACATGTGAGGCAGTGGGAGCGGAACGGTGCTGCTCGGTTGGCTGCCTCCCGGGCTGAACTTGTAGGGGCTCGATGATGCGTATCGCAGCTGCCTTCATCTGTGACGCCGCCAGTGTGAGGGAAGGACTCCTCAACGTCCTCGGCGCGGGCATCTCGATCGTCTACCGGCAGGCCTACCCGGCTCCGATGGCTGCATCGTTGGTGCTTCTCGCCGAGGCGACCGAGACTGCGGACTACAACACTGACTTCTCGTTCACCGTCGATATCGCCAGGGCGGATGGCACGGGAGAACCCCTTGGTCATGTCGATGGCGGCTGGAACGTGCAACCGCTGGTCAAAGAGCTCCACCTCGACATGGAGACGTCCAACTACGTACCCGTGATCGTTCCGCTAGATCAGCTTGCGCTACCCGAGCCCACGGTCTATAGCGTGGCCATCGACCTGAAGGGCGTCGAGTCGCGAACGATCAGGTTCCGCGCCGTAGAAGCCGGCCCAGAGTTGCAGAGCTAAGTCACTAGCCGCGTTCGCTCGATCCCGATGCGTCTCGCAAACGTCGACCACGCCCGGAAGCTGCGCGACGGTGGCGAGCACACCATGACCCAGATCGCCGAGCTCGTCGGGTGCTCGCGCGCGACGCTCTACCGCGTGCTCGACGACGGGGCGCCGGCGGCGTCCGGCTGACCGGCAGCGACCGCGTCGAGCGCCAGGGCGGCACCCTCGAGCCGGTTGCGGGCCGCCGGCGTCGACACCAGCTCGGAGGTCGGGTCGGCGATCTCGGCGAGCACCGCGCGGGTCTGGCGGGCCGCGTCGGCGACTGCGGCGTGCACGCTGTCCTGCTCGTTCATACCGGTCAGGGTGCCCGCTGCAGGTGCGGTGCGGTCAGTGCCCCTCCGGAGCGAGCAGAGCGGCCGGTAGACCGATCAGCCGAATGGCGTCTCCTCGCTCGCCCTGAACGGCAGAAATGCGTCAATCAGCTCCTTCTTGGCACGGACGGCCCGCCCGCTGCGTCGCACGACCAGGCCCGCTGCGTGGACCTCATTGAGGTCCCTGGTGATGACCCGGGCGCTCCTGCCGGCGTAGTCGGCGGCGAGCCGAGGGGTCAAGACCCGGATGTCGTTGTTGGCGACGAACGTCTCGGGTAGGTCGAGCACCAAGTGCTTCTGCCTGGTCTTCGCCGCGGTGGTCTCGTCGCGGTAGTAGTCGTGAACGTAGTTCTCCCAAGCGATCTGGCGTTGCTGGGAGCGGATCTCTGCGATCTGGGCTCGTAGCTCGTCAACGAAGCCCTCAAGCGCGTAGTAGATGAACTCCTCAACAGGATGACCTTGGACCTTGCTGGTCCGATCGAGCACCTGGTAGTAGCGATCGCGCGTCTTGTTGTAGTGGTCGGACAGCAGGTGCGCGGCGGGGAGCGGGACGCCCGCCTGCACCATGAACTCAAACTCCACGATCCGTGCCGTACGCCCGTTGCCATCGCCGTAGGGGTGGATCCAGGCGATGTAGAGGTGGGCAAGAATCGCCCGCAGTACTGCCATCGTGAAGGCAAGCGGGTCCGCCGGATCCTTCACGAAGTCCGGACTGCTCAGCCACTTGCAGAGTTGTTCGTTGAGGTAGGGGATGTCCTCTGCAGGGGCGCCGCGGTACCGCGCGACGGTCACCGAGTGCTCTCGGACCTCTCCGGGTTTGACGTCTTCACCGAGTGGCTGGTCTTCGAGCAGTCGCTTGTTGAAGTTGTCGAGGCGAGCCGGGGTGAGCTCCGGAGCGGGTTGAGCGGTGATCTCCTGGATGATCTCGTTGGACAGCGCGACGACGTTGTCGATCTCGTCGCCCAGGTACTCCCGAGAGGAAGGCAGGGGCAGCTCGCCTCGCACGCGTTGGAGTACCTCGTCCTCGGACAGGGTGTTGCCCTCGATGCTGGTGGTCCCGTGGACACCCTTGCTGAGGTAGATCTCGTAGAACCGCTTAGCGAACTCAGGGCTGACGGGAACGCCTGCGATGTGCTCGCACTTCGACTCGGCTTCGCCCAGCAGCATCCAGGTCTTGTAGGTCAACCGGCTCAGATCGAACTTGAACGTGATCCACGGGTGTGACCCCTCGTATGCCCTCATGATTGACCTGTTCTGTGTGAGCTAGAACTGTGACGCTACCAGCGGATTTGCGCTGAGCGCGCACTGGATCGGTCTCATGTTCTGACGCGTTCACTGGCCGTGACTGTGGTCCTGCTTTGGGCCTGGTCGGACACACGGTGGGGGCTTCGTACGGTCACTCCGCGCCACGCCTGTTCGCCAAGGGCGGACCGGTCCGAGTGAGCCCGGGAGGGGGTTGGGGCTACTGACCGCCGCGGTGCAGCCGTGCGTCGCTTCTGCTTGTTCGTCCGCTCCCGCGGCGCCGTACGACGAGAGTCGGGACTACCGCAGCCGGCTCCGCCGCACCGCGGACAGGTCCGTCTCGTCCCCGGCCCGCTCCCGGGCGATCCGCACAACGTGGTCGTGCACCTGCACCAGCAGCCGGTCGAGGTGCTCGGCGAGCAGGTCGAGCAGCTTGCCGAGCATCCGGCCGGTGCCAGCCGGGTCGAGCCGTGCAGCCGGCATCGGCGGCAGGTGCTCGCCGCAGCGGGTGAGGTCGGCGGCGCGGGCGACGACGGCCCGGTCGGCGGTGAGGCGGGCGGCGGTGCGGTAGGCGCGGTCGGTCACGGGGTCCCCCCGGGGGGCGCGGCGTGCTGGTCGGGCACCCGGGGGAGCGGGCGCCCGACCATCGTGCGGCACGTGCCGGTGGGCCAGCCAGACGGAGTCGCTCGGTCAGCTCGCGGCGCCGGGGACCGGCATGGTCTGCGTCGGGGTCCCCTCGTCGGTCGGCTGCGGTGGCGTCGTCGTCGCTTCCGGCGGCACGGTGGTCCACGCGGGCGGGGTGGTGACCGGTGGGGTGGTCGGCTCCGGGCTGCCTTCCTTCACCGGCGGCAACGTCATGGGCGGCGGCGTCGTCGCCGAGGGAGTCGGGACAGGCGTCGAGGCGGGCGGCGCCACAGGCGGTTGGGCGGTGCCGGTCTGCGTGCACAAGTACTGCTTGCTGGTGCCGATCTGCGTGCAGGTCAGCACGATGTTGCCGGTGTTCGGTCGGGTGCCGGGCACGTTCGGCGGCGCGGGCAGCGCGATCGTGGGCAGGGGCGGGATCGTCGGCCGCGGCGGCTGACTGGCCTGCGCTTCCTGGCATGCGGTGAGCAATGCGACGGCGGCGAGGAGACCGGCGATGCCGGTGGCCCGGTGGGCGCGGGAATGGAGCTGGGGGCGCATGTCAATCACGACGTGCGGCGGCCCGCCCGGTTCGCGACCGTTCGGCGCAATCCGGTGCAGAGCCCTCACTCGGGACTCCGGAGGCAGGCCTGCGGCCCCTGGGCCGCCGCTCAGCACCACCACTTGCGTGCGCAGTACCCGCCGGTCAGTGCCCCGTCGGGCATGTTGTAGTTGCCGCCGCCGTCGGTGTCGACGTACACGTCGCCGCCGCTCGAGGCCGGGGCCGACGAGCCGCCGCACTCCCGTCCGGACGGCGGGTTCGACGCGTACTCCAGGTCCTTGGCGTAGAGCTGCGCGACGTAGCCCGGGGAGGCGTCGTTGCGGCCCTGGTACACGCCGGTGTGGTCCCAGCGGACCATCTCCAGCCCGAAGTCCTCCTGGTTGTAGCCCGCCTGCACGTAGCGCAGGTGCCGGCCGTACGGGTCGGTGTCGACGCCGGGCTCCTCGGTGAGGGTCACCGGGTAGGTGGTGTTCGTCAGGTCGCTCTCCGCGGACGACTTGGCGTAGTCACCTTCGACGGTGCCGATCTCGCAGGAGTCAATGCCCAGCACGCGGATGGTGCGGCCGTCGGTGAGCTCGAAGGTGTCGCCATCGATGACCCGGGACACGGTGACCTGCTCGCCGGTCACCGTGGGCGTCGCCGCGGGGGTCGCGGTTCGGTAGCTGCTGGAGGTCGACGTCGTCGGCGCCTGCGTGGTGGTCGGGCTGGCCGCCGCGGTCGTCGAGGCGGTGGTGTCCTCGTCGTCGTTGTTGCAGGCGGCGAACAGTGCGCCGATGACGACGATCGAGGCGAGCAGCGACTTCCCGGACACGGTGGTGCCTTCCTGGGGTGGTGGCGCCGGCGGGGTGTGCCGCAGGCGGTATGCCGGTCGTATCCGGGCCAGGCGGACCCTTGTTACGAGTCGGGCATCCGGGTCATCACGGTTGATGATCTGACATCGCGGACCGGCTGATCGGCCTAACGGCGAGACCGGGGCGGCGATCTCCTGGGTGAGTGCTCGCACCGGCTGGGAGGCATGATCACCGTCAAGAAGAACGCTCGCCCGTGGCGTCGGATCTACAAGTTCGACCCGCTGCTGGACGTCCTCGTCATCGTCTGCGTCGTCACCGTCGTCACGCAGCGACTGCTGCGTTCAGTGCCGCAGCTGTTCCCCGGCGGCGCGCTGCTCGGAGACGTCATCGCCGCCCTGGCCCTATCCTTCATCGGTGCCTGGTTCTTCAACCTGCTCGTCATCCGGCTGCCGAAGCAACGCGACAAGGGCGCCTTCGTTGAGGTGTCTGGCAAGCTAGTTGCCCGCTTTGCCACGACCGCTGTGGGGATCCTGCAACCGATGGCGACCGAGCACGGCATGCGGCCGCCGCCGCGACAACCCGATCCAGAGTATCTGTCCGAGTTGATGGCCAAGGTGAGCCCGATGGGCCCGGCGCCCATGGTCGGGTTCCAGGGCCAGCGCTACAACTGGATCCAGTTCACCGACGACGCAATTGACCGAGCGATCGCGCTGAAGAACCGACTCACTCCCTTCTTTCCGCAGATGGAAGCTGAGACTGTCGCCTCGATCGCGGCAGTCGAGAACTGCACGCTCTTCCAGACGATCAAGCTGCAGGTAGCTTCGGGTCCGATCACCAATCCGGACATGACGGTTTTCGAGAGTATGTACTTCGATCTCTGGAGCGCCTGCGCGAAGGTCGGCGACCGGTACCTGGTCGAGGTTGCCCCATTGCTTGAGGCGAGCCAACGAGCTGATCTCGACAACCTGAACGGAGCGACGCCCCCGCCCGAAGCGGAAGGCGGTCGCCGGTGGCTCTGGAGCGCCCGGCAGGAGCGGTAGCAGCGACCCGAGTGGACGCGTAGAGAGAACAGGTGAAGGTGCTCATGACGAAGACCTACGGCAAAGACCGCAGGTGGCCTGTGGGGGTCGGGCTGACGGCCTTCGGGATCCTGGTCGTCTTGGTCGTTCGCGTTCTGAACGGGGACAGCTGGGCCGAGTTCTGGGTGATCGCTGCCTACAGCGTGGGCTGGGCGTCTATCACCTTCGCGGTGTTGTACCTGCTCAGTGGCAAGTTCGATGCGTGGAAGTGGGGACGGGAGGACCACGACCTCACCCGTCGATACGAGGAAGCGCTCGCGCCAGACGATGAAGATGTCCGGTAGCTCCTCAGGAGCGTGCGGAGCAGCAGTGCAGGCCGAGGGCGGGCTGCCTTGGACCGATCGACTCGCTGGAGTCAATGTGACCAGTCAAAAGCAAACCCTCGGCGATCTGACCGACGCCGACGTAATTCCTGGCAGGCTCTCGTTGCTAGTGCTGTACACCGAGAAACTGGAAGCCTGCCGCGAGTTCTACACCGCCCTGGGGCTGCGCCTAGTCGAGGAGCAGCACGGCGCTGGCCCGGTGCACTACTCGACGACGATGCCCGGCGGGCTCGTGCTTGAGATCTACCCGGGCAAACCGGACCGGACCACTGGCCGACTCCGGCTCGGCATCACCGTTCTCGCGGGCTTCGACCAGCCGACCGGCCGTGAGCTGCGCACCGACCCGGATGGCCGCGTCATCGACCTCCAGGTCGTTCCTGGTGGCCCGCTCTCCGAGCGCGCGGTCACCGTCGCGCTGACCGACGACGAGGTCGCCAAGCTCGACGCTGCCCGGGCCAAGCGCGGCGAGCGTCCCCTCGACGAGGTTGCCGCGGAGAGTCATGGCCGCGCCGAGCGGGTTGGGGAGGAGGCCAGACGGTCGGGACACTTGGATCACGAGCCCCCGCTGGTGGATGACGCTGACGGCGCCACGAAGATGCCCGAGTGACCCGCTTCGTCCGACTCATCCCGCTCGCCGGCTTGGCTCTACTCGTGAGCTGCGGTAGCGCAGAACCGACGTCCGCCCCGGCCGCTGCTCCACCTGGCTCGGCCGATCTGACGGCCGCCGAGCAGGCGTTCGTTGACGAGGTCGCTGGCATCGCGCCGCCGCTGGCGGAGAACCCTGAGCGGCTCGCGGGACGCGGCGCGAACACCTGTGACTCCCTCGGCGACGGCCGGCCCCGCGACCAGGTCGTCGCCCAGGCTGTCGAGCGGTTCTCTGGCGGCACCTACACAGTGACCGCCGATCAGGCCGCTGCGATCGTCGACGCCGCCGAGCGGACCGTCTGCGCTGGGTAGACACCTCCTTGAGCCGCACCAGACCATCCCCGGCGTCGGCCCGGCGAGGGGTGTCAGACAGCCAGCTGGACTACCCCGCCGTTCACCGCCCAGCACCGACCTGCCGGCCCCCAGGCGTGTGCAAGCGGTAACGCTCTGTTCATGACAGGCGACAAATGCGACATGTCGCTCTACCGATTGACCCCCCCGCCAACCTCAGCTGGTCCGACATGCCCAGCCAGACCATCGATATCGCCCGCGCCCATCCCACTGCGGACCTGGACCGTCTGGAGTGGGCACCAGTCGAGTCTCGCCCGTTCAGCGACGACCTGTTGCGCCTTGCCGTCCGGCAGGGAGCCCCCACCCCGACCGGAATCGTCGTCGCGATGAAGGAGGTCGCGAACCTCGGTAGAGCCGCCGAGATCCGGGAGAGTCACTCCAAGACCCAGCAAGCGCTGACCGAGCTGCGCAGAACCGCGACGATGCAAGCCCTGCGTGAGATGTTCCCTGGGCAGGAAGAGGCCGACTCCGCCGAGGCAGAGCGGATCCGGGAGAGCTCAGAGCGGGCAGCTCAGGAAGCGGAGGACGACCTAGCCCGGGACTTGGCAGTTCCTGCGCGGACCGACCTCGTCGACCACTGGCGCCGCCTCGGCGGTCGCTACCCCGACTGATCTGCTCTTCTACCCGTTCTTCGGGCCGGAGCGGCGGCATCGGTTGATCTGCGCGCGGGTCGGTCGGGGGCGAGGGACGCTCTACCCCTTGCGGCCGGCCGGGCCGGGGGCTGACCCTCTGGGGGCCACCGCGGGGTCAACCATCCCATCTCAGCCCGCCCCGAGGAGTAGCCCCAGCAGGTCAGGCCTCGCTGCCACGATCCGGCCATGACCCTCGCCCCCGCACCGGTCTTCACCACCTGCGCCTGGTGCAGCGGCACGCTGGCTGGGAACGGACCCATGGAGATCTGGGAGGTCGGCGTCGTCTGCTACCGCACCAGCCCGCTCGGACCGCGGAAGCGCCGTTACCGCGTCAACGAGGCCGCAGGGCATCGGGCTGCGTGCGGACACTGTGCCCCGCTGGTCCACGCCCGAGACTTCGCGGCCCTGGCCACGCGGGCCGTCATCCAGGCCGCCGTCGCTGGTGACCCGACCGCGGGAGCGCTTCCGCACTCGGAACTCACCGAGCTGCTCCGCGCCGTCGACGACGCCATCATCGCCCAGGTCCCGTAGCCCGGCTCCCGCGATTGCCTCGAACCGCGGGGCGCCGCTCACGACCCGAGGACTCCCACGTGCCCGACCGTTGCACTAGCGGCGGGTAACCCGACTCCTGCCCGGTCGTGGGGGCGGTGAGTAAGACGCGCATCGTCGACAAGGCCGGGGTGCAGATCGTCCCCGAGGACAACCGCTTCGCCACAGAGCTCCGCGCTGACCTCGCCGCCGCCCTCAAGAAGGCCACCGCCGGCCTCCGCGAGGACGTCGAGGTCAAGATCAAGGTCGACAAGGACCGGTTCGCCGCTCAGACCGTCGCCGCGACCGAGCAGCTCCAGCAAGCCGCAGAGCGCCTCCTCGAGACCGAGAAGGCGCTGGAGAAGGCCGACCGAGACCTCGTCCGCTCAAACGCCGATCTGGAAGCAGCCGAGCAGCGCCACACCGGGGTCATGGAGAATCTCGACCTCGCCACACGCCGCCAGACCCGCGCCGAGGACGACCTCGAACAGGCTCGCATCGAGCACGCCGGGCAGATCCTGAAGGTCGCGGAGCTCGAGGAGTACCTCGAGGCGCGCCGCCAGGACGGACGTGGCACGGCGTTCGACATCGCGAACGCCGAGCAGCGCCTGGAGCAGGAGCGCGATCGCGGCTGGGAGGCGGCGGGTCGTCAGGAGAAGGCCGAGGACGCGCTGTCCAAGGCGCGGATCGCGCTCTCGAATGCCACCGCGGCCGCGATGGTCTCCGAGACCCGCGGCTATGAGATCCGCGACCGCGCGGAGCAGTCGGCGCGCGATTACACCGAAGCGCTGCGGGCCAACGAGGAGGCGACTCGCGCACGGGACGCCGCGGCAACCGACCACGCTCGTGCGACCCGCATGGAGGCCGAGGAGCTGAAGAAGGCCGAGGCGGAGAGCAAGAAGTACCAGGGGAACTTGGTGCGGATCGGGACCGCGCTGCGTAAAGGCGTCACGAACAGCCGGGCGTTCACCGTGACGCAGCGGGCGCTGCGAGACGCCAGCAGCGGGGTTCGAGTCGCCTTGGACGACGGAGAACAGGCTGCGGGCCGCTACGAGCGGACCTTGCGCCGCACCGTCGAGTCGGTCCGGTCGGTTCAGCAGCGCTTCGCGGACGTGCGGGGATCCATCCGCACCTTCGGTGACGATGTCGACTTGGCCGGGGGCCGGTTCGAGCGGAGCTTCGCCCGGATCCGCCGCGTCGGCCGCGGCGTGTCCACCGACATCCGCAACGGCTTCTCCCTGCTCGGCGCCGGCGCCCGTGGTCTGTCCGGCATCGTCGACGGCCTCGGCGAACACTTCAGCGGCCTCGGGATCTCCACCGGGCTGCTGTCGAAGTCCATGACCGGAGCGATCGGCATCTTCGGGTCGTTCGCGTCGTCACTGGTCAGCGCAGGCACGCAGGTCGTGAAGTTCGCGCTCATCGCCGGGGCGGTCACCTACGTGGTCGGCGCGATCGGCGCTGCAGCGGCTGGCCTTCCGACCCTGCTCCTCGGGGTCGGCGCCGCAGCAGTGGTGGTCGCGCTCGGATTCGACGGCATCAAGAAAGCCTACGAGTCCGGGTTGAAACCTGCGCTGGACCGGCTCAAGTCTCAGGTGTCCGACGTCTTCGAGAAGACCCTGACCCCAGCGTTCCGGAAGCTCGGCACCGACCTGCTCCCGCAGATCACCACGTCGGTGAAGGGCATGGCTCAGGCCATCGCTGACGGGGGCGTCGCCCTGGTTGACCTGGTCACCAAGGGCGAGAACGTCCGGAAGATCAACGCCCTGTTCACCAACATGACCGCGGAGCTGCGCGGTCAGCTTGGCCCGGCGCTCGGGAACCTGATCCAGAGCTTCCTCGACCTCGGAGCCAGCTCGTCGATCATGCGGGACATGGTCGGGATCCTCTCCGACCTTACGAACAAGACCGCCGACTGGCTGTCGGCCATGAACCGGTCCGGTGACGCCGCCAGGGCGGTCTCCGCGCTGCGGCAGATCCTGGCCTCACTCGAGGGCGTCCTGTTCTCGGTCCTGACCGCGGCGACGAACTTCTTCACGTCGGCGACGCCGGGTATGACGAAGCTGTTCGACTCGATCAAGTCGGGTATCGACAAGGTTGACTTCAGCAAGCTGGGCGCGGACTTCGGGAAGGTGGCCGAGGCCGGCGCCGACCTCATCAACTCGATCCCGGCGTCGACGTGGGAGTCCATCGGCGACTCGATCGGCCGGCTCGCTGACAAGGCGAAGGAACTCGCGAACGACCAGAGCTTCCAGCGGTTCGTGCAGGGCGCCCTAGAGGTCGTCCCGCAGCTCGTCGACGGCCTCAACAACCTGATCGGCATCTTTGACCGGGTCGCCGGGGCGGTGCAGTCGGTCAACGACTTCTTCCGGCCGCTGTCGGACTCCCTCGACGAAGTCGCAAGCTTCGGTGGCGCGGTCACCGAGACGTTCAACGGGTTGCCGCCGCCGGTCGAAGCTGCGGGGGACGCTGCCGCGTCTGCGGGTGGGAAGATCGAAACCGGGTTGGTGCCGCCGCTGCAGCGGCTCCCCGGCCAGGCCGAGTCGGCATTCTCCGGCGTCAACGCTGCGGGCGGCCGCCTGGATCCGCTGCCCGGGTCGGTCGCGGCGAAGGCTCAGGCTGCCGCGGACGGCGTCATCGGTGGGCTGGGGCCGCTCCCCGACAGCGCTCTGCAGCAGTTCCAGGGCGTCAACGACGCCGCGCAGACTGGGCTCCAGCCGCTGCCCGAGACCGCCGCCGCGGCGGCGGCGGGCGCGACCGAGGGCGTGCAGTCCGGCCTCGCCCCGGCCCCCGCTGCTGCTGCCGAGGCGCTGTCCGGTGTGAACGACGCCGCGAAGACCAGTCTCGACGCGGCCACCGACACTGCCCGCACCGGCGCCGACGCGGTCGCTTCCGCGGTGGGGGAGTCCCTGCAGAAGGCTCCCGAGGCCGCCGCCCAGTCGATGACCGGGGTGTCGGACTCGGTGCGCACCGCGATGGACACCGCCACCCAGGCGGCGACCGACGGCGCCACCCGCATCTCCGAGGCCATCGGCAACGGGATGAAGGGCGCCTCGGACGCGGCGACCAAGTCGATGGCCTCGGTCGCTGACGTCGTCGAGGCGTCGATGCAGCGGGCCGGGGCGTCGGCGGAGGTCGGCGGCACCCGCATCGGAGACGGGGTCCGCACCGGCGTCGAGGGTGCCACCACCGCGGCGACCGACGGCATGAACCGGATCGCCGACGCCGTCCAGTCCGGGATGGACCGGGCCGGGCAGGCCGCCCAGTCCGGCGCCGACCGCGTCCGAACCGCCGTACAGGCAGGGCTCGACTCCGCTGCGACCGCCGCACAGTCGGCGGCCGACCGGATCGGCACGGCGGTGCAGCAGGGCATGGACAAGGCCGCCTCGGCCGCCCAGTCCGGCGCCGAGCGGATCCGGACGGCGCTCACCACAGGGTTCGACGGCGCCACCACCGCGGTGACCGCGGCGATGACCCGCACCACCCAGGCCGTCACCCAGGGCATGCAGCGGTGCGTGCAGGTCGCCACCCAGGGCGGCCAGCAGATCCAGCAGGTCTACACCACCAGCTTCAACCAGGTCGTGCAGATCGTCACCTCCAGCTGGCAGCGGATCGTGGCCGCGTTCACCGCGGGCGGCGCCCAGGCCGTCGCATCGGCCCGCTCGACGGGCCAGCAGGTCGTCGCCGCATTCCAGTCCATGGCCGGGCCCATGTACAACGCCGGCTACACCCTGATCCAGCGCCTGACCGCGGGGATGATCGCCGCCGGCGCCGCAGCGACCGCGGCCGCGGCCAGCATCGCCGCGAGCATCAAGGCGCAGTTCCCGTCCTCCCCGGCGAAGGAAGGCCCCCTGTCCGGGCAGGGTGACCCGCTCATCTCCGGCGGGAAGATCGCGACCCGGCTGGCGACCGGCATCGGGGACCAGGCCGGGCAGGTCACCGCCGTCGTGACGTCCATGGCCGCGCGGGTGCGGGGCGCCCTGTCCGCGGTCGACCCGGCCGCGACCCTGTCGTCGTCCGCCGCGGCCGCCCTGTCGGGGACCCGCATCATCTCCGGCGCCGCAGCCGCGACCGCGCCCCGCACACCCGTGTCGACGTCAGTGACCAGCCTGACCACCGCGGCCACCACCAGCGCCCGCACCGGCGACCCGGCCGCGCTGATCGCCGAGCTCAAGGCGCAGACCGCCGCCCTGCACGGGCTGCGCGGCGACGCCCTGTCGGCCGGCTACGGCCCCGACATGCTCGACCGCCTCGACAAGCTCATCGAAGCGTTCACCGCCGACGGCGCCGGCGAGAAGACCCAACGCCTGCGGTCGCGGGCAGCTCTGGGGGCGTTCGGATGACCAGCGGCATCGGGCCCAGCGTCGCTCGGCAGCCAGCCAGCGAGATCATCAGGAACAGGTACTGGTGGTAACGGCCAGTAGCCGCATTCCGGTACAGCGAGCGTGCCTCCTCGCCGGACCGCTGTCGTCGTTCTTGCCGCTGCTCTTTCCCTCGGCGGATGCTCGTCCGCCCCACCGGAGTACCGCATCCTGGTCACCGAGCCGTCGAGCAACATGAGCTCAGACGGCCAGCTGTTCTTGCACTGGTCCTGCGATGCCTCCGTGGATCCGGAGACCCGCTATCAGGGCTCTCAGGATGCGTTGTGGCGGAGCGAGTCCGGGGTGCTCGGGTCCGGCCTGCTCGACACACGAGTGACCTGTCCCCCAAGCTCTCTGCTGACCGCGCAGGTGGACGCCAGTGTGCGCGAGATCAGCCAACCCACGCGCCTGAGGTGCGAGGTGTTCGACGTCGATGGCCAGCGAGTCGCCGACGAGACGATCACTCGACAGACGGGCTCGTCAGACCCGGTGTGCCGTGTCCCGGTGCCCCAGTAGGCAGGCCACTTCACTGACGCTCGGACCCTTCGCCCTCATCAGGAGTGACGATCCGGGTACCGCGCTCGGAACGCTCCACATCAAGACATCGACAGGCCAGATGAGACGCGCGGGGCTGCCGCGCACTGACGGGGTGAGGACTGATCGTGGGTCGACGGGCGAACTTCCGCATCCAGCGCGAGCTGGCCCGGGCCAACGAGCTCCACGAGCGCGCCGAGGTCATGCGGCGCGCCGCCATGACTCCTCAGCAGCGCGCCGAGGCCGACCACGTCCTCCACGTCCGGCATGTCCGCGAGACCGGCGAGACCGAAGCACGACAGCGGGCCAATCAGATCCTGGTGCTCGGGTTCATCGCGGGACTCATCGTGGCCAGCCTGACCTCCATGGGCTGGCTGTTCTTCGTCGTTCTGGCCGGTGCCGCAGCGTGGGCTTGGTCGGCGAAGCGCGCGCGGATCCTGGCCCTCAGCGAGGAGCTGGAGAACATGCCCACGCCGTGGGACGAGAAGCGGCCCGCCTCCGAGGCGTGACCTGCGCTGACGATGGGCCCGGGCTCAGGGCCGATCGAAGGTCTCGCGGAGTCGCCGTAGTGCGCGGTCGCGGGTGTCGACGTCTGTCGCTTCGACGAATCGGCGAGCCAGTACGTCCACCAGCTGGAGCTGCTCCATCTCCCGCAGGACGACGAGCGCGGCGGTCCGCCGGTCTTCGGGGGTCGTCACTCCCGCGTGGCCTCGCAGGATTGCTTGGGCGCGGTAGAGCGGCATCGGCTCGCGTGTGTCGGACACGGGTTCCCCCTGTGGTCGTCGTGGATCGATGACGGCTGCGGGGGAAGCGCGGCCGGTGCGGACTCTACTGCCCGGCACTCTCTCTGGCCGAGGCGTCCGTCCCGACCCGTGCCGCGGTCGTCAGCCCGTTCGTGAGGGCCAGTCATCAAGACTGATGAGGCGCCGAAACGGCCCCATGATCGTCCTCGAAGCAGCGGCTGAACGGGTCAACAACGACTCGTCCGGTTAGCGGAGGGTCGGGACATGGATCGGCAGACGTGGGCGACGATGACGCCGGAGCAGCAGGCCGAGTGGGCCCGCTTCCAGCAGTGGCAGTCGCAGCAGCAGCGCGCCACCACACCGGCCCAGATCCCCGCGCCGAGGACTCCGGCGCCCGCCGGTGCGGTCCCCGCCCGACCGAAGACCCGTCGGATCTGGCCGTGGGTCGCTGTGACCTCGGTGCTCGCCCTCGCCGCGATCTCGGGTGTCGCTCTGTCCGCCACCAGCGCCCCGAGCGAGACCGCGGTCGCCGAGCCCGCAGTCGCTGCCCCCGCTATGACTCCGGAACAGGCCTACATGGCCGACATTCTCGACACCCCCGGCCTGACCAGCTCCATGAGCGACCAGGACACCATCGCGATCGGGCGGGGCGCCTGCGAGGTGATGGCGTACCAGTCGTACAGCCGCGACGACCTGGTCGCGGAGTTCGGAGCGACGAAGTTCGGCCCCCAGGTCGCGGGCGTGATGATCGACGCCGCCCACCGGAACCTGTGCCCGCAGTACACGTTCCCGCTGGTCTCGTCTGCAGCACCGGTCCAGGCAGGCAGCTCGTCCGCGGCCGCGCCGGCCGGTCCGGTGACCTCTGCGTCGGACGGCACCTACGAGGTGGGCGTCGACCTCGAGGCGGGCCGGTACAAGACGACGGGCCCGGTGCCGGGCGCCCGGAGCTGCTACCAGGCGCGGCTCAGCGACGACTCCGGCGACTCGTCGTCGATCCTGTCGAACGACCTGACCGACGGCCCGTCCTCGGTGACCGTCGCGGACGGCGAGTTCATCAAGTTCAACGGCGGCTGCACCTGGACGAAGCAGCAGTGACCCTCCGCCGTCCGCGGTGCGAAACCTGCTGAGCCCCTGTCCGTCACGTCGGCACGCGCAGCGCGAGCATGGTCGCCGTGGGGCCCGCAACCACCTCGCGTAGCCGCCGCCCGACCTGCCCAGGCTTGCGGGTCCCGCGGTGGGCGTGCTGTCCTCCGGATGCCGTCGTGATGGTCAGGGGCGGCCCCTCCTGTCCAGAACTGAGGCCCCGACCGGAGGTCCCGCCGGAGGCACGCCGTGGACCCCGCCGCGGTCCAGGCTCATACTCGGCGGCATGACGTGGACGCCCACCGAACCGGCCTGGGCGGCCCCGTCACGCCACGAGATCGCGGACCTGCACTGGCTGGCCTACCGCACCCGCCGCGACTCCGGCGGCCCCTGGTTCGCCGGCGTCACCCTGACCCTGGCCTGGGTCCGCGGTGGCCGGGCGGCACCGATCACCGGCCGGTCGGCTGGGTTGGTGACCCGCGAGATCGCGACCTACGAGGGGTGGGCCGCGACCGCCGCCGCAACACCGAACATCGCGCCGCCACCGCTGCGGTCGATCGCCGCCGACCTCGATGTGGAGCTGCTTCTGCCGCAGCCTGTGGATCCGGAGCTCGCCGACGGCGCCTGGCGGACGATCCGCTGGCTCCTCGGCGAGCCTGGGCAGCGCGCCCCGATCCCTCTGCCCGTCCGGCACGCCGACGGCAGCATCCCGACGGCCCGCGAGCTGTACGACCTCGCGATCGCCGCGGCACCAGAGCGGTTCTTCGAGCCGGAGCAGCGCGTCGAACTGACCCGACGCTGCGAGGACAACGCGCGCCGCTACCAGCAGATCGCCGACGTCATCGCCGACACCCATGCGGAGCTCACTGACGCCAGTGCGGGCGCGTAGTCGACCTCACCCCTCAGACGGTGGTGCGATCCCGTTCTGTTGAAGTCTCCATCGCGCGACGTCCAGTGTTCGTCGGTCAAAGAGGGGCCGCCACCGTTCGAGTAGCACTTGGTACTCGAGGGTCTGCTGGCCGCGGCCGATCTGGAGCATCCGCCGGAAGCCGGCTGTCCCGTCCTCAGGAGCGTGTTCTACGAGCCGGGTGGCGAATGCGACAGCATCGTCGCCAGTGCCCGCCCGCACTATTGGCTCGAAGCGGGTGGGTGTGTAGCCGTCATCGGAGTCGCGCAGCTCCTCGCAGAACGCGAGCTGCGCGGCCCGGAACTCATCGGCGAGTGTCATCGCACATTCTTACCGGCAGCCGGGCCAATCGCCGGTCATCCGTTGCGCTGGTCGACCTCGTCGTCGACGGCCGCACAGCGGGCAGCCTCGTCCGTCGCGGCCCACTGCGCGAGCTGCTCGCGGCGGCGCGGGTGATCCGGGTCCTGTTCTGCTCGGGCGTCCTCAGTGTCCCGCGCGGCGATCTCCGCGAGTGCGACCTGCGCCCGGGCCACCGCGGTCGCGAGGTCGTCGTCGGACCGCCCAGCACCCGGAGTCCGGTCCCGGTGCTCGCCGCTGTCGAAGGGAGAGGTCTCTCGCACGTCCTCGACACCGGACTGCGCGGTCGGCCCGGCGCCGCGCACGAGGTCCCGGTCCGGGACGTCGTCGCGGACGTCGTCCTCGGTGACGTCCCGCCACCGCTCCTCCTCGACCACCGCTGCGTCGTGGGCTGCGAGCCACTCCTCGCCGGTCACCCGCTCGCCGGGGTCGTCGACATCGACCCCGCGAGCGCCGAGCGCCGCCTGCGCACGCGCCCACCGGTCCCGGGTCTCAGCGGTGTGCAGGTACCAGCGCCCGCGGGCCTCGTCGACCTGGTCCAGCTCGGCGGCCCGCTGTCCGTACCCGCGGGCCCGGAGATCCGCCTGCTCGGCCTCGGCGCGGTGCTGCCCGGCCTCGTCGGGGTCGGTGGCGGCGTCGGCGCGCGCCGCCCAGACCGTGGCGTCGGCGCGGTGGCGCTGCTCCTGGCGGCGGGCGTCGGCCAGCTCGTCCCCGACCCACGGCGGCGCCCAGTTCTGCTCCCGCTCGTAGGCCCGGACCCAGCAGCGCAGCTGCCCGTCGGACATGACGGCCTCGTCGGCACCCTCGTCGGGCAGGCCGAGCGCGCGGTGCGCGGTGCGCCACCCGGCGTGCTGCTCGGCGAGCCCCGCCGGCGGGGCCGCGCCGAGCGCGTCGTCGGCGGCTTCGTGGCCGGTGTGCTCGCGGTGCGCTCCGGCCCATCCGGCGGCGTGCTCCCACTCGGCCCGGTCGATCGGGTCGTCGGGAACCGCGCCGAGGGCTTCGACGGCCCACTGCGGGGCCTGGTCGGCGATCTGGGCGCCGAGGTCGCGGCGCCGGTCGTCCGCGGCGGCGGCGAGCTGTTCCAGCCGCTCGCGGCGATCGGCGGGGACGGCGGCGGGGATGAGGTCGGCGTAGCTCGTCAAGTCCGGGGTGAGCTGCCCGGTGAGGGCGGTCGAGATGCGGTGGTGCAGCACTGAGGCCGGGGAGCGGACGTCGTCGAGGTTCCGGCCGGCTCGCACCGCCTGGTCGAGGACCTCGGCCGGGTCGTGGCCGGCGAGTTCGGCGGTGCGCAGCAGCCGCTCCAGCCCGTCGAACGCCGGGTCGGCGGCGAGCGCGGCCCTCTGCCCGTCGGTCAGGGCGCCGGTGGTGGCGAGCCGGTCGAGGTCGCGGGCGGTCCGCCCGGCGGTGGTGGCGGCGATCTCGGCGGTGAGCCGGTCGAGGTGGCGCTGCACCGAGACGGCGTCGGCGTCGGCCTGGGCGGCGAGCGCGGTCGCGGACAGGTCGTCGGCCTGCGGTTCGCGGCCGGCGTCGAGGAGATCAGCGAGTACGGCGCGGGCGGTGCGGGTCTGGTGGCCGAGGGTCTGTCCGGTCGGGGTGTCGTCGCTGACGGGGCGGGTGACCGTCCAGGCCCAGTTCCCGTCGCGGCCGCGGGTGAGCGCGACGTAGGCGGCGTGCGGGTCGCTACCCGGGCCGAGGACGGCGTGGGCACGGTCGACGGTGCGGCCTTGGGCGGCGTGCACGGTGGAGGCGTAGGCCAGGGACAGGTCCGCGGCGACGTAGGCCGGGGGCAGCGTGATCTCGACCCCGGCGGCGTCGGCGACGCGCAGTCCGCCGTCGTCGGTGGTGGCGACGACCCGGTAGGTGGACCGGTTCAGCGGGGCCCGGGTGTTCCCGTCGACGCCGCGCAGTTCCCACCCGTTGCGTCGGCCCTGCACGAGGTCCCCGACGCCGGCGGTCTGCTGGTGCGCGGCCAGGTCGACGCCGTGCTCGGCGACGCGGCCGAGGGATACGAGCTCGGCGCGCAGCTCGGCGGCGGCCCGGTCGGCGGCCTCGTTGGATCCGAGCAGCAGCAGCGCGTCGTGGCCGTCGAGGGTGTCGGCGAGCCAGGCGCGGGCTGCGGCGGCCTCGGTCTGCTCCGGGGTGCCGCCGTCGACGAGCCGCCCGTGCCGGTCGTAGGCGTCGAGCACCGCAGGGTCGCCGTCGCGTAGCCGCAGCGACGCCGGGCCTTCCCACCCGGCGGTGAACCGGCGGACCTCGGCGAGGTCGTAGCGGACCCCGCGGGCCGCCATGTCGGCGAGCGCACCGCCCGGTCCGACCGCGCGCAGCTGCGCCGGGTCCCCGACCAGCAGCAGCTTGGCGCCGGCCGCCGCGGCGCGCTGCTGCACCTGGGCGAGCTGGGTGGTCGAGGCCATCCCGGCCTCGTCGACGACGAGCAGGTCCCCGTCGCGCAGCGCCCACCCGGCGTCCGCGTCGGCCGGCTGGCCGGGGCCGTCGAGGCGCTGCTGGGTGGCGAGCCAGCGGGCGAGGTTCGCGGCGGTGACCCCGTCCTCGGCGAGTACCTGCGCGGCGTTCTCTGACGGCGCGAGCCCGAACACCCGCCCGCCGTGCTCGGTCCAGGCGTCGGCCAGGGCGCCGACGACGAAGGACTTCCCGGTCCCGGCGGCGGCCTGCAGGACCTCGAGCCGGGCACCGGAGGTGAGCACGCCCCGGACGGCGGCGGCCTGGTCGGCGCCGAGCTCTCGGCCGGACTCGGCGAACCGGGCCACGATCTCCGCGGCCTGCTCCGCGGTCAGCGCGGCGGCACCGCGCTCGACGGCGGCGTCGTGCAGGGCCTGCTCGGCGCGCAGCTGCCCCGGGGCTGCGCGTACTGCGACGACCCGTCTTCACGCAGCAGCTCGTCGGGCAGTCCCTCGGTGGGCTCGTCGCGGGTCAGCTTCACCGCGTTCGGCTCCGCAGCGTCGGCGAGGCCGTCGAGCAGCGCCCGGATCCGGGCCGGGTCGACGTCGAGGTGCCCGGGCAGCGCGTCGGACACGGCGCGCACGAGGTCGGACCGGGACCACGAGGTCCGCTTGTCGCCGAGCGCGGCCAGCGCCCGCTCGACGACGTCGCGCTCCGACCAGGTCGCGGCCGGGCCACCGTCCTGGGCGCGGCCCAGGACCATGGACGCGACCTCCGCCAGCCCGGTGCGGAGTTCGGCGCGGAGCTCGGCGTCCCACCGGTCGAGGCGCTGGGCGGCGGTCTCCCCGTCGTGGGACTTCGACCGCCGCGTCGCCAGGGTCGCCCGCTGGGAGATCCGGGTGCGCTCCAGCGGCGACGGCTCCCGCCCGTGCCGGGCCCGGTAGGCGGCGATCAGGTCGGCGGCCTTCGCGGTGACCGCGCGGCGCCGCGAGGAGAACATGTCGATCACGGCGCGGGGGACGCCGACGACCTCGCGGGCCTTCCCGTCCGGGCGGGTCTCGAACCGCACCCCCAGGGCGCGGGCGAGGTGGGCCTCCATGACCCGCTCGGCGATCGCACCGGCAGCGGCGCGGGCGATGTGCAGCCCGCGCGAGTCCAGGGTCCGCCACGTCCCGTCGGCGCACCGGACCCGGTTGAGGATCGCCTGGTGCACGTGCAGCTGCGGGTCCCGGTCGCGGGAGTCGTGCTGCAGGAACTGGGCGACGACGAAGCCGTGGGCGTCGACCCACCGCCCGGCGCCGCCGCCGTGGTGCCCGGCGCGGGAGTACCCGGCGACGTCCTGCAGGTAGTCGATGCTCGCGCGGGCCCCGGCCATGACGGCGTCCTCGACCGCCTGCTGGTGGGTGGCCCACGCCTCGGCGGCCTCCAGGTCCCCGGCGGCGCGGGCGTCGTTCGCGGCCCGCTCGAACGCCGCCGCCAGCACCGTGACGCTCTTGGGCGCGGAGAACGTGGCGTCGATGAACGACACGGCCTGCCGGGCGGAGCGGTCGGCCTGGGCGCGCAGCTCCGCTCGCCGCTCCGGGCCGGCGCCCGGCTCGCCCGCCACCAGGGCGTCGTACACCTGGTCCGCGGTGCGGTACGCCCGGTGGCCCCGGGCGAGCGGGCGGGCCTCGTCCCACGTCTCCCGCCCGCGGGCGGCCGGGTCCCGCGGGTCGAGCAGCCGGGAGTACAGCGCTTCCATCGTCGTGGCGTCGACCTCGCCCGCCAGGCCCAGCGCTTCGACCCCGGCCCCGTACCAGCGCCCGGCGGGTTCGCCCGCGGCGACGGCGCCGGTGTAGTAGCCCTCCCGGCCGCCAGCGACGGCGTCGGTCAGGTAGCGGGTGTCGTGTCCGGTGGACAGGCTCAGCATCGACTCAGCGCTCCCGCCCGTCGTCGGTCTGACGGGCGTCCGCTGTTGCGTCCCGGACGCAGCCGTTCTCGGCGGCTCGACGGGTGGATGCCGCGCGCAGTCGGTCGACTGACGCTGTCGCGCGGCGGACCTCGGTGTCGATGTCGCTGCCATGTCTGGTCCAGCGGGCGGTCAGCCACCGGAGCACGGCGGCGCGCTGCTCGCTGGCGGCGCCCTGCTCGGTGGCCGGCGCGAGCCCGACGACCCGGTCGATGGTGACGAGGGTGGCGTAGGAGAAGAACCCGTCGCGGGGGCTCGTGCCCGGCTCGGCAACACCGCGGCGTTGAGCGGCCTGCTCGGCGTCGTCGGACATCGACAGGTCCGTGACCTCGACCCAGCCCGACGGGTGCTCGGCGGCTGGCTGCGCGACCTCGTAGAGGTCGCCGCTCGGGCCGATGAACCAGTCGTCGCGCCCGAGCGCGGTCAGCTCGACCTGCTCAGTGTGGACCCGCACGGGCTCGTCGTGGACCGTGACAGTGCGCCCGCCGGCGGCCGGGACGCGCTCCCCCGCGGCGCGCTGCGCGCCGGGCCCGGCAGCCGTGTCGCGGCGCCCCATCTGATCGTGATGCCTTGGTGTGATGGGTCGTTCTGAGGTCTGCTCGTGATCTTGCTGGTGGTCGTTCTGGTCGCTGGTGAGGTCGTTCTCGGTGCTGCTCTGGTGGGTCACGATCGGTGGCTCCTGTCGAGGTACTCGTCGGCGTCGTCGAGCTGCGTGGGGTTGGGGTCGGGGTGGCGGCGGTCGAGGGTCCAGGCGGCGGCGATCTCGGCGGCGGCGTAGCCGAGCGGGACGGCCTGGGGCGGCTCATGGGCGCGTTGCCCGGGCTGATGGAGTGACAGCTCGCAGCCGGTCGTGAGCTTCGCGAGGCGGCGCAGCACGCCGGGCCGGAGACGGTCGTGCCAGTCCCCGACACGGGTCCAGGAGGCGTCGGGGCCGGTGTAGGCGGCGGCGTGGGCGCCGCGTAGCCACAGCAGCTCCTCGACGACGGCGGGGTGCCACATCCAGCACGTCGGCAGCGCGGTCTCGGGGTACTGGAGGAACACCGCGGTGAGCCACTCGCACAGCGCCGCGAGGTCGTCGGCTGCTGCGGCGGGGTCGTCGGCGAGAAGCCACGACCGGACCGCGGGCGGCTTGTCACCGTCCGCTCCGCCGGTGAGGGCGTCGGCGACCCGGGTGAGGTCCCCGGCGAGGGAGTGGAGCTGCCCGGAGAGCTTCTCCACCCGGCGGTCGGTGCGCTCCAGGCCGCGGGCGAGGGCGGTGAGGCGGGCGTCGTCGTCGGTCATGGGCTACCGCCCGGCCCGGGTGTGGTCGCCCGCCGGGCGGGTGGGGGCCGGGATCGCCCGCCCGCCCGGGTGGGTGGCGGGTGTGGTGGGTCGCCCGCCCGGGTGCGGCTGGTCCGCCCGGGTGGCGTCCGCCCGGTGGGTGGCTGTCTCCCGGGTGGCGGTCTCGGCGGCGTCGACGACCGCCCGGGTGGTGCGGGCGTCGACGCGGGCCTGGGCGCGGACGTCGCGGCGCCGCCACGCCATCTGTACCCGTCCGACCGCCGGGGCCATCCCGCGGCGGAACACCACGACGTGCCCGCCCGGGAGGTTCGCCAGCTGCGCCGCGGAGAGCACCGGCACCTTACGCACCGAGCGGGAGGTGACGCGGCCGTGGTCGTCGGTGGTGACGACCGGCTCGTCGCGCTCCCCGGCGAGGGTCGACCAGTAGGTGAGGTCGTCGCGGTCGGCGGTGCCGCCGAACAGGAGCCGCGCGGTGGTGTTGTTCAGGATGACCGCGGCGCGGGCTTCGCCGTAGCGGTCGAGGAGCTGCGCGCGTGACTGGAACGCGGCGAGGATGGTGACGCCGCGCCCGCCCATGTCCGCGGTCCACTGGTGCAGCGGGACGGGACAGATCAGGGCGGCCTCGTCGAGGGCGAGGGTCAGCGGCGGGTCGAGCCGCCCGCCGGGCCGGCTGGCGGCGATGCGGCGGGCCTCGCGGGCGATGTGCCCGGTGAGCGCACACACCAGCGGCGCGGTCTGAGACTCCTCGGCGCCGAGGAGGTAGACGGTGCCGCGGTCGCGGAGCAGCTGAGCGACGTCGAGGGATCGTCCCGGCTCGGCGGCGGCGGCTGCGGCGGGGCGGGCGAGCCAGCCGAGCGCCGGCATGATCGTGGAGGTGATCGAGGACCGGGTGCGGTCGTTGGTGGCGAGGAACTGGGCGGCGTCCTGGACGACGGGGCTGTCTCCGGCGCGGCGCAGCAGCGCGGTCACCCGGGCCTGAGCGGTATCGGGGTCGGACACCCAGTCCAGGACCTCGCGCATCCCGAGCTCGCCGAGGGCAGCGGCGTGCAGCAGCGCGCCGAGGACACGGCGGGCCTGCCCGTCCCAGAACTCGCGGTCACCGCCTCCGCCGGTGCTGGTGGCACCGAGCATGTCCGCGGCGCGTTCGGCGGCGGTGGTGGCGTCGCGGCAGCCGGTGAGCGGGTCGAAGGTGATGGTGGAGGCGAGCCCGCCGAGGCCGGCGGCGTTGAAGATCCCGACCGGTCCGCGGCGAGCGCGCAGGGCGGCGGTGAGGTCGTGCACGTCGGTGCGGGTGGAGGTGACCAGTAGCGCGCCGGGGGCGTCGATGATCCGCCCGGCGAGCCATCCGGTCTTCCCGGTGCGGGGCCCGCCGAAGATGACGGTGACGTCCTCGACGGAGGCGTAGAGCCGGATCCCGGAGGTGCGGCACAGCTCGACGGCGACCTCCCCGATGGGGAGCCGGGCCCGCTGGCGGCGGGTCATGGCCGCGGTGGAGGGCCGAACGGTGGCGGCGCGGCGGCGCATCGCCGGTCCGGACGCGGTTCGGGCGAGGTCGATGGTGGAGGCGACGCCGATCTTGCGGCGGCTGGCGGCGCCCCACCGGGTGACGGTCGCCGAGGTGCGGCCGCGGCGGACCCACCACCACCCGGCCGCGCCGAGGGCGGCCAGGGCGGCGGTGAGAGCGGTCCAGCCGGGTTCGAGGCGGGCGACGCCGATGACGCACCCGCTGGCGGCGGCCATGGCGGCGGCGTGCCACCAGCGGGCGTGCCGCCGGTGCGCGGCCAGGGCGCCGACGGCGCACACCGCGAGGGCGATGAGCAGGGCGCTGGTCTGGAAGTCGGTGGGGACGGGCGGGGTGGTCATCGGGTGGCTCCTGCGGTGGCGTCGGCGCCGCGGTGCTCGGCGAGAAGCTCGCGGGCGGCGTGCTCGGAGATTTCGAGTTCCTTCGCGAGTCGGCGACGGCCGGCGCCCTCGGCGATCAGGCGGGCGGCGTGGTCCTCGTCGACCTCGCTCGCGGGACGAGGCGGCTGCGACACGGAGGGGCGCGCTGGAACGAGCTCGGCGGATGCCCACCAGTCCGGCGGTAGCGGAGGAGGCTCCCGCTCGCCGGGCGACGTGTCCTCGTCCACACCGTCCTCGGTGCTGTCGTCGGCGTCCTCGCGTTCCTGGAAAGCAAGGATCCTGGCGCAGGTCTGCTGGTCGTCGGCTCGATCGGCTGACGGTGTCCGGCTGTCCACGTCGAGCGCGAGGACGGACAGGACGGCCAGCCCGTCGATGGCCAGCGGCGCGAGCACGCACAGGGTCAGCTCGACGTTCCGCAGGACGGTGTCCATCCCGGGCGCGGGCAGCCCCGGGTGGAGCTTCTCGACCTCGGCGAGGAGCAGCGCGGTCGCGTGGAGCCACGACCAGCCGGCGACCACGACGACGACCCCGGACATCGCGAGCGTCCGGACCCACCACTGCACGCCGACGGCCGGGGGCATGACCCGCCACCGCTCGATCGCCAGGACGAGGAGCAGCGGCGTCACGATCCCGGCGACGACAAGGATCGCCGACCCGGTCGACACGCCCCAGGTGATGTTCGCGGCCAGCGACACCGCGAGCGGGGTGACCGCCGCGGCGATCGCCAGCCACGACGGTGCGGCTGTCGCGGTCATCAACGGCCTCCAGGGGCGAGTAGGCGTCGTCGCCGGCCGGAGCCGCCGCAGCCGGGGCAGTCCCGCCACGTTCCGGGGAGGCCGTAGGAGCGGGCCTTCCCCCGGCACAGCAGGCATCGGGCGTTCGGGAACAGCGCCGACTCGCCGAGCAGGGCGAGGAACCCGGCTGCCAGGGCGGCGGCCAGGGTCACCCAGCCGTGGCCGGCGAGCAGCAGCGCCACGACAGCGGCCACAACCGTGGCGAACACCATCACCGGTCCCCGCCGTCGGTTGGGCGCATCGGCTGGGCGGCGCGCCGCCGGATCCGCTTCTCTCGGCGTACGAGGCGGACCGTGAGGTAGCCGCCGATTGCGGCCAGGATCGCGGCCCAGACGCCGAGCTCACCGGCCAGCGCCCAGCCCGTGATCGCCAGGCCGACGAGTAGGAAGGCGGCCGCGAGTAGCGCTTCGACGATTTTCTGGTCGGTCATCGCCGACCACCCCCGCGGCTCGCTCCCTGAACGCACCCGCATGCCCGCCGTTGTGCGGCCTCGTCGCCGCCTTGGACGAACACGTCGATCGCTGTGCTCGCGAACGTCCACCGGGACCGGTGCTGGGGTCTCCCCGCCTGGTCCATCCGCTGGTGGCCGTGGAGCCGGTGTTCGCCCACGAGGCGGCGGACGTTGCTTGGATCCCGGCCGATGCGTTCGGCTGTCTGGCTCGTGGTCAGCCAGGTTCGCTGATCGGTCGCGAGCCGCACCGCGCGGTGCTCGCGGGCCGCCGCGAGCGGGACAGGCTCGTCGAGGTCGTCGAGCGTCGCGGCCTCGAGGTGGCGTCGCTCCTGCGCCTTCACCCAGTGCCGTAGCCCGGTCCGGACGTCGGCGACGTCGAGCGCCATCGCGGCGGCGACCTGCTCGACGGTGGCACCGTGGGCGAGCGCGTCGCGGGCGTCGGCCCACCGCTCGGAGAGCATGCGGCTGGCGATGGCCCGCCCGGTCGCCAGAGCGGCGATTGCCCGCACGGCGAGCCGGTCGCCCGGCTCGGGCGGGTCGCCGCCGAGCCGGGCCTGCGCGAGGCGGGCCCGGTGCTCGTACAGGGAGTCCAGGACGGGCTGGAGGTGCCCGATCCCGTCGAGGTCGGAGGGGCGGCTGGGGAAGTCCACGGGGCAAGGTTCGGTCTGCCTGATGGCGATAGCTGCGGTCACCGGTCGCCCCCGGTGGTCGTGGCCAGCTCGCTGACGTCGCCGCTCAGGTGCTCGAGGTGGGTCGCGACCGCGTGGGCCGTGGCCGGCGCGGTCCGGACCGGGACGATCCCGGCGGCGGCGCAGACATCGCACAGGGTCAGGCACAGCACCCCGAGCACGGTCCCGACGGTGGTGACCGCGAGGTCATCGCCGGGCTGCCCGCACCCGACGCAGATGTTGGCGATCGGGCAGCCGGTGGTGTCGTCGACGTCGAGCGGAAGGGTCGCGGTCATCGCGGACCACCGCCGTCCGGCTGGTCCGCCACCGTGCAGGCGGGCCGACGCACGCACTCAACGGGGGGCACGGCATCGCCGATCGCGCGGGTCAGCTCGTCGCGGAACCGGACCATCTCGCCGACGTCGCCCTGCACCGCGATCGGGCCGCACTGCGCGGTGATCGTGTCGAAGGACTGGCCGGACGCTGCAACCCACTGCTGGCGGCGGCAGGAGATGTCCTCGCCCGGGCTGATCGTCAGGAACGCGGCGCTCACCGCGGGCCTCCCGCAGACGGCAGGTAGACCCACAGGTGGCAGCCGCGGCACTGCGCGAGCGCCCGGTCGTGGGGGTGCGGGTCCATGCTCGCGAATCCGCAGATCAGGGAGTGCACCTTGACCGTGATCAGCGGCAGCCGCTGCGGCGGGGCAAGCACGCTGATCTTGCGGGGCGCCCGGCCGGGCATGGGCGGTCGGGGTTCGCACAGGGGCGGCACCAGGCCGCCGAACTCGTGGCGACGCCGCGCGGGCCGGGTCACCGGGTCACCGCGAGGGGCGTGGCCGCCGGCTGGACGACGATGCCCATGACGATGGTCATGGGGGCGACATCGGCGGAACCGTCGTTCTCTCCGATGAGCACGATCGCGCAGAGTGCGCAGACGGTGCGCGGTCCGATCTCGTCGACGACCGTGATGGGCGTGTCCGGGTCGGTGATTCCGCAGTCCTCGCAGAGGTGTGCGGGCTGGGCGGGGGAGTCGGTGTGCGTCAGGATGGTGGTCACGGGTCGCAACTCCAGTGCGATCAAGTCCCCGGGGCCGGCGTTCGCAGCGCCGCCCGGGGGCGTCCGAGTGGGGGATGAGGCCGCTCGGTGATCGGTGGTGGAGCCCGCGCCCGTGGTCGCAGTGTGGTCGCGCGATGCGTCGTATCAGCGCCGACGCGGGCGCATCCGAGCCACATCACTGGCCACCTGACCAGCGAGGATCGGACTGGGGCGCATCAGCGCCTACATGCTGCCCTTGAAGGAGTTCCAGCGGGTCGGGCTGAACCTGCGTACCTGAGTCACCCCTCGGCGGTCACGGCCGCCAGGAACTCCGCGGCCCGCTCCCGCAGCCCGGCCCGTCGCTCGTCGACGGTCGTGCCGGGGGCGGGCTTGAGCGCGGCCGTCGCCGTCTCGACGCGCACGTGCTCGGCGCAGGCCAGGTCGGCGCAGATGTAGGTGCCGACGGTGTCGCCCTGGCGGCCCTTCGCGCCGCGGCGCGGGGCGGCGAACAGCGCGACCCCGCCGACGGTGTGGGTGGTCCGGCACAGCGCGCACATCGCCGCCGCGCGGGCGGCACCGGTGGCGGCGCGCAGCACGACACCGGCCGGGCCGTCGTCGGTGGGGACCAGCAGCACCCCGCGGTCGGGGGCCTTCGGGTCACGCCAGCCGCGGACGTCGTCGAGCAGGTCGAGGTCCAGGTCGCGGACCCACGCGGGCAGGACCATCCGCGTCGCCTCCCCCTTGGAGCAGTTGGTGAGGGCGCGGCGGATCCGGGTCTCGGTCGGGCTGGTCACGGCGGGCCACGCTAGGCGCCCGTCGCGGCGGGGGTCGAGCGGGTTTCGGCGCGGTAGGTTCGACGGCGACGCCGTCGTCAGCCAGGAGGAGCCCGCCGATGAGCCGCCCCACCGCCGGAGCCGCCATGGGCGGTGGACGAGCCTTCGTCGACGCGACCGGGACCCCGGTGCCGCTGCGCGGACCGGTCGTGCGGGTGGTGGCGACCGACCCCCGGGTGGGGGAGCTGCTGCTGGAGCTGGGCGCGCAGCTGGTCGGCTGCGCGGGGACGCTCGACGGCGTCGACCCGGTCGGTGACGACCGCAGCCCGGACCCGCAGGCGGTGCGGGCGCTGCGCCCGGACGCGATCGTCACCGGGACCGCCGACGGCCGGTACGACCTGGCCGACCCGGCCCTGCTCGGACGGCTGCGCGACATCGCGCCGACGGTCGCCGTCGACCTGGGTCGCCGCGCCGCGAGCGCCGCGGACCTGCGGGCGCTGCTCGGGTCGGTGCAGCCGCCGCCGCTGCGCTCGCGCGGGCGACACGAGGACTGAGGCTCAGCCCGCCAGGACGGCGCGGACCCGGTCGGTGACGGCCGTCAGGTCGTCGCGCACCAGGTTCGACTGCGCGGTGAAGACCGACAGCTGCGACGGGTCCAGCGCGAGCGCCCCGGAGGTCCCCGCGGTGGCGGCGGCGGTGCCGTGGTCGAGCAGCGCGGTCCAGGAGGTCTGCGCGACGGCGTCGGGCACGGCGTCGTAGGCCCGCGCGGCGTCGATGGCGGCCTGCAGCCGCCCGCAGGCGACGGCGAGCGACACCGCGTCCTGACGGCCCGCGGCGTCGGCGACGCGGGTGAAGCCGTCGCCGATCGCGGTGAGGTGGGTGAGCCCGCCGTTGTCGCGCCAGGCGGTCATCGCGACGACCGGGTCCCCGGCCCACAGCCCGGTCCCGGCGGCGGACCCGACCAGCGACGCCGCGACGGCCTGCGGCAGCGGCGGGCCCTGCGGCACCGTCGCGCCGGAGGCGGTCACGCTCTGCGGAGTGGGCAGCGGGGAGGTCGCCGACGGGGTCATGATCAGGCCCGCGGCGGCGATCGCCGCGGTGCCGGTGGCGGCGGCGCACAGGAACACCGGCAGGATCCGGGCCCGGAACGCGCGGGCCCGGGGGACGACCGCGGCCCCGGGAACCGGCTCCGCGGACTCCCGGACCGGCTCCGCGACCGCGGGACCGTCGACGGGGGGCGCGGCGGGTGCCTGCGCCGGGGCGACCGGGGCCGGGGTCCCGCCGAGCAGCCCGGTGGTGCCGAGCGCCCCGAGGCCCAGCGCGTCCACCCCGAGCGCGCCGGTGCCGAGCGTGCCGGCGGCCGGGCGGGTCTCCTGCTCCGGCGCGGACCGCTGGGCGGGGACGAGCGGCGCGGCGGTCGTGGTGGTGGCGCCGTCGACGGCCGGGTCGGCGGGGGTGTCGCCGGTGCCGGTGGTGTGGCCGGTCGGGGTGGTGGCCATCGGGGTGCCTCCAGGTCGTACGGTGCCGTCATCCCCCCATCGGAGCAACCGGGCCTCGCCGTTACGCCGCACCACCTGCGGCCGGTGGGGATCATCAGGATCGACGAGACGGTACGGACGGCGGGTGACCTGGATCGCCCGTTTACCCTGGTCGTGTGCAGACCCCGACCGTCCTCGTCGTGGACTACGGCGCCCAGTACGCGCAGCTCATCGCCCGTCGCGTACGCGAGGCGGACGTCTACTCCGAGATCGTGCCCGCCTCCCTGCCCGTCGCCGAGATCGTGGCCCGCGAGCCCGCCGCGGTGATCCTCTCCGGCGGCCCCGCGAGCGTGTACGCCGACGGCGCCCCCGCGGTCGACCCGGCGCTGTTCGAGGCCGGCATCCCGGTGTTCGGCATGTGCTACGGCTTCCAGGCGATGGCCCGCGCGCTGGGCGGCGAGGTCGCCCACGACGGCACCCGCGAGTACGGCCGCACCGAGGTCGCGCTGACCGGCACCCCCGGCACGCTGCACGAGGGCCTGCCCCGTACGCACCCGGTGTGGATGAGCCACGGCGACTCGGTGACCGCGGCGCCGGCGGGCTTCACCGTCACCGCGTCGACCGACCGGGTCGCCGTCGCCGCGTTCGAGGACACCGACCGGCGGCTCGCCGGCGTGCAGTACCACCCCGAGGTCGGGCACTCGCCGCACGGCCAGGAGGTGCTGCGCCGGTTCCTGCACGACATCGCGGGCATCCGCCCGTCCTGGACGACGGCGTCGATCATCGACGACACCGTCGAGGCGATCCGCGCCCAGGTCGGCGACGGCCGCGCGATCTGCGGGCTGTCCGGCGGGGTCGACTCCGCCGTCGCCGCCGCGCTCGTCCAGCGCGCCATCGGTGACCGGCTGACCTGCGTGTTCGTCGACCATGGGCTGATGCGGTCGGGGGAGCGCGAGCAGGTCGAGAAGGACTTCGTCGCCGCCACCGGTGCGACGCTGCACGTCGCCGAGGCCGCCGACCGGTTCCTCGACGCGCTCGCCGGGGTCACCGAGCCCGAGCAGAAGCGCAAGATCATCGGCCGGGAGTTCATCCGGGTCTTCGAGACGGCCACGGCGGAGGTCGTCGCCGACCACCACGTCGGGTTCCTGGTCCAGGGGACGCTCTACCCGGACGTCGTCGAGTCCGGCGGTGGCGACGGCACCGCGGTGATCAAGAGCCACCACAACGTCGGCGGTCTGCCCGACGACATCGAGTTCGACCTGGTCGAGCCGCTGCGCGCGCTGTTCAAGGACGAGGTCCGGATGGTCGGCGCCGAGCTGGGGCTGCCCGAGGTCATCGTCGCCCGCCAGCCGTTCCCCGGCCCCGGCCTGGGCATCCGCATCATCGGCGAGGTCACCCGCGACCGGCTGGAGACGCTGCGGGCCGCGGACGCGATCGCCCGCGAGGAGCTGACCGCCGCCGGGCTGGACCGCGAGATCTGGCAGTGCCCGGTGGTGCTGCTGGCCGACGTCCGCAGCGTCGGCGTGCAGGGCGACGGCCGCACCTACGGCCACCCGATCGTCCTGCGCCCGGTGTCCAGCGAGGACGCGATGACCGCGGACTGGACCCGGCTGCCCTACGACGTCGTCGAGCGGATCTCCACCCGGATCACCAACGAGGTGTCCGAGGTCAACCGGGTCGTCATCGACGTCACGAGCAAGCCCCCGGGCACCATCGAGTGGGAGTGACCGGGGCCTGACGTAACAGGGGCGGGGCCGATGTCTCGGCCCCGCCCCGGCCAGCCCGGGCCTCGCGGTGTCCGACCCCCGTCGGACACCGCTGCCACGCGGGCGGCGGCGGGTCCGGCGGTGCTCCCCAGCCCGCCGGCTCCCGTGATGACCCTTTAGTCGTCCGATGTGGCCCGGGAGTTACGCACACTCGCCATCAGGAATGCGATCCCCGCCACAACGGCGGTCCCGGCGAGCACCCAGCGCAGGTCGACGACCTCCCACGGGGCGATCCCGAGGACCCCGCAGACCGCCACCAGCAGCGACAGGACCCCGGCGACGAGGGCGAACGGGTCGGCGCGACGGGCGAGCGAGCTATCCACGGGTGACCTCCACGGTTCCCAGCTCGGCCCGCAGGTCGAGCTCCAGCACCCGGCCACCGGGTCCGTCCGGGCCGGGGTCGTTCACGGTCAGGTTCACGTCCTGCCCGGTGCGGGTCTGCCCGTCGACGGTCAGGTCGCCGGTGCCCACCGAGCCGCGGACGAGCAGGTCGGCGTCCCGCGGGACCCGGATCTCCACCGCCCCCGCGCCGACCTCGGCCCGGGTGCGGACGGGCCCGGTCGCGCCGGGCGTCGCGGCGAGGTCGAGGCGGGTCAGGTCGAGCTGGACCGTGCCGGTGCCGCGCCGGTACTCCGGGGCGAGCTCGGCGACGGTCGCGGGGGCCGCGACGGTCTCCCCGATGCCATCGCGCACGGCCCATCCGTCGGGGCCGACGGCGTCGTTGAGCGGGATGGTGGCCGCCGTGACGAGCGCGAGCAGCACCGCGAACGGCACCAGCCAGCGTCCGGCGCGCCGCAGCGCACCGACGACCAGCCCGATCCCGACGACGGCGAGCGCGGCCCCCGGGACGGCCGAGGCCGGCACCGCACCCGGCGCGGCCAGGGCGAGCACCCCTACCATCCCGGCGACGACGAGCGACACGGCCAGCGTGATCGGTGTGAGCTTCGAGCGGGGCGCCGGGGGCGGACCCGGCTCCGGGCCCGGTTCGGGCAGGTCCCAGGCGAACGGCGCGGCGCCGAGCGGGTCCCAGGCCGGTGGCGTCACCTGCGCCACGGTGGGGGCGTGCGGGTCCGCGACCCACGGCACCACGGGTGTCGGCGACGCGGCGGCCTCCCGGGCCCCGGGCCGGTTCCCCCGGGTCACGTGCAGCGCGACGAGCAGCGCGACGGTGACGACGGCGGGGATGACGCGGTCGGCGGACAGCACCAGCGGGACCGCCAGCAGAGCGGCCAGGACCAGCAGCGTCACCGACAGCACGGAGGACGGTCCGCTGCGCGGCGGGACCGGGCTGCCGGGCGGGCCGGCGTCCGGCAGGACCGCGCAGCCCGCCAGGTAGAGCGGGATGCCGGGGCCGACGATCGCGGCGACGACGAACCCCACCCGGACCAGCGTCGGGTCGATCTCGTAGCGGCGCGCGATCGCGGCGGAGACCCCGGCGAGCTTGCGGTCGTCGCGCGGACGCAGGGGCCGGGAGTCCCACATGTCGCGCATGGTGTTCCGGGCCGTCGCCGTCGCCGACGGTGGTCGGCCGCTCCCGGGCAGCTGCGTCTGGTTCATGGCGTCGAGCCTGCCGTCCGGGCGGGCCCCGGCGTCTCGGGGACAACCCCGAGACGACCCCGGTCCCGATCCGGAGGGGATCCGGCGCGGGTCGTGTGACGATGGGGTCGTGAACAGCTCGGACCCCTCGACCGGTACCGCACCGGGGTCGGCGGACGCGCCGACGCGGCCCACCGCCGCTCCGTGGGCGGCCCCGTCGCACGGTGTCGCGCTGCCCGGCACCGCGCGGCCCGGCGCCGCCGCACCCGGGGCGACCGGGCCCGGGGCGGCCGTGTCCGGAGCTGCCGAGCCCGGGGCCGACGGGGGACCGGGGCCGACGGTGCCCGTGCCCGCCGGCCCGGTGCCCCCGCCGTCAGGCGGCACCGTCCCCCCGCGGCCGGCCGGCCCGGTACCGCCGCGCCCCGGTGCGCGCGTCCCGCTGACCCGGCGCCGCTCCGGCCGGATGGTCGGCGGCGTCGCGGGCGGGGTGGCCGACCACCTCGGCGTCGACGTCCGGTGGATCCGGGCGGCCTTCGTCGCGCTGACCCTGCTCGGCTGGGCGGGGGTGCTGGCCTACGGCCTGCTGTGGGTGTTCCTGCGGCAGGAGGCCGCCGTCGTCGAGCGGACCGTCACCCGGTCCGAACGGCTGCAGGCCGCCGGGCTGGTGACGCTGGGGCTGGGGTTGTCGCTGGTCGCGGCGACCTCGGGCTCGGCCGTGCTCGGCTGGATCGCCGGCCCGCTGGGGCTGGCGACGGTCGGTGCGGCCGTCGTGTGGCGGGAGGCCGACGAGGCGCAGCGACGGCGGTGGGCGCGCGACGCCCGCAGCCGCGTCACGGGCGGTCGTGCGGCGCTGGCCCGCACCGTGCTCGGCGCCGCGCTCGTCCTGACCGGGCTGGCGGTGTTCCTGCTCGGCAACCTGGACCTGAGCCAGGTGCGGTTCGGGATCCTCGCGGCGTTGGCGACGCTGCTGGGCGTCGCGGTGCTCACCGTCCCCTGGTGGGTACGGCTGGTGCGCGACCTCGGCGAGGAGCGCCGGGCCCGCGCGGTCGCCGCCGAGCGCGCCGAGATCGCCGCGCACCTGCACGACTCGGTGCTGCAGACCCTCGCGCTGATCCAGCGCCAGTCCGGCGACCCGCGCGAGGTGCAGCGGCTGGCCCGCGGCCAGGAGCGGGAGCTGCGTGCCTGGCTCTACGGGCCGGGCGGGCGCGCCCGGGGCGGCAGCGGCACCCCGGACGCGGTGGAGACGCTGCTGTCGGCGGCGATCACGCGCGTCGCGGGCGAGGTGGAGGACACCTACGCGGTGGCCGTCGGCCCGGTGCTGGTCGGTGACGCCGAGCTCGACGACGACCTGCGCGCCCTGGTGCTGGCGGCGCGCGAGGCGATGGTGAACGCGGCGAAGCACTCGGGGACGTCCGAGGTCGACGTCTACGTGGAGGTCGAGCCGGCCTCGGACGAGGGTCCGGGCGCGGCGGAGGTGTTCGTGCGTGACCGCGGCACCGGTTTCGACCCGGACGCGGTGTCCGACGACCGGCACGGCCTCGCGGACTCGGTGCACGCCCGGATGCGCCGCCACGGCGGCACGGTCCGGATCCGCACCGGGGCCGGCGAGGGTACGGAGGTGCGGCTGTCGATGCCGCTGACGGAGAAGGAGACGGCATGACCACCGCCGACGTGCCGGGGACCCCGGCCGGTCCGGACGACACCGGTATCCGGGTCTACCTGGTCGACGACCACGCGTTGTTCCGGTCCGGCGTGCGCGCCGAGCTGGACCGCGGCGACGGGCGCAGCCCCGTGCTGGAGGTCGTCGGTGAGGCGGGCTCCGTCGACGAGGCGGTGACCGGCGTCGGGCACCTCGCGCCGGACGTGGTGCTGCTCGACGTGCACATGCCCGGCGGCGGGGGCGCGGAGATCCTGCGCCGGGCGCGCGCGGCGGGCACGGAGGCGGTGTTCCTGGCGCTGTCGGTGTCCGACGCCGCCGAGGACGTCATCTCGGTGATCCGGTCCGGCGCCCGCGGCTACGTCACGAAGACGATCTCGGGCCGGGACCTCGCCGACGCCGTGCGACGCGTGCGGGCCGGCGACGCGGTCTTCTCACCACGCCTGGCCGGGTTCGTGCTGGACGCGTTCTCCGACCGGCCGGGTGCGGCACCGCCGGTGGACCCGGAGATCGACCAGCTGACCAAGCGGGAGCGGGACGTGCTGCGGCTGCTGGCCCGCGGCTACGCCTACAAGGAGATCGCGAAGGAGCTGTTCATCTCGGTGAAGACGGTGGAGACCCACGTGTCGAGCGTGCTGCGCAAGACGCAGACGTCGAACCGGCACGAGCTGTCCCGCTGGGCTTCCGACAGGAGGCTCGTGTAGGTCGCGCAGCAACCGGGGCGTGCCGGAAGGACGCCGACACGGCCCCGGTCCCCGCGTGTGCAGGGACCGGGGCCGTCGTCGTCGTGGGTGGGGCGTCAGCCGCCCAGCAGCCCGCCCGCGCCCTTCGTGACGCCGCCGAGCACCCCGCCGACCGGCTCGGTCACGCCGGACAGGGCGCCCCCGACCGGCTCGGTCACCGTGCCGACCACCTGCCCCACGGGCTTCGTGACGGCCTGCAGCGGCTGGGTGGCCTCCGAGGACGAGGAGCCGGTGTCCTCGGTGGCCTTCTTCGCGGAGGTGTCGAGGAGCCCGGTGACGGGCTCGGCGGCCTTCAGGACCGGGCCGGTGAGCGGCTCGGTGCTCTTGAGGACGGGCTCGGTGACCGGCGACAGCGCGCCGAGCACCGGCGTCGTCACCGGCTCGAGGGTGTCGGTGAGGGGCCGGGTGACGGGCTTGAGCGCGTTCGTCACCGGGCGGACGGCCTCGGTCACGGGGGACACGGCACCGCCGAGGGTCTTCCCGACCGGTGCCGCGGCCTGCGCGACCGGGGCGACGACGCCGCCGACGGCGTCCCCGACCGGGCGGACGTTCTCGGTGACGTCCTGGATCGGGCCGGTGCTGGTCCCGCCGCGCGACGGCGGCGTGCCGGTCACGGGCTCGAGGATGTTGCCCGCGGACGGCCGGTCCGGGTTGTTGATGGGGGCGACGATCGGGGCGAGCGGCGAGCCCGTCCCGCCGGAGCCGCGCGGCGCCGGGACCGTCGGCGACGACGGGGACCCGGTGCCCGGGTTCCCGGTCGAGGGCGAGGTGGGCGTGCGGGGCGCGGGGACCGCGACGGCGGGCCCGGCGGCGGTGCCCGGGGTGCGGCCCGCCGCGACGGCCTGCGCCGGCTGCTGCGGACCGAAGGCGACGGCCATCCAGTCGGTGGCGCCGGGGGCGGTGGCGGGCGCGTCCGGCAGCGGCGTGCTCAGTGCCACGTTCGCCGGGAGGTACTGGGCGGGCAGCGTGTCCGGGGTGTCGCCCGCGGTGGGCAGGCCGAAGCCGGGGAACAGCCCGTCGGCGGCGGCGCGCGCGTCGGAGTTCTCGGTGCCGACGCCGTTGTAGAGGGCCGCGCCGAGCACGGAGCCCGCGGCGAGCAGCGCGCCGGCGACCACACCGGCGCGACGACGCCCGGACACCTGGCGGCCGGTCCAGCCGTCGGCGCCGGCCGCGGCGCGGGGCTGCGGGAGGTCGATGTCCGGCCAGCCGCCCGGGGCACCCGCGGCGGCGATGTCTCCGGCCGAGGCGGCGTCGGCGGACGCACCCTCGGCCACCGGGGGACGCCCCTCGCGGCGCAGCAGGTCACCGACGGACAGGACGGGCCCGGTGAGCGGACCCGCACCGTCGGAGGAGGCGTGGGACGCACGCGAGTGACGCGCCAGCAGTTCGGCGACGCTCACCACGTCGCGGGGCCCGGTGGCGCCGGGGGCGCCGGGGAGCGGGGCTCCGGCAGGTGTGTCGGTCACGGCCGCACGTCCTCCTTCGGGTCATTTCGACCCGGGAAGATGTACCGGAAAGAGCCCTTGAACCCCAAGTGATCACACTCCGCTCGTCGCAGGTCACCCGATCGGGTGGTTCCCGTTCATCGGCCGTATCCGACCGCTCGACCTGCTCGTTGCCTCGCAAGGCAACCACTGCGCAAGGGTGCCCCGACCTGAACCCCAGGTGGGGCCCGTGCGGGTGTGTCGCCCTGTGTACTGCGCGTGAATCGCCGAACGGTCGTCACCTCGACGCCGGTCGCGGGATGCGACCGGGTGTCGCACGAGGATCAGCGGCCGCCGAGACGCCCGCGGCCCAGCCGCAGCAGCATCATCGCCAGCTCGCGGCCCTCGGGGCCGAGGTCGGCGAACCGGTCCAGCACCGCCATCTCGCGGCTGTAGACGATGCGCGGCCCGCCCGCGGCCATGCGGGCGGCGCCGATGCGCTTCGAGACCTCGGTGCGGCGGAGGATCGCGTCGAGGATCTCGGCGTCGAGCCGGTCGATCTCCCGGCGCAGCTGGTCGATCTCGGGATCGGCTCCGGTGCGCACCTCGGTGCTCGTGCCGGAGCTCGGCTGCGGGGCTGCGGGGTCGGTCACGGTCATGGTCTCCTCGTCTCGGTCACGGGCCGTCGGGACCGAGGACATGCGAACGCCCCGGGTCCGTCGGACTCCGGGGCGTGCGGGTGGCGTCTGGGCTCAGACGGGCGGCGCAGCGGGAACCGGGGTCCGGTACCCGTAGCGAAATCGCCTGTCGTGTGCCACGCCGCGAGTGTAGACCACCCGGCGCACCGGGCCGCCGTGGTTTCCGGGGACCGGCGACGCCGGAGCGGGGTTGTCGGACCCCCGGCGTACCGTGTTCGACACGATGAGTGCGCTGTTCGAACTCCCCGGAACGGGCCCCGCCGCCGCCGCCGAGCCGACGACGGCCCAGGGCCGCCGCCTGCTCGAAGGCCTCAACGACCGCCAGCGCGAGGCCGTGACGCATGCGGGTTCGCCGCTGCTGATCGTCGCCGGCGCGGGGTCGGGGAAGACCCGGGTGCTCACCCACCGGATCGGCTGGCTGCTCGCCGAGCGCGGGGTGCACCCCGGCGAGGTCATGGCGATCACCTTCACCAACAAGGCCGCGGCCGAGATGAAGGAGCGCGTCGACGCCCTCGTCGGGCGCCGCTCCGGGCCGATGTGGGTGTCCACCTTCCACTCCATGTGCGTACGGATCCTCCGGCGCGAGGCCAAGCACCTCGGCGTGCGCAGCGCCTTCTCCGTCTACGACGCCGACGACACCCGCCGCCTCGTCGGCATCGTCGGCCGCGACCTGGAGCTGGACCCGAAGAAGTTCGCCCCGCGCGCCCTGGCCGCCCAGATCTCCAACCTGAAGAACGAGCTGGTCTCGCCGGACGAGGCCGCCGAGCGCGCCGCCACCGACCACGAGCGGCGCATCGCCGAGGTCTACGGCGTCTACCAGTCGCGGCTGCGCCAGGCGAACGCGTTCGACTTCGACGACCTGATCATGGAGACGGTCTCGCTGCTGGACCGGCTGCCGGCCGTCGCCGAGTACTACCGGCGCCGCTTCCGGCACGTCATGGTCGACGAGTACCAGGACACCAACCACGCCCAGTACGAGCTGGTCCGCCAGCTCGTCGCCCCGGCCACGGCGAACGGGCGCCCCGGCGAGCTGTGCGTCGTCGGCGACTCGGACCAGTCGATCTACGCCTTCCGCGGCGCGAACATCCGCAACATCATCGAGTTCGAGCAGGACTTCCCGGACGCGCGGACCATCCTGCTGGAGCAGAACTACCGCTCGACCCAGACGATCCTGTCCGCCGCGAACGCGGTGATCGCCCGCAACCCGGAGCGGCGGGACAAGCGGCTGTGGTCCGACTCGGGCGACGGCGAGCGCGTCGTCGGCTACGTCGCGGACAACGAGCACGACGAGGCGTCGTTCGTCGCCCGCGAGATCGACCGGCTCGTCGACACCGGCGAGTACCGCAACTCCGACATCGCGGTGTTCTACCGGACCAACAACCAGTCCCGCGTCTTCGAGGACGTGTTCCTGCGGGTCGGGCTGCCCTACAAGGTCGTCGGCGGGGTGCGCTTCTACGAGCGCCGCGAGATCCGCGACGCGCTGGCCTACCTGCGGGTGCTGTCCAACCCGGAGGACACGGTCAGCCTGCGCCGGATCCTCAACGTGCCCAAGCGCGGCATCGGGGACCGGGCCGAGGCCGTCGTCGCCGAGTACGCCGAGCGCGAGCGCACCTCGTTCGCCCGCGCGCTGCGCGCCGCCGCCGAGGAGCCGCAGCGGCTCCCCGCCCTGGCGACCCGCTCGCAGAAGAACATCGCCGGGTTCGTGCGGATGCTCGACGAGCTGCGCGAGCTCGTCGAGCGCGGCGACGACACCGCCGAGGTCCTCGAGGCCGTCTACGCGCGCACCGGCTACCTGGAGGAGCTGCAGGCGTCGGAGGACCCGCAGGACGGCACCCGGATGGACAACCTCGCCGAGCTCGTCACGGTGGCGCGGGAGTTCGCGGGGGACGCCGCCGTCGCGGACCTGGCGTCGGACGGCGGGGCCGCGATCGGGTCCGGCGAGGCGCCCGACGGCGCTGCCCCCGAGGGCGAGGCCGACACCTACGACGACACCCCCGCCGGTGTCCCGGAGCCCGGCTCGCTGGCCGCCTTCCTGGAGCGGGTCGCGCTCGTCGCGGATGCGGACTCCATCCCCGACGACGACTCCGGCGTGGTCACGATGATGACCCTGCACACGGCGAAGGGCCTGGAGTTCCCGGTGGTCTTCCTGACGGGCTGGGAGGACGGGATCTTCCCGCACCTGCGCACCCTCGGGGACCCGAAGGAGCTCGCCGAGGAGCGCCGGCTGGCCTACGTCGGGATCACCCGCGCGGAGAAGCGGCTCTACCTGTCCCGGGCGATCGTGCGGTCCGCGTTCGGGCAGCCCAGCACCAACCCGGCGTCGCGCTTCCTCGACGAGGTGCCCCCGTCGCTGCTCGACTGGCGGCGCACCGAGGAGCAGCTCGCCGCGCAGCGCCCGTCGGCGCCGGTGGGGCGGTTCGGGTTCGGGAAGCGGCCGCAGGCGACCGACCGCGGGAGCTGGAAGGTCCCGGAGCGGTCGCTGAACAACCAGTCGCTGCACCTCGACGTCGGGGACCGGGTCAACCACGACAAGTACGGCCTGGGCACCGTCGTCGCGGCCGACGGCATCGGCCCGCGCGCGACGGTGACGATCGACTTCGGCTCGGGCGGGACGGTCCGGCTGATGCTGATCGGCGGCGTCCCGATGCAGAAGCTGTAGACCTCAGTCGTCGTCGCGGTCCTGCGCCGCGGCCTCGGCCGGGGTCAGCACCTTCACCGACCCGAACGCCCCGACGACGTGCACGTCCACCGTCCGGTCACCCGGCGCGGCGCACGCCGTCGGGCAGGCGGTCGAGCCGAACACGGTGAACCCGGAGACGTCCGCCCGGGTGCCCTCGGGCACCACGACCTCGACCGAGCCGAACAGCAGCACCCCGCCCACCCGCGGGGTGTCGGCGGTGACCCCGATGGTGCGGGACCCGAACACCGTCACGCCGTCGGTCACCGGCAGCACCTGCGACCCGCCCCAGACGGCGGCGACGACCAGCGCGGCCGTGGCCAGGAGCCCGCCGGCGCGCCGCCCGGCGGCCGCGGCGAACTCGCCGGCCGGTGCCGGAGCCGGGAGGGCCGTGGTCGGCGCCTGCTCGACGGCGGCCGTGGGTGCCCCGGCGGTGTCGGCCGGGAGGTCACGGGTCAACGGCTCCAGGTCGGCGCGGGTGCGGGCCGCCCAGGCCTTCGCCGAGCGTTCCTCGTACTCGGGCAGGGACAGCCGTCCCTCGCCGTGCGCGCGCTGCAGCCGGGCGTCGACCGCCCGTCGCTCGCCGTCCCCCACCCGGTACGCCGACTCGTCCGCCACCCGGCCATTCTGGACCGTCCGGGCGGGCCGGGGGAGCGGCGCTCGCCGATCAGGCGTCGCGCGAGCCCGTCGCGGCGGTGACGTCGAGGCCACGCGCGGCCAGCCACGGCAGCGGGTCGATCTTGGTGCCGTCCGGCTCCCACACCTCGAGGTGCAGGTGCGGGCCGGTGGACTGGCCGCGGTTGCCGACCTCGGCGATCTCGTCGCCGGCCTTGACCTGCTGGCCCTCCTGCACGAACGACCGGTTGATGTGGCCGTAGACGGTGCTGGTGCCGTCGGGGTGCTTGAGCACCACCCACATCCCGAAGCCGCTGGCGGGGCCGGACTTCTCCACGACACCGTCGGTCAGGGCGAAGATCGGGGTGCCGATCGGGGCGGCGAGGTCGATGCCCTTGTGCTGCACGCCCCAGCGGGCGCCGAAGCCGGAGGTGAACCGGCCGGCCGTCGGCATGACCAGGGCCTCGCCGTTGTACATGACCGCCTTCGGGGCGCCGTGCGACATCGCGGTCGTCACGGCCCGCTCCAGCTTGGCGGCCTCGCGGCCCATCCGGGCGGCCTTCGTCAGGTTGGCGACGTCGACCTTCGAGGTGGAGTCCAGGTCGGGCAGCGACGCGGCCTGCGCGCTGAGCTGCTCGCCGCCGATCGCGGAGGTGTCCATCGGGGCGGTCGTGTCGGCCGGGCGGGTGTCGCTGGACACCGGCAGCATCGCCGAGGCGGCGAGCCGGGCGTAGGCCTCCTCGACCGAGGCCTCACCGCCCCAGCCGGGCACCCCGAGGGCTCCGGCGACCGTCTGACCGGCCGCGACCAGGGCGCCACCGGCCGCCGCGGCCACGGTCACACGGGTACGCGAGACCATCGGCGGGGGAGCCGGGAGCGCCGGGAGCCGGTGACCGGCCGGCGGCACAGGGGGGAGCGTGCCGGGCCGGGCCTCCGGTCGCGTGGCGCCGCTGGGGAAGCGGTGGCGCGACAAGACTGCCCTTCTGGTGTTCAGGGCGCCGCGGGCCGTTCGGCGGTGATCGTCGGAGTGGGGGCTCCGTCGGGGGATGGCGTCGTTCGGGGCGACACCGATCACCGTGACCGGTCCGTGACGTGGACAACGCGACGGTAACCCGGGCCCCGCCGAGCGGCAACGGCGGCCCGCCGTGCGGTTGCGGACGGTCGTGGATCATCGACGACCGGTCGGGCGGTCGGCGGCGCGACGGCGAACGGAGGATCCCGTTCCCCCTCCCGGACCGGACGCTCAGGCGCCTTCGGCTGTGTTCATGCGCCTTCGGCGGTGTGCCGGCCGACCAGCCGCAGCGACCCGCGCAGCCGCCGGTCGCGCACCCGGTCGTGCTCGCGGCGCTCCGCCTCCCCGCGGGCCAGCGTGCTCGCCACGAAGTGCACCGTGCGCCGGTCCACCGGCAGTGCGAGATGGCCCACGTCGTCGAGCTCCAGCTCGGTGACGTCGAGGTCCGGGTGGCGCAGCCGGGAGTTCCGCTGCGGGACGATGATCTCGTCCATCCGCGACCAGACCACCAGGAACCGGGTCCGGCAGCCGGGGGCCGGTTCGTCCAGCTCACGCAGGATCGCCGAGCCGGGGCAGAGCTGGCGGCACAGCGGCAGCGGCGCGATCCGGGCCAGGTTGCTGCCCGAGTGCGGGCTGCCGAGCGTCGCCAGGGTGTCGACGACGGCGTCGCCCCCCATCCGCTGCACGTAGTAGCGGGCGATCACCCCGCCGAGGGAGTGTCCGACGATGTGCACCCGGTCCGACCCGGTGGCCTCGCGCAGCCGTTCGACGTGGCCGCGCAGCTCGTGCGCCGCGGTGCGGACGTCGTCGGTGAACAGGCTGTAGTTGATGGCGTGCACCACCCCGAAGCCGCGCCGGCGCAGCTCGTGGGCGAACACGGTGAACACCGAGCGGTTGTCCATGATCCCGTGGACCAGCAGGATCGGCGTCCCGGCGGCGGTGGGGTCGGCGACGACCAGGCTGCGCTTGACCGGTGGCAGGCTGTCGGTGCGCCAGTGGCCCTGCGGCCGGACGGTCTCCTCGGCCAGTCCGATCGGGTACAGCGCGAGGTGCGCGGCCAGCCAGGCGCCCTCCAGCGCCAGCCCGCGCAGCCCCGCACGCGAGGTGAAGGTCCGCGCGGCGTAGCCCGCCGCCTGCCCGAGATCGGACGTCGCGGCCGTCACTGTCGACAGCGCCCCGTCGGCGATCGCGCGCAGGCGAGCGCCTCCGGGTAGCGACGTCGCCATGTCCGAAAGGTAAGGCAGGTCACAGGATTCCGCTGTGTCGCGGGACGATCGGTGGCCCCGATCACTCGGTCGGTCGATCTGAATCGAGCACTGCGCCGACGGGGTGACAGCGGTCACCGGCCCAGGTCAGGACCGGTGCGCGCGGCGTGGCTAGGCTCCCCGACGCAGCATCACCGACGTCCGCGACCGCTGCCGCCCGCCACCTTGTGCGGGGCGCGCCCGGAGAACGAGCCGGGGTCGCGCCGGTCGCGGCGAGAGCGAAGTGGAGCGGGAGAGCCGAGTGGACCTCTACGAGTACCAGGCGAAGGACCTCTTCGCCGCGCACGGAGTCCCGGTGCTGCCGGGCCGGACCGTGGACAACGCCGCCGACGCGGCGGCCGCGGCGGCCGAGCTGGGCACCGCCGTCGTGGTCAAGGCACAGGTCAAGACCGGTGGTCGGGGCAAGGCCGGCGGCGTGAAGCTGGCCGAGAACGCCGACGAGGCCAAGGAGAAGGCCGAGGCCATCCTGGGCCTCGACATCAAGGGCCACACCGTGCACCAGGTCCTGGTCACCGAGGCCAGCGACATCGCCGAGGAGTACTACTTCTCCTTCCTGCTGGACCGGTCCAACCGCACCTTCCTGGCCATGTGCTCGGCCGAGGGCGGCATGGAGATCGAGCAGCTGGCCGTCGAGCGCCCGGACGCGCTGGCCCGGATCGCCATCGACCCGATCGCCGGTGTCGACAAGGCCAAGGCCGACGAGATCGTCGCCGCGGGCAAGATCCCGGCCGCCGTCGCCGACGAGGCCGCGAACGTGATCGTGAAGCTCTGGGAGACCTTCGTCTCCGAGGACGCGACGCTGGTCGAGGTCAACCCGCTGGTCCGTGACCCGCAGGACAAGGTGATCGCCCTCGACGGCAAGGTCACCCTGGACACCAACGCCGACTTCCGGCACCCGCAGCACGCGGACCTGGTCGACGAGCGCACCGAGAACCCGCTCGAGGCGAAGGCCAAGGCCAAGGGCCTCAACTACGTCAAGCTCGACGGCGGCCAGGTCGGCATCATCGGCAACGGCGCGGGGCTCGTCATGAGCACCCTCGACGTCGTCGCCTACGCCGGCGAGGCGCACGGCGGGGTCAAGCCCGCCAACTTCCTCGACATCGGCGGCGGCGCCTCGGCGCAGGTCATGGCCGACGGCCTGGACGTCATCCTGGGCGACGACGAGGTCAAGAGCGTCTTCGTCAACGTCTTCGGCGGCATCACCGCGTGCGACGCGGTCGCCAACGGCATCGTCGAGGCCCTCAAGATCCTGGGCGACGACGCGACCAAGCCGCTGGTCGTCCGCCTGGACGGCAACAACGTCGAGGAGGGTCGTCAGATCCTCGCCGACGCGAACCACCCGCTCGTCACCGTGGTGGGCACGATGGACGACGCGGCCGCCAAGGCCGCCGAGCTCGCGAACGCTGGAGCCTGAGACATGTCGATCTTCCTCAACGAGAACAGCAAGGTCATCGTTCAGGGCATCACGGGCGGCGAGGGCACACAAGCACGCCACCAAGATGCTCGCCGCCGGGACGAACATCGTGGGTGGTGTGAACGCCCGCAAGGCCGGGACCACGCACAGCATCGGCGACAAGGACGTCACCGTGTACGGCACGGTGGAGGAGGCGATCAAGGAGACCGGCGCCGACGTGTCGGTCATCTTCGTCCCGCCGAAGTTCGCCAAGGACGCGGTCATCGAGGCCATCGACGCCGAGATCCCGCTGGCCGTCGTCATCACCGAGGGCATCCCGGTGCACGACTCGGCGTACTTCTGGGCGCACGCGGTCGCCACCGGCAACAAGACCCGGATCATCGGCCCGAACTGCCCCGGCATCATCTCGCCCGGCAAGTCCAACGCGGGCATCATCCCGGCGAACATCGCCGGCGCGGGCCGGATCGGCCTGGTGTCGAAGTCCGGCACGCTGACCTACCAGATGATGTACGAGCTGCGTGAGTTCGGCTTCTCCACCGCCATCGGCATCGGCGGCGACCCGGTCATCGGCACCACCCACATCGACGCCCTCGAGGCGTTCGAGGCGGACCCCGAGACCGAGGCCATCGTGATGATCGGTGAGATCGGTGGCGACGCCGAGGAGCGCGCCGCGGACTTCATCAAGGCCAACGTCACCAAGCCGGTCGTCGGCTACGTCGCGGGCTTCACCGCCCCCGAGGGCAAGACGATGGGCCACGCCGGCGCGATCGTGTCCGGCTCGGCCGGCACCGCGCAGGCCAAGAAGGAGGCCCTCGAGGCCGCCGGTGTCAAGGTCGGCAAGACGCCGTCCGAGACCGCCGCGCTGATGAAGGAGATCCTCTCCGCCTGATCGGAGAGCGGATCGCACGTCCGACGCGCGGGCCCCGGGAACTTCCCCGGGTGCCCGCGCGTCGTGCTGTGTGCTCCAGGTGCGCCTCACCC
>NZ_JAHLJA010000145.1:0-24139 GCF_020496245.1 Pseudonocardia sp. ICBG601 | reverse complement strand
GGTCGAGACGTCGCCGACGTCCCGGTTCTCGGCGACGTCGCGCAGCAGGCGGCGCATGATCTTTCCGGAGCGGGTCTTCGGCAGCTCCTCCACGACCAGGATCTGGCGCGGCTTGGCGATCGGGCCGATCTCCTTGGAGACGTGGTCGCGGAGCGCCTTGATGGCCGCCTCGCCCTTCGCCTCGTCCTTCGACGCGCTCCCGCGCAGGATCACGAACGCGACGATCCCCTGGCCGGTGGTCTCGTCGGAGGCGCCCACGACCGCGGCCTCGGCGACGGTCGGGTGGCTGACCAGCGCCGACTCCACCTCCGTGGTCGAGATGCGGTGCCCGGAGATGTTCATGACGTCGTCGACGCGGCCGAGCAGCCAGATGCGCCGTCGTCGTCGTACTTGGCGCCGTCGCCGGCGAAGTAGTAGCCCTGCTCGGCGAAGCGGGACCAGTAGGTCTCCTTGTAGCGCTCGGTGTCGCCCCAGATGCCGCGCAGCATCGAGGGCCAGGGCTTGTCGAGGACGAGGTAGCCGCCCTCGCCGTTGCCGACGGGGGTGCCGGTGTCGTCGACGACGGTGGCCGAGATGCCCGGCAGCGCACGCATGGCCGAGCCCGGCTTGGTCGCGGTGACGCCCGGCAGCGGGGCGATCATCTGCGAGCCGGTCTCGGTCTGCCACCAGGTGTCGACGATCGGGCAGCGCTCCTTGCCGATCTTCTCCCGGAACCACATCCAGGCCTCGGGGTTGATCGGCTCGCCGACCGTGCCGAGCACCCTGAGCGAGGACAGGTCGTACTTCGCGGGGATGTCCTCGCCCCACTTCATGAACGTGCGGATCAGCGTCGGGGCGGTGTAGTAGATCGAGACCTTGTACTTGTCGACGATCTCCCAGTGCCGGCCCTCGTGCGGGGTGTTCGGCGTGCCCTCGTAGATCACCTGCGTGGCGCCGTTCGCGAGCGGCCCGTAGACGATGTAGGTGTGCCCGGTGACCCAGCCGATGTCGGCGGTGCACCAGTAGACGCTCTCGCCGGCTTGTGGTCGAACACCACGTTGTGGGTGTACGCGGACTGCGTGAGGTAGCCGCCGGAGGTGTGCAGGATGCCCTTCGGCTTCCCGGTGGGTGCCCGAGGTGTAGAGGATGAACAGCGGGTGCTCGGAGTCGAAGGACTCCGGGGTGTGCTGGTCGGACGCACCGTCGACGACGTCGTGCCACCACACGTCGCGGCCGTCGGTCCACGGCACGTCGGTCTCGGTCCGCTTGACGACGAGGACCTTCTCGATCGAGGTGCCCGCGACGGCCTCGTCGGTGTTCTCCTTCATCGGAGCCGGCTTGCCGCGCCGGTACTGACCGTCGCTGGTGATCAGCACCTTGGCCTCGGCGTCCTCGATGCGCGCCTTGAGCGCGCCCGGGGAGAACCCGCCGAACACGACGCTGTGCAGCGCGCCCAGGCGGGCGCAGGCCAGCATCGAGAACACGGCCTCGGGGATCATCGGCAGCTGGATGGCGACGCGGTCGCCCTTGCCGACGCCCAGCTCGGTCAGCGCGTTCGCGGTCTTGGAGACCTCGCGCTGCAGGTCGGCGTAGGTGATGGTGCGGGAGTCGCCGGGCTCGCCCTCCCAGTGGATGGCGACGCGGTCGCCGTTGCCGGCCTCGACGTGCCGGTCGGCGCAGTTGTAGGCGACGTTCAGCTCGCCGCCGACGAACCACTTCGCGAACGGGGGCTGCCAGTCCAGGACGGTGTCCCACTTCTTCGTCCAGTGCAGACGGTCGGCCTGCTCGGCCCAGAACCCCTCGCGGTCGTCATCGGCACGGTCGTACCAGTCTGCGGTGGCGTTCGCCTGCGACGCGAACTCCTCCGACGGCGGGAACGACCTGCTCTCGCTGGAGAGCGCGCTGAGCGCGGAACTCTTCTCGGACTCGGCCATGTCCTGGTGTCCTCCTCGACGCGGCGGGTCACTTCGGGCCGACGTGGCGGCCTCGGGCGCACTCGGTGTGCGCACACGTGTGCGGTCCGACGCTAGTGAACCGTCCTCGCCCGTGCACCGTCTGTCGGGACAGGTACCGACGGGACACGGACGCCACACCTGACCGTCCGCGCAGGTGGGGGGCCGTTCCCGGGTGCGACAGGGTGTCCGCGGGGCCCCGACGGCGGGCGGGCGGATGTCCGGCGGTCGACGGATCACCACGACCGGTCGCCGAGCGGTCCACACCGCAGGGGTACTTACCCGGCGGTAGCCCACCGGTTGGGACGATGACGTCCATGGCCCGCCCCGCAGCAGCCGATCCGCTCGCCCCGCTCGCCGCACTCCCCGGCGTCGCCGAGGCGGTCGCCCGCGCCCGCGACGCGGCCACCGAGGTGCACAACCAGCCGGTCAACCGGCGCGGCTGGCCCGCGACGGCCGCCGAGGCCGCCCTGCGCGCCGCCCGCTCCTCCGCCGCGATCGACGGAGCCCCGCTGCGGCCGGTCACCGCCGACCACGTCTCCGACCCGGTCCTCGCGGGCGCCGTCCGGATCGCCGACGAGCGTGCCAAGCTCCTCGACACCTGGCGCCGGGCCCCGCTGCAGGGACTCGCCCGGCTGCACGTGCTGGCCGCGGGGGACCTCGTGCCCGCCGAGGAGCACGAGCAGGTGCTGGGCCGGCCGCGCCCGGCGACGTCGGCGCGGCTCACGGCACTGGCCGACCTGATCGGCGGGGGCACCTCGGTGCCGGCTCCGGTGCTGGTCGCCGTCGTGCACGGCGAGCTGCTGACCCTCGCGCCGTTCGGCACCGCCGACGGGGTCGTGGCCCGGGCGGCGGCCCGGCTGACCGCGATGTCGACCGGGCTGGACCCACGCGGTCTGTCGGTGCCCGAGGTGGGGTTCCTGCGCCGCACCGCGGAGTACCGGGAGGCCGCGGCGGCGTTCGCGTCCGGGACGCCCGACGGGCTGGCCCGCTGGATCGTCCACACCTGCGCGGAGTGGGAGGCGGGCGGCCGGGAGGGCCTGTCGATCGCCGCCGCGCAGTCCGGCTGAGCACATGAAGGAGCCGGGTGGCGCCCCGAGGGGCGCCACCCGGCCCGACGTGGGAACCGGCGTCCTGGCGTGCACTACGTGCCGTGTTGCGCGGCCTCGGCGCCCGGCGTCCCGGTTCGCAGGCCCACGACGACATGCCTCCCGCGGCGTGCTCGGCGTGGACGTGGTCCGGTCCCCAAGTACGGAGCCCCGTCAGGGGAGACGCCTCTTCTCCTCCGAGACGCCCCTGGCCCGGCCGGGGTCCGTGGCTCCTTCGTAGACCCGGAACGTGATGTGGGCAACCCCTTCACCGATGTGCACCGGTTCAGCAGCACAGGGTGACCGGCGACGACCGCCCGGTGGGTGCACGACGACGCACGGACGGCGGTCGCGGTCGGGGTTGTGGGCGCGTTCCTGCTCCGCGACCTGCACACCTGACTGGGTTCGCACTCCCGCACCGCGGCACTCCGCCCAGGACCGCCCGCATCGGCGTGACCGGTCGCGTTGATGCACGGCGTCGGCGTTGTTGGACGGCGTCGGCCACGCCGGGCCGCTCCGGTCGAGCCGTCCGCCCGCCGCGCCTGCCCATCCGCCCACACCTGCCCGTCGCCCCGGTCGCCAGCCCGCCCGGTGCGCCGTGGGGCCGTGCGACGCCGTCGATTAGTACATGAGCGCTGGTGGCCGCTGTCTGGGCAGCACTCATGCACTGATCGACAGTGGGTCGGCGCTGGACGGCGCGACACGGCGCCGCGCTGTCCTGCTCTGTACCGCTGTCCGGCACGGCGCGGACCTGTGTGGCTCAGCCCGGCGCGGCACGGTCCATCCCCGCCCCCCGCGACCCCCTGCTCCGGCGCCCCCTCCGGTTCTGGCGCCCTGCCCCGTCGCCCCTCGTCCCGCGCCGCCCCTCCGCACGGATCGATCAGCACATGAGCGTCGTCCTGAGAGCGTGTTTGGAAATTCTAGTGGGTTGAGGGTGTCGTGTGTTTCTGCTGGCGGGTGGCGGGGTATCCACGGGCGATGCGGCGGGTGATGGTGTTGATCGCGGCCCAGCGGATCATGGCTTCGGATGTGGTGGGGTGGCGTTCGTAGTCTCGGGCCAGGCGTCGGTGTGCGGTGAGCCAGGCCAGGGTCCGTTCGACCACCCACCTTCGTGGGAGGACGGTGAATCCGCGCTGCTCGGGTGGCTTGCGGATGATCTCGATCGTTGTCTGCAGGATCGTGGCGGCCCAGTCGAGCAGTCGCCCGGCGAAGCCGGCGTCGGCGTAGACGAACCGCACCCTGGTGCGCAGGTAGAGGTTGAGCAGGATCGGCTTGGCGCCGTCGCGGTCCTGTACCGAGGCCGAGCACACCATCGTGGTCAGCAGCAGACCGAGGGTGTCGGTCACGATGAACCGTTTCCGTCCGCCTGTCTTCTTCCCGGCGTCGTAGCCGCGGGAGTCCTGGCCGACGGTGTCGGCGCCCTTGACCGACTGGGAATCGATGATCCCCGCACTCGGCTCCGGATCACGGCCCTCGGCGATACGTAACTGCCCCCGCACGACCGGGAGGATCTTCTCGGTGACCTTCTGCTGTTCCCACTGGTTGAAGTACCAGTAGACGGTCTGCCAGGGCGGGAAGTCCACCGGCAACGCCCGCCAGGCACACCCGGTCCGCACGACATACAAGATCGCGTCCAGCACGTCCCGACGAGCATGAGCAACAGGCCGCCCCCGCCGCGCGAGCGGCGGTAACAACGGCTCGATCACCACCCACTGGGCATCACTGGTGTCCGAGGGGTACCGGCGCGGTCGTTCCTGCATGCCGACCACGATGGAGCACCCCAGCCGTGTCGACCATCCCGACACACCCACCATTTCCAAACACGCTCTGAGCGCCGCGAGCAGCACTGACGTGCTGATCGACGAGCACCGGGCCCGCACAGCGAGCACTCCCCGATCACGCAGTGCGCAGTCCTCAGGCGAGGCGGGACGAGGACGCCGGTCGCGCGAAGCGCAGACCGCTCACCTCGGGCCGCGCCGTCCTGCCCCCAGGCCGGCCGTCGTGTCAGCGGCCGCCGCGGGCGGACCGGGTGACCGCTGCGCCGGCCAGCAGCGCCGCGAGCACCCCGCCGACCGCGGCCGCGCCGAGCAGCGCCGGGTCCCGCCACGGCCCCGCCGCACCGACCCCGCCGGCGTCCGGACCCTCCGCGTCGATGGCCGGGCCGGCGGGAGCACCGCCCCGGGCCCCGGCCGCGAACCGGTCCGACAGCCGGTCGCGCAACCGGAACAACCGGTCCCGCCGGGACGCCGCGCGGACGAACGCGAGCACCGGCCACCCCCGCTCACGGGCGATCGCCCGCAGCTCGCGGTCGGGGTTCACGACGGACGGCTGGCCGACCGCCTCCAGCAGCGGCAGGTCGGTGATCGAGTCGGTGTAGGCGGCGCAGTGCGCGAGGTCGAACCCCAGCTCCTCGGCGATCTCCCGGGCCGCGACGGCCTTGCCCTCGCCGTAGCAGTAGAACTCGATCTCCCCGGCGTAGCGGTCGTCCACGACGTGCATCCGCGTCGCCCGGAACCGTTCGATCCCGACCAGCTCGGCGATCGGCTCGACGACCTCGAGCCCCGACGCCGACAGCAGCACGATCTCCGCCCCCTGCCCGCGGTGGTGTTCGATCAGCCGGAGCGCCTCCGGGTAGACGAGCGGACCGATGATCTCCTGCAGCGTCTCGGCGACGATCGTGCGGACCCGCGCCACCTCCCAGCCCTCGCAGATCAGCACCATCCGACGGCGCAGGGTGTCCATCGTGGACGCATCTGCCCCGGCGAGCACCAGCAGCAGCTGGGCCCACGCCCCGCGCAGGACGGTCGCGCGGTCGATCAGACCGGCACGGGCGAACGGCCGCGCGAACGCCAGCGCACTCGACCCGGCGATGATCGTGTTGTCGAGATCGAGGAACACCGCCTGGGGGACGGTGGCACCGGCGGTCCGGTCCGGTGCGGCGGGGGCTCTGGAGGTCTCGGGCACGACGTCCAGCGTGCCGGAAACGCGGAGCGCACGTCCCCGGCCCTCCACTCCGTCCACATCCCCGGCCGTCGACCCCACTGCGTGCCCCACCGTCCCTGCACCGCTCCGCCCGGCTGCGAGCAGACCGATGCCCAGCAGCGGAGAGTGATCGGCTGCATGCGACCGGTCGCCCGGACGCGCCCACCGGTCAGTGGCGCACTTCACGCCGTCGGGAGCCGGGAGTGACGTCGTCACCGGTACCGGTCGGCGCAGGCCACGGCCGGGGTATGGGCGCGACCGGCATGTTCCGGCTACAGTTGACCGAGCTCGGACCTGGTCCGAGCGGGTTCAGCTCGACCCCCCGGGGCTGAACCGCCCGACGGCCCCCGCCAATCCCCCCTGGCGGGGGTCGTCCTACGTCCGGGCCGGGACGGACACGGTCGTGTCCCCCGCCGCCGCCTCCGCGCCATTCCTCGTGGCTCCGTGCCGCTCCTGCGTCGCTCGCCCGCGCGAGGGTCCGCCCCTCTGCTCCATCCTCCCGCGCGGGACCGACGGAACCGGGGAGTTGTCCACAGGCCGAGCCGTTTCCACGAAGTTGTCCACAGGCCCGCGATCGAGGCCGGCGGGGCCCTCCCGAGGCCGCACGCTCGATACCGGGGCTCGCACCGGCGGGCCGGTGTAGAGGACGACGCGATGGACCGGCGCTGCCTGATCGTGGCCGACGATCCCGAGCTGCTCGACGCGCTGCTGCGGCTGGCCGCAGCAGCCGACATGGACGCCCAACGCGCGGTCGACGCGGCCGACGCCCGCCGGGCCTGGGCCCGTGCACCGGTCGTCCTGCTCGACCGGTCCGGGGCCCGGCGCTGCGGCGAGGCCGGTTTCCCGCGCCGCGACGGCGTCGTGATCACCGTCCCCGGTGAGCCCGCCGCGGAGGACTGGCGGCTCGCCGTCGCCCTCGGCGCGGACCGAGTCGTGCAGCTCCCCCAGGGTGAGGCAGGCCTGGCCGGGATCCTCGCCGACGCCCGGGAACGCGCAGCGGGCGACGGGCGGGCGGGCCGGGTGCTGGCCGTGGTCGGCGGCTGCGGTGGGGCGGGTGCCTCGGTGCTCGCCACCGCGGTCGCGCTGACCTCCGCGCGAGCCGGGGAGTCCGCGCTGCTGGTCGACTGCGACCCGCTCGGCGGCGGCCTCGATCTGATGGTCGGGCTGGAGCAGGAGGCCGGGCTGCGCTGGCCGGAGCTGTCGGTCGGCGACGGCCGGGTGCGCGCCGCGTCGCTGCACGCCGCGCTCCCACGGGCCGGGTCCGGGCGCACCGCGTTGTCGGTACTGTCCTGCGCACGCTCCCCGCACGGACCCGAACCGGCCGCGGTCACCGCGGTCCTCGACGCCGGGCGCCGCGCGGGCGGCACCGTCGTGTGCGACCTGCCCCGCTACCCCACCGACGCCGCGCTCACCGCTCTCGGCAGAGCCGACCTGACCGTCCTGGTGGTGCCCGCCGGCTGCGGTCCTGTGCCGCGGCCGCCCGGGTCGCCGACGTGCTCGCCGAGCATGCCCGGGCCGTGGAGCTCGTCGTGCGGGGGCCCTCCCCCGGCGGGATCACGCCCGACGAGATCGTCACCTCTCTCGGGCTGCCGCTGCTCACGACCATGCGTCCCGAGCGGGACCTCGCCGGCGCTCTCGAACGGGGCCGCACGCCCGGCTCCGGGCGGGGCCCGCTGGCCACCGCGGCCCGGGCCGTGCACGAGCGCCTCTCCGGTACGGCCGGCATCCGGCGGGCGGCCTCGTGAACCCGCTGGTCGACCGGGTGCGGGCCCGGCTGGCCGACGCGGGCGGCGAGACCGGGCCGGCCGCCGTCGCCGCTGCGGTGCGGGCCGAGTCCGGTGGGGTCGCGTCCGATCTGGACGTCCTCGCCGCGCTCCGCACCCTGCGCCAGGAGTTCACCGGAGCGGGCCCGCTCGACGCGCTGTTGCGCGACCCGATGACCACCGACGTGCTGGTCACCGCGCCCGACGCCGTCTGGGTCGACCGCGGCGACGGACTGCGCCGCACCGGCATCACCTTCACCGACGAGGCCGCGGTCCGGCGACTCGCCCAGCGCCTGGCACTCGCCGCGGGCCGCCGCCTCGACGACGCGAGCCCCTGCGTCGACGGCAGGCTCCCCGACGCCGGGGTCCGGCTGCACGCCGTCCTCCCACCGGTGGCGGCGGCCGGGACCGCGATCTCGCTGCGGGTGCTGCGTCCCGCCGGGCACGACCTGGCCGCGCTCCGGCGGACCGGCACCCTCGACGCGACCGGCGAGGCACTGCTGCGCGCGATCGTGGGCGCCCGGCTGGCCGTGCTCGTGGCCGGCGGGACGGGGAGTGGCAAGACCACTCTGCTCAATGCGCTGCTGGGCGCGGTCGACCCGGGCGAGCGCCTGATCACCGTCGAGGACGCCGAGGAGCTCTCCCCACGCCACCCGCACGTCGTGCGGCTGGTCGCCCGGCCGCCGAACATCGAGGGCTCGGGCGGGTTCCGCTGCGCGAACTGGTGCGTCAGGCGTTGCGGATGCGGCCGGACCGGCTGGTCGTCGGCGAGGTCCGCGGCGCCGAGGTGTGCGACCTGCTGGCGGCGATGAACACCGGTCACGACGGCGGCGGCTGCACCGTGCACGCGAACTCGGTCCGCGAGATCCCGGCCCGGATGCGCGCACTGGCCGGGCTCGGCGGGATGTCCCCCGCCGCGCTCGACGGTCAGCTGACCGCCGCCGTCCAGGTCGTGCTGCACATGCGACGCCGCCCCGGCGCCGGCCGGACGCTCGACGAGATCGGCGTGCTGGGCCGCTCCGACGACGGCACCCCACACGTCACCGCCGCCTGGAGCCGCGGCTCCGGGGTCGGGCCGGGCCGCGACGAGCTCGCGACGCTGTTGCGCGAACGCGGGGTCGGTGTGCCGTGCTGAGCGCACTTCCCGGGACGCCGCAGGGCGTGACGGTTCCCGTCCTGCTCGCGCTGGCGGTGCTGACAATGCCCGCGGCGCCGGGGCGGTCCCGGTGGCGGGCCCTGACCGGCACCGGGACCGCCCTCCCGACGGCCCGGCTGCTCGCTCCGCCGTTGCCGCTGCTCGCCGCCCCGCTGGGGTGGCTGCTCCTGGGCCCCGCCGGCGCGGTGTGCGCAGCGGGGGTGGCGTGGGGAGTGCGGCGCCGGATCGCCACACGTCGGGCCGCGGACCGGGCCGGGTCGACGGCGGCCGAGCTCGCCGACGCACTCGCCCGGATCACCGACGAGCTGCGCACCGGCGCGCACCCCGCGGCCGCGCTGGCCGGGCACGTGCACGACGGGCCGCTCGCCCGCGCACTGCTCGAGCCGGCTGCGGTCGCTGCGAGGATCGGTGAGCCGGTCCCCGAGGCCCTGCGTCGGACGGCGCGGGGCCCCGCCCGGCGCGATGTCGAGCGGGTCGCCTCGGCCTGGGAGCTCGCCGACACCCACGGTGCCCCGCTCGCCGACCTGCTCACCGGTCTGCTCGACGACATCCGCTGGCGGATCGCGCACGGAGCCCGGGTGCGAGCCCAGCTCGCCGGGCCTCGGGCGACGGCGTCGGTGCTGACCGCGTTGCCGTTGGCCGGAATCGGTCTCGGGCAGTTGATGGGCATCGCGCCGCTGACCGTGCTGCGCACCGGGCTGCACGGGCCCGCTCTGCTGCTGACCGGGGTCGGCCTCACGGTCGCGGGGGCGGCGTGGGCCGACCGGATCCTGCGTGCGGCGGTGCCGACGTGACCGCGGCCGCGCTCGGGCTCGCCGCGCTCGCCCTGGTCGTCGGCGGCGGGCGTCCCGGACCGGGGCGGCTGCGCGGGCTGCGTGCCGTCACCGGGGCGACGACGGCCGCGGCGCCGCCCCGCACCGCGGTCCTCGCGGTGCTCGTTCCCTCCGGGGCCGCGCTCGGCGGAGCTCTCGGCGGGATGGGCGGCGCGGTCGTCGGCGCCGCACTGGGCGGCGGGTTGCTGTGGCTCGCCCGGCGGGCGGCCCGCGGGCCGGCTGCGTCGGTGGACTCCGCGGATCTGGCCGCCGCCTGGGACCTCCTGGCGACCTGCCTCGCCGCCGGTCTCGCCGTGGCGGACGCCGTCGGAGCCGCGGCCCGGCGGCTCGACGGCCCGGCCGGTGAGGCGTTGCGCAGGGTCGCGGGCCTGCTGGCGCTGGGCGCCGACCCCGAGGACGCCTGGGCCGCCGCCGGCCCGGTCCCCGAACTCGCCGGGTTCGCCCGCGCGGCGGGCCGGTCGGCCCGCACCGGTGCCGCCCTCGGACGCTCCGCCACGGCGGAGGCCGCCCGGCTGCGCGCCGGTCTCGCGGATCTCGCCGAGGAGCGGGCGCAGCGCGCCGCTGTCCGCATCACCGCCCCGCTGGGGCTCTGCTTCCTGCCCGCCTTCCTGGTCCTCGGCATCGTGCCGGTCGTGATCGGGCTGGCCGGGGAGGCGTTCGCACGGTGGTGACCACCGCCGCGCGGCGACCGGGTCCGCACTCCGCGGGCCCCCGACGAAGGAGACACCGATGACCCCCACCCGTTCCCTGCTGCACCGCCGGCTGCGCGCACTCGCCTCGGACGACGACGGCATGTCCACCGTCGAGTACGCCGTCGGCACCGTCGCCGCCGCGGCCTTCGCCGCGCTCCTCTACGCGATCGTCAGCGGCGGAGACGTCCTCGCTGCCCTCACCGGGATCGTGCAACGTGCACTGTCCACGACGCTCTGACAACGGCCGCGACAACCCGAGCCGACCCGACCGGCACGACCGCGGACACGGCGGCCGCCGTGTCCGCGGCCGCGCCACTCGCCGTGGTGCCGCGGTCGGCCCCACGAGCGGCCCGCCGTCCTGGCTGGCGGACGACCGTGGCGCGGTCACCGTCGAGGCGGCGCTGGCGCTCGGCACCCTGGTCGCGGTCACTGCGGCGGCGGTCGGAGCCGTCGCCGCGGTGGCGGCCGGGGTCCGCTGCACCGACGCCGCTCTCGAACTGGCCCGCCAGGCCGCGCGCGGTGACACCGAGCGGGGTCGGGCCGCGGCCGCGCAGCTCGCACCGGCCGGGGCCGAGCCCGAGCTCCGCGTCGACGGCGATCTCGTCGTCGTGACGGTGCGGGTCCGGCCGGTCGGGCTGCTCCCGGTCACGATCAGCGGTGCCGCGACCGCCGCGGTCGAACCCGGCGTCACGGCAGGCGCGGTCCGTTCCGGGTCGGCGCCGGCGCAGCCCGGTGGCGCGCCATGAGCCGGCACGCCCCGGTACGCCGCGGAGGCGACGCGGGCGGCGCCTCGGTCTGGGCCGCGACGGCCGCAGCGGTGCTGCTCCTGGTCGGCACCGTCGGTGTCGACCTGGCTGCCGCGGCCCGCGCCCGGCACGTCGCCTCAGCCGCCGCAGACCTGTCCGCGCTCGCGGCCGCGGGACAGTCGGTGGACGGCACCGCTGCCGCCTGCGCCCGTGCCTCCGACCTCGCCGTCCGCAACGGCGCCGAGCTGCTGACCTGCCGCCTCGACGGCTGGGACGCCCTGGTCGAGACCCAGGTCGCCTGGTCGGGGCTGCTCCCGCTCCGGGGTCCCGCACGGGCGAGGGCACGCGCGGGTCCGGCTCCCGTCGACGCGGGCACGCCCCCGGCGAGCGGGCCCGTGGACGGTTCGGTTCCGGCCGTGGAGCCGTCGTGAACACGCCCGGACGTGATCACGATCTCGGTGAGCGGTCCGCGCCTCCAGATGAACGGACGGCGAACCCCGGAGCACGCCGTCATCACGATTGCTTACGACGAACGTCCCAACGCAACGGCATTTCGTCGTGGGGGCGTGACCGATCACCGACGTTGCGCGGCCCACATCTGGTCACTGTCGCGACACTCGGGCCTACTAGGAGTCGCGAGGACGGGCAGGGTCCGGTCCGCCCCCGCCACGAAGACCACGCTCCCCAGACAGCGACGACGTCGGAGCGCCCCTGGCGCCCCCGTCCGATGTCGTCGCACGTGGTTGCCACCGGTCCGCCCCCGCCCCCGACGGGCGGGCCGGTGGTACCCCGTCCGGTCCCGCGGTCACCGCGAGCCGGTCGGGGTCCCGCCTTCCAGCGCGGCCAGGACCAGATCCAGCACCTGCACCGCCCCGCTCTTGTCCAGCGGATTGTTGCCGTTGCCGCACTTCGGGGACTGCACGCACGAGGGGCATCCGGTGCGGCACTCGCAGTCCCGGACCGCGGCGCGGGTCGCCGCCAGCCATCGCCCCAGCACCTCGTGGCCGCGTTCGGCCAGCCCTGCGCCGCCGGGGTGCCCGTCGTGCACGAACACCGTCGGGAGCCCGGTGTCGGGGTGCAGCGCGGTGGACAGGCCACCGATGTCCCAGCGGTCACAGATCGCGAACAAGGGGAGCAGTCCGATCGCGGCGTGCTCGGCGGCGTGCAGGGCACCGGGGAGACGTGCCTCGTCGATGCCGGCGTCGGCGAGCGCGTCGGGGTCGATCGTGTACCAGACCGACCGGGTGTCCAGACTCTGCTGCGGCAGGTCCAGCGGCGTCTGGTCGAGCACCGTCCCGTCCGGGGTCCGTCGGCGGTACGCGACGACCTGGCTGGTCACCGTGGTCGCGCCGAAGCAGACCTGCACCGGCCCGCACCGGCGGTGCTCCAGCACCTCGAGCACGGCGACGTCGGAGACCGACTGGGCCTCGGTGCGCCAGTCCGGGGCCTCGGCGTGGACGAGCGCGACGCCGTCGTCGAGGTCCAGCTCGTCGACGACGAAGCTGTCGCCACGGTGCAGGTACACCGCACCGGAGTGGATCGTGCCCGGGGCCGAGCCGCCGTCGACGGTGCCCAGCATCCGCCCGGTGGCCGCCTCGACCACGGCGACCTGCCCGAGTCCGGAGCCCCGGATGTCGACGTGCGCGGCGGGTGCGTCGCCGGTGTCGGGCCAGAACCAGCCGTGCGGTCGGCGGCGCAGCACGCCCTCCTCGACCAGGGCGTCGAGGACCTCCACCGCCGGCGCTCCCCCGAACATCTCCTCGACGTCGACCGTGGTCAGCGGCATCTCCGCGGCCGCGCACGCCAGCTGCGGAGCGAGCACGTACGGGTTGACCGGATTGAGCACGCAGCTCTCGACCGGCGCACCGACCAGCGAGCTCGGATGGTGGACGAGGTAGGTGTCGAGCGGGTCGTCGCGGGCGACGAGCACGACGAGTGCCTCGTCGGCGGCGCGCCCGGCACGCCCGGCCTGCTGCCAGAACGACGCGCGGGTTCCGGGGAAGCCGGCCTGCACCACCGCGTCGAGCCCCGAGATGTCGACGCCGAGCTCGAGGGCGTTGGTGGTTGCGACCCCGATCAGCTTGCCCGACATCAGGTCGGCCTCCAGCGCACGACGCTCCTCCGGCAGGTAGCCGCCGCGGTAGGCGGCGACCCGCGCGGCCAGCTCGGGAGCGATCTCGGCGACCTGGCGCTGCGCACCGAGCGCGGTGAGCTCGGCGGCCCGCCGGGACCGGACGAAGGCCAGGGTCCGCGCGTCCTCCAGGACGAGGTCGGCGAGCATCCGGGAGACCTCGGCCCCGGCGGAGCGGCGGACCGGCGCCCCGTTCTCCCCGGTGATCTCGGCGAGCAGCGGCGGCTCCCAGAACGCGACGGTGCGACCGGCATGCGGGGACCCGTCCTCGGTGACGGCGACGACGTCGCGGCCGGTCAGCCGGGACGCGAACTCCTCCGGGCGGGCCACCGTCGCCGAGGCGAGCACGATCGTGGGGCGTGCGCCGTAGCGGGCGGCGAGGCGCAACAGCCGTCGCAGCAGCAGTGCCACGTGCGAGCCGAACACCCCGCGGTAGGTGTGGCACTCGTCGACCACGACGTAACGCAGCCGGCGGAGGAAGGTCGTCCAGCGTCCGTGCCGGGGAAGGAGCGACCGGTGCAGCATGTCCGGGTTGGAGAAGACCCACCGGCAGTGCCTGCGGACCCAGTCGCGCTGGTCCATGGGGGTGTCACCGTCGAAGGCGGCAGGCCGGACACCGTCCGGGGCGAGCCCGTCGAGGGACCGCAGCTGGTCAGCTGCGAGTGCCTTGGTCGGGGCGAGGTACAGCGCCGTGGACCGCGGGTCCTCGGCCAGCCCGGCGAGCACCGGGAGCTGGTAGACCAGCGACTTCCCCGACGCCGTCCCCGTCGCGACGACGACGTCGGCGCCGGAGTGCACCAGTTCCGCCCCGTGTGCCTGGTGCGACCACGGGCGGGTCACGCCGCGGGCCGCCCAGGCCGTGCGCAGCGGTTCGGGTGTCCAGCCCGGCCAGTCGACCTGGCGGCCGGGCCGTGCCGGAATCCGCACGACGTGCCGCAACGGGTCGTCGACGGCGCCGGCCGGATCATCGCCATCGACACCATGGAAGCAGGGAAGATCGGCAGGGCCAGGAGGACGGCTGGAACCGGCAGGGCCGCGGGAGCCGGCAGAGCCGTCGGGGTCGGTCGGCCTCCCGGAGCCGCGCGCTCCGTCCGGACCGTCGAACCCGTCCTGAGCCGCGAACGCCCCGGCGCCCGGTCCCGGCCTCGGCGGGACCGTCTCCGCCGGACCGGACGTCCACGTGGCGTCGGCACGGGCCGGGTCGAGGCCCGAGCCCGCCAGCACGCGGCGCAGCAGCTCCATCCCGCGCTGCGACCCGTCCGGGCCCTGCGTGCTCTCCGCCGTCACTCCCACGACCGACCACGATGGCACAGATGTTCGAACGATCCGAGGTCGCTCCCGGTGTCCGCCCCCGGCCGACGGGCGCGGGACGTGCGGATGACAGAAGTGGTTGCGTCGCAGGTGATCTGCAGGTTCCCGGATTGCGTCGCGACATCGTGTGGGATTGATCACCTTTGCCAGTTCGTTACGTCTTGTGATCCCAATCGCACTGAGGGATGTCCCACACTCATAGACTGCACCAGCCCGGTCACCGGTGGACGCCGCCCGGGCCCAGTCGACGCCGACGAGGCCGTCGCCGCCCGGCCGGGTCGCGCCACAGTGACCCCGACCCGGCCGCCGGGGACCTCGCCGGCCGGATCCTTTCCACCGGGAGGACACGGATGTCCCAGCCCACCTACCTCGCCCAGGGCCTCGAGCTCGGCGCGGGGGACCTCACCATCGTCGGTGTGGTCGCGGTGGTCGCCCTCGTCGCCCTGGTCGTCGGCGGTCTACTGCTGCGGGAGGTGCTCTCCTACGGCGAGGGCACCCCGAACATGCAGGAGATCGGCCGCGCGGTCCAGGAGGGCGCCACGGCGTACCTCAACCGCCAGTTCCGCACGCTCGCGATCTTCGCCGCGATCGTGTACGTCCTGCTCTTCGCGCTCCCCGCCGAGGACCTCGGTGAACGCATCGGACGATCGATCTTCTTCGTCGTCGGCGCGGTCTTCTCCGCGATCATCGGCTACCTGGGCATGTGGCTCGCCACCCGCGCGAACATCCGCGTCGCCGCGGCATCCCGCGAGCCGGGCGGACGCGAGAAGGCGACCCGCATCGCGTTCCGCACCGGCGGCGTCGTCGGCATGTTCACCGTCGGCCTCGGCCTGTTCGGGGCGGCGATCGTCGTGCTCGTCTATGCCGGCCAGGCGCCCCGCGTCCTGGAGGGCTTCGGTTTCGGCGCGGCACTGCTCGCGATGTTCATGCGGGTCGGCGGCGGCATCTTCACCAAGGCCGCCGACGTCGGCGCCGACCTGGTCGGCAAGGTCGAGCAGGGCATCCCCGAGGACGACCCCCGCAACGCGGCCACCATCGCCGACAACGTGGGCGACAACGTCGGTGACTGCGCCGGCATGGCCGCCGACCTGTTCGAGTCCTACGCGGTGACGCTGGTCGCCGCACTGATCCTCGGCACCGCGGCGATCGGCCTGCAGGGCCTGCTGTTCCCGCTGATCGTCCCGGCGATCGGCGTGATCACCGCGATCCTGGGCGTCTATCTGACCAAGGCCCGCGCCGGGGAGAACACCCTGCGGGCGATCAACCGCAGCTTCTACCTCTCGGCGCTGTTCGCCGGCGTGCTGTCCATCATCGCAGCCTACGTCTACCTCCCGAGCACCTTCGGCGAGCTGCTGAACCCGACCGACACCAGCGTCGTCGGGCTCGCGGGCGACCCCCGCCTGATCGCCTCGGTCGCCGTGGTCATCGGGATCGTGCTGGCCGCGGTCATCCTCAAGCTGACCGGCTACTACACCGGCACCGAGGACCGCCCGGTCAAGGACGTCGGCGAGTCGTCGCTGACCGGTGCGGCCACCGTGATCCTGTCCGGCATCTCGATCGGCTTCGAGTCCGCCGTCTACACCGCGCTCGTCATCTCCGCGGCCGTCTACGGGGCGTTCCTGCTCTCCGGCTCGATCGTCGTGTCGCTGTTCGCGGTCGCACTGGCCGGTACCGGCCTGCTGACCACGGTCGGCGTCATCGTGGCGATGGACACCTTCGGCCCGGTCTCGGACAACGCGCAGGGCATCGCGGAGATGTCCGGCGACGTCGAGGGCGACGGCGTCGACATCCTCACCGAGCTCGACGCGGTCGGGAACACCACCAAGGCGATCACCAAGGGCATCGCGATCGCCACCGCGGTGCTCGCGGCGACGGCGCTGTTCGGCTCCTACCGCGACGCGATCAGCCAGGCCCTGGCCGGGGTGAACATCGCCGCGCAGGACGCCGGGACCGCGTTCGCCTACGAGGTGTTCAGCCCGAACACCCTGGTCGGCGTGATCATCGGCGCCTCGGTGGTCTTCATGTTCTCCGGCCTCGCGGTCAACGCGGTGACCCGCGCCGCGGGCGCCGTCGTCTACGAGGTGCGCCGCCAGTTCCGCGAGCACCCCGGGATCATGGACCGCACCGAGCGCCCGGAGTACGGCCGCGTCGTCGACATCTGCACCCGGGACTCGCTGCGCGAGCTGGCCACCCCCGGCCTGCTCGCCATCTTCGCCCCGATCGCGGTCGGGTTCGGTCTCGGCGTCGGCCCGCTGGCCGGCTACCTGGCAGGTGCCATCGCGACCGGCGTCCTGATGGCGATCTTCCTGGCCAACTCGGGCGGCGCCTGGGACAACGCCAAGAAGCTCGTCGAGGACGGCAACCACGGCGGCAAGGGCTCCGACGCCCACGAGGCGACGATCATCGGCGACACCGTCGGCGACCCGTTCAAGGACACCGCGGGCCCCGCGATCAACCCGCTGATCAAGGTCATGAACCTGGTCTCGGTGCTGATCGCCCCCGCGGTCGTGGTGCTGTCCACCCCGGACGCCAACCCGGTGATCCGCGTCCTCATCGCGATCGTCGCGGTGGTGATCATCGCGGCCGCGGTGGTGGTCTCGAAGCGCCGCACCTCGGCGATCACCGACACCCCTGCCGAGAGCTCGGTCGGTTAGCCGACACCTCGCAGGACCACGGCGGCCGCTCGTCCCATCGGGACGGGCGGCCGTCTTTCGTCTCGGGACGATTCGGATACTCTCCGCCGGACCGCAGTGATCACCCCCGACGGAGGAGCGATGCGGACATCGCGAGGTCTCGCCGCGCTCCTCGTCGCCCCGGCCGTCGTGCTGGCGGGCTGCGGCCCCTCCGGGCCGACCGTCGAACAGTGGACCGACTCGATGTGCGCGGCCGTGCTGCCCTTCGTCCGCACCGCCGTGGACGCGCCCGCGGAGACCCCGGATCCGGCGCGCGCAGCGGCTGCGGGCCCTCTCCGACTACCTGACCCGCACCACCCAGGCCGCCGACGGCGCGCTGGGCGACCTGGACCGGCTCGGCCCGGCCCCCGTCGACGACGGCGAGGCCCTCTCCGCGCGGCTCCAGGGCGGACTCGGCGAGATCCGCTCGGCGTTCTCCGGGGCGCGCTCGCGGGTCGACGCCATCAACCCGGCCGACCCGGCCGCGGTGCAGCGAGACCTGCCTGCCGCGCTGGAGCCGCTCGCCCGCCTCGCCGGGACCACCGGGCCCTCGACGAGGTCACCGGCAACCCGGCGATCGCCTCGGCGTTCCGGGCCTCGACGGCCTGCACGGACCTCACCCGAACGGCGGAGCAGGCCCGCCCGACACCGCCGCCCGGCGGCCCCGCCGATGCCCGAACGGGTCAACCGGGGAGGGCGGAGGCAGCTGACCCGCGGCGGCGTCCTACCGTCGACCACTGTCCGTGTCCCGGGCCCCCACGGGCCCCGACCCTGGAGCCCGACGATGGCCACCCCCCGCCCGGCGCGCACCGCCCGGGTCCTGCTCCCCACCCTGCTCGCCGCGCTCCTGGCCGGCGGCTGCGCGTCGAGCGTGGCCGGCACCCCCGCGGCGGACCCGGCCCCCCGACCGACCGCGGGCGTCGGCGCCGACCCGGTCGCCTGGGGCGACAAGGTCTGTGGCGCGACCCTGGCCTACTACCAGCCGCTCAACACCCCGCCGAACTACGACGGCGCCGACCTCGCCGGGATCAAGACGCGCCTGTCGGAGTACCTCGGCAAGGTGGCGGCCGGCATCGACACCGGCAAGAAGCAGCTGGCCGCGGCCGGGCAGTCCCCGGTGAGCGGCGGCGACGCGTGGGCCGCCGCGGTCCGCGACATGCTCGACCGGTCCGGCACGACGATCGCCCAGGCCAAGAAGGACGTCGACGCCATCGACCCGAACGACGTCCAGGCTTCAAGGGCAAGCTCGACGGCGCCCAGCAGAAGCTGCGGACGATCTCCGGCGCCCAGGGCTGGACAAGATCGGGCCCACCCCGCGGCTGGACAAGGCGTTCGCGACCGCACCGAAGTGCGTCGCACTCAAGAAGATCAACGGCCCCGCCTGACCCGGTGCGTCCCCCGTCCGGCACTCCCCGCTGGGCAAGGTCGAACATGCGTTCTATGCTTCGCGGGTGCCGCAGATGTCGCTGTTCTCCGCGGAGGCCCGGCCGGCCGGGCTGACCGACCTGGCCGGGCTGCTCTGCGGGGCCGGGCGGATCGAGCGGTTCGGCGCCGGGGACACGGCCCGGTTCGACGTCCCCCTGCCGATCGAGGGGCGCGAGACCGCGCTGGCCGCGCTGGCGGCCGCCCGCGGCGTCACCCTCGCCCCCGGGGCGTCCGGGATGCACAGCGCGTTCCGGCGCGACCTGGTCCCGCCTGGCCCGCGCCTGGTGCACGCCGGACGGTCGCAAGCAGATCCCGCCGGACTTCCAGCTCGACGGCGCCGCGCTCCGGCTGTGGGCACTCGCCGCGGGCACTCCCGACCTGCGCGGCGGGTACCTGCTGCTGCTCGATCCACAGGCGTCGTGGACCAACGGCCCGCTGATCGCCGCCGCCACCCGGGCCGGTCTGCCCCCGGCACGGCTCGCCCCGGGGGAACACGGCGCGCCCGGCCCGGCGTTACGCCTGCACGGAGCGCGTCGACTGGCCCGACTGGTGGAACTGGTGGGCCCCGCGCCGCGGATGACGAATCCGGCCGACTGGCCCCGGTACCGCGGCCGACCGGCCGCCTGACCTGCCGAACTACGGCTGGGTCTACGCTGGCGACTCGCCCGCTCCCAGTGGCACGAGCCACGACACGGAGCGACGACGGTGTGAGATCGTGCGATCGTCGACCCCGAAGAAGACGCTCAGCGCAACCGTCCCGGCACGCTCCGGGACCGCACGATGCACCTGTACGGGGTCGGATAACGGCGACGACGTCGCAGGGATCGCGACGCAGCCGAGGAGATGAGGTAGGACCACGTGGCAGCAGCGACAACGGGAACGACGGGTTCGGCACGCACGTCGGGGGGCAGCACGCGCAAGCCGACCTCGACGGCGAACGCATCCGGCCGCCCGACGCGCCGCCTGGTGATCGTCGAGTCCCCCAGCAAGGCGAAGAAGATCCAGCCCTACCTGGGCAACGACTACATCGTCGAGTCCTCCGTCGGGCACATCCGTGACCTGCCGCGCGGTGCGGCGGACGTGCCCGCCAAGTACAAGGGCGAGTCCTGGGCGCGGCTCGGCGTCGACGTCGACAACCAGTTCAGCCCGCTCTACATCGTCACGCCGGAGAAGCGCAGCACCGTCTCGGAGCTGCGCGAGGCGCTGAAGACCGTCGACGAGCTCCTGCTCGCGACGGACCCCGACCGCGAGGGCGAGGCCATCGCCTGGCACCTGCTGGAGACCCTCCAGCCAAGGTCCCGGTCCGGCGGATGGTCTTCCACGAGATCACCGAGTCGGCGATCCGGGCGGCCGCGGAGAACACCCGCGAGCTCGACCAGCACCTCGTCGACGCGCAGGAGACCCGCCGCATCCTGGACCGTCTCTACGGTTACGAGGTCTCCCCCGTGCTGTGGAAGAAGGTCATGCCGAAGCTGTCGGCGGGCCGCGTCCAGTCGGTCGCGACCCGACTGATCGTGCAGCGCGAGCGTGACCGCATCGCGTTCCGCTCCGCGGAGTACTGGGACATCGCCGCGACCCTCGACGCCGGGGAGAAGGCCACCCCGCGCTCGTTCGGCGCACGGCTGGTGCAGGTCGACGACAAGCGCGTCGCCACCGGCCGCGACTTCGACTCGCTCGGGCAGCTGAAGAAGGGCTCCGCCGAGGTCGTCACCCTGGACGAGGCACAGGCACGCCGCCTCGCCGACGGGCTGCAGGACCGTCCGATGCAGGTCGCCTCCGTCGAGTCCAAGCCCTACACGCGCAAGCCGTACCCGCCGTTCATGACCTCGACGCTGCAGCAGGAGGCGGGCCGCAAGCTGCGATTCTCCTCCGAGCGCACGATGCGCAGCGCGCAACGCCTGTACGAGAACGGCTACATCACCTACATGCGTACGGACTCGACGACGCTGTCGGCGACGGCCATCGAGGCCGCCCGCTCGCAGGCCCGTGAGCTCTACGGCGACGCCTACGTCGCGGACTCGCCGCGCCAGTACACGCGCAAGGTGAAGAACGCCCAGGAGGCCCACGAGGCCATCCGGCCCGCCGGCGAGACCTTCCGGACCCCCGGTGCGATCGCCCGCGAGGTCGACGGCGACGACTTCCGCCTCTACGAGATGATCTGGCAGCGGACCATCGCCTCGCAGATGAACGACGCCCGCGGGACCACCGTGAGCATTCGGATCGCGGGTACCGCGGGGACCGGCGAGAAGGTCGTGTTCGCGTCCTCCGGCCGCACCATCACCTTCCCCGGCTTCCTCAAGGCCTACGTCGAGACCATGGACGACGAGTCCACCGGCCAGGCCGACGACGCCGAGTCCCGGCTCCCCGAGCTGACCGAGGGGCAGGCGCTGACCGCCACCGAGCTGGTGCCCGACGGGCACTCGACCAGCCCGCCGTCGCGCTTCACCGAGCCCGCGCTGGTCAAGGCGATGGAGGAGATGGGGATCGGCCGGCCGTCGACCTACGCGTCGACGATCAAGACCATCCTCGACCGCGGCTACGTCTGGAAGAAGGGCTCCGCGCTCGTCCCGTCGTGGGTGGCCTTCGCCGTCGTCGGGCTGATGGAGCAGCACTTCGGCCAGCTCGTCGACTACGACTTCACCGCCGCCATGGAGGACGACCTCGACTCCATCGCCTCCGGGACGACTCCCGCGTGCACTGGCTGTCCGGCTTCTACTTCGGCGACGAGGGCGCGGACACCGGTCGGAGATCGCGAAGGCGGGCGGCTGAAGAAGCTCGTCGGCGCGAACCTGGAGGAGATCGACGCCCGCACGGTGAACTCGATCCCGATGTTCACCGACGCCGAGGGCCGCGACGTCGTCGTCCGGGTCGGGGCGCTACGGCCCGTGCCTGGAGCGGATCGTCGACGGCGAGTCCCAGCGGGCCAACCTGCCCGACGACCTGGCCCCCGACGAGCTGACCGAGGAGATCGCCGAGAAGCTGTTCTCGGTGCCGCAGGAGGGCCGCAAGCTGGGCACCGACCCGGTCACCGGCCACGAGATCGTGGCGAAGGAGGGGCGCTTCGGCCCCTACGTCACCGAGCTCCTGCCCGAGCCGGAGGTGCCCGAGGGCGCCAAGAAGAAGCCGGCGAAGCCGAAGCCGCGCACCGGGTCGCTGTTCAAGTCGATGTCGGTCGACACCGTCACCCTCGAGGACGCGCTGCGGCTGCTGTCGCTGCCCCGGATCGTCGGCACGGACCCGGACTCCGGTGACGAGATCACCGCGCAGAACGGCCGCTACGGCCCGTACCTGAAGAAGGGCACGGACTCGCGGTCGCTGTCGAACGAGGAGCAGCTCTTCACGGTCACCCTGGAGGAGGCCCTGGAGATCTACTCCCAGCCCAAGCAGCGGGGCCGTGCCGCCGCGGCACCGCCGCTGCGCGAGCTGGGTGAGGACGCCTCGACCGGCAGAAGATGGTGATCAAGGACGGCCGGTTCGGCCCCTACGTCACCGACGGCGAGACGAACGCCAGCCTGCGCAAGGGCGACTCGGTCGAGGAGATCACCGACGAGCGGGCGTCCGAGCTGCTCGCCGAGCGGCGGGCGAAGGCCCCGGCGAAGAAGACCACGACCCGCAAGCCGGCCGCGTCGAAGAGCACCACGACCAAGAGCTCTGCGGCCAAGACCGGCACCCGCACGGCGCGCGAAAGAAGACCACGACGCGCAGCACGGCGGCGAAGAGCACCACGACGAAGTCGACCGGGACGCGCACCCGCAAGACCCCCACGACCTGAGTCGAGGACGGGCCTCGCACCGGAGCGATCCGGTGCGGGGCCCGTCGTCGTCGACGTGGGCGGGTCAGCCCGCGGCGAGGGCCTTCTTCACCGCGGCGGCGACACGACCGCCCTCGGCGCGGCCCGCCGCGGCGGCGTTCGCCTTCTTCATGACCTGCCCCATCTGCCGCATGCCGGGCCGCGCCCCGTCTCGGCCTCCACCTCGGCGACGGCGGCGGTCGCCAGGGCGGCCACCTCGTCGTCGTCGAGCTGGGTCGGCAGGTACCGGGCGAGGACCTCGCCCTCGGCGCGCTCACGGTCCGCGGACTCGGGGCGGCCGCCGTCGGCGAAGGCCTGGGCGGACTCGGCGCCGCTTGGTCTCCTTGGTGATGACCGCGCGGACCTCGTCGTCGTCGGAGAGCTCCCGGGCGGTGTCACCGGCCACCTCGGCGTTGCCGATCGAGGTCAGGACGGATCGCAGGGTCGTCCGGACCAGCTCGTCCCTGGCCTTCATCGCGGTGGTCAGGTCGGCCCGCAGCTGCTCCTTGAGGGTGCTCACGGGTCGCCACGATAGTCCCGCGACGTACGCTGGATCGCGTGAGTATCGCTGGGACCCTCGCACGCACCGCCGCCGGAGCCGCCCTGCTCGGGCCTCGGGCATCGGGTACGCGGCGGGGATCGAGCGGCGGCACTGGACGCTGCGCCGGGTCGAGCTCCCCGTCCTCGACGAGGGTGCGCGGCCGCTGCGGATCCTGCACCTGTCGGACTTCCACCTCATGCCGGGCCAGCGCAGCAAGATGCGGTGGATCGCCGCGCTCGACGAGCTCGACCCGCACCTGGTGATCGACACCGGGGACAACCTGGCGCACCCCGACGCCGTCCCGGCGTGCTGACCGCGTTGGGGAGGCTGCTGGAGCGGCCGGGCGCGTTCGTGTTCGGCAGCAACGACTACTACGGCCCCACCCGGAAGAACCCGGCCCGCTACCTGCGTCGCGGGGACACCAGGCGGGTGCACGGGGCGGACCTGCCCTGGACCGACCTGCGCGCCGCGTTCCGCGAGCACGGCTGGGTCGACGCCACCCGCGCGGCACCTGCTCGAGGTCGACGGCCGGTCGGTCCGGATCGCGGGCGTCGACGACCCGCACCTGAACCTGGACCGCTACCCGCGCATCGCCGGCCACGACGCCGACGCCCGACCTGCGCATCGGGCTGACCCACTCCCCCGAGCCGCGGGTGCTCGACGGCTTCGCCGCCGACGGCTACGACCTCGTCCTCGCCGGCCACACCCATGGCGGCCAGCTGCGGCTGCCCGGCTACGGCGCGCTCGTCACCAACTGCGGGATCGACCGGGGCCGTGCCCGCGGGGCGAGCCGCTGGGGCAGCCGGATGCGGCTGCACGTGTCGGCCGGGCTGGGCACCTCGCCGTACGCGCCGGTGCGCTTCGCGTGCCCGCCGGAGGCCTCGCTGCTGACCCTCGTCCCGCGGACGACCGGCCCCGATGCGCGGACGGGAACCCCCGCGCAGGCCACGGAGGGCATCGGGTAGAGTTCTCCAACGGCTCACGGGGAGACCCGAGTGTCCATCGGGGTGTGGCGCAGCTTGGTAGCGCGCTTCGTTCGGGACGAAGAGGTCGCAGGTTCAAATCCTGTCACCCCGAC
>NZ_JAHLJA010000144.1:0-5020 GCF_020496245.1 Pseudonocardia sp. ICBG601 | reverse complement strand
TCGGCGCGCTCACGGTCGGCGGACTCGGGGCGGCCGCCGTCGGCGAAGGCCTGGGCGGACTCGGCGCGCCGCTTGGTCTCCTTGGTGATGGACCGCGCGGACCTCGTCGTCGGAGAGCTCCCGGGCCGGTGTCACCGGCCACCTCGGCGTTGCCGATCGAGGTCAGGACGGATCGCAGGGTCGTCCGGACCAGCTCGTCCCTGGCCTTCATCGCGGTGGTCAGGTCGGCCCGCAGCTGCTCCTTGAGGGTGCTCACGGGTCGCCACGATAGTCCCGCGACGTAGGCTGGATCGCGTGAGTATCGCCGGGACCCTCGCACGTACCGCCGCCGGAGCCGCCCTGCTCGGAGCGTCGGCATCGGGTACGCGGCGGGGATCGAGCGGCGGCACTGGACGCTGCGCCGGGTCGAGCTGCCCGTCCTCGACGAGGGTGCGCGGCCGCTGCGGATCCTGCACCTGTCGGACTTCCACCTCACACCGGGCCAGCGCAGCAAGATCCGGTGGATCGCGGCGCTGGACGAGCTCGACCCGCACCTGGTGATCGACACCGGGGACAACCTGGCACACCCCGACGCCGTCCCGGGCGTGCTGACCGCGCTGGGGAGGCTGCTGGAGCGGCCGGGCGCGTTCGTGTTCGGCAGCAACGACTACTACGGCCCCACCCCGAAGAACCCGGCCCGCTACCTGCGCCGCGGGGACACGAAGCGGGTGCACGGGGCGGACCTGCCCTGGACCGACCTGCGCGCCGCGTTCCGCGAGCACGGCTGGGTCGACGCCACCCACGCCCGGCACGTGCTCGAGGTCGACGGCCGGACGGTCCGGATCGCGGGCGTCGACGACCCGCACCTGAACCTGGACCGCTACCCGCGCATCGCCGGCCACGACGCCGACACCGACCTGCGCATCGGGCTGACCCACTCCCCCGAGCCGCGGGTGCTCGACGGCTTCGCCGCCGACGGCTACGACCTCGTCCTCGCCGGGCACACCCACGGCGGCCAGCTGCGCCTGCCCGGCTACGGCGCGCTCGTCACCAACTGCGGGATCGACCGGTCCCGGGCCCGCGGGGCGAGCCGCTGGGGCAGCCGGATGCGGCTGCACGTGTCGGCCGGGCTGGGCACCTCGCCGTACGCGCCGGTGCGCTTCGCGTGCCCGCCGGAGGCCTCGCTGCTGACCCTCGTCCCCCGCACGACCGGCCCCGATGCGCGGACGGGAACCCCCGCGCAGGCCTCGGAGGGCATCGGGTAGAGTTCTCAACGGCTCACGGGGAGACCCGAGTGCCAATCGGGGTGTGGCGCAGCTTGGTAGCGCGCTTCGTTCGGGACGAAGAGGTCGCAGGTTCAAATCCTGTCACCCCGACAACACGAAGGCCCAGGTCCGGCGGACCTGGGCCTTCGTCGTGTTCCACGGCCTCTCACCGGAGGGCCGGGCCGAGCAGCAGGCCGCCGTCGCTCACGTACTCCGAGCCCGTCACGAAGGACGCCGCCGGGGACGCGAGGAACAGCACCAGCGCCGAGATGTCCGCCGGTTCCCCCAGCCGCGGCACCGCGAAGGGGTCGGGCGAGTAGAAGTCGGCGATGGGGGCGGCGGCTCCGGCGGCGGGCTCGGTGATGAACGGCGTCGCGATGACCCCCGGGTGGACGACGTTGACCCGGATCCCGTCGCGGCCCAGCTCGAGCGCGGCGGTCCTGGTCAGGCCGCGCAGCGCCCACTTGGCGGCGACGTACGGCGCGTAGTGGGCGGTCCCTCCGGTCCCCATGACGGACCCGATGTTGGTGATGGACCCGCCGCCCGCACGGCGCAGGGCCGGCGTCACCGCCTTGATGCCGAAGAACGCACCGGTCAGGTCGATGTCGAGGACACGCTGCCACGTGGACGCCTCGGTCGTCTCGATCGGTGCGGGCGGGTTCTGGACGCCGGCGTTGTTGACCAGGACGGTCAGCCGGCCGAACCGGTGCTCGGCCTCGGCGACGGCCGCGCTCCACGACGCCTCGTCGGCGACGTCGAGCTGCACGACGCAGCACCGGTCGCCGAGCTCCTCGGCGAGCCGGTCCCCGCGCTCGCGTCGGGTGGTGCCGATGACGACGTTCGCGCCCTCGGCGTGGAACGCGCGGACGTGGCCGGCGCCCTGTCCCCCGGTGCCGCCGGTGACGAGGACGGTCTGTCGGTCGAAACGAGCCATGGGGTTCTCCCGGATTCCGAGTCGCAGTGGTGAGTCGATCCACTCACCTCGTGACCGAAGGTAGGAGCCGTGGAGAGGTGAGTCAAGTGACTCACCTCGGTACGATACGACGATGGATGCCCCCGTGCCGACGTACCACCGGCGTATGGCGGAGGAGAAGCGCGCCCTGATCGTGCAGGCGGCCACGAGGCTCTTCCTCGCGTCCGGCTACGACCGCACGTCGCTCGCGAGGGTCGCGGACGAGGCGGGGGTCTCGCGGGCGACGCTGTTCAAGCAGTTCCCGACGAAGGCCGCACTGTTCGAGGCCATGATCACCGCGACCTGGGACGAGGGCGACAGCGGCGCGGACGTCCCGACCGGCGACCTCACCGCCGGCCTCCTCGCACTCGGCCACCGGTACGCGGCGCTGCTGGGACGGCAGGAGATGCAGGATCTGTTCCGCATCGTCATCGCCGAGCTCCCCCGGTTCCCGGAGCTGGCACGGGCACAGTTCTCGCTCGGCAAGCTGCCCTACTTCGAGACGGTCCGCCGCCATCTCGCCGCCGCGCACGAGGCCGGGACCGCCCGGATCGACGATCCCGAGCTCGCGACGACCCAGTTCCTCGGGATGATCTCCAACGCCCTGTTCTGGCCCGCGCTCCTCCTGCCCGACTGGAGCGTCGACGCGGACCGGGTCTCCCGCGTCGTCGAGGAGGGGGTGCGCACCACGACGGCGCGGTACGCGGTCCGGGCCGCCGACCCCGGGCCGTGACGACGATCGCGCAGTTCGTGGCGCGGACGGCGGACGGCCGCCGGGTGCACGATGGACCCGTGATCGGTGACCGCTGGGGCGTGAGCGACGCCGAGACCACCCGCCCCTACCCGTGCGACGAGCTCGTCCCGGCTCCCACGCTGCAGGCGTGGCGGGGCGTCTCCGTCGCCGCGCCGGCCGCCGCCGTCTGGCCGTGGGTCGCCCAGATCCGGCTCGCCCCGTACTCCTACGACTGGGTCGACAACCTCGGACGCCGGTCCCCGCAGGAGCTCGTGGGACTCCCGGAACCGCAGGTCGGGGACACCTTCACCGCGACCGGCGGACGGCGGCTCGGCCGGATCCTCTCGGTCGACCCCGGGGTGCAGCTCACCGGCAGCGTCCTGGGCGCCGTCATGTCCTACGTCCTCGTGCCGCAGGGGGCGGACACGACCCGCCTGTTGCTCAAGGTCGTCATGGGCGGCACCCGCGTGCTCGCGCCGCTGGTGTCGGTCGGCGACCTCGTGATGGCCCGGCGGCAGCTGCTGAACCTGGGACGGCTCGCCGAGGGCCACAGCCGACTACGGCGCCGTTGACGACCCGCCGGGCGTGGTGGGGTGCGACGACGGGGTGTGATGCGCGATCCTGACGGGATGAGTGAGAACCCGGTAGCGCTCGATCTCGACGACGCGGGACTGGCCGGTGGCCTCCCCCGCCCGGCGCACCAGCTCGACGGGATCCAGGACGTACCGTTCCGCCCGGTCCAGTTCCGCGACAACGACCTCCCGACCGCACTGGAGCGCGCCGCGCAGTGGCTGCGGGAGACCCAGTCCTGGCTGGGTGAGCCGGTCGACGTGATCGCCATCCACCTCGACTACAACGAGGCGTCCGAGGCGGCGTACTACGAGCTCAAGCTGCTGTGCAACGAGGAGGACCTGGCCGGGGCACCCATCGCGGTGCGCCAGCGGGCCGCGGCCGACGCCTGACCACACGACGACGGGTCGTCGCCCCGGCACCGACCGTGCCGGGGTGGCGACCGCCGAGTGATCAGAGTCACGCCGAGCGTGACGATCGGCAGGTCGTGACCCTCCGGACGGCCCGCCGGAGCACCGCGGGGTGAACAATTGTTTGGTCGACACCGCGCCTGCGGTAGCGTCGTCCTCGGTCACCGTAGTTCTGAGTTTCGTGTCTCAAGCGCGCTCGCAGAATGATGATGCGGGCGGATTCGCTGTCTTTGGTGTAGCTGAAGCTGGCTGCCGTCTGGGAATTCCTCTGACCCGGGCAGCCGCACGACGTGGTTGTTCCGTCCGAATGCTGCATTACAAGGAGTCACCATGACCAACGGCACCGTGAAGTGGTTCAACGCCGAGAAGGGCTTCGGCTTCATCGCCCCCGAGGACGGCGGCGCCGACGTGTTCGTCCACTACTCGGCGATCGACGGCTCGGGCTTCAAGGAGCTCCAGGAGAACCAGGCCGTGTCCTACGAGGTCACCCAGGGCGCCAAGGGCCCGCAGGCCTCCTCGGTGACCGTCCGCTAAGGACGCACCGCCCGGCCGACGTGCCGGGCCCTGTTCTTCCGTCCGATGGCGGCATCCCCCACGCGGGGATGCCGCCATCGGCGTCTCCGGGGCCGCTACCGTGGCGGCGTGCCGCTGTCCGCCGCCAGGCCGCGCTGCTCGAGAGCCGGCTGCCCGGGCACGAGGTCGTCGCCGACCACGGCTGGGGTCTGGTCGGGACCACCGTGCTGCGGGTCCGTCACGACGGCGCCGACCTCATCGTGAAGGCCGGCGACGACGCCGACACCCACATCGCCCGCGAGCTGCGCGCCCACCGCGAGTGGCTGGCCCCGCTCGTCGCCCGGGGTCGCGCGCCGGAGCTCCGCCACGCCGACGCCGACGCGAAGCTGCTGGTCACCCGCTACCTGCCCGGGACCCTGGTGCAGGACACGCCCGCCGAGCACGAGCCCTCGACCTACCGCGGGGCCGGGGAGCTGCTGGCGCTGCTGCACGAACGGCCCGCCGTCGTCGCGACGAGGGGTACGGCGCCCGGCTGCGCGACACCGTCCTGACCAGGCTCGGGCGTCGCCGCCCCCACCGCATCGCCCCCGGGCTGCTC
>NZ_JAHLJA010000143.1:0-3962 GCF_020496245.1 Pseudonocardia sp. ICBG601 | reverse complement strand
ACCTGCTCCGGCGCCCGCGGCCCGTCCCGCACGGCCTGGCTGATCACGGGCGACGCGACGCACCAGACCAGCGCCCCGGCGCCGAGCACCCGCGCGGGCAGCCCCAGCAGCGGCACGGCCACCAGGAACAACAGGCCGTAGTACGGGAGGATCACGAGCGGCGGCGGCTCCAGCGTCGCGACGACGAGGCCCAGCACGCCGACGAGCACCGCCCGCACGACGAGCCCGGCAGCGGCCCGACCGTGCTCGCCCGACCTGCTCGGCCGGTCCGGCCCGCCCGTCCCGAGCGCGATCCCGACGCCCGCGAGCACCGCGAACAGCGCCGACGCGCGCCCGTCGAAGAGCAGCGCGACGACGGTCGGACCGCCGTCCCGCTCGAGCGGGAGCAGGTGCGTCGCGACCATCCCGATGAGCGCTACGGACCGTGCCGCGTCGACCCCGGAAAGTCGCACACGCGGCGTTGTCGGCGTCGCGCGTGTCGGTCACCCGACCACATTAGGGCTGGTCCGGAGGCCCACCGGAGGCGCGCGAGGCCCCGGTTACCCTCGTCGCATGGGAGGTATCGCCTGATGTCCTTCGCTACGCAGCTCGCTGCGATGCCCGATCTCCTCGCTCGGGCACTCGCCGAGCACGTTCCGGACGACCAGGGACGCTGCCGCGAGTGCCGAGAGGCGGGCAACGCCGCGGCGTGGCCGTGCGCGATGCGGATGCTGGCCGAGGAGGCGAGCGGCATGAACGGCGCCGCTCCCGCCCAGGCCCCTCCGCCGACCGCCCTCCGACGAGCAGCGCACCGCAGGCCGCTCCGTCCGTCGCGGAGGAGTCCCAGCCCGTCGTGGACGACCCGGCCGCCGACACCGACGAGTGGGACGCGTTCGCCTACCGTCGCGCGCTGCGCCGGGAGGGCAGCCACTACTACCGCTGAGCAGCCGCTGGGCCCTCCAGCAGTGCCTACCTACCGGCGGGCCTGGTCGGCGTCGAGCCGCATGCTCGACGAGGTGACCGGGCCGTCGAGCGCCACGCCGGTCTGGCGCAGCCACTCGCCCAGGACCTGCTGCACCGTCGCAAGCGACGGGCGGCGGTCGGGCAGCGTGTCCAGCGACGCGCGGAGAAGGTTGTAGTGCGCGGTGCGCTGCGGGAGGTGCGTGAGCTTGGCCCCCGCGGCGGCCGCGCGCAGACCCGAGACGGCGTCGGGGTGCGAGCCGCGCGGCGGCTGGCCCGTCATCGCGTAGGAGACGGTCGCCGCGAGCTGCCAGGCGCGGACGCGGGTTGTCGCGCGCTCGCCGCAGGCGACCTCGGGGGCGAGGAAGTCGGGCGTGCCGAGCACGAACCCGGCCTGGGTGAGGGTGGCGTCGCCGCTCTTGCGGGCGATGCCGAAGTCGATGAGGTGCGCGAACCCGCTCGCGTCGACGATCACGTTCCCGGGCTTCACGTCGCGGTGCATCACCGCGCGGCGGTGGGCGGCGTCGAGCGCGCCCGCCAGCGAGAACCACACGCGGGCGGCGGCGACGTCGTCGAGCATGCCCTGGGTGCGCACCATCTCGCCCAGCGACGTGCCGTCGATGAAGCCCATGACGATGACCATGCCGTCGAGCTCGGACAGCCCGGCGTCGCTGCGCGCGGGCACTATGTCGTAGATCGGGGCGCAGTTGGGGTGGCGGATCGCGGCGAGCGCCTGCGCCTCGCGGAGGATGCGCTGCTCGGTGTCCGCCGTCGGTCGCGTGCGCGGACTTGAGCGCCACGAGGTGCCCCAGGCGGGCGTCCTCGGCCAGCCACACGCCGCCGAACCCGCCCGCGCCGAGCTTGCGGATCACGCGGAACCGCGGCCCGGTCAGGACGGTGGGCGACGGCGGCAGACCGGCCGCGGCGGCGACGGCGGTGGTCTCGAGCAGCGGGGCGGGCCGCTGCGGCGGGGGCGGCACCATCCGGCGGGTGGTCCCGTGCGGCGGCAGGTTCTGCGAGGCCGGGCTGTGGGACGCCGAGTTCTGGGTCGCCCCGCGCTGCGGCATGGGCGGGCGTCCGGTGGCCTGGGAGCGCTGCGGCGGTTGGGCGGCCGACTGGCCGGTGGGCCGCGGCATCCCGCCGACGGCGGACCCACGGGTCGCTGTGGGCGGCCGGTGGCGGCGCTCGGGGCGTCGGGACGTCCGGCGGCGAGCGACCGGGAGACGGTCTCCCGGGACGGCACCCCGGCGAGCGCGACGACCGGCACGCCGATCAGCGCGCCGACGGACGATGCCCAGCCACAGGTGTCCGGCCGTGCCGGACGGGACGCCCGCGGTGGCGACGACGAGGGCAGCACCGGGATCCAGAACGCCTTGCCCGGCCAGCGCGGGCCGCGCCGCAGCACGATCCGGGCCTGGGCTGCGACGAACATGCTCGCGACGATCGGGACGAGCAGCAGGAGGACCACCGAGATGGCCGCGACCAGCGGCGATCCCGGCGAGAACGCCTGCGCGACGGCCCCGTCGCCGAGGTAGCTCGCGGCGGAGCCGGTGAAGCAGCGGTCGACGCTCAACGTGGACTCGACGGCCCGGCCGAGGCCCTGCACCGGCTGTCCGGCGGCCGCGGTGGAGAAGACCTTGCCGGTGGTGATGAACGCGAGCAGCGGCAGCAGCCCGGCGGTCAGCACGCCCGTGCCGATCAGGACGGCCGACTCGGGAACGCCGTAGCGCGAGCCGATGCGCCTGCGCAGGAGCGCGACGAACACCAGACCGACGGTCGGCAGCAGACCCACGCCGACGCCGAACGCCGACACGGCCCACGCCCACGGACCCGGGCACAGGCCGGGCCCCATGCTGTGCAGGGCGCCGAGCACAGCGGCGACCAGTGCGGTCAAGCCCCTCCACTCAGCCTCCAGCGCTCGGTTCCCCCCTCGGCCGCCCGCACCCACCGGCACGGACGTCCTCGCGCCCCATGATGGCATCACCCAGGGCATCGGAGTGCCGGTGGAGCGGCACCCGGGCCACGAACGGGTCACGAGAGCGTCACGACCTCCCACTACGAGAGCACGGAGAGGAGGTCCCTGGCCTCCCGCAACCGGGTGAGGTCCGGCGACCCCCGACAGGCCCAGGGTGATGTCCATCTCCGCGAGGACGGACCGCACGACGTGCCGCACGCCCTCGGCGCCGCCGAGTGCGAGCCCGTAGACGTACGGACGGGCCCAGCAGCACGGCGTCGGCGCCCGCCGCGAGGGCGACGGCGACGTCCGCGCCGGTGCGGATCCCGGAGTCGAAGAGGACGCTCGCCCGCCCCTCGACGGCCGCGACGATCGCGGGCAGCGTCTCGAGCGCTCCGACGGCGCGGTCGACCTGGCGTCCGCCGTGGTTGGAGACGACGACGCCGTCCATGCCCGCCTCGACGGCCCGCAGCGCGTCGTCGACGTGCTGGACGCCCTTGAGCACGATCGGGCCGTCCCAGTGCTCGCGCAGCAGGTCGAGCCGGTCCCACCGCAGCGCCGTGCCGGTGACATCGGGACCCACCGGCCGACGGCCGCCATCAGGTCGTCCTCGGGGCGCGTCGCGAGACCCGCCGCGGAACGCCGGGTCGGAGAACGGGATGGCGGTGCCGACGCCGCGCAGGAACGGCAGGTAGGCCCTGGTCGAGGTCGACCGGCCGCCAGCCCAGCGTCCACGTGTCGAGCGTGACGACGAGCGTCGTGTAGCCGGCGGCGCGGGCCCGGTCGAGGATGCTGACGGTCACGGCGTCCTCGGTGGGCCAGTACAGCTGAACCACCGCTGCCCGTCCCCGTCGTCCCGGTGTTGGCCGCGGCGACGTCTTCGAGAGTGTTCGACGACGCCGTGGACAGCACCATCGGCACACCGGCCTCCGCGGCCGCCCGCGCGACCGCGAGCTCGCCCTCAGGGTGCACGATCGACAGCACGCCGACCGGCGCGAGCAGCAGCGGAGCGGACATCCGCGTGCCGAGCACGGTGGTGGACCAGTCGCGCTTCGTCGTCTCGCGCAGC
>NZ_JAHLJA010000142.1:0-4053 GCF_020496245.1 Pseudonocardia sp. ICBG601 | reverse complement strand
CCAGCAGCGCTGCTCGCGGGTCTGCGGGAACACCTCGCGCAGCGCGCCCCAGAACCCGAGCGCGCCGTCAGCGACCGCGAGCACGGGTGCTCGCATGCCGCGCCGCGCGCAGTCTCAAGCATTGCTCTCGCCCAGCGCGGATGCACACCTACTGCGGTCATTGGCATGTACAGCGAGCCGTAACGCTGCCAGCATCTTTACTATCACTAGAAGATGCTGCTATAACCAGCTCGCCCTACCCGTAGTCGCGAGTTCGGTGGCGTCACGCCAACGCCAGCCGGCTCGTGACGCGTCACGACGGGGACGACCGCTCATGCCAAGAACCAGGCGGGGGGCGCGCCGACTACAAGGCGCTCCCGACCGCGACCAGCAAGCAACCCACCGTGCGGCTCTGCACCACGGAGCCGTCTACCGACCCCACCGGGGTCCGTCCGCAGCCCAGGAGGCCCCACCAGCGCCCGCGCCCCAGCCATCCACCCCAGCCGCTCCCGAACCGGAGCCGCCGCGCCCGGCCTACCGGCCGCCGTTCAGCGATCCCGGAATTCCAGCGCCGGCGCCACCCGCAAGCTACGACGAGCGGCACTGGACCCCAGAACCAGAGGCGACCGCCCCGGCGCCCCTTCCTCCAGAATCAGACCCGCGGGAGAAGAGTGGCGGCACCAGCCCCCGAGACTCTTCCGCCGCTGAGCCGGCCGGTCACCTGTACACCCACCTCACCGTGGACACGGGCGAGCAGATCGTCACCGACGACGGCGCATCTGTCTGGGCCCCTACCGCACCCGCCGATGCCGAGCGCACCGCTCACCGGAACGGTCACCGCTCCGGCCGCAACGGTCACCACGGCCCTCGACCTCACTCGACTTCGTTCGAGACGACAACGGCGCAGCGATGATCGGCAGTCTCGCCGCCCACCGCCATGTCGCCGACGTGGAAGCCGGCACCTTCGCTGTCCGCTTCGCCTGCGACTTTCTGTCCTGGGACGAAGACACACCGGGACGCCGCTCCAACGTCCTGCGAACCTATCTGGCCGCCGGTCATGCGAGCACACTCGGATGGAATGGGGCCGGCCGGCAGCGAGCCGACGCCCCGGTCTACGGCCGGATGGAGCGACGCAGCCCCACCACTGTGTTGGTCGAGGTCTGGGTCCGCATCACGCCCTACCACCGAGCCGACGACTCGACGCCCACCGAAACCGATCGGTGGCCGACCCTGATATGCCCCCGTCCAGCGCCCCAGCGCCACACGCCGACGGATGGACAGCCGGAGCCGCCTACTGGCTGTCCATGGCCGTGCCAGTCACCCGCGACAACCGCGATCCCGGCGGACGTCTGGTCGTCAACCCGTCCCTCATCCCTACCGCGACGCCCTAAGCGGAGGCACCGATCATGCAGACCACCAGTAACAACCACCAAGCCAACGACTGGACTCAGGACCCCTCGATGTACTCCTGGGCCAGTCCCGGCAGTCAGACATCCAGCGCTCATCCCGGCGCCGGAGGCGCCCCCGCTCGCGAGTCCGCAGACGACATACAGCCCGCGGGGAAGAAGCCGAGCCGGACGGCCCACAGGCCAGACGGCGCCCGCCCCCGAGGAACCGCAGACCAGCGAATCGGCCCCTCCCATCGAGGAGCCGGCCGCGGCCGAGGAGCCAGCCACCCCGACGTCTGGGCGGCCCTCCGGTCACAGCGTCCCCCAGGCACCCGCTCCGCGGCGACCGGAGGTCAGCCGTCCGAGTCGCCCTCGCCCGTCGGCCGACGACCCCCGGGACAGCACGGACAGCTCGCCGGCACCGAGGTCCGGCCCGAGCCCCCTAGACAACAGCCTTGTCCGGCCTCCGCGAGAGGTCCCGCAGCACGGATGGCGGCGAGTCGTCCACCAGGCGAGCTTCGGGTTGATCACGCCCCGGGTCAGCGAGTACGAGGTGAAGCGCCGGGAGTGGATCGGTACCACTAACGTCAACGTCCCCGGGGCCACCTCGATCACCGTCGCCTCGATGAAGGGCGGCGTCGGGAAGACGACCGTCTCGTCCCTTCTCGGACTGACCCTCGCCCAGCACCGCGGCGATCGTGTCGTGGCGCTCGACGCCAACCCCGATGCCGGCACCCTCGCCGACCGACTGCTCGGCGTGGATGTGGAGGGACGGCGGCCGACGATCCGCGACCTCCTCAACAAGCGTGACGCCATCGAGGCTGGGACCCAGCTCAACCGGTTCCTCGGCCTCGCCGGGCGTCTGGCCGTGCTTGCCTCCGAGATGGACCCGGCGAAGTCCGAGATGTTCAACCAGAGCGAGTACGAGGCGGTCGCATGCCTGATCGCCCGGTTCTACGACGTGTTGATCACCGACAGCGGGACCGGCCTGGTGCACTCCGCGATGCACGGCGCCCTCAACCTGACCGACGGTCTCGTCATCGTCGGCGCCCCCACGGTCGACGCCGCCAACAGCGCCGGCCGCACCCTTGACTGGCTCACCGAACACGGATTCAGCGAGCTAGTGAGCAACGCCGTGGTCGCCATCAGCTGCGACCGCGGCTCGCCCGACGTCGACCGCGGGCGCATCCACGATCACTTCGCCTCCCGCTGCCGGGCCGTGGTGGAGATCCCAGCAGACCCCCACCTGTCCACCGGCGGGCAAATCAATCTCAACGCGCTGCAACAGCCGACGCTCGACAAGGCGCTGGAGCTGTCTGCCCACGTCGCGGAGGGATTCCACCATCACGCCTCGTCCACCCTGATGAAGAAGGCAGGACTCGCTAATGGTCCCCCCGCTGGCGGCTTCTCTGACCGCCTCCGCTCTCGTTGCCGCGGTCGGCCTCGTCCCCCGCCGCACAGCCGAGCAGTGAGGCGGTGTGTGCTCGTTCCGGATCACGGCGAACCACGCTCTGGCCGAGCTCACCGGAGACACCTCCCAGCGGGCCGAAGAGACGCGCGACGCGCTCGTCGCCATCGGAGCTGGCGAGCCCGACTTCGTCCCCTCCGAGTGCTCTAAAGACACCCTCGGTGGCGACAGCGGGTCGAGCAGCGGGTCCGGTGACCAAGGGCAGACCGCGGGCGAAGCGTTCGGATGGGGGGAACCGGACAAGGTCGACAACTTTGAGGACGGCCTGTCCGGATGGAACATGTACGACGGGCCCGGACATGCCGGCCAGGGGACACGTTCGCCCGACGCCGCCTCCGTCTCTGACGGGATTCTCACGATCAACGGGGACGGCGACGGAACCACCGCCGGGATGGCATGGGGGACGCCCAGAAGTACGGCCGGTGGGAGGGCCGCGTCAAAGCCCCAAAGGGCTCGCCGGCCTACAACGCACTCCTCCTCCTGTGGCCCGCCGCAGAAAAACTTCCCCGTCGGCGGCGAGATCGACTTCATGGAAATCATGAGTCAAGAACGCGACGAAGTGAACGTCTTTTTGCATTACGGGGAAGACAATTCCCAGGTGCAGGGAAAGGTCGAGGTCGACGCTACCGAGTGGCACAACTGGGCGGTCGAGTGGACCCCGGACGGTGTCACCACATTCCTCGACGGTGAGGAGTGGTGGAAGACCACCGACACCTCAATCCTGCCGCCCGGCCCCATGCATTTGTGCATCCAGCTCGACTGGTTCCCGGAAGGCAAGTCCGACGGCGGTGCTGGCGAAATGCACGTCGACTGGGTCAAGCAGTGGTCCTACCAAGACGGTGACAGCGCCTCTACAGACTCCGAGGGCAGCGAAGGGTCTACCGACGAGGACTCCAGCACGACTCTGACTGATGAACAGAACAACTCGTGACTGCTCTTCACATTTTGTCCAGCATCCCTCGACCCCGGAGCAGCAGGGACCACATGTCTTACTCAACCACCTGGCGTCGATCCGCCCTGGCCGTTCTGACAGCAAGTGCCCTAACCGGGGTCTACGCGATCGGCTCAGGACCTACCAACCCACAGCTCATTGCCCAGGATCAGGAATGCGCTACTGAACAGATCGCGGCGGCAGAGCAAGTCCGAGAAGAAGCCAGACACTTCTGACCTCACTTAAGACCTCGGATGCTGGCTTACCCGGCGCCGCACGTTTGCCGA
>NZ_JAHLJA010000141.1:0-3488 GCF_020496245.1 Pseudonocardia sp. ICBG601 | reverse complement strand
GGCACGTCGAACAGCGGGACCGCCCGTCCGGGCCGGTGATCAGCAGCGGCAGCACGTCGAACCGGCCCGCCGGCTGCGGCCGCGGCCACCCCATCCCGACGACGTGGTCGGTGAAGTCGGCCTGGCCGGGGTCCCCGGTGACGGTGCCGTCGGGGTTGCGGTGCCCGGCGTAGCGGACGAGCTGGTCGTTGCGGATCCGCGGGCCGGGACGCCCCGGGGCGTCCGGCGCGAACACCGTCATCGTCGAGCGGATCTTCCCGCCGCGGGTGGCGGCGCGCAGGTGCCCGACGCTCTCCTGCGCGATGTCGGCCGGGTCGTGCAGGTGGCGCAGGTCGCGGACCTGCAGCGACTGCCAGTACAGGCGCCCGATGCAGCGCGCGGAGTTCCGCCACGCCACCCGGGCGCCGAACACCAGCTCGTGCATGGTGTGGGTGTAGGTGCCGGACCGGTCGATCTCGGCACGGACCTGGCGCAGCCGGTCCGCCAGCGGGACACCCGGCTCGGTCTCCGCGTACACCTGGCGCAGGAACTCCTCGGCCGCGGCCGGGTCGACCGGGGCGGGATCCTGCTCGTCGGCGCCGCCGGGGGCGGCGGATGGCCGCCGGAGCGGCCGTGCCCGGTGACCGGGCAGCCGCCGGTGGCCTCCGCCGGGGGTGCGACCCGGTTCTCCGCCGGCGGCGTGACACGGACGACCGTGGTCGCGGCGCCCGGGCCGTCGACCCGGGTGAGGAGGTGCTCGCGGCCTCCCGCGGTCGGGCGTTGCGCGGACTCGGGCGGCCCCTGCTCACCGGCCGGACCCCGTTCCCACGGCGCCGTCGGGGGCATCCAGGGCCGGTCGACGACCGTCGTCGCCTCCACCCCGTCCGCGCCAGCGCGGTGGTCGCCTGCACGGGACCCTCAACCGGCCCGACCAGCGGGACCATCGACACCGACCGTCCGGACCGCTCCCCGGCGGACTCCCCCGGCGCCTGGCCAGGGCCCTGACCCGGACCCGACGGAGCGCCCGACGGCGGCCCGTCATCGGGCGGGGCGTCGGGCTCGGCCGGAAGCCGGCCGGTCGGTCGACCGGCCGCTTCGGTGCCGCGGGAGCGGGGTGCGAGTTCTTGCCGTGCTCCACCGTCGTCACGGGCGTCCTTCGGGGGTCACTCGGGTGGGGATCCGGGTCCGGGGTGCTCCTGACCGTAGTCGGTCACTCTCCGTGTGTCACCGGCACCATGGGTGTGGTCGGCGATGTACAGCAGGTCACGAACCGGTCGTCCGTCCAGCCGGGCCCGGTCCTCGAACTTCGTGACCGGACGCCACGACGGGCGGTCCTGCCAGCCGTCCGGCCGGAGCGGGAAGCGTCGTCCGGGCGCAGCGACGGCTCCGCGGAGACCACCCGGCGCATCTGCTCGGCGTAGTGCGGCCAGTCGGTCGCCAGGTGCAGCAGGCCGCCCGGGCGCAGCCGCGACGCGGCCAGCGCGGCGAAGTCCGGCTGGATCAACCGGCGCTTGTGGTGCCGCCGCTTGGGCCACGGGTCGGGGAAGAAGATGCGCAGTCCGTCCAGCGAGGCTGGCGGCACGACCCGGGTGAGCAGCTCCACGGCGTCGCCGCGCAGCAGCCGCTGGTTGGTCAGGCCGCCCTGCTCGATCCGCATGAGCAGCTGGGCCAGGCCCGGCTCGAAGACCTCGACCGCGACGTGGTCGATCTCCGGCTCGCGCCGTCGCGAGCGCCGCGGTCGTCTCGCCCATGCCGGACCCGATCTCCAGCACGACCGGAGCGGTCCGGCCGAACATCGCGGCCGGGTCCCAGACCCCGGCGGCCACGACGTCGTCGACCTCGGCGCCCCACGTCGACCACAGCCGGTCCCAGGCGGACTGCTGACCCTCGGAGAGCCGGACGCGCTGGTGGACGTAGGAGCGGATCCGGGTGTCGTGCGGGTGCGGGGCCTCCGGGGCGGTGGCCCGGTCAGGCACCGGTGTTCCGGCCCGCGGGCAGCCGCACGTGGGCGGTGGCGCCGGGCAGCCGACCGCGGACGTAGCCCGCGGTGGTGACGCCGAGGCAGGCGACGATCGCGACGGCGGAGGCGGCGTTGCGCTCCTTCGCCTCGCGGAGCACTCCCGCGGGCAGCACCTTCATCGTGTAGCTGCTCTCGGCGGACAGCGAGTCCCCGGTCCCGACGACCTTGGAGACGGCGGCCTTGGAGATGCCCTCGGCCCAGCCGCGGCGCAGCAGGTAGCGCCAGGAGACCCGGTCGTCGGACACCCGGTGGTCGACGGCGGCGCGCGGCTCGAACAGGATGCGCGGGTTTCCGGCCGTCGGCGACGTAGGCCTGCCGGGCCCGGATGCAGAGCTCGGTCTCCTCGCAGCCAAGCGGGTTCTTGCCGATCCGGCCCATGTCCTCGGCGAACCCGCCGACGCGGGTGAACACCTCGGCGCGCAGGGACATGTTGCAGCCCATGAGGTTGCGCATCTCCGCCCGCTCGGTGGGCTGGCCGGTGTAGGTGCAGCCGACGACCCAGTCGAGCTCGCCGGTGGCGTTCGGGTCCTCGGGGGCGGCACCGGGCAGGGTCCGCGGACGCCCGTCGGGCCACTTCGGGTGGGCGATCCCGCCGACGCCGATCACGTCCGGGTCCTCGTACGGGGCGAGGAGCGCGCGCAGCCAGCCGGGGCGGGCCGCGGCGTCGTCGTCGAGGAAGACGACGACCTCGCCGGAGGCCAGCTCGACCGCGGTGTTGCGGGCGCCGGACAGGCCCTGCTTCTTCTCGTTCGCGACGACCACCACCCCGAGCGGCCCGAACTCGCGCTCGGCCCGCTCCCGCAGGCGCTCGTTGTGGTCGACGACGACGATCGTCTCCAGCGGGGTCACGTCCTGGTCGAGAACCGAGTCGACGGCGGCCTTGATGTCGAACCAGCGCTTCTCGGTGTAGACGCAGACGACCACGGTGGCGGTCGGCAGGGCGCTCACGTGCAATCGCTCCTCATGGTGCTGCGGACCGGCGGGGGCGGCCGGTACGAGCAGCGTCAGCGGGCGTAGCCGGACGCCTTGCGACGCTGCTCCATGCGACGGTGCTCGGCCATCAGGGTACGCAGCACCCGGGTGCCGTCGGCGAAGGTCCGCAGGTTGGTCTCGCCGAACATGCGCTCCCGCTCGACCGACGGCACCTCGGTGATCGTCAGGTCGGCCGCGGCGACGCGGCAGTTCAAGCACGGTCTCGATCTCGAAACCGTCGCCCCAGAGCATCGAGCCGTCCTCGGGCTGCGGCGCCGCCGGGTCCGGAGCTCGAGCTGCGGCAGCAGGTCGGCCCAGAAGGCGTTGTAGCCGTAGCAGAGGTCGGAGTACTTGGTGCCGAACAGCCGGTTCGCGACGGTGTTCAGCCCGGCGTTGCCGGACTTGCGCAGCAGCGTGATGTCGTCCGAGCCGCCGCCCTTGCAGAACCGGCTGCCTTGGCGAAGTCGGCGCCCTTGACCAGCGCGTTCACGAAGGCCGGGATCTCGTTCGGGTCGGC
>NZ_JAHLJA010000140.1:0-5074 GCF_020496245.1 Pseudonocardia sp. ICBG601 | reverse complement strand
TGACCGTCGTCGGCGAGACCTACCGGATCAGCCACCCCCTGGTGGGTTCGGCGCTGCGGCAGGCGATGTCCCCCGCCGCGCGGCGGGGACGCCCACGCGGCGCTGGCCGGCGCCTTGGCCGCCAACCCGACCGCGCGATCTGGCACCAGGCCTCCGGCGCGCCGGGTCCCGACGACGAGATCGCCGCCCGGCTCGAACGCGCCGCGGGCGACGCGCACCGCCGCGGAGCGGTCTCGACCGCGCTCGTGTGGCTGGAACGCCCGCCGCGCTCAGCCCGACCCGCTCGACCGTGCCGCCCGGATGCTCGGCGCCGCCGAGCTGGGCTACGAGCTCGGCCGCTTCGGCCAGGTCGAGAGCATCACGGCCCGGGTCTCGGGGATGCCGCTGCGGACGCGGGAACGGTCGCGCCTGACCTGGTTGCGGGGCGCGTTCCACGACGGTTCGACGAGCGAGCCCGCCGAGATCCTGCACCTCGTCGCGCTGGCCCGACGGGCCACGGCCGATGACGACGGCGACTCGCGATGCAGCTGCTGGTCGGCGCGTCCCGCCGGGTGTGGTGGCGCGACCCCCGGGAGGCGGTCCGCGACGAGATCGTCCGGGCCGCGCGGGCGGTGCCCCTGGAGGCGGGCGACCCGCGGCTCCTGGCCGTCCTCGCCTTGTCGGAGTCGCTGACGTTGAGCTCGAGATCGTGGAACACCTGGACCGCTGGCCCACGGACGCGGGCGGACGGCCCGACCTGGCCGGGCTGCTCGGCATCGCCGCGTTCTGCGTCGGGGGACTTCGGGCGGGCCGTGTCGTTCCTGTCCGCACCCGTGCGGCAGCTCCGAGCGGAAGGCCGCATGGGACTGCTCGCCGAGGTGCTCGCGATCCGCGCTGGGCCGAGATCAACCTGGGCCTGTTCGACGCGTCGAGCTCCGCCGACGAGGCCGACGCCTCGCCGCCGAGACCGGCCAGGAGGTGTGGGCGGCCACCGCCCGGATCGCCGTCACCGTGATCGAGGCCGTGCGCGGCGGCTGGGACGTCCGCCACCCGCTCCTCGCCGAGGCGGAGGACACCGCCGGTCGCGTGCCCAACGCGAGCTCGTCCCTGCTGGCCGCCGTCCAGCTGGCGCGCGGCGTCGCCGCGATCGGTGCCGAGCGCCCCGAGCCCGCGTACGGCGAGCTGCAGCGCGTCTTCGTCCCGAGCGACCCCGCCTGCCAGCGGGTCCAGCAGCTCTGGACGATCAGCTACCTCGCCGACGCCGCCGTGCCCACCGGCAGGCTCGTGGAGGCGCGGTCGCTGCTGGACGCCATGGAGAAGGCGGTCGGCGACTCGCCCGCGCTCGGCCCGACGATCGCGCTCGAACACTCGCGAGCCGTCCTCGCCGACCCCGCCTCGGCCGAGGAGCTCTTCCGCGCCGCCCTCGGACGGCGCCGGGCGGCCGTACCCGTGGCACCGCGCCCGCATGCAGCTGGTCCTTCGGCTCCTGGCTGCGCAGGCAGCGGGCGCACCGTCGAGTCCCGCGAGCCGCTGCGCGCCGCCCGCGCACGTTCGACGCGGCGGGCGCTCATCCGGGGCACGACGGGCCGACCGCGAGCTCCGGCGACCGGGAACGGGGGTGGCGCCCGACGACGAACCCGCGCGAGCTGCTCTCGGCGCAGGAGTCCCAGATCGCGCGGCTCGCCGCGCAGGGGTTGTCCAACCGCGAGATCGGGCAGCGGCTGTTCCTGTCGCACCGCACGGTCGGCTCGCACCTCTACCGCATCTTCCCGAAGCTCGGGGTGACCAGCCGGAGCCAGCTCTCGGGCGCGCTCCACGTTCAGTCGTTCGACGCTAGCTCCGCGGCCGGACCACCGACACCCGGTCTCGACGACTGAAGCCGACCAGCCCGCAGCCGCCATAACGTCCCGGAGGTCCAACGAGAAGGAGACCTCCAGTGGGCACACCGGTCCTGTTCATCCACGGCCTCTGGCTGCACGGCCGTCCTGGAACCCCTGGATCGACCGGTTCCGCGACGCGGGCTACGACCCGCAGGCGCCGGGCTGGCCGGGCGACGGCGACTCCGTCGAGGCCTCGCGCGACGACCCCGACGCGATCTCCGACCACGGCATCGACGACGTCGTGGCCCACTTCGCGGCGATCATCGACACGCTGCCCTCGGCTCCGGTCCTCGTCGGCACTCGTTCGGCGGGCTGATCGCGCAGAAGCTCCTCGGGCAGGACAAGGCCCGCGCCGCGATCGCGATCGACGCCGCGCAGATCAAGGGCGTCCTGCCCGTGCCGCTCTCGGCGCTGCGGGCGACGCTGCCGGTGTTCAAGACCCGGCCACAACACCGCTCGGTGTCGCTGACCGCCGAGCAGTTCCGCTTCGCGTTCGCAACGCGGTGTCGGAGGACGAGTCGAACGAGCTCTTCGCGCGCTGGACGATCCCGGCGCCGGGGACGTCCGCTGTTCGAGGCGGCCTCGGCGAACTTCGACCCCCACTCACCCGCCAAGGTCGACACCGCGAACGAGAACCGCGGGCCGCTCCTGCTCATCGCGAGCGGGCGCGACCACACGGTCCCCGAGTCCGTCACCCGCTCGACCCTCAAGCAGTACCGCCACTCCTCGGCGGTCACCGACATCACGACCTTCCCCGACCGGGGCCACTCCCTGGTGATCGACTCCGGCTGGCCCGAGATCGCCGACGTCTGCCTGACCTGGCTGAAGGACCACGCCCAGCAGGACCAGGCCCAGCAGGACCGAGCCCAGTGAAGCTCGACCTCACCGGCCGGACCGCGGTCGTTGACGGGCGCCAGCCGCGGCATCGGGCTGGAGATCGCGCGCGCACTGGTCGGCGAGGGCGTCGACGTCGCCGCGGGCGCACTGAACGGGTCGCCCGAAGCTCAGCGCGCTCGCCGACGAGAGCGAGATGGTCGTCGTCCTCGACGACCTGACGACGGCGGCCGGTTGCCAGACGCTCGTCGACCAGGCGGTCGCCCGCTTCGGCGGCATCGACGTCCTGGTCAACAACGTGGGCGGGGTCCGGCCCCGCACCGAGGGGTTCGTCGAGGTCACCGACGCTGACTGGCAGTGGGCCCTGGAGGTGAACCTGCCTCTCCGCCGTCCGCGCCACGCGGGCGGCCGTGCCCCACCTCGTGCGGCGGGCGCCGTCCACGATCGTCACGGTCTGCTCGGTGAACGCGTCCCTGCCGGACCACGGGCGTGATCGACTACAGCGCGGCCAAGCTGCGCTGCACAGCTTCAGCAAGTCGCTCTCGAAGGAGCTGGGACCGGCGGGAGTGCGGGTCAACACGGTCAGCCCCGGGCCCGTCGAGACGGCTCTGTGGCTGGGCGCGGGTGGCGTGGCCGAGACCGTCGCGCGGGCGCAGGGCCACCGACCCGGCGGCGGTGAGGGACGCCCGCCGTCGCAGGCACCCCGGTGGGTCGGTTCACCCGGCCGACGAGGTCGCGCGGGTCGTGCTGTTCCTCGCCTCAGCGGCCGCGGGCACCATCACCGCGCGCCGACGTCGTGGTCGACGGCGGCATGGTCACGACCATCTGAACGCTCACCCGGAGGCGTCGACCACCAGCCCCCATCCCACCGCGCGGGCCGCGGCCTCGGCCCGGTTGCGGCAGCCCGTCCGACCCAGCACGTGCTCGACGTGCGTGGCGACGGTGCGGGCGCCGATCCCGAGCAGGGCGCCGATCTCGGCGTTGCTCAGGCCGGCGGCCATGCCCGAGAGGACCTGCAGCTCACGGGGGTGGAGCCCGTCGGGCGGCGGGACCTCGCGGTGCAGCAGGACGACTCCGGCGCCGGTCCGGTAGACGTCGATCTCGAAGACGGTCTCGCCCCGCACGACGAGGCGCCGCAACGGCCCGGGACGTGGTCGAGCTCGGCGCTCAACGGGGCGACGAGCTCGGGGCGGGGCGGGCTGAGAGGGGCACGACCCGCCCGTCGGGATCGAGCAGGAGGCCCTCGGTGACGCCGTCGGCCAGCCGAGCGGCGGGCGAGGGGGGCGGCGGCACCGGGTCCAGGGCCGCGGCGAGGTCGGCGCTGAGCAGCCCGAGCAGCGTCATCGCGTCGTCGTCGGGGTGGCGCGTGTCGAGGGTGCTCGCGTTCACCATGCCCACGTAGCGGCCGTCGGCGGCGAAGAGGCAGTGGGTGACGCCGTCGCGGAAGCCGCTCGGCACGATGACCGACTCGAAGACCTCGCCGCGCCGCGGTGCGGGAGCAGGTCGCGGACCCCGGACCGGAGTGCCGCCGACCTGCACCGACACGAACAGCGGGTCCGTGTGCATGACGTCGTCGAGGAAGCCGGTGACCTCCGCCGAGTAGGACGAGGCCAGCGCACGGTGCCGTCGACGTCCGGGGTCCCAGACCGAGAGCGCCAGGCAGTCCGACGACACGATGGACCGCAGGCTCTCCGCGGCCGCCTCAGCAGAGCCGGGCGTCCGGCTCCCGTGCCGTCGCAGGAACGAGCTCAACTCACGCGCCACTGCGAGAGCGGTCATGAGGGCCTGTCCTGTGAGTCGGGGGCCGTGGGCTTCGTGATCGAGATCGTTCCTGGCAAGGCGCCCGCACGAGCCGTCGTACTGGACGTACTCGGTCGTGGGGCAACGCCGCCCGGGGACGATCTCGGCGCGAAGAGCACGGTCCATGGCTTGCAGGGCAGGCCCTGGCACGGTATCCGTCGATCGACCGATGTCACCAGGTCCGAACGCTCCTACCGTGCGCTCCTCACCAGGCAGAGGAGCACGATGAAGCCCAGCGAGTACACCGAGCTCGACGCCACCGCGCTCGCCGCGCTGATCCGCGACGGCGAGGTGCGGGCCGACGAGGTGACCGAGGCCGCCGTCGCCGCGCTCGACGCCGTCCAGCCTCAGGTCAACGGACTCGTCAGCGGCCCCTTCGACGCGCCGCTCGACCACGCGTCCGACGGTCCGTTCGCGGGGGTGCCGTTTCGCGATCAAGGACCTCATCACGCACGCCGCGGGCGTCCCGACCCGTTCCGGGCCCGGATGCTGGGCGACGGCGTGCCGATGCCGAGCGACACCCACCTCATGGAGCGCTTCCGCCGCGCGGGCCTGGCCACGCTCGGCCTCACCGCGACCCC
>NZ_JAHLJA010000139.1:0-5227 GCF_020496245.1 Pseudonocardia sp. ICBG601 | reverse complement strand
ACGACGCGCTGACCGAGGAGGGCGACGACCCCCGCTGGGCGTTCGGGTCGGGCTTCGAGGACTCCGAGGCCGACATCGTCGCGCCCGTCCCGGACGGCGTCGACCCCGCCGACCTGGCCGCGTACTGTGCTGCTGATGCTCGGCGACGACGCGCTGGTGCTGTCGCACCGGCTCACCGAGTGGGTCTCGAACGCCCCGGAGCTGGAGGAGGAGGTCGCGCTCGCCAACACACGCGCTCGACCTGCTCGGTCAGGCCCGGGTGCTGCTCTCGCGCGCCGGGCACCTGACCGGCCGCGACGAGGACGCGCTGGCCTACTGGCGCGAGGTCGAGGAGTTCCGCTGTGTCGGGCTCGTCGAACCGTCCGCGACGACCTGGACTTCGCCCGGTGCATCGCCCGGCTGCTGGGTGTTCTCCACCTGGCGCCTCGCGCTCCTGCACCGGCTGCAGGGCTCGGCCGACCCGGTGGTCGCCGCCGTCGCCGCGAAGGGGGTCAAGGAGGTCACCTACCACCGCGACCACGCCGCCCGCTGGACGCTGCGCCTCGGCGACGGCACCGGCGAGTCCCACCGCCGCATGCAGGACGCGCTGGGGTGGGTGTGGCCGCACATCGAGGAGCTGTTCCGCACCACCGAGCAGGAACGGCGCCTGGTCGCGGCCGGGGTCGCGGTCGACCCCGCCGACACCCGCGAGGAGGTCGAGACCGTGCTCGCGCAGGTGCTGGAGCGGGCCACGCTGTCCCGCCCGGACGTACCGCCGACCGGCACGGTCGGCGGCCGCGGCGGCCGGCAGGGGCTGCACACCGAGAAGCTGGAGCACGCACTCGTGGTGATGCAGAGCCTGGCGCGCAGACACCCGGGGGCGACATGGTGACCACAGTGGACCTGAGCGACCGTGACCTGAGTGACCGTGACCTCGGTGCCCGCGACGTCGTCGCCCGGGTCGTCGACCCCGAGATGCCGATGCTCACCCTCGACGACCTCGGGGTGGTCCGGTCGGTCTCCGAACAGGACGGCACGGTGACCGTCACGATCACCCCGACCTACTCCGGCTGCCCGGCGATCGAGGAGATGCGGGCCGACATCCGCGGCGCGCTCACCGCGGCGGGTACACGCGCGTCGAGGTGCGGACGGTGTTCTCCCCCGCCTGGAGCACCGACTGGATCAGCGGGGGCCGGGCGCCGCAAGCTCGCCGAGGCCGGCGTCGCACCGCCCGGGAGCGCCCCGCGCACCACCGGGCCGATCCCGCTGACGCTGGACGTGCCGTCGACGGTCGTGCCCTGCCACAGTGCGGGTCGCGGGCGACCGAGGAGCTGTCGCGCTTCGGCCCGACCGCGTGCACCGCGCTGCGCCGGTGCACGACCTGCCGTGAGCCGTTCGAGCACATGAAGGAGATCTGAGGGTGCGTGAGCATCGCAGCGAGCCCTGGCGCGCGAGGAGCGGAGCGTGCCCGGTGATCGACCGAACCGGCGAGGAGCTGTGATGGGCGAACGGCGCGCGGCGGCGTGGCAGGCCCGGGCCAACCAGGCGTACGGCCGGACGACGCTCGCCCTGGACGACGAGATCGAGGCCCTGCTGGCGGAGGGGACCGAGCTCCCCGCCGGCTTCCACCGGCTGGTCGTCACCGGGGTCGACCGGCTGTGCGACGACGCCGTCGCCGTCACCTTCGACGTGCCCGACGACCTGCGCGCGCACTACGACTTCCGCCCGGCCAGTACCTGACCCTGCGGAAGGTCACCGCCGACGGCGAGGAGCGCCGGTCGTACTCGATCTGCTCGGCCGCCGGGACCGCGCCGCGGGTGGGGTGCGCCGGGTCGACGGCGGCCTGTCTCTCCGCGTGGCTGGTCGACGAGGTGGCCCCGGGCGACGTCGTCGAGGTCGGCCCGCCCGCCGGGTCGTTCACCCCGGAGCTGACGGCCGGCACGCACCACGGCCTCGTCGCCGCGGGGTCCGGGATCACCCCGGTGCTGTCGATCGCGGCGTCGCTGCTGGCCGCGCACGACGACACCCGCGTCACCCTCGTCTACGGCAACCGGCGGACCGACACGGTGATGTTCACCGAGGAGATCGCCGACCTGAAGAACCGCTACGGCCCGCGGCTGCACCTGCTCCACGTGCTGTCCCGCGAGCCCACCGAGGCCGAGATCGTCAACGGCAGGCTCGACGCCGACCGGCTGCGGCTGCTGTTCACCGCGCTGGTCGACACCGGCGACGTCGACGACTGGTGGTTGTGCGGCCCGCTCGGGATGACCGAGGCCGCGGTCGCGGTGCTCGGCGAGCTGGGTGTCGAGCGGCGCCGGGTGGCACCGCGAGCTGTTCTACGTCGACGAGCCGCCGCCGGAGCTCGACCGCCACGAGCCCGAGCCGGACGGCGACGGCGCACAGGTCACGGTCGTCCTGAACGGACGGTCGACGACGCTGGCCGTCCCGGCCGGGGCGTACGTCCTCGACGCCGCGCAGAAGGTCCGCGGAGACCTGCCGTTCGCCTGCAAGGGCGGGGTGTGCGGGACCTGCCGGGCGAAGGTGACCGACGGCGAGGTGACCATGCGGCGCAACTACGCGCTGGAGCCCGAGGAGGTCGCCGCCGGTTCGTCCTCACCTGCCAGTCCCGCCCGGTGACGGGGACCGCCACGGTCGACTACGACGCCTGACCACGACGCCTGATACTGGCGGGCATGACCACGTCGCGTCGCGGCCACCCGGTGGGGCCGACCGGGTCGGTCGTGGTGCGCGCGCTCGGCCTGCTCGACGCGTTCGGCCCCGACCGGTCCGCGCTGTCGCTCAGCGACCTCGCCCGGCACGCCGACGTCCCGCTGTCGACGGCCCACCGGCTCGTCGCCGACCTGGCGGCGTGGGGTGCGCTGGAGCGTGACGAGCAGGGCCGCTACCGGATCGGGCTGCGCGTGTGGGAGCTGGGCGCGCTCGCCCCGCGCGGGCAGGCGCTGCGCGAGACGGCACTGCCGTTCCTGGAGGACCTGTCCCGGGTCACCCGGGAGAACGTGCAGCTCGCGGTGCGCGAGGGCGCCGAGGTGGTGTTCGTCGAACGGCTCGCCGGGTCCGGCGCGGTCCCGGTGCAGACCCGGGTCGGGGGGCGTTCGCGCTCACCGCGACCGGGGTCGGCCTGGTGCTGCTCGCGCACTCGCCGCCGGAGCTGCAGGACGAGGTGCTGGGCGGGCGGATCGAGCGCTACACCCCGTTCACCGTGACCGACCCGCAGCGGCTGCGCCGCATGCTCGCCGACGTCCGCCGCGACGGCCACTCGGTCAGCGACCGGCAGGTCACCGACGACGCGCTGTCGGTCGGCGCCCCCGTCTCCGACGCCCGCGGCCAGGTCGTCGCGGCCGTCTCGCTCGTGGTGCGGCACGGCAGCGTGCCCGCTCGTGCGCTGGCCCCGCTGGTGCGCACGACCGCCGCCGGGATCAGCCGCGCGCTCAGCACCACCACGCCCTGAAACCCTTCCATTCTCCGGAAGGCACGTACGGCGCTCGCCCCGTCGCCCCGCATCCTCGCTGCACCACCACCGCGCGGAGACGACGGAGTCCACCATGCGCCCACCACCCGCGGCGGACACCGTCCGCCGCCTGCTCGACGACGCCCCCATGTCCCGCTACCAGTGGGGCGCGGTCGCGGCGTGCGTCCTGCTCAACGTCCTGGACGGCTTCGACGTCCTGGTCATGGCCTTCACCGGCCGTTCGGTCGCCACCGAGTGGGGCCTGTCCGGCAGCCAGCTCGGCCTGCTCCTGTCCGCTGGCCTGGTCGGCATGGCCGCCGGTTCGGTCCTCATCGGACCGTGGGCCGACCGCATCGGGCGACGGCCGATCGTGCTGGGCTGCCTGGTCGTCGCGGGGCTGGCGATGCTGGCCTCGTCCGCGGCGCAGTCCCCCGGTCAGCTCGGCGCGCTGCGGCTGGTCACCGGGCTCGGTGTCGGCGGCATCCTCGCCACCAGCAACGTCGTCGCCGCCGAGTACGCCTCGGCCCGCTGGCGGGGTCTCGCGGTCAGCCTGAACTCCACCGGCTACGCGATCGGGGCCGTCCTCGGCGGCGTGCTCGCCGCCACGCTGATCGGGCAGCTCGGCTGGCGGTCGGTGTTCCTCGTCGGTGGCCTGGCCACCCTGGCGGCGGTCCCGCTGGTCTGGTGGCGGCTGCCGGAGTCGCTGGACTTCCTGCTCGTGCGTCGCCCGGCCGGGGCGCTGGAGCGGGTCAACGTGCTGCTGGCCCGGATGGGGCACGCGGCGCTGCCCGCGCTCCCCGGGGACGCTCCGGTGCGCACCGGTGTCGCGGCGGGTACGGCGCGCTGCTGCGCCCGGCGCTGCGCCGCACCACGGTGCTGCTCTGGATCAGCTTCTTCTGCGTGATGGCCGGGTTCTACTTCGTCACCAGCTGGACGCCGACGCTGCTCGTCGAGGCCGGGCTCTCCCCGGACGCGGGCATCGCGGGCGGCACCCTGCTCAACGTCGGCGGCATCTTCGGCGCCGCCGGGCTCGGCCTGCTCGCCGCCCGGTTCGCGCTGCGGCACGTGCTCGCCGGGTACCTGCTGGCCACCGCGGTGCTGCTCGCCGTGTTCATCGCCAGCCACCTCCTCGCTCGCGGTGGCGTTCGTCGTCGCCGTGCGCTGGTCGGGCTGTTCGTCAACGGCTGCGTCGCCGGGCTGTACGCGATGGCACCGACCTCCTACGGCGCCGACGTGCGCACCACCGGCGTCGGGACCGCGCTCGCGGTCGGCCGGTCCGGGGGCGATCCTCGCGCCGACCCTGGCCGGGGCGCTGCTCGACGGCGGCGCCACCCCGCAGTCGCTCTACCTGCTCTTCGCCGCGGTGTTCGTCGGCGCGGCCGTCCTCGTCCTGCTGCTCCGCCGATCCGGCGCCCCCACCACCCAGGGAGTCCCCGCATGAGCTCGATCCCCCGCGACCAGTGGTACGTCGCCGCCTACTCCGCCGAGATCGGTCGCGAGCTGTTCGCCGCACGATCTGCGACGAGCCGATCCTGTTCTGGCGCACCGAGGCCGGCCAGGTCACCGCGCACGCCGACCGCTGCGTGCACCGCCGGTTCCCGCTGTCCCAGTCCCCGAGCCGGCTCGTCGGCGACACCGTCGTCTGCGGCTACCACGGCTTCACCTACGGCGCCGACGGCGCGTGCGTCGCGGTGCCGGGCCAAAAGCGGGGTGCCGCGCACGGCCCGCCTGGCGGCCTACCCGGTCGTCGAAACAGGACTCGCTGATCTGGGTCTGGAT
>NZ_JAHLJA010000138.1:0-3538 GCF_020496245.1 Pseudonocardia sp. ICBG601 | reverse complement strand
AGCTGGTCGAGCTCGTCTCGGGCGGGCAGGTCGACGTGACCCAGCCCGCCGAGCCGGTGCCCGGGCAGGATGCGGCGGTCCCGATCCAGCCGCAGGCCCCGGCCCCCGCGGCACCTGCTGCACCCGCGGCCCCGGCCAACTGACCGGTCCGCGAACCACGAGGGCCCCGGCGCCGTACGGCGCCGGGGCCCTCGGCCGTTCCCGTGATTCAGCCGCTGTAGCCGATGGCCACGTACTTGGTCTCGAGGAACTCGTCGATGCCGATCGCGCCGCCCTCGCGGCCCAGCCCGGACTCCTTCACTCCGCCGAACGGGGCGGCCGGGTTCGACACCAGGCCGGTGTTGAGCCCGATCATGCCGCTCTCGAGGTTCTCGGCGATGTGCAGCGCCCGGTTCAGGTCGCGCGTGTACACGTAGTTGACCAGGCCGAACTCGGTCGCGTTGGCCGCGGCCAGCGCCTCGTCGGCGGTGTCGACGACGGTGATCGGCGCGACCGGGCCGAAGATCTCCTCGTGGTTGAGCCGGGAGTCGACCGGCACGTCGGTGAGCACGGTCGGCGGGTAGAAGTAGCCCGGCCCGTCCTGGGCCTTCCCGCCGAGCGCGACCGAGGCGCCCGCGGCGACGGCGTCGGCGACCAGGTCGGTGACCTTGTCCCGGCCCTTGGCGTCGATCAGCGGGCCGACGTTCACGCCCTCCTCGGTGCCACGGCCGACCTTGAGCGCACCCATCCGCTCGGCGAGCTTGGCGGTGAACGCCTCGGCGACGCCGCGCTGGACGTAGAAGCGGTTCGCCGCAGTGCAGGCCTCGCCCATGTTCCGCATCTTGGCGATCATGGCGCCCTCGACGGCGGCGTCGACGTCGGCGTCGTCGAGCACGATGAACGAGGCGTTGCCACCCAGCTCCAGCGACGAGCGCAGCACCTTGTCCGAGGCCTGGGACAGCAGCAGCTTCCCGACCGGGGTGGATCCGGTGAACGACATCTTCCGGGCGCGGCCGTCGCGGAGGATCGGCTCGATCACCGCGCCGGCGTCGGTGGCGTTGATGACGTTCAGGGCGCCGTCGGGCAGGCCGGCGTCGGCCAGCACCTGCGCGAACGCGAGCATCGTCAGCGGTGTCTGCGGTGCGGGCTTGATCACCGAGGCGCAGCCGGCGGCGACCGCCGGAGCGATCTTGCGGGTGCCCATGGCCAGCGGGAAGTTCCACGGGGTGACGAACACGCAGACCCCGACGGGCTGGCGGATGGTGAGGAAGCGGGTCTGGCCGTTCGGGGCGACCTGGTAGCCGCCGTCGATCCGCACGGCCTCCTCGGAGAACCAGCGGAGGAACTCCGAGGCGTAGGTGACCTCACCCTTGGCCTCGGCGAAGGGCTTGCCCATCTCCAGGGTCATGAGCAGGGCGAGGTCGTCGATCCGCTCGTGGAGCAGGTCGTAGGCGCGGCGCAGGATCTCGCTGCGCTCCCGCGGTGCCATCGCGGCGATCGTGGGCTGCGCGGCGTGCGCGGCGGCGAGGGCGTCCATGCCGTCGGCGGGGGAGGCGTCGGCGACCTCGGTCAGGACCTCTCCGGTGGACGGATCCTCGACCTTCGCGGTCGCACCGTTCTCCGCCTGCCGCCACTGGCCGCCGATGAACAGGCCGGTGGGGACGGCATCCAGCACCCTGCGCTCGTCAGCATTGGTGGTCATGCCCGGAACGTACCCCGGTGAGTCGGCCCATAGACACCGGCGGCGTCGGCGGGGCTGGGTCATGATGAGGCCCGTGGCAGTGACATCGACAGCGGCAGCGACGCTGCCCGAGCTCGTGCCCGACCCGGTCGAGCTCCCCGCCGGGCTGGCGGACCTGCGGGCCGAGGTCCGGTCCTTCCTCGACGAGGAGCGCGACGCCGACCGCTGGACCCCGCGTGCGGACGTGTGGCTCTCCGGCTGGGACGAGTCGTTCTCGCGGCGGCTGGGGGAGCGCGGCTGGCTCGGTATGACGATCCCCACCGAGTACGGCGGGCACGGCCGCACCGCGCTGGAGCGCTACGTCGTCACCGAGGAGCTGCTCGCGGCGGGCGCCCCGGTGGCGGCGCACTGGATCGCCGACCGCCAGATCGGGCCGTCGCTGCTGCGTCACGGCACCGAGGAGCAGCGTCGCGCGTTCCTGCCCGGCATCGCCCGCGGCGAGGTGTACTTCGGCATCGGCATGTCCGAACCGGACTCCGGCTCCGACCTGGCGTCGGTGCGGACCCGGGCGACCCGCGGCGTCGGCGGGTGGCGGCTGTCGGGCACCAAGGTCTGGACCTCCGGGGCCCACCATGCGCACGCGTTCTTCGCGCTGGTGCGCACCGAGCCGCGCGACGACGCCCACCGGCACGCGGGCCTGTCCCAGTTCCTGGTCGAGCTGGACTCGCCCGGGGTGGAGATCCGCCCGATCCCGCTGCTCACCGGGGCGCACCACTTCAACGAGGTCCGCTTCGACGACGTGTTCATCCCGGACTCGCGGGTCTTCGGCGAGATCGGCAACGGCTGGGCCCAGGTCACCGGCGAGCTGGCGTTCGAGCGGTCCGGGCCGGAGCGGTTCCTGTCGACCTATCCGCTGCTGTCGTCGCTGGTCGGGGAGCTGACCGCGGCGGCGGGCGGTGTCGACACCGGCACCCGGCGCCGGGTCGGGTCGCTGGTGTCGCGGCTGTGGACGCTGCGGGCCATGTCGCTGGCCGTCGCCGGGGCACTGGAGTCGGGTGAGGCGCCCGAGCTGGCCGCGGCCCTGGTCAAGGACCTCGGCACCCGCTTCGAGAACGAGATCGTCGACGCCGCCCGGCTGCTGGTCGACATCCCACCGGACCCCGGCGCGGAGTCCGGGTTCGCCCGGCTGCTCGCCGACGCCGTGCTGCACGCGCCCGGGTTCACCCTGCGCGGCGGTACCAACGAGGTCCTGCGCGGCATCGTCGCGCGGGGGATGGGACTGCGCTGATGGCCCGCAACAGCGACCTCGCCGACCTGGCCGCGTCGATCCTGGCCGCCGGGTCCGACGACCGCGAGGGCACCGGCCTGGACACGGCCGCCTGGAAGGTGTGCGCCGGGGCCGGGCTGACCTCGCTGACCGACCCGGAGACCGGCGGCACCCTCGACGACGCCGCCGTGCTGCTGGAGGTCGCCGGAGCGGCGGCGGCCCGGCTGCCGCTGTCCGAGACCGACCTGCTCGCCGGGTGGCTGGCCCGCGCCGCCGGGCTCGCCGTGCCGGACGGGCCGCTGGCCGCGGTCGTCACCGACGCGACCGGCGGGGACCGCCCTGCCGGTGCGGCCGGGGGCGCGCTCACCGGCGGCGGCACTCACGGCGGCATTGGCGGTGGCACCGACGGCGGCTCCGGCGGCGTCACTGGCAGCGGCACCGTGTCGGCGGAGCTGACCCGGGTGCCGTGGGGGCGCTCGTTGGCCGCGGTCGTCGTGCTCGACGGCGCCCGGGTGCTCGTGCTCGACGCGGCCGCGGCGCGGGTCACCGAGGGCGTCAACCTCGCCGAGGAGCCCCGCGACGGTCTGACCCTCGACGCGGTCACCCCGACG
>NZ_JAHLJA010000137.1:0-3882 GCF_020496245.1 Pseudonocardia sp. ICBG601 | reverse complement strand
TGACCTCGTCCAAGGCCTCGGTGAACCACGCCAGCTCCGGTGCCGTGAGCGGCGCCGTCGGCATCCCGATGTTGACCTGTGCGAGTTCCCAACCGTCAGCCACGACAGGAAGCTAACCCACCCGACGCCGAAAGCGAGCGGATTTCGACCAGCCCGCGACCCGACCGGGACCCGAGCGCGAGTCGGGCCATCGACCCGACCGGGACCCCGAGCGCGAGTCGCCCCACCGATCCAACCGGGACCCCGACCGCGAGTCGGGCCCGTCGGTGACGAGCGGAGGAGGCGCGCAGGGAGCGAGGAACGAGCGACTGAGCACCGGGGGAGCTCGTCACCGACTCCCCCGGGGCCCGCGAGCCGCGATCAGGCGACGAAGGAGCCTGGCGCCATCAGCGGAGCGTGACCTGCTTGCCGCCAGGGCGTCGCGGGCGCGGCGCTCCGCGTCCGTCAGCGGGTGGTCTCGGCCAGCGCGGCGTCGAGGCGCTTCGCGAACTCCGCGACGGGCTCGGCGTACTCCTTGGCGTGCTTCTCCACGTCGAGGTCCCACACGGGGACGAGGAGGCCGTGCGCGCGGAACGAGCCCGCGTACTTGGTGCCCTCGCCCAGCCCGAGCTCGCCCGCGGCCTGCAGGCGCGCGAGGGCGGCGGTGAGCGCCTCCTCCGGCTCGGGACGGACCCAGCGCAGGTGGGTGCGGCTGTTGCCCGCGTCGACCCAGTACGCCGCGCGCACGCCGGGGGCCTCGATGGGCTCCGTCGGCATGATGACGGCGTTGGCGCGCTCCAGCGTGGCCGTGACCTCGGCGGAGGGCGGGGTGCCGTCCGCCGACGGCGGGATCCACCAGCCGAAGTCGGCGTGCAGCGTGACGTCGAGCGGCGCGGAGCCGTCGATGACGTCCTGCAGCCGCACGAGCTCCCCCGCGACGCCGGGCCCGACGACCGGCAGGGACTCGCCCGGCTCCGCCTCGAGCGCCCAGCGCAGCGCGCGGGCGAGGTCGGCGGACAGGTCGCCGGAACGGGTCTGGACCTGCATCCCGATCAGGACGTCGCCGTTGTCGCGGACCAGCGCCGCGGAGGCGCCGGGCAGCACGGTGGCCAGCGTCGCGGAGCGTCCGCCGTCGAGCAGTGGCAGCGGGGCCGTCGCGGACGGGAGGAACTCGCGCATCGCGACGAGGTCGCACTCGGCCGCGAGGCCCTCGAACGGGCGGGTGACGATCACGTCGTCACCGGCGCCGTGGCAGGCCTTGTAGCGCTTGCCGGAGCCGCACGGGCAGGGCCGACGCGGGTTCTCACCCTGGGTGGCCGAACGGTCACGTGTCTTCTTCGCCATGGTGGCGACGAGGGTATCGCTCGTCAGGATGACGGCACCGGGGCGGGCGCGGGTTCGGGCGCAGGCTCGGGAGCGGGCCCAGGAGCAGGCACCGCCGTCGGAGGTGTCACAGCGACGAGAACCTCGCGAGCGGCGGTGCGGGGCGGCCCGATCATCCGGTTGATCCGCACGATCAGCACGGCCAGCAGCGCGGCCGAGACCGCGGCGAGCAGGTCGAGGAACGCGTGCAGCTCGACGCCGTCGGCGCGTGCCTGGACGCCCTGGCGGAAGCCCCAGAGCAGCACGACGACGCTCAGCACGCCGCCGACGAGCCACGTCGCCCACCAGACCAGCAGCAGCCGCGACGGCCGCGGGCGCTCGTCGGGCGCGCGGCCCAGCACGGTGTGCTCGATCTCCGCGAGCACGGAACCGGCCATCCCGAGGTTCCAGAACGGGACCACCCAGGCCAGCACCAGCGCTCGGGGCGTCCGGGACGGTCGCGTGCCCGCCTCCTCGGCGGCCGCGACGGACGCCCGCACCGTCCAGAGGACGACGACGAGCCCGGTGAGCACGGAGAGCAGCAGCGTGACGATGCCGGCGGCGACCACGAGCGCGTCGGACGCGGCGACGGCGGTGCCGGAGAGGGCGTCGTTCCGCGAGAGCAGCAGGAGGACGTAGCGCCAGACCTCGGCGCCCGCGGCGGGGCCGCGACGACGACCGTCGCCCACAGCAGCGGCACCGCGCTCGCGGCCAGCGAGCGGGCGGCGTAGACGGAGTCGACGGGCGGACGCTCCCCCGTCGGCGGCGGCACCCACGCGTGCGCCGGGAACCCCCAGCGCGGCACGGCGCCGTAGCGGGGCGCGCCCCGGTAGGCGGGCCGCGGCGGCGGGAGCGGTGGACCGATCGTCGCGGGCGGCACGTGCGCCACCCACGTGATCGGCATCGGTGCGAGGTGCTGCCCGCACACCGGGCAGTACGGGCCCGCGGGCACGCCGACGTGCCCGCACGCCGGGCACCGCACGGGGCGAGGCATCGCCTCAGACGACGTCGGGAGCGACGCCCGGCTGCTCACCGACGAGCGGGCGACCCTGCGCCTGCCAGGCCTGCATGCCGCCGTCGACGTTCACCGCGGAGCGACCCTGCTGCGTGAGGTACGCCGTGACGCGCGCAGAGCGGCCGCCGGAGCGGCACACGACGTAGATCGGGTCGGCGTCGGGGAGCTCGTCGAGCCTGCCGGTGAGCTCGCTCATCGGCAGGTGCTGGGCGTCGGGCGCGTGGCCCGCGGTCCACTCGTCGTTCTCGCGGACGTCGAGGATCGTGGCGCCTGCGGGGAGGTCCGCCACCGAGACGGCGGGCACGGGTCCGGTCATGCCTCGCATCCTGCCACGCGGTGGTGTCAGACCCCGGTGAGCGGACATCGGCCCCGTACGTCAGGAAAGCAACCCCGGAGGGCCGAGGGAGCGGTGCGTCAGTGCGAGACGGCCTTCTCCGAGCCCACGCCCGTGAGGGAGCGGACCTCCATCTCGGCGTACTTGGCGTCGTCGATCTTGCGGCGCGAGCCCACGAACGTGCCGACGATGCCGAGCAGGAACGACGCGGGGATCGAGATGATGCCCGGGTTGTCCAGCGGGAACCAGTGGAAGTCGATGCCCTGGATCATCGAGGCGCTGCGGCCCGTCTCCGGGTTCACGGCCTTGCCCGACACCGCGGGCGAGAAGACGATCAGGATGATCGAGAGGCCGAGTCCGCCGTAGATCGAGTACAGCGCACCGGTGGTGTTGAACCTCTTCCAGAACAGCGAGTAGAGGATCGTCGGCAGGTTCGCCGAGGCCGCGACGGCGAACGCGAGCGCACGAGGAACGCGACGTTCTGCCGTTGGCGATGATCCCGCCGATGATCGCGACGACCCGACGACGACCGCGGTGAGGCGCGCGACCCGCACCTCCTGGTCGGGACGGGCGGTGCCGCGCTTGATCACGTTGGCGTACACGTCGTGGGCGAAGGAGGCCGACGCCGTGATCGTCAGACCGGCGACGACCGCGAGGATCGTCGCGAACGCGATGGCCGAGACGAGGCCGAGCCCGATCTCGCCGCCGAGGTGCGCGGCGAGCAGCGGGGCGGCGTTGTTCTGGTTCGCCGAGGTGATCATGCCTGGGGGCAGCAGCGCGGCGGCGCCGTAGCCCAGCACGAGCGTGAACAGGTAGAACAGCCCGATGAGCCAGATCGCCCACACCACGGAGCGGCGCGCCTCGCGGGCGTTGGGCACCGTGTAGAAGCGCATGAGGATGTGCGGCAGGCCCGCGGTGCCCAGCACCAGCGCGAGGCCGAGTGAGATGAAGTCGACCGGGTTCTTGTACTGCAGCCCCGCTCGAGCACGGCGTTGCCGTTGGGGCTGGCCACCACCGCGTCGCCGAGCATCTTCGAGACGTTGAAGCCGTACTTGCCCAGCACCCACGCGGTCATCACGGCGGCCGCGAGCATCAGCAGCACCGCCTTGATGATCTGGACGTACGTGGTGCCCTTCATGCCGCCGACCAGCACGTACACGATCATCAGCGCGCCGACGACGGCGATCACGAC
>NZ_JAHLJA010000136.1:0-5785 GCF_020496245.1 Pseudonocardia sp. ICBG601 | reverse complement strand
TGGTCGACCTGGAGCGGGGTCGTCGCCCCGGCGGCTGGACGCCCGTCCTGCAGCAGCCCACGGCCGCGGAGCTCGCGGCGCGCGCCGACGAGGTCGCCCCGCCATCGGCGTTCGCCGAAGCGGCGCCGGAGCGGGCGAGTCCACGCAGGTCTTCTCGTCGCGGGCCTTCGGCGGACCGACCGACCCTGCGGTCCGGGCGGCGTCCACGGCGTTCGCCGAAGCGTGGACCGCCCAGACCCGGACCGCCCAGACCCGGACCGGCCGCCCGGCTCAGCACCAGCCTCAGGCCCAGACCGGCCGCAAGCGCCTCAGCAGCGCCCCGAGCGGCTCGCCGCCGTTCCTGAGCCGACGTCCCGTGGTCAGGCCTTGCAACCGCTGCGTCCCGCCGCGCCCGTCCCGTCCCTGTTCGCGGCCCCGAGCAAGTCCCGGTCGGGCGGGTGGCTGCGCGGACGCCGCTCCGCGAAGGACGCGCTGCTGCGCCGCATCCAGGCGCCGGTTCCGCAGTGTCGCCAGGTCGCGGTGATGTCGGTGAAGGGCGGCGTCGGCAAGACGACGGTCGCGGCGATGCTCGGCCTCACCTACGCGGAGCTGCGGGGCGACCGCGTGCTCGCCGTCGACGCCAACCCGACCTCGGCACGCTCGCCGACCGTCTCACCGGCGAGGTCGAGGTCGGCATCCAGCACCTGCTCGACTTTCTGTCCGACCGGCCGCGGTTCTCGGTCACCGACATCGACCGGTTCGTCAGCGCGTCGGGTCGGCTGCAGGTCCTCGCGGGCAGCCGGGACGCGTGCGCGGGCGACGCCTTCACCCCGACGAGTACGAGGAGGCCATCGCGGCGCTCTCGTGCTGCTACAACCTGATGGTCGTCGACACCGGCACCGGGCTCAGCCACGCCGCGCTCACCGGTGTGCTCGCGGGCGTCGACGGCGCGGTGATCGTCGCCGAGCCGACCGCCGACGCCGCCAGCCGCGCGTCCATGACGCTCGACTGGCTCACGCAGATCGGGCTGGGGAGTCTCGCCGCCGAGGCCGTCGTCGTGATGAGCCACGACCGCGGGAGCCGGGAGATCGACGAGCGCGCGGTGCGCGACTACTTCGCCGGACGCTGCTCGGCCGTCGTCGAGGTCCCCGCCGACCCGCACCTCGCGGCGGGCGGGCGGATCGACCGGGAGCGCTGCCGCCCCACCACTCGCGCCGCCTTCGAGCAGCTCGCCGCCGTCGTCGCCGACGGCTTCGCCACGCCGCGGCACAGGTCAGGTCAGCGCGCTGTGCCGGGAGGGTTCTGATGCAGGTCCGCACCGACGACGACGTGTACCGCGTCGACGCCGTCTGGCTCGGCCCGCCGAAGCTGACGTTCCCCTGGCGCGCCCGCTACGTCTCCTACGCGATCGGCCTGGTCGTGATGCTCGTGGTGATGGCGGTGCAGCGCTGGTTCGGCATCGGGTTCGGGGTGCTGTCGGTGGCGTGGGCCACTGCTCGTCACGGTCGCCGTGGTGCGGCTCGTCGGACGCCGCGTCGACGACGAGCGCCCGCTGTCGCACCTGGTCGGGTCGTGGTGGGCCGACGTGCGCACGCCGCGCCCGGTCGGCGGTCGTTCGTCGAGGTCCGGGCGATGAAGCTGCGCGGGAGTCTGCCCGGCCGCGGCACGGCGCTGCCCTTCATCGAGCAGCGGCCGGTCCGCATCGAAGCCGGGCGCACCGTGCCGACGTGGCAGACGGGCGACGCGGGCCTGCCCGCCCAGCCGCGCCTGGGCATCCGCGGGATCGCGGGCAACCTGACGCGCACCGAGCGCTCGATCACGGCCTGGTACCGGCTGTCGGCGCACCCGTGGAGCTTCCGCGGCGACGCCGAGCGGGAGCACCTGATGGCGCTGGTGGCGGGCCAGCTCGGCGGCCTCGCCGGACGCCACGTGCGGATGCGCGTCACCAGTCGTCCGTACCCCGTGCGGCGCTGGGCGGAGGGAGCGCACGCGAACGCCGTCGACCGTCCGCCCACCCCGGTCGGCTCGCTGAGCTGGCCTCGGTTCCTGCAGGGCGAGCAGCGCCACCTGGCCGCGGGTCTGCCCGGGCAGAAGGAGGTCTACCTCGGCGTCGACCTCGGCGGTGCCGACAACCCCCTGCAGCGGGCCGTCGAGGCGCTCGGGGGCCGTCCCCGTTCCGACCTCGACCGCGCCGTCGCGGAGATCGGCGACCTCCTCACCGGACCCGGCCTCGCCGCGGAGCCCGCCACCCCGGGCGAGCTGGTGTGGCTGCTGCTGCGCTCCCTCGGTCTCGGCCTGCCCGGTGCCACCGTGCCCGACCTGCCCGCCGACGTCGTGCTCGACGACGGCGACCTCGTCGCCCTCGCAGGCCAGGTCGCGCTGTGCGCCGCTCCCGGCGACCCGACGCTCACGGTGCTCGGCCGCGGCACCGACGGCACCGTCCGGCGCGGCAACCTCGTCGTGCTGACCGTCGGGCAGATGGAGGCGCTGCACGTCCCCGAGGCGGACGACCCGTGGATGCAGCGCACCGACCGGCTGCCCTTCCCCGTCGAGTGGTCGGCGCGGTTCGACGTGCGCCGCGCCGAGGACGTCAGCGGGGAGCTGCGGCGGCAGATGGGCAAGGTGCGCTCGCAGATGCGGCACTACGTCGCCGAACACGGCGAGGAGCCGCCGACGTCGCTCTCGCGCGCCGCCGACCAGGTGCTGGCCATCGAGGACGAGCTCTCGGTCGGGCTCACGCAGTGCACACCCGCGTCGCCGGGTGGTGGCGGATCGCGGTCCCGGCGCCGACGAGGCCGAGACGCTCGCCCGCGCCCAGCAGGTCGTCGACCTCTACCGACCGAAGGTGACGATCGAGCAGCCGCGCGGCAGTTCCGGCTCGCGCGCGAGTTCGTGCCCGGCGAGCGGTCGGCTCCACGGGGCACCGGCGCGCGGCTCGGCCGCCTGGGTCGCCGCCGCGATGCCGACGGCCGCCGCTCGTGTCGGTGACGACCACGGCGTCCTCCTGGGTGAGACGTGCACGGCCACGCGCCGTCCGGTGGCCTGGGACCCGTGGGCGGCGCAGGAGCACCACCAGCGTTCCGGGCTGACCGCGATCGTCGGCGGCCTCGGCTCCGGCAAGTCGTTCCTGACGGGGCTGCTCGTCCACAAGACGCTCCTGACGGGCGCCCGCTGGACGGTCCTGGACCCGTCCGGGCCGCTCGCGAAGCTCACCGAGCTGCCGGAGCTCGCGCCGTTCGCGCGGCACGTCAACCTCATGCGCGCCGCGCCGGGCGTGCTCAACCCGTACCGCGTCGTCGCGGAGCCGCGGCTCGCGCACTTCACCGACACCGCGACGGCCACGGCCGAGCAGCAGCTGCGCGAGGAGCGACGCGGCGCGGCGGCGACCCGGCGTCAGCTCGTCATGCAGGCGCTCACCGGCCTGCTCCCGCACGACGTCGCGAAGCTGCCCGAGACGCGGATCCGCCTGCAGCGCGCGGTGAAGGAGGTCGGCGGGGCGCCCGACCGCCACCCCGGCATGGTCGTCGACGCCCTGCGCGTGCGCGCCCTCGACGGCGACGAGCACGCGGCCGTGGTGGCCGACTTCCTGGAGGAGCGCCGCGACCTGCCGCAGGCGGCCCTGCTCTTCCCGCGCGACGACGGGGCGGGCGGGGAGACCACGGACCCCTGGCGCGCCGACGCCGACATCCGCTTGACCGTCCTGACGATGCAGGGGCTCGTGCTGCCCCGCCCGGGCAGCCCGCGCGACGAGTGGAGCGACACCGAGTCGCTCGGTGTCGAGCTGCTCAACCTCGCGTCGTGGCTCACGCAGCGCACGATCTACGAGGTCGACCGCGACCGGCGCAAGGGCGTCGCGCTCGACGAGACGCACTTCCTCTCGCAGTCCCGACGGGCAAGGCGCTGATCGACCGGTTGGCCCGCGACTCCCGCAAGTTCAAACGTCCGTGCGCTGTTCGCCTCGCAGCTGGCGGGCGACCTGCTGCGGGTCCCCGGGTTCGCGTCGCTGGTGGACGCCGTGTTCGTCGGCCGCACCGACGACGCCGAGGCGCAGACCGAGGCGCTGCGCCTGCTGCGCGTCCCGACGGGTGTCGGCTACGAGCCGCTGCTCTCGACGCCGGCCGTGCGGGGCCCCGAGGAGCCGCGCCGCTTCGTCTTCGCCGACGGCACCGGGGACGTCGAGGCCATCCGCGTCGACCTGTCCGCCGAGCACCTCGCGCACGTGCGCGCCGCGCTCGACACCAATCCCGACGCGGCCCGCCGCGCCGGGCCCGCGGTGCCCGTCGTCGACCGCGAGCTCCCGACGTGGCCCGGCGAGATCACGCCGCCCGTCGTCTGGGAGGCGGGTTGATGAGGCGCCTCCTCGTCGTCCTGACGCTCCTGGTCGGGACGCTGCTGCTCGGCGGCACCGCGTGGGCCGCGCCCGGCAGCTGCCAGATCCCGCCGGAGCCCGACCGCCCCGGCAGGTCTCGTCGGCATGCTCGACCCGACGCCCGAGGGCACGGGCCGTGATGACTCTGTGCCCGCTGCCGCGGGCGGGGATCCCTCGTCGGTCTACGGCGAGGTCGGCTACGCGGGCCACACCCTGGCGCACCTACGACGTCTGCTCGCGTCCCGACGCGACGGCCGCGAGCACCGACACGTGGCTGGGCAGCATGCTCTTCGACGGCGCGAAGACGATCGTCGCCGCCGCCAACGGGCTGCACTACCAACTGGGCGGGTCCGACCAGCTCGACGGCCTGGACGCGCTCCTGCACCAGGGCGTCCGAGCGATGTACTCCACGGTCTTCACGACGTGGGTCGGCCCGGCGCTGCTCGTGCTCGCGATCGGGCTGCTCGTGCTGGCGCGCGCGGCGACCTCGCGCGCCAGGCCCAGCGCGTCGGGGTCGCGGTGGCGGCGCTCGCGGTGGCGGGCGTGGCGTACGCGACGCCGTTGTCGCTGCTCAAGGCGTCCGACTCGGTGCTGCTGGACGGCGTCTCGCAGATGCAGCAGGGCTTCCTCGGCGAGCTCGGGGTCGGCGACCCCGACGCCCTGCCCGAGACGCTCGTCGACCAGATCGTCTACGCGAACTGGCTGCGCGGCGAGTTCGGCTCCGTCGACGCCCCGCAGGCCCGTGACCTGGGAAGGCCGCTGCTGCGCGCCCAGACGTTCACCCGGGCGAGGTGGCTGCGGGCGGGGACACCGCCGACGCCGCGAACCGCAAGAAGCAGGAGTTCACCGCGCTCACCGCGAAGATGGGCGACCGGTACCCGCAGTTCCAGGGCATCGCGGGCAGCCGCGTCGGCACCGGCGGCGTCGCGCTGCTGCAGTCGGTCGCGCTGGCCGCGTTCCCGCCGCGGCCAAGCTCGTGGTGTTCGTCGCGATGATCGTACTGCGGCTGCTCGTGCTCTTCGCGCCCTTGATCGCGGTCGTCGCGATCATGCGGCCGCAGATCCTCACCGGCCTGTTCCGGCTGGTGGCGGGGGTGCTGGCGAACGCGGTGCTCGCGGGCGCGCTCGCGGCGGCGCACGCGTGGCTGGTGGTCACGCTGCTGCGTCCCGACTCCGGGGTGGCGCCGCTGCTCACGCTGATCGTCGCCGCGACCGTCTCGATCGTCTTCTGGGTGCTGATCCGGCCCGTGCGCAGGCTGTTGACGCTCGGCGCGATGGTCCTGCCGCACCCGAACGGTCCGCGCGAGGTCGTGGCGGCCGGTCCGGCCGCCGCGCTCCCCGCGACCACCCCACCCGTCCGCGCCCCGCTCTCGACCATGCCCGTCCGGGCGTCCGTCGCGCGCGCCCTGCACCTCCCCCCGCACCGCCGCGATCGAGC
>NZ_JAHLJA010000135.1:0-4602 GCF_020496245.1 Pseudonocardia sp. ICBG601 | reverse complement strand
CGCGGCCATGCCGTCCCGGCTCTCCGCACTCGACGCGTCCTTCCTGTACCTGGAGGAGGCGACCACACCGATGCACGTCGGCGGGGTCGCCGTGTTCGACCGCCCCGACGACGGCTTCGACTACGACCGGCTGGTCGAGCTCATCGAGCAGCGCATCGCGCTGGTGCCGCGCTACCGGCAGAAGGTCCGCCACGTCCCGGGCAACCTCGCGCGCCCGGTGTGGGTCGACGACCCGAGTTCGACATCGCCTACCACGTGCGCCGCTCCGCACTGCCCGTCCGGGCAGCGAGGAGCAGCTGACCGAGCTGGTCGGGCGCCTGATGTCGCGCCCGCTGGACCACACCCGCCCGCTGTGGGAGATGTACCTCATCGAGGGCCTCGCCCCGGCCGGGTCCGCTGACGGCGGACGGGTCGCGATCCTCACCAAGACCCACCAGGCCATGGTCGACGGCATCTCCGCCATCGACATCGGCCAGGTCATCCTGGACGTGTCCGCCGAGCCGCGGGACACCCGGACGAGCTGTGGATGCCGCGCCCGGAGCCGACCGACGGCCAGCTCGTGCTCGACGCGATCTCCGAGGCCGTCACCCGCCCCACCGAGATCGTGGACAACGTCCGGGTCGCCGCGGGCGACGCGCTGGCCACCGTCGGCAAGCTCGCCGGGGCCGCGGGCAAGGTCCTGAACATGGCCCGCACCGCGGGCCGCCGCGCGCCCGGGCTCCCGCTGAACGCCGAGATCTCCACCCAGCGCCGGTTCGCGATGGCCCGCACCGACCTGGAGGACTACCGCAAGGTCCGCGCCGCCTACGGCTGCGACGTCAACGACGTGGTGCTCGCCGTCATCGCCGGTGCCCTGCGCACCTGGCTGATGTCGCGCGGCGAGCCGGTCGCCGGGTCGTCGTCGGTGCGGGCGCTGGTGCCGCTGTCGGTGCGCGGCGAGGGCGACGTGCCCAGCTCGGCCACCGGCGGGTCGCTCGGGAACCGGGTCGCGTCGTTCCTGGTGGACCTGCCCGTCGGCGAGCCGAGCCCCCTGGTGCGGCTGCACCAGGTCACCCACCAGATGCGCGAGCACACCGACACCGGCGACGCCGTCGGAGCCGACACGCTGGTCCGGATCGGCGGGTTCGCCCCGCCGACCCTGCACGCCGTCGGCGCCCGCGCCGCGAACGGCATGGCCCGGCACTTCTTCAACCTGGTCGTGACCAACGTGCCCGGCCCGCAGTTCCCGCTCTACGCGGCCGGGGCGCGGATGCTGGAGATGTTCCCGGTGGTGCCGCTGGCGAAGGGGCAGGCCGTCTCCATCGGCCTGACCAGTTACGACGGTGGTGTGTACTACGGCCTGAACGGGGACAGGGACGCCATGGGCGACCTCGACGTGCTCGCCGGGATGGTGGACGAGTCACTCGAGGAGCTCTCGAGACACTGCGACAGACGGGATGACCCCCGTCAGAGGAGAGGACCGTTGAGGATCTACCTCCCCGCGACCTGGCCGATGCTGGCCCGCACGGTGAAGACCGGGAACTTCGAGCCGCTGGGCGGCACCGCGTTCGCACTCACCCGAAGCTGCGCGAGTCCTACACCGCGGGCGACGACGAGGAGCTCGAGTACGCCGCGATGAACGAGGCGGCGCGGGCGTCGCTGCGGCTGCTGTCGGTCGAGTTCGGGCTGGGCGAGGACGACACCCCGCCCGCCGGGTCGTGGTGTCCGCCGACACCGACGACGTCACCCTGCGCCCGACCTCGACGACGGCGCGGTCCGGGTGACCGGCCCGGTGCCGGTGTCGAAGATCGCCGCCGTGCACGTGGACCTGCCGGAGGCCGAGCACGCCGTCCGGGAGGCGGCCGGTGCGGTCGACAAGGCCGACCTGGGCGACATGGACGCCGAGTTCCTCGTCGGCGAGGCCGAGGACCACGAGCTGGCCTGGTACGACGGCACCGAGCTGCCGTTCCTCGTCGAGCTGGGCTGAGCCCCGGCGGGCGGTCAGCCCGTCCCGGCCGGAGGCCCCGGTGCGGGGTCGGCGAACACGGGTCCCGCCCCTCCAGCCGCGCGGTCACCGCCTCGCGCTGGTTCGGGCTCGCGATCAGCGCACCGATCTCGGCCTGCTCGGCGGCGAGCTGCTCGGCGGGTGGGCGGGGCGCCGCGAGCAGCCGCTTCGCCGCACGCACGGCGTGCGGGTTGCGGGCGGCGATCTCGTACGCGGTCGCCAGCGCGGCCGCCCGCGGGTCCTCGGCGGTGCGGGTCGCGAGCCCCAGCGCGACGGCCTCGGTGCCGGACACCGTGCGCCCTGGTTTTGGTGAAACTCCCCGGGCGCACGGTGTCCGGCACCGAGGCCGTCGCGCTGGGGCTCGCGACCCGCACCGCCGAGGACCCGCGGGCGGCCGCGCTGGCGACCGCGTACGAGATCGCCGCCCGCAACCCGCACGCCGTGCGTGCGGCGAAGCGGCTGCTCGCGGCGCCCCGCCCACCCGCCGAGCAGCTCGCCGCCGAGCAGGCCGAGATCGGTGCGCTGATCGCGAGCCCGAACCAGCGCGAGGCGGTGACCGCGCGGCTGGAGGGGCGGGACCCGGTGTTCGCCGACCCCGCACCGGGGCCTCCGGCCGGGACGGGCTGACCGCCCGCCGGGGCTCAGCCCAGCTCGACGAGGAACGGCAGCTCGGTGCCGTCGTACCAGGCCAGCTCGTGGTCCTCGGCCTCGCCGACGAGGAACTCGGCGTCCATGTCGCCCAGGTCGGCCTTGTCGACCGCACCGGCCGCCTCCCGGACGGCGTGCTCGGCCTCCGGCAGGTCCACGTGCACGGCGGCGATCTTCGACACCGGCACCGGGCCGGTCACCCGGACCGCGCCGTCGTCGAGGTCGGGGCGCAGGGTGACGTCGTCGGTGTCGGCGGACACCACGACCCGGCGGGCGGGGGTGTCGTCCTCGCCCAGCCCGAACTCGACCGACAGCAGCCGCAGCGACGCCCGCGCCGCCTCGTTCATCGCGGCGTACTCGAGCTCCTCGTCGTCGCCGCGGTGTAGGACTCGCGCAGCTTCGGGGTGAGTGCGAACGCGGTGCCGCCCAGCGGCTCGAAGTTCCCGGTCTTCACCGTGCGGGCCAGCATCGGCCAGGTCGCGGGGAGGTAGATCCTCAAACGGTCCTCTCCTCTGACGGGGGTCATCCCGTCTGTCGCAGTGTCTCGAGGAGCTCCTCGAGTGACTCGTCCACCATCCCGGCGAGCACGTCGAGGTCGCCCATGGCGTCCCTGTCCCCGTTCAGGCCGTAGTACACACCACCGTCGTAACTGGTCAGGCCGATGGAGACGGCCTGCCCCTTCGCCAGCGGCACCACCGGGAACATCTCCAGCATCCGCGCCCCGGCCGCGTAGAGCGGGAACTGCGGGCCGGGCACGTTGGTCACGACCAGGTTGAAGAAGTGCCGGGCCATGCCGTTCGCGGCGCGGGCGCCGACGGCGTGCAGGGTCGGCGGGGCGAACCCGCCGATCCGGACCAGCGTGTCGGCTCCGACGGCGTCGCCGGTGTCGGTGTGCTCGCGCATCTGGTGGGTGACCTGGTGCAGCCGCACCAGGGGGCTCGGCTCGCCGACGGGCAGGTCCACCAGGAACGACGCGACCCGGTTCCCGAGCGACCCGCCGGTGGCCGAGCTGGGCACGTCGCCCTCGCCGCGCACCGACAGCGGCACCAGCGCCCGCACCGACGACGACCCGGCGACCGGCTCGCCGCGCGACATCAGCCAGGTGCGCAGGGCACGGCGATGACGGCGAGCACCACGTCGTTGACGTCGCAGCCGTAGGCGGCGCGGACCTTGCGGTAGTCCTCCAGGTCGGTGCGGGCCATCGCGAACCGGCGCGGGTGGAGATCTCGGCGTTCAGCGGGAGCCCGGGCGCGCGGCGGCCCGCGGTGCGGGCCATGTTCAGGACCTTGCCCGCGGCCCCGGCGAGCTTGCCGACGGTGGCCAGCGCGTCGCCCGCGGCGACCGGACGTTGTCCACGATCTCGGTGGGGCGGGTGACGGCCTCGGAGATCGCGTCGAGCACGAGCTGGCCGTCGGTCGGCTCCGGGCGCGGCATCCACAGCTCGTCCGGGGTGTCCCGCGGCTCGGCGGACACGTCCAGGATGACCTGGCCGATGTCGATGGCGGAGATGCCGTCGACCATGGCCTGGTGGGTCTTGGTGAGGATCGCGACCCGTCCGCCGTCAGCGGACCCGGCCGGGGCGAGGCCCTCGATGAGGTACATCTCCCACAGCGGGCGGGTGTGGTCCAGCGGGCGCGACATCAGGCGCCCGACCAGCTCGGTCAGCTGCTCCTCGCTGCCCGGACGGGGCAGTGCGGAGCGGCGCACGTGGTAGGCGATGTCGAACTCGGGGTCGTCGACCCACACGGGCGCGCGAGGTTGCCGGGACGTGGCGGACCTTCTGCCGGTAGCGCGGCACCAGCGCGATGCGCTGCTCGATGAGCTCGACCAGCCGGTCGTAGTCGAAGCCGTCGTCGGGGCGGTCGAACACGGCGACCCCGCCGACGTGCATCGGTGTGGTCGCCTCCTCCAGGTACAGGAAGGACGCGTCGAGTGCGGAGAGCCGGGACGGCATGGCCGCGATCCTACGT
>NZ_JAHLJA010000134.1:0-7922 GCF_020496245.1 Pseudonocardia sp. ICBG601 | reverse complement strand
GGTCGGGGAGGTCGACGTCGAGCTCAGCGTGGAGACGCGTGGGCCCGAGCACCGCGACGCCATCGTCGCCGACCTGCGCGAGGCAGGGCACGCGGTCGCCACGCCGTGACCCGCCCGGACACGCGAACGGGCCCGGCCGACCGGCCGGGCCCGTTCCGCGGGTGGGTGTGGATCAGCCGGTGAAGGCCTCCACCGACACCAGCGTCACCTTCATGGTCCCGCCGTCGGGCAGCTGGTACTCGCGGGTGTCACCCGGCTTCGCACCGAGCAGCGCCGCGCCGAGCGGGGAGTGCGGCGAGATGACCTGCAGGTCGCCGTGGCTGCCCTCCTCGCGGGAGCCGAGGCAGGACCCGCTCGGCCTCGTCCGTCGTCCTCGTAGCGGATCTCGAGCACGGTGCCGGGGGAGGCCTCGTCGGAGCTGGACGGCGCGGTGCCGACCTGGCGGTGCGCAGCAGCTCCTGCAGCTGACGGATCCGGGCCTCCTGCTGGCCCTGCTCCTCGCGGGCGGGTGGTAGCCGCCGTTCTCCTTCAGGTCACCCTCCTCGCGGCGGGCGTTGATCTCCGCGGCGATGACGGGCCGGTTCTCGATCAACCCGTCCAGCTCGGCTTCAGCCGGTCGTAGGCGTCCTGGGTCAGCCAGGTGGCCTGGGTGTCCGTCACCGTCATCAACTCCTCCAGGAAAGCAGGACGTGTCGCCGCCGGGACGCCTGGCGCCCGGCGGGCACACGGGGGTGGCGGCTCCGAGCAGCACGCCCCGAGTAAGGAAAAACACGACCCGCCTGCGGGTCGTGTGGGGCTCACCTTACCACGGAGCGTGCCGCTCGTCGCAGCCTTTCGGTGAACGGGTGCGGGTCCCGGATAGTTCCCGCGGGAGGAGTATTCGCAGGTAGTGGGGTCGACGACGGCAGGGCCGCCGTACCGTCCCCACCGGCGGCAACCGCCCGTCGCAGACGGGTCCACCGGCGGGAACAGATGGCGCCGGCGACGGCGTTGCGGATTCCGGTGCCCGTGCTCGGCGCGGTTCCTGTCGGTCCTCTCTGCCAGGATCGTCCCTGAGCACGCCTCGCCGCCTGCCGCCGGCAGACCACCGGCGCGGGACCCGAGTCCGGTGACCGTGGAGGAACCCGCCCCGATGGCTACGCAGTACACCCCGTCCGCCCCGCGCCCGGTCCAGCTGCCGGCGCCCGGCGAGCGTCCCCGGCTGATGACGGTGCACGCCCACCCCGATGACGAGTCCTCGAAGGGCGCGGCGACCACCGCCCGGTACGTCGACGAGGGGCACGAGGTCATGGTCGTGACCTGCACCGGTGGCGAGCGGGGCAGCATCCTGAACCCCGCGATGGAACGGCCGGACGTCCTGGAGAACATGACCGCGGTCCGCAGGGACGAGATGGCCCGTGCCGCCGAGATCCTCGGCGTGCAGCACGTCTGGCTCGGCTTCGTCGACTCCGGCCTGCCGAGGGCGACCCGAAGCCCCCGCTGCCCGAGGGCTGCTTCGCCCTGGGTGACGTCGAGGAGCAGACCGCGGCACTGGTGAAGGTCATCCGCGAGTTCCGCCCGCACGTCCTCGTCACCTACGACGAGAACGGCGGCTACCCGCACCCGGACCACATCCGCACCCACGTGATCTCGATGGCCGCGTGGGAGGCCGCCGGCGACCGGCGCGTTTCCCGGAGGCGGGCGCCCCGTGGCAGCCGCTGAAGCTCTACTACGGCCACGGCTTCTCCAAGGCCCGGCTGGAGGCCTTCCACAACGCGATCGTCGAGTCCGGCCAGGAGTCGCCGTACGCGGAGTGGCTGGAGAACTGGACCAGCGACCGGCCCGACCCCGGCACCCGGGTGACCACCAGGGTCCCGTGCTCGGACTGGTTCGGCCGGCGGGACGACGCGCTGCGCGCGCACGCCACCCAGATCGACCCGAACAGCAGGTTCTTCTTCACCCCGCTCGAGGTGCAGGCCCGGGTCTGGCCCACCGAGGACTACGAGCTGGTCCACTCCCTGGTCGACACCGAGATCCCGGAGGACGACCTGTTCGCCGGCATCCCCGTCGAGGTCGGCGGGGAGCGCCGCCGCGCCGGCTGAGGGCGCGGGCCCCGCGGGTAGCCTGGCCACCGGACCGTCCCGCAGCTCCGGGACGGTGCCGGTGACCCGGGAACCGGAGTACGGAGGCGCGTGGCGGTGCAGGTCGAGAACGTGACGGCTGTGGTGAACCAGGTCGTGATGGGCCTGCTCGTCCCGATGCAGGACCGTCCCCCGCCCCCCGGGCAGCTGCCGGAGTTCGGCAACGCGGCGCCGGCCGGGCTGGCGATCGTGCTGCTCCTGCTGCTCGCGACGGTCTTCCTCATCCGCAACATGAGCAAGCGCATCACCCGCCTCCCGGAGTCCTTCGACGGCGAGGGGACCGCCGAGGGCGGATCCGACCCGGCCGCGACCGACCGGGGCGAGCCCGGACCGGCCCGCTCCTGAGTCGCCGACCCGCGGGAGCGCGGGTCAGCGCAGCAGGACCAGCCAGATCGCGACGTGGTGGCACGCCCAGGCCAGGACCGTCGCGGCGTGGAAGAACTCGTGGTAACCGAACGTCGCGGGCCACGGGTCGGGCCGTCGTAGCGCGTACATGACCGCGCCGACGGTGTAGAGCGCCCCGCCGGCGAGCAGCAGGACGAGTGCGGCGACCCCGCCTCCGGCCAGCAGCCCGGGCAGCACGAACACCGCGACCCACCCGAGCGCGATGTAGATCGGCACCCCCACCCAGGCCGGCGCGGTCGGCCCGGCGAGCTTGAGTGCGACCCCGGCGAGTGCCCCGCCCCAGACGACGGCGAGCACCCAGGTGGCGGTCGCCGCGGGGAGCGCCAGCACCGAGACCGGCGTGTAGGTGCCCGCGATGAACAGGAAGATCATCGAGTGGTCGAGGCGCTTCATCAGCCGTCGCCGGGCCGGGTCGGCCCAGGTGTGCCGGTGGTACAGCGCGCTGATCCCGAACAGGCCGAACGTGGTCAGCGTGTAGACGGCCGTGGCCACGGCCGCGGAGGTCCCGACGAGTGCCCCCGCGACGCTGATCAGTGCGGCGCACGCGAAGACGGAACCGACGAGGCTCCACAGGTGCAGCCAGCCCCGCATACGGGGCTTGAGCGGGACGGACGGGGCGATGCTCACGCGCCCCGACGTTACGGGCCGAGACGGCGGGGGTCCCGTCCGGCGGACGAACGCCACACGCGGGACTAGGCTCCGTGTACGTGGCCCTCCGAGACCTGCTCTACACGGTGTACGAGCGCAGGATCCTGCGTCAGATCGCCGGGGCCGAGCGGCCCAGGCACGTCGCGCTCATTCTCGACGGCAACCGCCGCTGGGCGCGGGAGGCCGGCCTGGTCGACCCCGCGGAGGGGCACCGCGCCGGCGCGGCCAAGATCGCGGAGATGCTCGGCTGGTGCTCCGAGGCCGGCGTCGAGGTCGTCACGGTGTTCCTGCTGTCCACCGACAACCTGGACACCCGCTCCCCGGAGGAGCTCAAGGACCTCCTGGAGATCATCGCCGGGGTCGTCGACGACCTTTCCGGCCCGGACACGCCGTGGCGGCTGCGGGTGGTCGGCGCGATGGAGCTGCTGCCGAGCAGCCTGGCCGACCGGCTGACCGCGGCGGTCGCCCGTACCAGCGACCGCGGGGGCATCCAGCTGAACGTCGCCGTCGGCTACGGCGGCCGGCAGGAGATCGCGGACGCCGTCCGCAAGATGCTGCTGACCCAGGCGGAGGCGGGACGGACGATCGAGGAGCTCGCGGAGTCGCTCGACGTCGACCACATCGCGGAGCACCTCTACACCTCCGGTCAGCCCGACCCGGACCTCGTCATCCGGACCAGCGGTGAGCAACGTCTGTCGGGGTTCCTGCTGTGGCAGTCGGCCCATTCGGAGTTCTGGTTCTGCGAGGCCTACTGGCCCGAGTTCCGCCGCGTCGACTTCCTGCGCGCCCTGCGCGACTTCGGCGCGCGACACCGACGTTTCGGCGGATGAACTCGGATCGACCGTGCTCACCCGCGAACGCGAGCGGGCTCAGCGCACCGCCCTGCTCCGGCTCGGCTTGTTCCACCTGTCGGGCGTGTCCGGTGTCCGGTGTCCGGCGTGCGGCGTGCGTGGCCCGGTGTCCGGCACGTCCGGCACCGTCGTGCGCTCGGGAGCGTGTCGGGAGGAGGACGGCCGCCGCATGTACGGAGCGTGATCACGCCACTGGTGAATCGGATCGGTATCGGTGGCCTCGACACGACGGAGTGAACACGGCCGCGCGGACGCGGTGAACGGTGACCCGGCGGAATTCCGGTCACTCCGGCGGGTGTCCGGGGTGACACACGAGAATGCCCCGGAGCAGAAGCTCCGGGGCATTCTCAGATCTGCGAGGAGATCAGCCGATCGAGTCGCCGGCGCCGGCCTCCTGGCCGCAGTTGTCGGACTGGTCGGTGACCGAGTCGCCGGACTTCGCCTTGGCGTCGCCCAGGATGCCCAGGGCACCGGTGAGGCCGTTGAGGGCGGAGGCGTCCTCGACCGGGACCTGCACGCCCAGCACGTTGACCGGGATGTTGTTGTTGCAGGCCTGGATCGGCACGTTGAGGTTGTTGCCGTTCAGGCCGGCGATGAGGCCCTTGGCGTCCTTGTCGATGACGTTCTCGGCACCGTGGTGGCCGCCCTTGTGGCCGTGGTCGCCGCCTTGTCGCCGGCGAAGGCGAGCGGGGACAGGGCGAGCAGGGACGCGGCGGAGGCCGCAACCACGATTCCAGCCTTCTTCAGCACAGTTTTCTCCTGTTGAGTCTCGAGTCCGCCCGAAGCCGGTCTCACGCGTGCCGGCACGCTGACGAGGGGGAGCCCGTACCGACTGCCTGAAGAGCTACCGGTGTTATTCCGACGAAACAAATCTCGTGACCCTATCGGGGTACACTTCACTGACGGTTCCGATACTCCCCAAATAGGTTGTTCTGGCCCGCGCGTCTGAGCCGTCGCCGTCCGCGGATTGTGCACCTGCTGGCCGGATACGTCCGAACGGACGCGTTACCGGCCGCCCTCGCGGTCGTTCGGTTCCGGGCCGCCTACGCTCCGGGGGTGGACCTGCTGCACGCGACGGCGGAGCTCGCGTCGCGGCTGGACCGGCTGCGGCCGGGGGTGCTGGACGGGCCGCCGCCGTACCCGTCGATCGCCCGGCGGGTGGCCGCGGAGCCGCTCCAGGACCCGGCGGCCCTGGTCGTCACGGCCGGACGGCTGCGTGCGGAGGTCGCGGCCGCGGAACTCCCGGCCGGCCGTCGCCGGTACCTCGAGGCGCTGCTGGTCGCGCTGCGGTGCCGGGCCCGGCTGCTCGCCGGCGACGACGTCGGCTACCTCGAGCAGGTCCGCGACCTGTTCGGGGTGGTCCCGCGCCGCAGCGAGCCGGACGAGCTGTACGAGGCGCACCGCAGGCTGGCAGCGGTGCTGCCCGGGCGCGGACCGCTGGCCGCCCGGATGCGGGACCACCGGGCCGCCGACGTCGTCCCCGCCGACCGGCTGGCCGACGCGGTCGCCGCCGTCGTCGCGGAGCTGCGCGGCCGCACCCGCGACACGCTGGGGCTCCCGGCCGGCGAGCACGCCGACGTCGGCCTCGTCGGCGCGCGTCCCTGGACGGCGTTCACCCGCTACCGCGGCGGGCTGCACAGCCGGGTCTCGGTCGCGACGACCGGCCGGGTGCGCGCCGGGTCGCTGCTGCCGTTGCTCGCCCACGAGGTCTACCCCGGCCACCACCTGCAGTACTGCCGGGCCGAGATCGCGTCGGCGCGACCACCCGGAGCTGGCGCTGCGACTGGTCCACAGCCCGCAGGGGCTCGTCGCGGAGGGTGCGGCGGAGGCCGCCGTCGACGTGGTGCCCGGCCCCGGCTGGGGCCCGGTCGCCGAACGTGTCCTCGCGGGCGTCGGCGTGCACCTCGACGGCCCGGCCGCCGCGGAGCGGATCGAACGGGAGCTGGACCTGCTCGGCCGGTCCGGCTCGACGCCGCACTCATGCGCCACGTCGACGGCGCCGGCCCCGACGCGGTGCTCGCCCACCTGGCCCGATGGTTGCTGGTCGACGACGACCGGCGCGGCGGATGCTCGACTTCCTCGACCATCCCCATGGTGGCGCACCTACCCGGTCACCCTACGCCGAGGGCGGCCCGCTCGTGTCCGCCCGGCTCGCCGCGGCCCCGGACGGTCCGGCCGCTGCGCTGGCGGCCCTGCTCGACACCCCCCGGTCCTGCCGTCGGATCTGGTCACCGGACGGTGGCAGCGGACGCGGTCCGGATCGAGTCGGACCACCCCCGGCAGCGGTCGGATTGCTCCGTACGCCGGTCCCTGACTGAGCTCGAACGGCTCGCAGCCGAACGAGTGTCTCTACCCGACTCGACGCCGACGGTACTGATCACACGATGAACGGCACGTTACGACTGTTTCCATCAGGGGTCAAACGTCGCGATCCGACGGAGCGTTGCTATTGACCGCACGAGGGTGACCACTAGTAGCGTCCATGTCGACGGGCTGTACCCGATGCGGCCCGTTCGGGAGGCCCTGGAGTGGTGTCACACGCACCGAGAGGGCCGGCACCCGCCCTCGCGGGCGTGCCGGCCGGAGGACCGCCATGGTCCCTCCGCGTCGTCGCGGCCCGCACCAGGGCCGGCCGGGCCCGACGCAGAGCAGGTGCGGTGCCGCGCCTGCGAGGGAGCACCGTGACCGATCGTCGTCCCGCCCTCACCGACCCGACCCCCGCACCACGCAGGGGTCCGTCGGGGACGCACCGCAGGTACCACCCCGCTGCTACGTGCTCGACACGTCCGTGCTGCTGTCCGACCCGTGTGTCGCCTGCAGCGCTTCGACGAGCACCAGGTCGTCCTGCCGCTCGTCGTCATCAGTGAGCTGGAGGCCAAGCGTCACCACCCCCGAACTGGGCTGGTTCGCCCGGACCGCGCTGCGCCAGCTCGACGAGCTGCGCGTCATTTACGGCCGTCTCGACGCACACACCCGTGCCGATCGGGGAGTCCGGCGGCACGTTGCACGTCGAGCTGAACCACTCCGACCCCACGGTCCTGCCGGCCTGGGGTTTCGCACCGACTCCAACGACTCGCGGATCCTGGCCTGTGCGCTGAACCTGAAGGCGGACCCGTCCGTGCCGCCGGACGTCACGCTGGTCACAAGGACATGCCGTTGCGGGTCAAGGCCGCCGCGGTCGGTCTGGACGCCGACGAGTACCACGGCCAGGACGTGCTGTTCTCGGGCTGGACCGGCATGACCGACCTGGAGGTGACCGCCGAGGACGTCGACGCGCTGTTCCGCGACGGCGTCATCGACCACGACGAGGCCCGCGACCTGCCCTGCAACACGGGTTGCGGCTGATCGGGGCGTCGAACGCGCTCGGGCGGGTCACCGCGGACAAGCGGGTCAAGCTGGTGCGCGGGGGACGGAGGCGTTCGGGCTGCACGGCCGTTCCGCCGAGCAGCGGATCGCGCTGGACCTGCTGCTGACAACGAGGTCGGGATCGTGTCCCTCGGCGGACGCGCCGGGACGGGCAAGTCGGCGCTCGCGTTGTGCGCGGGCCTGGAGGCGGGCTGGAGCGCGACGGCAGCACCGCAAGATCGTGGTCTTCCGGCCGCTCTACGCCGTCGGCGGACAGGATCTCGGCTACCCTCCCGGCAGCGAGGTCGAGAAGATGCAGCCCTGGGCGCAGGCCGTCTTCGACACCCTGGGGGCGATGTCAGCCAGGACGTGATCGACGAGGTCATCGCCCGCGGCCTGCTCGAGGTCCTGCCGCTGACCCACATCCGCGGTCGGTCGCTGCACGACACGTTCGTGATCGTCGACGAGGCACAGTCGCTGGAGCGCACGTGCTGCTCACGGTGCTGTCCCGGCTCGGGACGGCGTCGCGCGTCGTGCTCACCCACGACGTCGC
>NZ_JAHLJA010000133.1:0-3418 GCF_020496245.1 Pseudonocardia sp. ICBG601 | reverse complement strand
CCTCGACCAGCCCGTCGTGGTAGATCTCGTCCAGGTAGCGGCGGACGACGTGCACGGGCGAGCCCGGCCGGGGGGCCGCGGCGTCGTGCCGCGGACCCCCGACCCGGCCCTGGTCGGACGTGGTCACGCCTCGATGACCGTGACGGTCGCGGTGGTGCCGTCGACCTCGATCAGCGCGCCGTCCGGGATGCGGCCGGTCGCGTCGGTCGCCGACACGACGCACGGGATGCCCAGCTCGCGGCTGACGATCGCGGCGTGCGAGAACGGCGCGCCCACGTCGACGACCACGGCGGACGCGGCGACGAACAGCGGCGTCCACGACGGGTCGGTGATGGGGGCGACGAGGATCTCGCCGACCTCCAGTGCCGACGGGTCGTTGGGGTCGAGGATGACGCGCCGCGCGGCCGCGGGTGACGCCGGTGCAGCCGGAGACGCCCTGGATGACCTCGCCCGTCTGAGCCTTGGTGAAGGTCTTGTCGGAACGGCGCTTCCACTCCGAGAGCGGCGGCACCGAGCCGGCGACCACGAACGGCGGTTCGTAGTCGAACAGCTCCAGGTAGGACCTCTCGCGGGCGCGCACGGTCTCGGTGAACGAGCCGGGGTTCGCGAGGTAGGCGGGCAGCTCCTCGGCGAAGAGCATGAAGATCTGCTTCGCGGAGTCGAGGTGGCCCGCGGCGGCGCCGCGACGACCCAGCTCCAGCGCGGGCAGGCGCAGCTCGTGCACCAGCATCGCCGACGTGGTGCGCGAGCGCTCGCGACCGCGCAGCCACAGCGCCGCGGCCGAGAGGGCGACCTCGAACTGGCCGGACGCCTCCTCATTGCCCGCGAGCACCTCGCGGACGGTCTTCGTGGCCTGCTCCCGCTCCTGGACGCGCTGGGCGTTCTTGACCGAAGGCGCCTCGTCGTCGCCGACGCCCCGCATGCGGTCGACCGTGTGCAGCGCGAGCTCGGGCTTGATGCTCCACGTCTCGGCGCGCAGCTCCCACTCGGCGGGGCCGCGGAAGTCCCACGTCGTCAGGAACTCGTCGAGGGCGCCCTTGAACGCGACCACGGCGCTGTCGTCGCTGGCGGCCAGCCGCTCGTACAGCCCGGTCACGCCCTGGTCGAACAGCGCCGCGACGGCACCGGTGCGCGCGTCGCGCGACAGCGCCCACATGCCGTTCGACGGGCCCGCCGAGTCGACGTCGCCGATGCCGCTGACCAGCGTGAGGGCGAGCTCGGGCTTGCCGACGGCCGCGGCGAGTTGACCGATCGCACCCAGGCCGACGCCCGACTTCAGGCTGGACTCGATGTGGTGCTGGAAGAAGCGCTGCTGCACGCCGAAGAAGGACGTGAGGCGCTCGACGAGCTGCTCGTCGGTGAGCGACGCGATGTCGGGGCGACCGGCGCGGATCTCGAGGACCTCGGCGCGGTCGGCGTCGTACTCGTGCAGGTCGGTGCGCAGCAGCACCTGCTCCATCAGCCACTGGCCCGCGGCGGCGGAGGCCTCCGGGTCCTCGTCGAAGTCGCGCTTCTCGCTCTCGTAGGACGGGATGCCCGGCATGTCGCCGAAGTACTGCAGGTCGACGGCCTCGGCGCCCATCCCGGGCACGCGCACGCCGAACAGGCGCATCAGCGACATGTTGATGTACAGGTAGCTGCCGAAGGCGGGCAGCACGTTCCGGTCGACGGCCTTGTCGTACAGGTCGTGGTCCCACACCTTGCACGCGACGAAGGCGTCCTCCCAGCCCGGCTCCAGAGTGGCCTGGAAGCCCGCCGAGGCGTTCAGCGGCGAGATGGGGTCGGGGAAGATCTCGCCGACGTTGGCCCGCGAGTAGAGCGGGAACGTCTTCGAGATCGTGTCGAAGATGGGCCAGTCGGTCACGGAAGCGGTCTCCCTCGTCGTTGAGGCTCTGGCGTCGTCGACGCTCTGCGGGCTCTGTCGTGGGCTGGGTCGGGCGGGGGTGCACAAGAAGAGCGGGGCCCGGTTCGGGCCCGACGTGGGTCGACACCCACAGAAACCGCCGCGCTCCGTCGCAGCGATCGGTGAAGCGTTCGATTCTGCGACGGACGAGTCACATACTCGCGCCGACGGGTGTCCCTGTCAAGAAGGAGAGGTCGCCCGTCGACCCGACCGGGCGACCGGTGGGGCTCAGTCCTGTGCGGCGCTCTGGGCAGGGCTCTGCGCGATGGGCAGCGAACGGTGCCAGACCGTCGCGACCATCAGCGCGAGCTGCTGGATCCGCTCCGGTCGCGGCGCCTCAGCGGGCAGACCGATGTGGACGTACGCCGTCTGCTCGATGGTCGACCCGAGCACGTCGGCGAGCAGCTCGAAGTCGGTCTCCTCGATGCGCCCTGCTGGTGCAGGCGGCGCAGCCAGCGGCCGGTGCGCTCGACGTACCCGCCGCGCTGCCGCAGCCACAGGTCGGCGAAACCGTCGTCGGCGCTGGTCGCGGCCGCCTCGCGCATGACGCGCAGGATGTGCCGGTTGCGGGTGTACGAGGTGAAGTAGGCCTTGGTCAGGGCCGTCATCGTCTCGAGGTCGACACCGTCGCCGACGACACCCGCGCCCGGTGGACGCGGTCAGCTCGTCGAGGCTCGGGCGCAGCGCCTCGAGGAAGATCTCCGTCTTGCTCTGGAAGTGCCGGTAGAAGTTGCCCTGCGACACCCCGGCACGGAACACGATGTCGGAGATCCGGGTGCGGGAGTACCCGTACTCGGAGAAGCACGACAGCGCGGCGTCCAGCAGCTCCTGGCGGGTGCGCAGACCGCGCACGTTCTTGCCCCGCCGCACCGGGGTGCGCGCGGCACCCTCGCCCACGGTCGCCGACGCGCCGTCCTCTGACATGGGCGGCCTCCGTCGTCGATCGCGTCTTTGTGAACGGTTGTCACCATATCGCGGCGGCGACGAGCTGCGACGCCGCGTCGGTGCCGGTGTCGCCCGGACGAGGGGCGCACTGCGCTAGCGGGCGAGCCGCAGCGCCTCCGTCGGGCACGCGGCGACGGCCTCCTCCAGCTCCGCGACGCACTCGGCGGGCACGTCGTCGCGCAGCACCGCGACGTCCCCGTCGTCGGTGATCTCGAAGAAGTCGGGCGCGACGGACTCGCAGATGCCCAGGACGTTGCACTTCACGCGGTCGAGCTCGATGCGCACTGGTCTCTCCTGACGGGAAGCTGCTCAGCCGAGCAGGGACTTGATCTCGACGAACTCGTCGATGCCGAACGTGCCGAGCTCGCGACCGAGGCCGGAGCGGCGGTAGCCCCGAACGGGCGTCGAGGCTGTCGCGGGTGCGGACCCGTTGACCTTGACCTGACCCGCGCGCAGGCGGAGCGCGAGCGCGCGCGCCCGGTCGCGGTCGGCGGACCAGACGCCCGCCGCGAGGCCGTAGTCGGTGCTGTTGGCGACGCGCACGGCGTCCCCGTCCGCATCCTCGCGGAG
>NZ_JAHLJA010000132.1:0-7493 GCF_020496245.1 Pseudonocardia sp. ICBG601 | reverse complement strand
CCCCGCCCGACCGCAGGCCGGCGGCGAGGACCGCGGCCATCCGGTGGGTGCGGGTGGCGATGTCGCGCAGCCCCGTCCGGGCCGTGGTAGACGCCGTAGCAGGCGGCCATGACCGCGAGCAGGACCTGTGCCGTGCAGATGTTCGAGGTGGCCTTCTCCCGGCGGATGTGCTGCTCACGGGTCTGCAGCGCCAGGCGCAGGGCGTAGTGGCCGTCGGCGTCGCGGGAGACGCCGACGAGCCGGCCGGGCAGCTGCCGGGCGTGGCGCTGCCCCACCGACAGGTAGCCGGCGTGCGGGCCGCCGAAGCCGAGCGGCACCCCGAAGCGCTGGGTGGAGCCGATCGCGGCGTCGGCGCCGAGCTCCCCGGGCGGGGTGAGCAGGGTCAGGGCCAGCAGGTCCGCCGCGACGGCGACGAGCGCCCCGCGGCCGTGGCGCGGCCTCGATGAGGCCCGACGGGTCGGCGACCCGCCCCGAGGCGCCCGGGTACGACAGCAGGACACCGAAGAACTCACCCTCGGGCAGCCACGCCGTCGGCGAGGTCGGCGACGACCAGCTCGATGCCGAGCGGCTCCGCGCGGGGTGCGCAGCACGTCCACGGTCTGCGGCAGCGTGTCGGCGTCGACGACGAACCGCGGGCTGGTCGAGCGGTTGGCCCGGCGCAGCAGCGTCATCGCCTCGGCGGCGGCGGTGGCCTCGTCGAGCAGCGACGCGCCGGCGACCGGCAGCCCGGTCAGGTCGGACACCATCGTCTGGAAGGCCAGCAGCGCCTCGAGCCTGCCCTGGCTGATCTCGGGCTGGTACGGCGTGTACGCGGTGTACCAGGCCGGGTTCTCCAGCACGTTCCGGCGGATCACCGACGGGGTGCGGGTCCCGTGGTAGCCGTAGCCGATCATCGGGACGGTCACGGTGTTGCGCCCGGCCATGGCGCGGAGCTCGGCCAGCATCTCGGCCTCGCCGACCGGCGCGGGCAGCGAGGCCCCGACCGGCTCGGCGTCGCGGATGGTGTCGGGCAGCGCGCGGGCGGCGAGCGCGTCGAGCGAGTCGACGCCCAGCACCTCCAGCATCCGGGCCAGGTCGCCGGGGCGGGGCCCGATGTGGCGCTCGGCGAACGGGAGCCCCCGCTCCAGCTCGGCGAGGGTGGGACGGTGCTCGGACGTCGGGCTCACGGCGCCTCCGGAGGTCGTCGGGCGGATTCGGGGCAGGGCAACTCGCCCTCCCCCTCTGTCCGTACCCGGAGACCGGGCGCCTGAGAGATTCACCGGAGGCTTCCGGCTTTCCCCGTCGGCGGACGGCTCCCCGCGTGCGCGGGTGACCCGTCGCTTTCCAGAGGCGTCTCGACCGCGCGGTCCGTGTGCCTGAGAGATTCCGGGAAGGGGTTGCTCCTTCGGCGCCCGGGCTCGTTCCCCGGGGCTCTCCCGCGCGGCGTCGACGACTACCGGGTCAGCCTACCTGCGTAGTTCTGCGGCGTCGCCGCCTGCGCCGTCTCGTCACACTCGTGTCATGTCGAACACCAGCGCTCCGAACACCACCCCGGCCACCACCGCCGCGTTCCACATGCAGGCGATGCTGTCCTTCGGCGTGTCCCTCGCCGCCGTCGTCGTCGGGACCGTCTACCTGCCCGTCGACGGCTGAGTGAAGGCGTTCCTCGCGATCGCCGTGCTGTACGCGATCACCTCGGCGTTCACCCTGGCGAAGTGTGTCCGGGACCGGCAGGAGTCCCTGACCGTGGTCAACCGGGTCGACCAGGCGCGGATGGAGAAGCTGCTCGCCGAGCACGACCCGTTCCGCTCGGTGGCGTGAGCGGATCCGCCTCAGAGCGTGTTTGGAAATGGTGGGTGTGTCGGGATGGTCGACACGGCTGGGGTGCTCCATCGTGGTCGGCATGCAGGAACGACCGCGCCGGTACCCCTCGGACACCAGTGATGCCCAGTGGGTGGTGATCGAGCCGTTGTTACCGCCGCTCGCGCGGCGGGGGCGGCCTGTTGCTCATGCTCGTCGGGACGTGCTGGACGCGATCTTGTATGTCGTGCGGACCGGGTGTGCCTGGCGGGCGTTGCCGGTGGACTTCCCGCCCTGGCAGACCGTCTACTGGTACTTCAACCAGTGGGAACAGCAGAAGGTCACCGAGAAGATCCTCCCGGTCGTGCGGGGGCAGTTACGTATCGCCGAGGGCCGTGATCCGGAGCCGAGTGCGGGGATCATCGATTCCCAGTCGGTCAAGGGCGCCGACACCGTCGGCCAGGACTCCCGCGGCTACGACGCCGGGAAGAAGACAGGCGGACGGAAACGGTTCATCGTGACCGACACCCTCGGTCTGCTGCTGACCACGATGGTGTGCTCGGCCTCGGTACAGGACCGCGACGGCGCCAAGCCGATCCTGCTCAACCTCTACCTGCGCACCAGGGTGCGGTTCGTCTACGCCGACGCCGGCTTCGCCGGGCGACTGCTCGACTGGGCCGCCACGATCCTGCAGACAACGATCGAGATCATCCGCAAGCCACCCGAGCAGCGCGGATTCACCGTCCTCCCACGAAGGTGGGTGGTCGAACGGACCCTGGCCTGGCTCACCGCACACCGACGCCTGGCCCGAGACTACGAACGCCACCCCACCACATCCGAAGCCATGATCCGCTGGGCCGCGATCAACACCATCACCCGCCGCATCGCCCGTGGATACCCCGCCACCCGCCAGCAGAAACACACGACACCCTCAACCCACTAGAATTTCCAAACACGCTCTCAGGAGATGGCCTCAGGAGATGGCGCGGCGCGCGCGGCGGCGCGCCAGCTCGTCCTCGGGGGCCTCGTCGACGGTGCCGCCGTCGGCCCGCTCGGCCGGGAAGTCCTTGATCACGCCGGAGATCTCGCGCATCGCCCCGGAGACGGCGATGCCGAACACGCCCTGCCCGCCCTGCAGCAGGTCGACCACCTCCTCCGGGGAGGTGCACTCGTAGACGGTGGTGCCGTCGGAGAACAGGGTGATGCCGGCGAGGTCACGGATCCCGCGCCGACGCAGGTGCTCGACGGCGATCCGGATGTTCTGCAGCGAGACACCGGCGTCGAGCAGCCGCTTCACGATCTTGAGGACGAGGACGTCCTTGAAGGAGTACAGCCGCTGGCTGCCCGACCCGGCGGCACCGCGGATGGACGGCACGACGAGCCCGGTGCGGGCCCAGTAGTCCAGCTGTCGGTAGGTGATGCCGGCGACCTGACACGCGGTCGGGCCGCGGAAGCCGACCAGGCGGTCGGTCACCCCGTCGAGCCCCGCACCGACGAGCGGGTCCGGGAACAGCTCTCCCTGACCCGGCCCCTCGGGTGGTGGCGTCTGCACCGCGCGGTCTCCTTCGTTCGGGACCGTGGACCGTCCTCTACCATGTGACTCTGGGTAGTGGGTGAGTTCCACGGATGTCATCAGTCGAGATGACGGTAGGCCCAGCGGCCGGGGTGGTCAACGCGGCTCGCCGACCTGGGCGTACCGGACACCCGGCCGGGTCGCCGGGCACACAGGGCGTACGGCCGCCGAACGGTCGGTGACGTCGGTGAACGGTCGGACCGCGGTCCGTGCGTTCCCACTGCCGGGTGACGGCGGTGGTGACCCGCACGGATCAGCCCGGCTGGGCACCGCGGAAGTCCTCCGGCGACACGGAGTCGAGGAACTCGCGGAACTTCTCGACCTCGTCCTCCTGCTCGTCGGGGATGACCAGTCCCGCCTCGGCGAGGACGCTCTCGTCGGCGTGCACCGGGACACCGATCCGGAGCGCCAGCGCGATCGAGTCGCTCGGCCGTGCGGACACCGTGACACCACCGTCGAAGATCAGCTCCGCGTAGAAGGTGCCCTCCTGCAGGTCGGTCACCCGCACCTGCTCGAGCCGCCGCCCGAGTGCTCCGATCACGTCCTTGAGCAGATCGTGGGTCAACGGCCGCGCGGGCTTGACCCCCTGCTGCTCCAGGGCGATCGCCGTCGCCTCCACCGATCCGATCCAGATCGGGAGGTATCGGTCGCCGTTCGTCTCCCGCAGCAGCAGGATCGGCTGGTTCGCCGGAAGTTCGACCCGGACGCCCACGACGCGCATCTCGCTCATCAGCCCGCCTCCCCGGCCCTGTCGGGCCTGTCGGACCACCCGGGTGGACACGCCACCCCGGCCGCCCTGATCGCCTTGCTCGCCCTGACCCGCGCGGTGGACCCGACGGCTCCGTGTCGTCACCGTGGTGTCGTTGCCACCGCACTGCCACCGACACCTGATGACGCTACACGGCGGTCCGCCCGGACGCGCGCCTCCGGACGGGGAGTGACGGGGTCCGTTCGACGATCGTCACACGCCCGTCGCGCACGGCGTGTCGGCTCGACACCCGCTGGTCCCCGTCCACGCCGAAGGCCCGCCGCACCAGGGGGTACCGGAGCACCCCCGGCCGCGACGGGCCGGTCACACGCGGGGCTCCGTGCACGGCGCCCGCGGCACCGCCGTCAGAGACGGCGGCAGAGACGGCGCGGACGGCGCCACCGCACGGGACCCGGGTCAGCCCTGGGCGCCGGGCTCGCGGGGCCCGGTCAGGAACACCAGGCGGAACTTGCCGATCTGCACCTCGTCGCCGTTGGCGAGCACGGCCGTGTCGACCGGCTCACGGTTGACGTAGGTGCCGTTGAGGCTGCCGACGTCGACCACGACGAACTCACCGGCGTCGCGGCGGAACTCCGCGTGCCGCCGGGAGACAGTGACGTCGTCGAGGAAGATGTCGCTGTCGGGGTGCCGGCCGGCGCTGGTGGTCGGCACGTCCAGCAGGAAGCGCGAGCCGGCGTTCGGACCGCGCCGGACGACGAGCAGCGCCGACCCGGCGGGAAGCCCGTCGACACCCGAGACGGCGGGCTCGGCGGCCGGCTGCTCGACGTCGGCGAGGAAGTCCGCCCGGAAGACCGACGTGGTCTCCGGTGCGCGCTCCGGTGGCACGTCGCGCGGGTCGTTCGTGGTCACCTCGGGGACTCCTCCTCGCGGATGCGGTACCCGGACGGCGTCCGGGCGGTCAGGTCTGTTCGGGGCCGGGTGTCCCGGCCCCTTCCGGACGACACGTCCAGGGGATGTGAACCTACCGGTCGGAGCGGCCGGGGCGATACGGAGGTCCGCGTGCCGTGCTGCGTGGTGCGGCGGGCGGCCGGCTCAGTCGCCGTCGGCCAGCTGGCGGTAGGCGTCGGCGTCGAGCAGGCCGTCGGGCGAGGCCCCGTCGGCCAGCCGGATCTCGACGATCCACCCGTCGCCGTAGGGGGCGGAGTTCACCAGCTCCGGGGCGGCGTCGAGCCCGTCGTTCACGGCGACGACCTCACCGCCGACCGGGGCGTAGATGTCCGACACCGACTTGGTCGACTCGACCTCGCCCATGGCGTCGCCGCGGCGAGGGTGTCACCGACGGTCGGCAGCTGCACGAACACGACGTCCCCGAGCTGCGACTGGGCGTGGTCGGTGATCCCGACCCGGACCACCCCGCCCCGCTGCGGCGCACCCACTCGTGGGCCTCGGTGTAGGACAGGTCCGACGGAATCTCCGAGCTCACGCCGCGGAGCCTATCCCCCGGCCCGGTCGTGATCGAACCGGGTCGCCGGGGCAGGGACGCCCGGCGCCGGGCGGCGCAGCGCCAGCCGGAACTGGGCCAGGTAGAGCAGCCCCGACCACAGGTAGAGGGCCACGCCCCAGATGGCGAAGGCGTTCGCGACGACACCGACCACGGCCTCGGCGGGTGTCGGGCCGTCGCCGAGCAGGAGCAGCGGAAAGGCGTAGAGCAGCACGAAGGTGGCGGCCTTGCCGAGGTAGACGACCTCGAAGGGGCCGTAGCCGCGGTGGCGCAGCACGAACACGCAGCCTGCGAGGACGACGTCGCGGGCGACCAGGGCGACCACCGCCCACCACGGGACGATGTCGCGCGCGGCCAGCCCGACGAGCGCGGCCAGGATGTAGAGGCGGTCCACGGCCGGGTCGAGCATGGCGCCGAACCGGCTGAACTGGTCCAGGACACGGGCGAGCTTGCCGTCGAGCCAGTCGGTGAACCCGCCGATCGCCAGCACCGCGACGGCCCAGCCGTCGGCCTCCGGGCCGAGCATCAGCCACAGGAACAGCGGCACCCCGGCCAGGCGCAGCATGCTGAGCGCGTTCGGGACGGTCCAGAGCCGGTCGTCGTCGGTGGGCGGGCCCACGGTGTCGTGCACCGAGTCCCGGACCGTGTCGCGCACCGTGTCCCGGACGGTGTCGCGGGCCTCGCGGACCGAGTCGGCGGCCTCGCGGGCGCTGCGGCGCACCGCGGGCCGCCCGTCCGGTGTCGCTCTCCCTGCCCACACCGGGCACCCTAGTCGTCGGGTCGGGGTGTGCGGGGCGCCCCGTCGGGGTGAGGATGGGGACATGACCGACACGAACGTCTCCCTCCGTGACATCCAGGCCCCGCTCAAGCAGCAGTACCGCGACGACCCGGAGTCGGCGGTCATCACCCTGAAGGCCGACGGCGACCTCGGCTCCGGTGTGGCGTGCAAGGTCTCCACCGGCCAGGCGATGGCCGAGGCGGGCCTGCACCCGGCCACCGGCGGCGACGGCACCCAGCTGTGCTCGGGCGACATGCTGCTGGAGGCCCTGGTGGCCTGTGCCGGGGTGACCCTGCGCGCGGTGGCGACCGCGCTGGAGCTCGAGGTGCACGGCGCCGTGCGGGCCGAGGGCGACCTCGACTTCCGCGGGCACGCTCGGCGTCGCGAAGGACGCCCCGGTCGGGTTCCGGGACATCCGGCTGTCGTTCGACGTCGACATCCGCGACGGCGACGCGCCCGCGGCGCAGGACAAGGTCGCGACCCTGGTGAAGCTGACCGAGCGGTACTGCGTCGTCCTGCAGACCATCCAGGGCAGCGCGGACCACCTCGGTCGCGGTCAACCCGGCCGCCTGACCCCGCCACGCCACCACCGCGCCGCCACGGACGGTGAACCCCGACGCCGGGAGCCACCGCCGTCCGGCGGACACCGGACAGCGCCGAACGGCCGTACGTCCTGGTCGGACCGGGTCTGCGCACCACCGTCGCCCGCCGGTGACGTTCCGCTCGTCGCGCGTCACCGTCGAGGTTCGGGCGCCTCGCACGCTCCGAGGTCTCGGGCCTCCGCCGAGGGCTCCGTACGGTTGATCCGTCCAGGAGTTCGTGACGGGGTGTGCCCGGCGCCGCGAGGAGCGGCGGCGGGGCGGGCGCGGCAGGTGAGACGTGATCAAGCTGGCGGGACGCGCTGACGTCCGGGGATCACGTGTGCGCGGTCCCGGACAGCACCGAGCACCTCGGGGAGCTCGCCGCCGCCTACGTCGGGCACGGTCTCGACCGGGGCGAGCGCATCCTATACTTCGACGACGACGGCGCCGCCGACGTCCTGCTCCGCCGTCTCGCCGAGGACGGCGTCGAGGTCGACGACCCGCTGCGCCGCGGGCCAGCTGGAGATCCTGCCCGCCGAGCGGACCCGGCAGACCTTCCGCACCCCGCTCGC
>NZ_JAHLJA010000131.1:0-6805 GCF_020496245.1 Pseudonocardia sp. ICBG601 | reverse complement strand
CCGCAGCTCCAGCGAGTTCGCCATGGTCACCTTGTCGGCCTTGACGAGGATGTCGCCGCGCAGCCAGGTGAACAGGTCGACGTGCTGCATCCGCGCCACCGGGTCCCAGCTCCGCGACTCCGCGTAGTGCGGCGCCGTGACGTCGACGTGGGAGCGGCGTGGGTCGTGGCGGCGCAGCACCTCGGCCAGCTGGTGGTCGCGGAAGATCCGCGCGTTGCCGTAGTAGCGCTGCTCGAGAGGGAGCGCGCCGCGGCGCAGCAGGTCCTTGCCCCGCATGCCCTCCGGCAGCCGGTCGGACGCCCTGCCCAGCAGCCCGCGCAGCGCTCCCGGCACCCGCTCGAACGGCGCGAGCGAGATCGGCTCGCGGTAGATCGTGTAGCCGCCGAACAGCTCGTCGGCGCCCTCGCCCGAGAGCACGACCTTGACGTGCTGGCGGGCCTCGCGAGCGATGAACCACAGCGGGACCAGCGCCGGGTCGGCCACCGGGTCGTCGAGGTACCAGACGATCAGCGGCAGCGCGTCCATCATCTCGTCGGGCTTCACCGTCCGGACGACGTGCCGCACGCCGATCGCGGCGGCCGACTCGGCGGCCACGTCGACCTCCGAGTAGCCCTCGCGCTCGAAGCCGGTGGTGAAGGTGATCAGGTTCGGGTTGTGCTCCTTGGCCAGCGCCGCGATGGCCGTGGAGTCGATCCCGCCGGAGAGGAACGCGCCCACCGTGACGTCAGCGCGCATGTGCTTGGCCACCGAGTCGCGCAGCGCGGTCGCGATGCGCGCGGGGCGCTCTCCGCGTCGGTCGTCGTCCGGAACGTCGGGTGGAAGTAGCGCTCGAACTCCACCTCCCCGCCCGGGCGCACCGTGAAGTGTGCGTGCCCGACTCGACGCGACGGATCGCGCGGTGCAGCGTCTCGGGCTCCGGGACGTACTGCAGCGTCAGGTAGTTCTGCAGCGCGACCGCGTCGAGCTCGCCGGTGCCGACGCCGATCGTCGGCGCCAGCTCGAGCAGGCTCTTCTTCTCGCTGCCGAACACCGTGCCGCCGGGCCCCGCGGCGTAGAACATCGGCTTGATGCCGAAGGGGTCGCGCGCGCCGAACAGCACGCGCTCCTGCGCGTCCCAGATGAGGAACGCGAACATGCCGCGCAGCTTCGCGACGCCCGCGGGGCCCCAGTAGTGGTACGCCGCGAGGATCGCCTCGGAGTCGCCCTCGGTGGCGAACTCCGCGCCGTGCTCGCGCGCCAGCTCCTCGCGCAGCTCGAGGTAGTTGTAGACCTCGCCGTTGAAGACCATCGAGTACCGGCCGCCGAGGTACTGCATCGGCTGGTGGGAGTGCTCGATGTCGATGAAGGCCAGGCGGTTGTGCCCGAACACCACGTCGGCGTCGTGCCACGCCCTTCCCGGCTCGTCGGGGCCACGGTGGCGCATGCAGCGCATGGCCGCAGTGATCGCACCGGTTCGCGACGCCGCGTCGTCGGCGTCGGCGGTCAGCAGTCCGAGCAGTCCGCACACAGCGGGTCAGTATGCCGAGCCGCCGACACGTCCCTCGACGGGTGCACCCGACACCGCTTCTCACCTTCCCCTCAGCTAGTCTCTACGCGAAGTCGAAGAAGGCCGTCCCCAGCGCGGCCAGATCGATCGTTTCGAGGACGTGGGAGGCGGCGGGAAGTGGGCCGAGCACAGCGCGTTGACGGGGCCCGCCCGGGTGTTCGGGGCGGACTGCGTGGCCGTCATGCGGTCCAAGATGGGTGTGCTCGCAGCGGTGATCGTGCCGCTGACCACGGGCTGCGGCATCCAGGACGTCATCCGCTTCGGATGGCCGGGTGGCGTCACCCGCAGGCGGAGTACATGCGCACCCTCTGGACGTGGTCGGCGATCGCCGCCCTCGTCGTCGGTGTGGTCACGTGGGGCGCCATGTTCTGGGCGATCGCCTTCCACCGGAAGAAGAAGGGGGAGAGCGACGAGGTCGTGCCGCGCCAGACGCAGTACAACCTGCCGCTCGAGGTCGTCTTCACGGTGATCCCGACGATCATCGTCGCGGTGCTCTTCGGCTTCACGGTCTACGTGCAGAACTTCGTGGAGAAGGACGACCCGGACCCCGACCTCACGGTCGCGATCACGGGCTTCCAGTGGAACTGGGACTTCGCCTACCCGGGCAAGAACACGCCCGACGGCAAGACCGTCCACACGCTCGGCTCGACCGAGACGATCCCGCTGCTCGTCCTCCCGACCGACAAGAAGATCAAGTTCGAGCAGCGCTCGAACGACGTGATCCACTCGTTCTTCGTGCCGGAGTTCCTGTTCAAGCGGGACGTCTTCCCGGACCCCGAGGTCAACGACCAGGACAACACCTGGCAGATCGACAAGATCGACCGCGAGGGCGCCTTCGTCGGCCGCTGCGCCGAGCTCTGTGGCGCGTACCACTCGCAGATGAACTTCGAGGTCCGCGCGCTGTCGCCCGACAAGTTCGACCGCTGGCTGCAGTTGCGCCAGCAGGTGAACCCCGCGACCAACGCGCCGTACACGGCCGGTGAGGCGCTCGCTTCCCTCAACTGCGGCCAGCTCTGCGCGCCGCAGGCGTACACGACCTACCCGTTCACGAACGACCGCTCGCAGCGGTCGGCGTCGCTGCCGCCGTCGGGGAGCTGAGAACACACCATGAAGGTCGAATCCCGTCTCTTCGAGATCCTCACGGCGTTCTTCTTCATCGCCGGGATCGTCTACACGATCATCACGAGGGAAGCGGTCGGCGTCGCCGGGCTGTTCCTGACCGGTGGTCTGTCCCTCATCGTCGGCACGTACTTCCGCTTCGTCTCCCGCCGTCTGGAGGAGCGTCCGGAGGACAACCCGGAGGCAGAGGTCCTCCGACGGTGCCGGTGACGTCGGCTTCTTCTCGCCGGGCAGCTACTGGCCCATCGGCCTGGCGTTCTGCGCCGCGCTCGTCGGGATCTCGCTGGCGTTCTGGCAGATCTGGCTGCTGGTCATCGCGATCGTCGCCCTCCTGATCGCCATCGGCGGGCTCGTGTTCGAGTACCACATCCGGCCTGCCGACCACTGATCGTCCACGCGAAAGGCCCCGTCACACCTCGTGTGACGGGGCCTTCGTGGTTCCCGGCCGCGGTGGCGCGGCTCAGCCGCGAGCGGCGTCGCCCAGCGCACTGCGCGCGATGATGACCTGCTGGATCTGCGAGGTGCCCTCGTAGATGCGGAAGAGGCGCGCGTCGCGGTAGCAGCGCTCCACCGCCACACCGCGGATGTAGCCCGCTCCGCCGTGGATCTGGACCGCGCGGTCGGCGACCCGCCCGACCATCTCCGACGCGAAGTACTTCGCCGCCGACGGCCCCTGCACCTTGTCGACGCCGGCGTCGTACTCGCGCGCGACGTCGAGCACCAGCGCCCTGCCCGCGCGGTAGTCGGTGATGGAGTCCGCGATCAGGCCCTGCACCAGCTGGAACGACGCGATCGGCTTGCCGCCCTGCTCCCGGGACTTCGCGAACTCCACCGACTCGTGCACCAGCCGCGCGGCCATCCCGACGCAGAGCGCGGCGATGTGCGCGCGACCGTGCACGAGGCACTTCGCGGCCGTCCGGAAGCCGTGTCGAGGCCGTCGTCGCCGCCCACGAGGGCGTCGGCGGGCACGCGGACGTCGTCGAGGTGGACGTCGGACGTCCAGGTGCCCATCTGGCCCATCTTGTGGTCCCGCGCGCCGAACGAGACGCCTGTCGCGTCGGTGGGCACCAGGAACGTCGAGATGCCGCGGTTGCCCTTCGCGTCGGGGTTGGTGCGGGCGAACACCATCAGGACGTCCGCGACGAGCGCGTTGGTGATGTAGCGCTTCGAGCCGTTGAGCACCCACTCGTCGCCGTCGCGCTTCGCGGACGTCGTGAGCCCGGCCGGGTCGGAGCCCGCGTCGGCCTCCGTCAGCGCGAACGACGCCGTGACCTCACCGGAGGCGAGACGGGGCAGCCAGCTCCGCTTCTGCTCGTCGGTCCCGCCCAGCAGCAGGACCTGGCCCGCGATGCCGTTGTTCGTGCCGAAGAGCGAGCGGACGGCGGGGGAGGTCCAGCCCAGCTCGAACGCGAGCCGTGCCTCCTCCTCCATCGTCAGGCCGAGCCCGCCGTACTCCTCGGGGATCGCGAAGCCGTAGAGGCCCATCTCCTTGCAGGCCGTCACGACGGACTCGGGGATCGCGTCCTCGGCGTCGATCTGCTCCTCGAGAGGGACGATCTCGTTGCGGACGAACGTCCGGACGGACGACAGGATGTCGCTGAGATCAGCGTGGTCCACGAGCAGCGCCTTTCGTCGGTGGAGCGGCTGGAGACGGCGGTGGGGCCCGCCGGTCACCTACTCACGGTAACCTGCGGGCCCCACCCTCGTTCGAACGCCGTCCGACGGATCAGCCGCCGCCGCGCGGTCCGCCGCCGCCCTGGGTCGCGGTGACGGTAGCCTGCGGGAGCAGGATGTCCTGGCCCTCGCGCAGCCCGTCCTTGACCTCGGTGAACGCGTCACCGGCGAGACCGGGGGTGAAGCGGGTCTCGATCGGCTTGCCGTCCGGGCCGGGCACCGATGCCGTCGCCGAGCCGCCGTCGGTCTTGATCGCCGCGGTCGGGACGCGCAGCACGTTGTCGACCTTCTGCGTGGTCACCTGCGCCTGGGCGGTCTGCCCGTCCCGCATGCGCGGGTCGGTCTCGTTGACCACGATCGTCGTGTAGTAGCTGTTGACGCCCGAGACCTGCTGGGCGCTGGGCGCCACCGCGGTCACCGTGCCCGGCTTCGACACACCCGGGATCGCATCGACGCTCACGTCGACGACCTGGTTCGGCGCCAGCTTCGCCGCGTCGCTCTCCTCGAACGGCACGATGAGCTGGAACCCGTCGACGTTGTTGAGCGTGATGAACGAGCCGCTGCCCGTCGCGCCGCCCGCCGCGGCCCCGGCGTCGCCGGTCGCGCTGCCCTGGGCCGGGGGGATCCGGGCGTCGGAGCCGGGAGCGAGGTCGGTGGCGGCGCCCTGCGCGGCGATGAAGTCGCCGACCGCGCCGTTGATGGCCGAGACCGTCCCGCCGATCGGCGCCTTGAGCACGGTGTTGTCGACGCCGCGCTGGGCGTCCTTCACCGCGTTCTGCGCGTCGCGGACGACCGCGTCCGCCGACTGCGTGTCGAACGGCTGTCGTGCGCGCGCCGTTGAGCTGGTTCTGCGCGTCGGCGACCGACTTCTTCGCCTGAGCGATGGAGATGTCGCCCTGCGTGGCGTCGACGCTCTGCTTGTGCACGGCGGCGTCGTAGGCGGTCTTGGACTGGATGGCAGCGGCCTTGGCCTGCTGGTAGGCCTGGGTGGCCGTGGCGCACGGGTCGGCGCTGGGGGCTGGGGTCGTCGTCGGCGTGGGGTTTCCGCCGGAGCCCCCGCTCAGCAGCGCTGAGCGCTTGTTCTGCCCGCTGCAGGCGGAGTCCTTCTGATCATCGGCCTTGTCCAGCTGCTTCTCGTCGTAGTCCAGCTGGACCCGTGCCCGCTCGGTCGCGTTCCCGTCCGCCGCGTTCACGGCGTCGACGTTGCTGCGCGTGGCCGTGAGGATCTCGTTGGACGAGTCGAGGTCAGCCTGCGCCGTCTCGACGGTGTTGCCACCGGCGTCTTGCCGAGCGAGGCGTTCTGCTGGTCGAGCTTCGCCTGCGCCGACGCGAGCGTCGACTTCGCCGCCGCGTCGTCGAGACGGGCGAGCGGCTGACCGGCCTGCACGACGTCGCCGACCTTCACCATCAGCTCCGCGACCTGACCGCGGTCGGCGAAGCCCAGGTTCTGCTGCTTGACCGAGACGAGCGTGCCGGACGCCGAGACGCCGGAGGTGACCTCGCCGCGGTCGACCTTGACGGTCGGCGGGGGAGGGGTCGAGCCGCCACAGGCCGCGACCACCAGCAGCGGAACGGCCAGAACGGCGGCCAGGGCGGCGCGACGGGGCGCGCTACCGGTCGGGCCTGGACGGCGCATGGCGGGGGCCTCTCCTTCAGTGCTGATGTCTTCTGGGCGCGCGGGGAGCGGGGGCACGCGGCTGCGGAATGCGGTCACTGGTACCTCAGCGCCTCGATCGGGCGCAGGCGCGCTGCGCGGTTGGCGGGGTAGCCGCCCGCGATCAGGCCGATCGCGACGCTCACGGCGAACGCGATCACGACCGAGCCGACGGAGACCGACGGCGCGGGGAAGTCGGGGCTGAGCGTGGGCAGGACGGCGCTCGCCGCCACGGAGAGCCCGACGCCGATCAGGATCCCGATGAGCCCGCCGATGCCGGTGAGGATCATCGACTCGATCAGGAACTGCTGCAGGATCGACCGGTACCGGGCCCCGATGGCCTTGCGGATGCCGATCTCCCGGGTCCGCTCGGTGACCGTGACCAGCATGATGTTCGCGACGCCGATGCTGCCGACGAGCAGCGAGATGCTCGCGACGGCCGCGGTGAAGATCGTGACGACCGAGGTGAACGTGCTGACCTGGTCGAGCAGGCTGCGCAGCGCGAGGGTGTTGTAGTCGCGGTCGTCGGGGTTGCGGATGTTGTGCCGGTCGTCGAGGACGCGCTGGACGTCGGCGATGGCGGCGTCGACGCTCGCGGCGGACGCCGCGCGCACCGTGATCGACTGGACGACGTCGCCGCCGCCCAGCAGGTAGCTGCGCGCCGCGCCGAGCGGCATGACGGCCTCGTCGTCGCCCTGGCCGTTCGACTTCAGTACGCCGATCACGCGGAACGTCGTGCGGCCGATGCGGACCTGCTTGCCGATCGCCTCGCCCGCGTTGCCGTTGTAGAGCGTCGCGACCGGGTTGGAGCC
>NZ_JAHLJA010000130.1:0-6012 GCF_020496245.1 Pseudonocardia sp. ICBG601 | reverse complement strand
GTCAACGGCATGCCGGCGGCGAAGCCCGCCACCGTGGTGGACCGGGACGCACCCGTCCTCGTCCGCCCGGACGACGCCGGCGAGCCCGACTGGGCCTCCCGCGGCGCCAAGAAGCTGCTCGGGGCCCTCGACGCGTTCACCGGCGTCGATCCGTCCGGGCGGCGCTGCCTCGACGCGGGGCGCCTCCACCGGCGGCTTCACCGACGTGCTGCTCACCCGCGGGGCGGCAGAGGTCGTCGCCGTCGACGTCGGGTACGGCCAGCTGGTGTGGCGCCTCCAGTCCGACGAGCGCGTCGACGTGCACGACCGCACCAACGTCCGGGCCCTCGAACCGGCGCAGGTCGGCGGAACGGTCGACCTGACCGTCGCCGACCTGTCGTTCATCTCGCTGCGCACCGTGCTTCCGGCACTCGCCGCCTGCACCGCGCCCGGAGGCGACCTGCTGCCCATGGTGAAACCACAGTTCGAGGTCGGAAAGGACCGGCTCGGTCCGGCGGGGTCGTGCGCGACCCCGGGTCTGCGCACCGAGGCGCTGCACGGGGTCGCGACCGCCGCCGCCGGCGGCCGGGCTGCAGGTCCTCGGTGCGACCGCGAGCCCGCTGCCCGGCCCGTCGGGCAACGTCGAGTACTTCCTGCACCTGCGCCGGCCCGCCGACGGACCGGCCGGCGTCGCCCCCGCACAGCCCGAGCTCGCACCGATGCTGGCAGCCGCGGTCGCGGACGGCCCCGCATGAGGGACGTCCTGCTGGTCCTGCACACCGGGCGACCCACCAACCGCAAGACCGCGCTGCACGTGATGAGCGAACTCGGGCGGCTCGGCCTACGCACCCCGGGTGCTCGCCGACGAGTGGGCCGAGCTCGCCGCGGACCCCGACGTCCCCGCGGGCTACGAACCCGTCCCGGTCCCCGGGAGCCCCGAGTGCGCCCGCGGCGCCGAGGCGGTCCTGGTCCTCGGCGGCGACGGCACCCTGCTGCGCGCCGCCGACCTCGCCCGCCACGCCGGCGTGCCGCTGCTGGGCGTCAACCTCGGCCACGTCGGCTTCCTCGCCGAGGCCGAGGAGGACACCCTGCCCGAGGCACTGCAGAAGCTCGCCGACGGCGACTACGAGGTCGAGGAACGCACCACCCTCGAGGCCGTCGTCACCGCCGCCGGGCAGGTCCTCGGCCGGGCCTGGGCGCTGAACGAGGCCGTCGTCGAGAAGACCACCCGCGGCCGCATCCTCGAGGTCGTCCTCGAGGTCGACGGCCGCCCGGTGTCCTCCTTCGGCTGCGACGGGGTGCTCTGCTCGACCCCGACCGGGTCCACCGCCTACGCGTTCTCCGCGGGCGGCCCGCTGATCTGGCCGCAGGTGCAGGCGCTGCTGGTGGTCCCCAGCAACGCACACGCCCTGTTCGCCCGGCCGATGGTGATCGCGCCGGAGAGCACCGTCGCCATCGAGGTGTCCGCCGACGGCCCGTCCGCCGTGCTGGACTGCGACGGTCGCCGCACCGTCGCCGTGCCGCCCGGGGCCCGGGTGGAGCTGCGCCGCGCGTCGGAGCCGGTGCGCATGGTGCGCCTGGCCGCGCAGCCCTTCGCCGACCGGCTCGTCCGCAAGTTCGACCTGCCCGTCCGGGGCTGGCGCGGGGCCCGGAACCCACCACCGGATTCGAACGCCTGATCGACCGTTCGGCGCACGGGAACATCCGTTCGGTGCCGGCTGCGTGTCGGGGCTCGAACGCTGTCGGTGTTCGAACGTATGGTCCCACGCATGTTGTCCGAGATGCGGATCCAGGGCCTCGGCGTGATCGACGACGCGACCTTGGAGCTCGACCCGGGCCTGACCGTGCTGACCGGCGAGACCGGCGCCGGGAAGACCATGGTCGTGACCGGGCTGAACCTCCTCGGCGGTGGCCGTGCGGAGTCCTCGCGGGTGTCGGCCGGGGCGAAGCGGGCCGTCGTCGAGGGCCGGTTCGCGGCCTCGCCGGGTGCCCTGGAGCTGGCCGAGGAGGTGGGAGCCGAGGCCGACGAGGACGGGTCGCTGATCGCCGCCCGCACCGTGTCGGCCGACGGGCGCTCCCGTGCCCACCTGGGCGGGCGGTCGGTGCCGAACGGGGTGCTGGGCAGGCTCGCCGAGACCCAGCTCGCCGTGCACGGGCAGAACGACCAGCTGCGGCTGCTGCGCGGGTCCGACCAGCGTGCCCTGCTCGACCGCTTCGCCGGGGACCCGGTCGCGGTGCCGCTGGCCGCCTACCGGGCGGTCCGCACCGAGTGGCTCCAGGTGGTCACCGAGCTCGCGGAGCGGCGGGACAACGCGCGCCGGCTCGCGCAGGAGGCGGACCTGCTGCGGCACGGGCTCGCCGAGATCGAGGCCGTCGACCCACAGCCCGGGGAGGACCGCGAGCTCGTCGGACAGGCCCGCCGGATGGCCGTGGCCGACGACCTGCGGGCCGCCGCGGAGAGCGCACATCTCGCGCTGTCCGGGACGGACGACGGCGAGGCCCCCGGTGCCGTCGGGCTCGCCGGGCAGGCCAAGGGGTTCGTCGAGGGCAGTGGTGACCCCGCGCTCGAGGAGCTCGGGCCGCGTCTGACCGAGGCCGTCGCGGTGCTCGCCGACGTCGCGGCCGAGCTGTCCGGCTACCTCGACCGGCTCGACGCCGACCCCGAGCTGCTGTCCCGCGTCCTGACCCGGCAGGCGGAGCTCAAGGCGCTCACCCGCAAGTACGCCGCGGACACCGACGGCGTGCTCGCCTGGGCGGCCACCGCCCGCGAACGGCTGTCCGGGCTCGACACCTCCGACGAGGCGCTGGCCGAGCTGTCGGCCCGCCGTGACGCACTCGCCGGTGAGCTGGCCGGGCACGCCGCCGCGGTCACCGCGGCGCGCACCGCTGCTGCGTCCCGGCTGGCCGAGGCCACCACGGCAGAGCTCGCCGGTCTCGCCATGAAGGACGCGACGCTGCAGGTCGGTGTGCAGCCGCGGCCCGCCGCCGACACCGGGCCGGTGCTCGAGGTCGGCGGGCGGCGCTGTCAGGCCGGGTCGAGCGGTGTCGACGAGGTCGAGATCCGGCTCGTCCCGCACGCCGGTGCGGTGGCCCAGCCCCTGCACAGGGGGCATCCGGCGGTGAGCTGTCCCGCGTCATGCTGGCCCTGGAAGTCGCGCTCGCCGGAGCCGACCCAGTGCCGACCATGGTGTTCGACGAGGTCGATGCCGGCGTCGGCGGCCGGGCCGCGGTGGAGATCGGCCGCCGGCTCGCGCAGCTCGCCTCGCGGCACCAGGTCATCGTCGTGACGCACCTGCCGCAGGTCGCGGCGTACGCCGACCGGCACCTCGTGGTGCAGAAGGCGTCGGGGGCGGGGGTCACCCGCTCCAGCGTGCGGCGGCTCACCGAGGAGGAGCGCACCGGGGAGCTGGCACGGATGCTGGCCGGAATGGACGACACCGACACCGGCCGCGCGCATGCCGAAGAGCTGCTCAGCGTCGCGACCGCGCACCGCGAGGCCGACCGCGCGGCGGCACGCCCCGCGGATCTCGCCGAGGCCCGGTCGCGGCGCGCGCAGTCCCGGCGCGGCCGGCCCCCGCAGGACGTGGAGCCCGAGCTCGCCACCGCGCAGGCGGAGGGGAGCGTGCCCGGACCGCGCGGCAGCGATTCCCGCGGTACGGACTCCTGCGGCACCGACACCCGGGGAACCGGCTCGGACGGCGCGGCGGGCCGGCCGGCCGCGTCGCCGCGGCGTCGCCGGGTCGCCCGGGCCGGCTGAGCGGCCGGGCGAGCGATTGGGCCGAGTGGCAGGGCCGGACGGCCGAGCAGATCGGCAGGGCCGGCCGGCCGAGCAGATCGACGGGGCCGGACGGCCAGGGTGAGCCGCCGGGCCGGGTCGCCCGTGTGCGCCGGCGGGCGGCGTGTGGTCGCTGTGGTTGAGCAGGCCGCTGCTCCGATTGCCGCCGACCGGCGGCGCGGGGAATGCTCCGGGCCAGTGACGTCACAGTCTCACGCGGCGTGCCTCCGTGGTCACGGGCGCCCCACCTGTCACAGTGCGCGACATGAAGCTGTCCGGCCTGCTGCACCGTTCCCGACCGGAGCTGCCGGGCCTGACCGGCCCGGCACGCGCCGACCGCCGCATCGAGTCGCTGCTCCGGCGCCTGCGGCCCGGCGACATCGCGGTGATCGACCAGGTCGACCTGGACCGGGCGACCGCGGACGCGCTCGTCGCCGCCCGGGTCGCCGCCGTCGTCAACGCCGCGCCGTCGATCTCCGGCCGGTTCCCGAACCTCGGCCCGCAGGTGCTCGTCGAGGCGGGTGTCCCGCTCGTCGACGACTGTGGTCCCGACACCCTCCGCGCCGTCAAGGACGGCATCCGGGTGCGGCTGCACGACGGCGTCCTCTACTCCGGCGAGCAGCCGCTGTGCGAGGGCCGCGAGCAGACCGAGGACACCGTCGCCGACGCCCTGGACGAGGCCAAGCAGGGCCTGACCCACCAGCTCGAGGCGTTCGCCGCGAACACCATCGAGTTCATGCGTCGTGAGCGTTCGCTGCTGCTCGACGGGCACGGCGTCCCCGAGGTCGACGTCACCCTCGACGGGCGGCCGGTGCTCGTCGTCGCCGCCGGGTTCGAGCACCTCGCCGTGCTCAAGCAGCTCAAGGCCTACATCAAGGAGTACCGGCCGGTGCTCATCGGCGTCGGGGCCGGGGCGGACGCGCTGCTCAACGCGCGCCACCGCCCCGACCTCATCGTCGCCGACCCCTCCGAGGTGTCGAAACCAGGCACTGACCAGCGGCGCCGACGTCGTCGTCCCGGCCTTCCCCGACGGGCACGCCCCGGGGCTGCACCGTGTGCAGGACCTGGGCGCCAGCGCCGTCACCTTCCCCTCGATGGCCAACCCCGAGGACCTGGCGCTGCTGCTGGCCCACCACCGCGGCGCCTCGATGATCGTCACGGTCGGGCTGTCCGCGTCGATGGGGGAGTTCCTCGACCGCGGACGCTCCGGCAGCAACGCCTCCACCTTCCTGACCCGGCTCCAGGCCGGGGGCAGTGTCGTCGACGGCGCGATGATCGCGCAGATGTACCGGAGCCGGACCTCGTTCGCGCCGCTGCTGCTGCTCGTCGCGGCCGCCGTGGTCGCGGTCGTCGTCGCGGTGCTGGTGTCCGGCGGTGGTCCGGCGGTGCTGGAGTGGCTGCGCGGCGTGCTGGAGAGCGTGCGGGCCCTGGTCGCCGGATGGTTCCCGGCGTGATCTCGCGGCGCCACCACCGCATCGCCCTGGTCGCGGTGTTCGTGCTGGCCCTCGCGGCCGGGTTCGCCCTCGCCGTCGTCGGGCTGCCGCAGCGCATCGCCGACGTCGCGGCCTCGGGGGCGGACACGGGAGAGACCGCCCGGCTGAGCGCCGAACGCGATGCCCTGGCCGCGCAGCTGCACGCCAGCGACGAGTTCGCCGGCCGCGTCGGACCGGACCTGGTGCGCGGGAAGCTCACCGGGGTGCCGGTGACCGTCGTCTCGCTCGGTGCCGACCCGGCCGACACGCGCGCGGTCGCCGAGCTCGTCGTCACCGCGGGGGGCAGCGTCGCGGGGAGGTCGTGCTCACCCCGGCCGTCACCGACCCGGCCCGCGCCGACCAGCTGCGCGACCTGTTCTGCGCGGCTGCTGCCGTCGGGGGCGCAGCTCCCCACCGCCACCGACGCCGGTGCGCTCGCCGGGGGCCTGCTCGGCTCCGCGCTGCTGACACCGCCCGACGGCCCCGCACCCGCCCCGGACGCGGCCGGCACGGTCCTCGCCGGGCTCGCCGGCGGCGGCTTCGCCGAGGCCCCGCAGGGCAGCCCGCGGCCGGGAGACTCGCCGTCGTCGTGACCGGGGCGGCGTACTCCGGGGTGGACGCCGACGCCTCGGCAGGCACCGCCGCGGCACTGGCTGCCGAGCTCGACCGTCGGGGTGCGGGAGCCGTGCTGGCCGGGCGGGACGCCGCGGAGGGCTCGGCGTCGCCGCCGCCCGGGCGGCCGGGCCGGGCCGGGGGCCGGCTCGCCACCGTCGACGGCGTCGGCAC
>NZ_JAHLJA010000129.1:0-4058 GCF_020496245.1 Pseudonocardia sp. ICBG601 | reverse complement strand
GTCGAGCGCGGCGACCTGGTCGCCCGCGCGCCGCGGCCGGGAGAGGGATCTGGACAGCACTCGGCGACCCTACGGGACGCTGACCGATTCGTCGGTGCGCCGACAGATAGGTTAGGGTCACCTCAGTTCCGAGCGGGGAGGCTGCATGGGTGTCGTCGAGCTGACCGTGTCCGACGTGGGGGCGGTGTCGCACAGCCTCGTCCGCGTGGAGCTGGGCGGTGACGCCCTGGCGCCGCTGCTGGCGAGCTGGTCGGAGGAGCGGGGCGCGCAGCGCGCTCCCGACGAGGCGGTCGTCGTGCACGTCCCCGTGGCGGAGGGCGGGCTCGACCCGCGCGGGCGCTGGTACACCGTGCGCGGCGTCGAGCAGCGGTCGGACGGACCGCGGCTCGTGCTCGAGATGGTCAGCCACGAGGGCGGGATCGCCGCGAGCTGGCGCGCCGGGCCGCGGTGGGCGACGTCGTCGGCGTCTCCGTGAGCAAAGCTGGTTCCGCAGGCCGGCCGAGGCGCGCTGGCAGGCCGTGATCGGCGACCTCACCGTGCTGCCGATGCTCGTCCGCACGGGAGCGCAGGCGCCCGAGGGCGTCCGGACGTCGGCCGTCATCGAGATCCCCGAGCAGCGCGACGCCCGCGAGATCCCCGGCGTGCAGGTCGAGTGGGTGCACAACCCGGACCTCGCGCGCCACTCGCGGCTCGACGAGCTGACGCGGGCGTTCCAGCGTCCCGACGAACCGGGATACCTCTACGTGGCGGGCGAGGCCTCGGCCACCAGGGCCGCTCGCCGCTACCTGCGCCACGAGTGCGGCCTCACGGTCGCGGAGTACGGCGTGCTCGGGTACTGGCGCAAGGACGCCGAGAGGTGGAACGCCCGCTACGAGAAGTCGTCGAGCGCTACGAGCGGATCTGGCAGGACGCGGAGTCGACGGGTCGTGACGACGAGGAGGTCATGGACCTCTACGAGGACGGTCTGGCGAAGGCGGGACTGCTCTGAACGGGGGCCGACCGGTCGGAGGGGATCGCTCGACGCGCCGGAATCCGTCGACCGCAAGGCGCGCACTGATCGCGCTCGACCACTTAGGCTGAGGGGATGCAGCGGCGGATCTACGGTGTGGAGACCGAGTTCGGGGTCACCTGCACCTTCCACGGCCAGCGCAGGCTCTCACCTGATGAGGTGGCGCGGTACCTGTCCGTCGGGTCGTCTCCTGGGGCCGCTCGTCGAACGTGTTCCTGCGCAACGGCGCCCGGCTCTACCTCGACGTCGGCAGCCACCCGGAGTACGCGACGGCCGAGTGCGACACGCTCGAGCAGCTCGTCGCGCACGACAAGGCGGGGAGCGGATCCTCGAGGACCTGCTCGTCGACGCCGAGCGCAGGCTCGTCGACGAGGGCATCGGCGGCGACATCTACCTGTTCAAGAACAACACCGACTCGGCGGGCAACTCCTACGGCTGCCACGAGAACTACCTCGTCGCGCGGGCGGGCGAGTTTTCCCGGATCGCCGACGTGCTGCTTCCGTTCCTGGTCACGCGCCAGCTGATCTGCGGGGCGGGCAAGGTCCTGCAGACCCCGCGCGGCGCCGTCTACTGCCTCTCGCAGCGTGCCGAGCACATCTGGGAGGGCGTCTCGAGCGCCACCACGCGCTCGCGCCCGATCATCAACACGCGCGACGAGCCGCACGCCGACGCCGAGCGCTACCGCCGTCTGCACGTCATCGTGGGCGACTCGAACATGTCCGAGGTCACGACGCTGCTGAAGGTCGGCACCACGCACCTCGTGCTGGAGATGATCGAGGCGGGCGTCCAGTTCCGGGACTTCACGCTCGACAACCCGATCCGCGCCATCCGCGAGATCAGCCACGACCTCACCGGGCGGCGCACGGTCCGCCTGGCGGGCGGGCGCGAGGCCAGTGCGCTCGACATCCAGCGCGAGTACCACGCCCGCGCCGTCGAGCACGTCGCCACGCGCGGCAGCGAGGACCCGACGATCGAGCGCGTGCTGGAGCTGTGGGGCCGCACCTCGACGCCGTCGAGTCGCAGAACTCTCGCTGATCGACCGCGAGATCGACTGGGCCATCAAGCACAAGCTGATCGAGCGCTACCGCAAGCGCGACGACATGGACCTGGCCAACCCGCGCATCGCCCAGCTAGACCTGGCCTACCACGACATCCGTCGTGGTCGGGGCCTGTTCGACCTGCTGCAGCGCAAGAGCCTGGTCGACCGGGTGACCGACGACGGCGAGATCGAGGCCGCGAAGGACACCCCGCCACAGACCACCCGCGCGAAGCTGCGGGGCGACTTCATCGCCGCCGCCCAGGCGGCGGGGCGCGACTTCACCGTCGACTGGGTGCACCTCAAGCTGAACGACCAGGCGCAGCGCACCGTGCTGTGCCAAGGACCCGTTCCGCTCGGTCGACGAGCGCGTCGATCGGCTCATCGCGTCGCTCTAGGTCTCGGCAGAGCACTCTTCACCGCCCCCGTCCGACCTCCGTCGGGCGGGGGCGGTGTGCTGTCCGCGCCGGTCGGCCACCGTACGAGATTTCTCAGACGAAATTGTTAACAATTCTTGCGCCATGCTGTCGGTGGGGGAGGGTGAGGTCCGACAGCGACCTCGACCCCACCGGAGCAGGCGGATGCGCGCGCAGTTCGAGAAGACCCCGGGCTGGCTGGACCCGTACGACGGTCCGTCCACCCGGTCCACGCCCTGCCGCCGGGCACCGTCGACGCGCACTGCCACGTCTTCGGTCCCGGTGCCGAGTTCCCGTACGCCGAGGGGCGGAAGTACACCCCCTGCGACGCGGGCAAGGACCGGCTCTTCGCGCTGCGCGACCACCTCGGCGTGCGCCGCAACGTCGTCGTGCAGGCCACCTGCCACGGCGCCGACAACCGCGCGATGGTCGACGCCGTGCGCTCGGCCGGGACCGCGCGCGCGGCATCGCCACCGTGCGTCCGGACGTCTCCGAGGCCGAGCTGGCCGAGCTCGACGCCGCGGGCGTGCGCGGGGTCCGCTTCACGTTCCTCGCGCGACTGGCGTCGGCGGCGTCGAAGGACGACATCGCGACCGTCGCGACGAAGATCGCCCCGCTCGGCTGGCACGTCGTCGTCTACTTCGAGGCGAGCGACCTGCCCGAGCTGGAGGGCTTCCTCGCGACGCTGCCCGTGCGGTCGTCGTCGACCACATGGGCCGTCCGGACGTGACGAAGCCGGTCGACGGGCCGGACTTCGACCGCTTCCTCCGCTTCGTCACGGCCCACGACGTCTGGGTGAAGGTGAGCTGCCGGAGCGGCTGACCGTCACGGGCCGCGCGCCCTGCCGGCGAGCCGACCCCCGCGTACACCGACGTGCTGCCGTTCGCGCGGCGCACCGTGGCCGAGCTGCCCGACCGCGTCCTGTGGGGCACCGACTGGCCGCACCCGAACCTGAAGGACCACATGCCCGACGACGGGCTGCTGGTCGACCACGCGCACCGCCTCGCCGACACCGCCGACGCGCGGCAGAAGCTCCTGGTCACGAACCCGATGCGGCTCTACTGGCCCGACGAGGTCTGACCGCAGGCACGCCCCCGCACGTCCCTCCACCGATCCCTGCTGAGACGAAGGCGTTGAGCATGCAGGACTCCCAGACCTCCGACGTCGCGCACGACGCGAACGTCGCGAACCGGCTCGACCGGCTCCCGATCTCCCGGTTCCACAAGACGACCATCCTGGCCGTCTCGTTCGCCTACTTCTTCGAGTTCGCGGACATCAACAGCTTCGCCACGACGGCGCCCCGACTGATCAAGCTGTGGGGCGTCACCGTCTCCCAGGTCGCGTACGTGACCTCGCTGTCGTTCGTGGGCATGTTCCTCGGCTCCATCGCCGCGAGCTGGATGGCCGACCGCTGGGGCCGCAAGTCCGCCCTGGTCCGCACGACGCTGTTCTTCGGCGCGTTCTCGCTGGTCGCGGCGTTCTCCTGGGACATCGTGTCCCTGGGCGTCTTCCGCATCCTGACCTCCGCCGGACTCTCAGCCATGACGGTCGTCGCGGTGATCTACGTCAGCGAGGTCTACCCGGCCGCCAAGCGCGG
>NZ_JAHLJA010000128.1:0-12010 GCF_020496245.1 Pseudonocardia sp. ICBG601 | reverse complement strand
CGGCGTCGTCGTCCAGGTCGCAGCCACCCTGGAAGGGCAGCTGTCGTGGATCTCCGACCCGACCCCAGGCTCCCGACACGACCTACATTGCCTCGACCAATCCGGCGCCCTCGACCACCTCGCCACATACCCACCGATCGGCGATAAAGGCTACATCGGGCGCGGCATGCTCACCCCGTTCAAAAAACAACCCGGCCGGGAACTTCTCGACTGGCAGAAAACATTCAACAAGAGCCTCAACCGCACACGCGCCACCATCGAGCGAGTCATCGCCCATATCAAGTCGTGGAAAGTTCTCCACACAGACTACCGCCGACCCTACGCCACATTTAAAACGACGATCTCGGCAGTCATCGGACTCATCTTCTACGCACTTACCTGACGGAGCCTGAAATAAGCCTCAAGGCAGTGCCCAATCTCGTGGCCAAGATTATGGTCACGAAGATCCGGGTCAGTGTCAGGCTCGATGAGGAAAAGATCACGATCTTCGGTATCTATAAATAACGCGAACACATCAGGCTTGGGAAACCTGTACGGCAGAATCACCATGGGGCGCTCACGAACAGCGGCCAACCTCATACACAGATCCGTCAAATCCGATATAGGGCAGTCCATCGCAACCGCCCTCGCAACATCTCGAACGCACCGCTGAGCAACCTGATAGGGACTCCGAAGTGCCACCACAGCACACCTTTCTGGCTAAAATTAATGCGCTCGTACTTTTCGGTCCGACTCAAGCCGCTCTAAAATAGAGTCGCCGCGATACGGAATCGCCGACAGGCCCCTCACTGATCGGCACCACTTTCTTCATCATAAATGCTGAATTTCGCCTGCCGGTCTGCGTCTCTCCCTTCAGACCCTGGCGCCGACATCGCAATATCGTGAAGCCAATCGCGAAAATCCTCCGGAAGATCGGCTGCGCGCAGCGCGATTGCCCGAATTTTCGCGTCGCGCATCGCAGAAAGAAGCTTCAGGTCGCGGTGTACATCTCCGGCATACCTCCCAGAAGAAATAAAATACTCTTCCGGCAGGTCAAAGAAACGGGCGAGTGCCTGAAGATGCCGCAAGGATGGATTGGTGCGCGATCCAGCACGTAGCAATGAAAGATACGCCTCACCAATCTTGGGTTCGCCAGGTTCCCCGTTCTCCGCCAGCCACTTAACTGCCTCTCGATTAGAATACGGGCCGCGACTGGGGGGGTGAACCGACTCGAATGCTTGATTGAGCCTCTCCGCAAGAGTCGGTCGCGGACCCCGCTCGCCCAATTCATTACTCACAGGCACAACAACTCCTTACGCCGACGCCGACGCCGACGCCGACGCCGACGCCGACGACTTTACCCCCATAGCGTGCTGACCGAAACCATCAGCGCAGGCCGGTTGACGAACCGCGAGCTGCGTGCCAGTCTCCTGGACACGTCCTGTGACGACACGATCACTTGCTACCGCCGGGCGGGTTGCCCGACGGCGTGGTCGGCAATGCGTCGCGTGCTGGTGCTTCGTCTCCCCCGGAGGTCTCCATGCTCGACTCGCCCCCGACGAGCCTGATCCCGGGCGGCAGTGGATGCCGCCGGGGCTCGTCCCGCCGCGACCGGTCCGTCGTTCGGGGCGTGACGGGGTGGACCAGGAGAACTGGTTGCGGGACAGGATCCTCACCGCCACCCGGGAGCTGACGCTCGCCGCAGAAAAGGTCCGCAACCCCTACGGGGCGACCCTGGAGGACCAGGCGCCGGCGGCGTGGCATGTCCGGACCACCCAGGCGATCCTCGATGACTGCGTCGAGCACCTGGATGACCTCGATGACTGCGACAGACACCACGGGCCCGGCGGGCCGCCCCCGCAGCCGACACGCCCGTAAGAGCAGCCGCCGACCGGGCCGGTGGCTGGGTCTGGCAGGATCGGATAGTGAGCTGGGCTCTTCTGGCTCTTCTGGCTCTTCTGGCTCTTCTGGCTCTTCTGGCTCTTCTGGCTCTTCTGGCTCTTCTGGCTCTTCTGGCTCTTCTGGCTCTTCTGGCTCTTCTGGCTCTTCTGGCTACCGGGACCCCGGACAGCCGCCCCCCCGACTCGGATGAAGGATCGCCGACGATGACCACCTAGACCCCCTGGGGCGGCCGCCACATGCTGGTCGTCCTTGGATCCCAATTCGATATGGCGGGCTGAAGCAGCATCAGCAGCAGTATGTGCTTCAGAACGAAGTAGGGCCCGACCTCTCGGCCGGGCCCTACAACGGAAGTACAACGGAGTATCCAGCTCCGCTCCTTCAGCCCCCCACTCTCACCTGAAGGGGCGAACACGCCTTGCCAGCGCAGAACAACAATAGCTCGACCCGTCAAGACCCGGCAACGCCCCCGGTCGAGGGCGCCCGGGATGTCTGTGGATGTCCGGTCCGGGCCGGGCTCGACACCGGACTCTGGCCCCTGACCGCGGGCGACCCGGGCGAGCTAGCCGCGACCGCAGCGGCGATGATCACTGCGGGCTGGTCGCCCGCCGCTGAGCTGTCCGCCGGGCCGCCGCCTGCGGCGCGGATGTGTACGCACTGCCTCCGCCGATCCGGTGTGGAGCGGGACACCGTCCTCGGTACGGTCCTGTGCGACCCGTGCTGGGTCGAGCTGGGCGAGGACACGACCCCTGATCCCGGTGCGGGTTTCCCCCGGGGGCTGCCGCGCACGGCTCGGGACTGGTACGAGGCGATCCGTGCGTCGACCTGGTACCGGCGGCTGCGCCGCGACGCCCGACGACGCCTCGACGCACTGCTCACCGAGCTCGCCCGCCGCGCGGACTGGACCGATCACCTGACCTGGCCGACCTGGAAACGTCTGCAGGAGGCTACCGGGTGGGCGCGGTCCTCGGTCGCGTCCTGGCTGGCGAAGCTCCAAGAGTCCGACTGGCTCGTCCTGATCGAGCCCGGCTCGACCCCGCAGTACCGAGGCCCGCTCCAGGCCATGATCCACGGCCGCCGCGGCAACCGGGCGGCGGTCTATCAACTCCACCTGCCCGACCACGCGATCACCGACACGAACACCGCCGAACACCGCGACACCGCACGGCCGCTCACCGAGACCGGCACCATCCCCTCCCCAACCCCAGTCGGAGGCTCCCTCGGTTCGTTGCGTGGTGAAAGTTGGACCCCAACGGGGTTTACTCTTACCGAAGGTAAGAGTTCTGTTCACACGCGCGCGAGAACGATCATCCACAACCGGGTCAGGGCCGGGGCCGAGCCGCCCCGCCAGGGCCGCCGGTGGGGGGACTGGTTCGATGACCGAGTGCCCACCAGCCGCGGGGAGAAGCTCGCCGCAGCACGACAGCTCCGCGACGACCCCCTGCTCTCCCGGCTCTCACCCCGAGCGATCCGCGCTCAGGTGAAGGCGTTCTGGCGGGCCGGGTGGACCAACAACGACCTGCGCCACGCCCTGGCACACCAGCCCACCCCCGACGGCCCTGCCCGGCCTGTCGAGCGCTGCCCGGCCGGGCAGGTGCGCTTCCCGACGGCGTGGCTACGCCACCGCCTGGCCCCCTGGCAGGGCCCTCACGGGCCCCTTGTCGCCCCGCACGTCGACGACCAGGCCCGGGCCGAGATCGCGGTCCGGCACGGCCGCGCAGCCGCGCAGCGGCTGCCCTACGGCCACACCCAGCTCGATGTCGACGCCCTACAGGTCGATGACCGGCAGCGGGCTAACGCCCGCGCAGTCATAGCCCGCAACCAGGCCCGCGACCGCCACGCACTACGCACCGGGCTCGTCCCCGACCACCACACCGCCGATGTCGCCACCCGGGAGGCCGCCCGCGACCAGATCACCGCTCTGCTCCAAGCCCGGCGCTCCCGACACCTCGCCTCTGCCCGAACCTCATCCTGAACACCAGCAACCACTCCGGCCGCCCGTTGTCGAGGCGCACGAACGGTGCTGCCGCGCCGCTTCCGGTCCTCGCCCGCTAGCGCGGGCTGCGGTCCGGGTCGACTTGCCCACGACCACCGACCTCGCCTGAAGCCGTCACAGACGCCCTCAGCGTCCGCTACAGGCCTATCTGTCGCCATCGTGAACGTCCCCGACCCGACCCCAGCCAGGACAAGACCGCCACGACGACCACCAGCAGCAGCACAGTCAGCACCGGAACGCCCGACGCAACACCTCCGCCGAGGCCTCCCGCTGACCCGCCACGACACCCCGCACCACCGAAGACTCGACCACACCAGGATGCGCCGACCGGAAACGATCCGCACCTGACCCGCCAGCAACACATCGCCTTCCTCACGGGCGACCTGGTCGTCCGCTCTCGGCGCGCTCCTGCGAGTGGGTATCGACAAGTATCCGGACCAGCGGAAACGGCCTTGTTCATGATCTCCTTGTAGGCCGCTGCGCAACGGCGGCCATGCCTCTGCCTCGCCCGGATCATGTCCCTGACCTGGGAATACGTTCGCTCACATGCCTCGAACGCCGTGATCCTCGCTCGGCCATCCTCCCTTGCGCATCTAGGCGAGTAGATGTCGGCAAGTATCGGGACCAGCGGAAACACCGCAATGAAACGATCTTGAGCGGTAGCCGTCGGCGGACACGGGTCGCGCCGGACGAGCCGCAGTGCTCTGACCAGGGGATTCTTTCTGACGGCGTGGCTGTCGCCGGTGCCGCCCGGGCCGCTCCACGCCGCTGCGGGGCGAACGTTGCGCACAGCAAAGGTGCTGGTCCCGATACCTGTAGGGCGATCTTGACGCGGGATCGTCACGGTGGACTCTGGGCGGTCGGGGCCCGGCCGAGGGGACGGCTCGCCGGCCCGTGCGCCGCCGCCACCCTGGTGCCGCCGCGGTCACGGAGGTGCGCGCGGAGCGCCGTTGCGAGCCGATCCCGACCGCGCCGGACCCGAGTGCCCGGCCGAGCCGCCCTCGGACACCTCGGACACCTCGCCACGCGCCGCCAGAGCGGGACACCGCGCCGCCCGAGGCCCATTGACAGCCCGTCCCCGCGGTGGTCGGTGTCGGCGAGCAGTCTCGACGCCCCGTTCAGGCGCTCGCCGAGCTGCTCTGACCGGATCACCGCGCCGCCGGTGCCGCTGGGCCTGGCGGTCGTCGTGCACGGCCGCGCCCGGAAAAGTTGGGTGGAAATCCCCGGGGCTCTCGCGTGCGCGCGCGACGCGCGCCTACGCGCACATCGCGTTGAGACCCGCTCGGCGGGGAAGTCCGGCGAGAAAATTTCCTCGACGGAAAATCGGCCAGTGCCTCGGCCAGCGCCGCCCGGCGTCAGCGAGGGGCAGCGGGCGGCGATCCTGGGCTGTGCCGGCGCCGCACCCCGACCATCGACCGGAAGAGTCGCCGCCGCCGCCGACGCCGGGCGCGCCGTCGTCGCCGTCGCTGGCGACGGCGGCCCGTGGTCGCGTTCGGGCCGCGCGCCCGGAGCGCAGGGCCGATCGCTGGCTCATGGTTCGGCTGGTCCGGTTCGGCCGAGCTGGCCGGGGCGTGGTGTGGCGTTCTCGGTCCGTCGCTGACCGCCGCGCGGCCGGGGTTTTTCCCGGGTGGAAATTTCCCGGCGCGGCGGCCGGAGTGAGCGGGTCTCAACGCGATGTGCGCGTAGGCGCGCGTCGCGCGCGCACGCGAGGCGCCCCGGGAATTTCCTTCGCCCGCGACCGTCACGGCGGCTGCCCCGGCCGCATCCCAGCCCGGTCGCTGGGTGCGGTGCGTACCTGCCCGGTGACAGTGGGTCGCGGCCCGGTCTTGTCACGGCGGTGGGCGGGGTGCTAGACATGAAAAAGCTCGTCTGGCGTCTCGCTAGGTGGGCGACCGACACCCCGGATTGAAGTCCGGGGCGCCGGTCTGACCAACCAACCTGCACGAAATCAGGTGATCGGCTATGTGGCATCGTGCCTGCACGACGCATGTTGTTCCACCCCAGGGTGGGGCGATTCCCCCGGATGTTGACCCCGGCTGTGAGCAGCCCAGGTGGTTCCCGGATGGTCTGACCGAGAAGCTCATCGATCGCCTGTGGGCGACCGTTGCGACGATGCCGCTGCCGCGGACGTCGGCGCCGGGGTGGGCCCGATGAACGGCTCGTCGCGGAGCGGTGCACGCTCGCACGGTGTCCGGTCGGAGTCGTGGCTGGAGGACCTGGTCCTCGCCCCGGACTCCGACCGCGATGACTCCGGTGGGGCCGGGCCGCGTCTGATCGGCGAGGCCCGGCTGCTCGCCAAAGAGGTGGAGCAGGCCCGCGCTGTCGTCGCGCTCCAAGACGATCCCGCGCTTCTCGACGCCCGGTCGCCACGGGAGCGGCGCGCCGACCGGAAGGTCACCGAGAAGCTGCGTGGCGCCGAGCGTGCGGAGCGGCGCCGGACTCGGATGGCTGAGATCGCCGCCGCTCGTGGTGAGCGCCGCGAGGCGGGCTGGGCGCATCGTGCGGTCGCGAACCGCGACCGTCTACTCAACCCGGACCGTCGGCTCACCTCGACCTACCGGCGTTATGTCGGGTTGTCGATGGTGCCGCCGCTGCTGATCGCCGCCGGTGTGTTGTTCATGGCGGTGACCGTGCACGACGGCGTCGTCGGTGTCGACGGCCCGTGGTACGGCTACCTGATCGAACCTCTCGCGTCGGTGCTGCTGGTCGTGAGCTTGTTCGTGGGTTTCACCGCGGTGCAGCACGGCCGCCGCATCCCCCGCGGCCTGTATGCGCTGGATGCGGGCCTCGCCGCGGCGTCCCTCGCGCTCACGGTCGTGCCGTGGGGTGTGCGCTACGGATTCGACCCGGGCTCGACCCTGGCGCATGTCCTGCCGCCGCTCCTGGTCGCCGCAGCGGTGATCGTGCAGCATGTGCTGCATTCGGTGTTCCGGCCGATCTTCGCTGACCTGTATGACGAACTCGCCCCTGCCCGCCTGGACGAGACGTCGGCGGACACGGTCGTGCTCTATGAGCGCACCCGTCAGGCGGTCGCTGACGGCCAGATCGCGGCTCCGTCGGGGGCGGTGTCGCGGGAGGCGATCCGTAAGAGCGTGTTTGGAAATTCTAGTGGGTTGAGGGTGTCGTGTGTTTCTGCTGGCGGGTGGCGGGGTATCCACGGGCGATGCGGCGGGTGATGGTGTTGATCGCGGCCCAGCGGATCATGGCTTCGGATGTGGTGGGGTGGCGTTCGTAGTCTCGGGCCAGGCGTCGGTGTGCGGTGAGCCAGGCCAGGGTCCGTTCGACCACCCACCTTCGTGGGAGGACGGTGAATCCGCGCTGCTCGGGTGGCTTGCGGATGATCTCGATCGTTGTCTGCAGGATCGTGGCGGCCCAGTCGAGCAGTCGCCCGGCGAAGCCGGCGTCGGCGTAGACGAACCGCACCCTGGTGCGCAGGTAGAGGTTGAGCAGGATCGGCTTGGCGCCGTCGCGGTCCTGTACCGAGGCCGAGCACACCATCGTGGTCAGCAGCAGACCGAGGGTGTCGGTCACGATGAACCGTTTCCGTCCGCCTGTCTTCTTCCCGGCGTCGTAGCCGCGGGAGTCCTGGCCGACGGTGTCGGCGCCCTTGACCGACTGGGAATCGATGATCCCCGCACTCGGCTCCGGATCACGGCCCTCGGCGATACGTAACTGCCCCCGCACGACCGGGAGGATCTTCTCGGTGACCTTCTGCTGTTCCCACTGGTTGAAGTACCAGTAGACGGTCTGCCAGGGCGGGAAGTCCACCGGCAACGCCCGCCAGGCACACCCGGTCCGCACGACATACAAGATCGCCCCCAGCACGTCCCGACGAGCATGAGCAACAGGCCGCCCCCGCCGCGCGAGCGGCGGTAACAACGGCTCGATCACCACCCACTGGGCATCACTGGTGTCCGAGGGGTACCGGCGCGGTCGTTCCTGCATGCCGACCACGATGGAGCACCCCAGCCGTGTCGACCATCCCGACACACCCACCATTTCCAAACACGCTCTCAGCGCATCCGGGGGCGAAGAAGGCGCTGACCGAGATCTGGAACGCCGAGGACAAGCGCAGAGCCCTCGACGCCGTGGCCCGCTTCGAGGCCGCCTACCGGGCGAAGTTCGGCAAGGCCGTCACGAAGATCGGTGACGACCTCGACGAACTGCTCGCCTTCTACGACTTCCCCGCCGAACACTGGCAACACCTACGCACCACGAACCCGATCGAGTCCACGTTCGCGACGGTCCGCCACCGCACCCGGGTCACCCGCGGGCCCGGGTCACGCGCGGCCGGACTGGCGATGGCGTTCAAGCTCATCGAGGCCGCCCAGAACCGATGGCGCGCCGTGAACGGACCGCACCTGGTCGCCCTCGTCCGAGCCGGAGCCCGATTCGACGCCGGCCGCCTCGTCGAACGACCCGATGCCCACACCCACACCGAAGCCGCCTAAAAGATCTTCATCCACAGGTCTTGACGATTGCTCATCATCTCGCTTCCCCAGCAATGCTGGATTCAGCGTGTCCAAGATCCGGGGTCAAGCCCCGACCTCGGGCGCGGCCGAGGCCCCGATCGACGTGACCCCGTGATCGGATCATCAGGGGGCTCGGTGTCGACGCTGCTGGGCCCGACGCAGTCGCAGCACCGACCGGATCGGGCCGGCGTGATGCCGTGACCGGCGGCACTGCGGTCGATGACCCGCTCCAGCCCCGCACCACTGTAGTAGCACATCACATGCTACACTATGATGATGGAGCGAATCGGTGTTCGGGAACTCCGCCAGAACGCGTCTCGATACCTCGCGCTGGTGAAGTCCGGTCAGAGTGTGGAGATCAGCGAACGTGGCACGCTTGTGGCTGTGTTGGTTCCCTCTCAGGGGCCCCGAACGACCAGGGAGCGGCTCATCGCCGCTGGTCGGCTGGCTCCTGCGATGAGCCCGACGGGGAGGGTGCATGCGTTGCGGCCCGTGCGAATCAAAGCAGGTGAGCCGAGCAACCAGGAACTTCTCGATTCCGAGCGCGAGGAACACCTGTGATCTACTTGGACTCCTCGGCGTTGATGAAGCTGATCCGCGAAGAGGCCGAGACCGCGGCGCTGAGTGCATGGCTCGCCCCGCAGACCGAGATACCCATCGTGACCAGCGAACTGGGACGGGTCGAGGTCCTGCGCGCCGCTCGGCGAGCCGGCCCCGAAGTACTCACCGAAGCACGCGCGGTAATCGGCGATCTCGACCTGGTGCCACTCGACCGCGGGGTCCAGGATCTCGCTTGCGACGTCGGCTCTGCGTCTCTACGGACACTCGATGCCCTGCACCTAGCCTCCGCCGTGCTCTTACGCGACGAGCTGTCCGCCTTCGTCGCTTACGACCATCGCCTCGTCGACGCCGCCCGGGTCGCCGGTTTGCCCATTACGACACCGACCACCCCAAGAGCCGAGTCGCCGCAGTCACCGGAATGACATCCCGAGCGCGAGCTGCCTACAACGAGGCTTATTCAGGCTTCGTCAGGTAAGTGCGTAGAAGATGAGTCCGATGACTGCCGAGATTGTTGTGTTGAATGTGGCGTAGGGTCGGCGGTAGTCTGTGAGGCTTATTCAGGGCCCGTGAAATAACGATCTAGCCCGGCGTGTCGGGTTGGGCGACAGCCCGTCCATCGCGAAGATTGGTTTGTCGAATCAATCCGAGATGAATGGGCTGTCGCAGTATGTACTATACCACTGGTTTTCGGCGTGATGAGATTCAGGATCTTGCTGCTCTGGTGCATGAGCAGGGTCAGCGGAACGCGGCTGGTGCGCGCCCGCCTTGGCCGCCGCTTCTGGGATTGTTCTGGTCGGTGGTGATCACGTTGGCGTATCTGCGCGGGAATCGTGTGCAGTGGGAGTTGGCGGAAACCTACGGGGTGTCGCAGTCGACGGTCAGTCGAGCGATCACGGGGGTGACACCGTTGCTGGCGCAGGCGCTGCGGAGTGTCGTTCCGACTGCGGAGGAGCTTCGTGTCGATCGGCAGTACATCATCGACGGAACCCTACTGTCCTGCTGGTCATGGACCGCCGTACCAGGTCTGTGGTCGGGCAAGCATCGCACCACCGGCGTCGTCGTCCAGGTCGCAGCCACCCTGGAAGGGCAGCTGTCGTGGATCTCCGACCCGACCCCAGGCTCCCGACACGACCTACATTGCCTCGACCAATCCGGCGCCCTCGACCACCTCGCCACATACCCACCGATCGGCGATAAAGGCTACATCGGGCGCGGCATGCTCACCCCGTTCAAAAAACAACCCGGCCGGGAACTTCTCGACTGGCAGAAAACATTCAACAAGAGCCTCAACCGCACACGCGCCACCATCGAGCGAGTCATCGCCCATATCAAGTCGTGGAAAGTTCTCCACACAGACTACCGCCGACCCTACGCCACATTTAAAACGACGATCTCGGCAGTCATCGGACTCATCTTCTACGCACTTACCTGACGGAGCCTGAATAAGCCTCATTGGTTACGAGATGTCCAGCCCCCGCAGACTCATTCAAAGCTTTAGCTGCAGCCGGAAATTCTACAATATAAGCGACGCCGAGGAGAACGAAGAGATTCGTTGCGAGCAGTCGGTCTGCGTCGCGGCCGCCGTCGAAGGTCGTAACCGCTACGCGCCACAGCACGGCTGCCAGCAGCAGGCAGCCCATTATAATCCGGGCCACAGCTACCGTCGTGTCCATCAAGCGCCCATAGCGCGAGAGGTGCCCAGTCCATCATTCAGAGATGTGAACTGCTTACGTGCCTGCCCTCCCGATTTAACCCATGGAACAAGCAAAAAAGCAACCTCCTCTGCTTCCATTTCGGCACGCGTTGCAAACCTGGCTCGTCTCAACGAGCCTCGAACGGTACTCGGCGACAGCGTAGGAAATATCTCCCTGATCAGTTCTTCGTCGCTCCCGCAGCGATGCCCGAGAAGGCAGTGCCCAATCTCGTGGCCAAGATTATGGTCACGAAGATCCGGGTCAGTGTCAGGCTCGATGAGGAAAAGATCACGATCTTCGGTATCTATAAATAACGCGAACACATCAGGCTTGGGAAACCTGTACGGCAGAATCACCATGGGGCGCTCACGAACAGCGGCCAACCTCATACACAGATCCGTCAAATCCGATATAGGGCAGTCCATCGCAACCGCCCTCGCAACATCTCGAACGCACCGCTGAGCAACCTGATAGGGACTCCGAAGTGCCACCACAGCACACCTTTCTGGCTAAAATTAATGCGCTCGTACTTTTCGGTCCGACTCAAGCCGCTCTAAAATAGAGTCGCCGCGATACGGAATCGCCGACAGGCCCCTCACTGATCGGCACCACTTTCTTCATCATAAATGCTGAATTTCGCCTGCCGGTCTGCGTCTCTCCCTTCAGACCCTGGCGCCGACATCGCAATATCGTGAAGCCAATCGCGAAAATCCTCCGGAAGATCGGCTGCGCGCAGCGCGATTGCCCGAATTTTCGCGTCGCGCATCGCAGAAAGAAGCTTCAGGTCGCGGTGTACATCTCCGGCATACCTCCCAGAAGAAATAAAATACTCTTCCGGCAGGTCAAAGAAACGGGCGAGTGCCTGAAGATGCCGCAAGGATGGATTGGTGCGCGATCCAGCACGTAGCAATGAAAGATACGCCTCACCAATCTTGGGTTCGCCAGGTTCCCCGTTCTCCGCCAGCCACTTAACTGCCTCTCGATTAGAATACGGGCCGCGACTGGGGGGGTGAACCGACTCGAATGCTTGATTGAGCCTCTCCGCAAGAGTCGGTCGCGGACCCCGCTCGCCCAATTCATTACTCACAGGCACAACAACTCCTTACGCCGACGCCGACGCCGACGCCGACGCCGACGCCGACGACTTTACCCCCATAGCGTGCTGACCGAAACCATCAGCGCAGGCCGGTTGACGAACCGCGAGCTGCGTGCCAGTCTCCTGGACACGTCCTGTGACGACACGATCACTTGCTACCGCCGGGCGGGTTGCCCGACGGCGTGGTCGGCAATGCGTCGCGTGCTGGTGCTTCGTCTCCCCGGAGGTCTCCATGCTCGACTCGCCCCGACGAGCCTGATCCCGGGCGGCAGTGGATGCCGCGGGGCTCGTCCCGCCGCGACCGGTCCGTCGT
>NZ_JAHLJA010000127.1:0-3259 GCF_020496245.1 Pseudonocardia sp. ICBG601 | reverse complement strand
AGGTGCCCGTGCAGGTCGCCAACGACGCGGAGCTCGGGCGCGCTCGCCGAGCACGTCCGCGGCACGGCGAAGCTGAGCACCGACCTGGTGTACGTCTCCGCCGACCGAGGGGTCGGGGGCGGCGTCATCTCCGCCGGTGCGCCGCTGCGCGGGGCCCGCGGGTACGTGGGGGAGCTGGGCCACATCGCGGTGAACCCCACGGGACGGCACTGCTACTGCGGCTCCCGCGGCTGCTGGGAGACCGAGGTGGGGGAGGCCGCGCTGTGCCGGGCGCTCGGCCTGCCCGAGACGACCCCGCGCGGGGTCGTCGTGGCCGAGCTGCGGTCGCTGGAGACGGCGCCGCTGCCCGGACCGCTCGACGAGTTCGCCGAGTGGCTCTCGGCCGGGCTCGTCACCGTCGTCAACATGATGGCGCCCGAGCTCGTCGTGCTCGGCGACCTGTACACGGCGCTGCCCGCCGCGGTCGTCGACCCACGTGCGCCAGCAGGTCCACGAGCGCAGCCTCGTCAGCCGCGCCGTCGGCGGCCACCCGCATCACCACGAGCCCGCTGGGCCGCGACGCGAAGCTCGTCGGGGCCGCGGAGCTGGCGTTCGAACCGGTGCTCGAAGCTGTCTGACGACCTCCCACACCGGCTGCGCACGTCCCACACCGGGCCCCGGTGTGGGACGTGCGCAACTCGGTGCGGGGACGTGGTGGATCTGCCCGTGGATCTCGGGATCAGGGGTAGGCGGGCGGCCGTGGCCGCTGCGCGAGCGCGGGGCTCGGGTACGGCGCTGCCGCCGCGCTCGCGGCGGAGGGCGCGACGTCACGGTCGGCGGCTCGAACGAGGAGCGGGCGGCCGCCCGCGGCGCAGCGGATCGGCGCCGGGCACGTCGTCGTCGACCTCACGCGGCCCGACGAGGCGCAGCGCTTCGTCGAGGAGTCGGCGGCCGCCATGGGCGGCCTTGGACGTCCTCGTCGTCAACGGTCCGGGACCCGCGCCGGGCACGGCGCTGGACACCGACCCGGCCGCCTACCAGGGCGCGCGAGCGCAACCTGCTCTCGGTCGTGCGGATGTGCCTCGCCGCCGTGCCGATCATGCGGGAGCAGCGCTGGGGCCGGATCGTCGCGATCACGTCGATCGGGGTGCGCCAGCCGCTGCCCGGGCTCGTGCTGTCCAACACCGCGCGCGGCGGGCGCGACCGGCTTCCTCGCACGCTCGTGTCGCGCCGAGGTGCTCGGCGACGGGATCACCGTCAACTCGGTCCTGCCCGGCGGGCACGCCACCGACCGCGTTCCTGTCCCTCAACGGCGGTGTGATGCCGCCCACGGACCCGCCTCACCCCGGGCCGCATCGGGGATCCGTCCGACTTCGGCGCGATCGTCGCGTTCCTGTGCTCCCAGCAGGCGAACTACCTGACCGGAGCCGCCATCCCGGTGGCGGTGGCGGGACTACAAAGCGCTCCTGTAGGCCGGGTGGCGTGACGGCGAACGAGAGGTATCGTCGTCGGCGACCCGCGGGAACCTCGCGTACCGAGGCTGAGATGGCCGACAGGACCGGTCGCCGACCGTTCGAACCTGACCCGGTTAGCACCGGTGTAGGGAGGAACCGTCGTGACACGTTCTCGTACCCGCAGACCGTTCGTGCGCCGCTTCTTGTCGCCTTGGGCCCTGATCGCCGTGCTCGCCCTCGTCGCGGCGGCGTGCGGCGACGACGCCTCGGACGACACGGCGGGCGGCACGCAGACGATCCGCGTCGCCCTGGACTGGACGCCGAACACGAAACCACACGGGTCTGTTCGTCGCCCAGCAGGAGGGGTGGTTCAAGGAGGCGGGGCTCGACGTCCAGTTCCTCCCGTACAACGGACACCGCGCCGGAGACGCTGGTCGGCAGCGGTGCCGCCGACTTCGGCGTCTCGTTCCAGGACACGTTCACCTACGCGAAGGGCGCGGGCGCGGACATCACGTCCGTCATGGCCGTGCTGCAGCACTGGGGCGCGGCGATCGCGGTGAAGGCCGACCGCGCCGACATCCACCTCGCCGAAGGAACCTCGACGGCAAGATCTACGGCGGCCTTCGGCGGCCCCGGCGAGGCCGAGAAGATGAAGGCCGTCATCAAGGGCGCGGGCGGCAAGGGCGACTTCACGACCGTCACGCTCGGCACGTCGGCCTACGAGGCGCTCTACTCCGGCAAGGTCGACTTCACCGAGCCCTTCCTCGCGTGGGAGGGCATCGAGGCCGAGATGCACGGCGAGCCGATCAAGACGTTCGCCTACACCGACTACGGCTTCCCCGACGCGTACAGCGTGCTGCTGATCGGCAACTCGCCCTGGCTGAAGGCCCACCCGGACCTCGCCAAGAAGTTCGTGCAGGCCGCGCAGCGCGGCTACCAGCTCCGGCGCCGACGACCCGGCGAAGGCCGCGCAGGACCTGATGGCCGCGAACCCCGGCACCTTCACCGAGCCCGACCTGGTCGACCGCAGCCAGCAGATGCTCGCGCAGCGCTACCTGAAGGACCCGAACGGCGTCGTCGGCACGCAGACCCTCGAGCGCTGGACGAGCTACTCGGGCTGGGTCTACGCCAACGGCGGGCTCGTCGGACCCGACGGCAAGCCGGTGACGCAGAAGCCCGACTTCTCCACCTGGTTCACCGACGACTACCTCGCACAGCCGTGACGGCCGCGGCTCCGTCCCGCCCTGCGGCTCCGCCCCGGACCGTGGCGCCGGGTGCCGCGCTGACGAGCCTGCTGCGCCGCGTCTGGCCCGCCGCGCTCGTCGTGGTGATCGGGCTGGTCGCGTGGCAGGTCGCGGTGCAGGTCTCGGGTGTGCGGCCGCAGGTGCTGCCCTCGCCGCTGCGGGTCGTCGAGCAGGGCTGGGCGAACCGGGCCCTGATCTGGGCGAACGTCGTCCCGACGCTGGTGGAGACGGCGGCCGGGTTCGCCGTGTCGCTGGTCGTCGGCTGGGTGCTCGCGATCGCCGCCGACTTCGTGCCGTGGCTCAAGCGCGCGCTCACGCCGCTGCTCGTGGCGTCGCAGACGCTGCCGATCGTCGCCATCGCGCCGCTCGTGATCATCTGGTTCGGCTTCGGGCTGGCCCCGAAGGTCGTCGTGATCGCGCCTCGTGACGTTCTTCCCGGTGACGGTCGGGGCTGATCGAGGGCTTCGCCGCCACCGAGCGGTCCGCGACGAACCTGCTGCGCAGCATGGGTGCCTCGGCTGGGACCAGTTCCGCTTCGTGCGGCTGCCCGGTGCCCCTGCCGCGCTTCTTCACGGCGCTGCG
>NZ_JAHLJA010000126.1:0-8146 GCF_020496245.1 Pseudonocardia sp. ICBG601 | reverse complement strand
TCGCGAGGTAGAGCATCTCCTCGGCGGGCCGGGCGGTGCGGTGGATCTCGTCGATGAACAGCACGTCGCCGGGCACGAGGTTGGACAGCATCGCGGCGAGGTCCCCGGCCCGCTCCAGCGCCGGGCCGGAGGTCAGCCGGATCGCGGCCCCATCTCCTGGGCGATGATCATGGCGAGGCTGGTCTTGCCGAGCCCGGGGCGGGCCGGACAGCAGGATGTGGTCCGGCGGGTCGCCACGGCGACGGGCCCTCCAGCACCAGCTGCAGCTGCTCGCGGACCCGGGGCTGGCCGACGAACTCGGCCAGCAGCGGGGCCGCAGCGACGCCTCGACGTCGGTGTCCCCCGGCTGGACCCCGGCGTCCACGGCGCGCTCGTCGAGCCGACCGTCGACCCCGGCGTAGGGGTCGGGGTCGGTCACCGCGACCTGCCCAGGCTCGACAGCGCGGTGCGCAGCAGGTCCCGGGCGTCGGTGTCGGGGGCGTGGGCCAGGACCGCGTCGACGCCTGCTCGGCCGGGCGCTGGGTGAAGCCGAGCCCGAGCAGCGCCTCGACGACCTGGTCACGCACCCCGAGCATCGGGGCCGGTGCGGCCGCGACGGCGCCCGCGGGCACCGCGGCGCGGGCGCGGTCACCTTGTCGCGCAGCTCCACGACCAGGCGCTCGGCGCTCTTGCGTCCGACGCCGGGGATGCGGGTGAGCACGGCCAGGTCGCCGTCGGCCAGCGCGCGGCGCAGTGTGTCCGGCTCCAGCACCGCGATCGTGGCGAGCGCGAGCCGCGTCCCGATCCCGGACACCGTCTGCAGCAGCAGGAACAGCTCGCGTTCCTCGGCGTCGGCGAACCCGTAGAGGTCAGGGAGTCCTCGCGCACCACCAGCGTGTGTCGGCAGCCGGGCCTCGTCCCCGCGACGCAGCCCGCCCAGCGTGGCGGGGGTGGCGTACACCGCGAGCCCGACCCCACCCACCTCGATGACCGCGTGGTCCAGCCCGATCTCCAGCACCGGACCGCGCACCGAGTGGATCACTGACAGGTCCCCTTCCGACGAACGACCGTTCGAGCACCGACGCTACCGGGCCGCACCGACCGGACCGCACGCGACACCACGCCACCACCGGGCGAGAGGGTTCAGCGCGCGCGCCACCCGCCGGCCGAGCGGGCGTCGGCGGCCGCGCGGGCCGCGGCCCACTGCTCGGCGGCACCGGGCCGGGCGCCGCCGCGCTCGCGCTGGGCCTCGGCGAGCCGGGCACGGTGCACCGCGGCCAGCTCCTCGGCGCGGGCCTGGGCCTGCGCCATCCGGTCGATCATCGGTGAGCGCCAGCAGTGGCAGATGGCGAGCGCGAGCGCGTCGGCGGCATCGGCGGGCTTCGGGGGTGCGTCCAGGCCGAGGAGCCGGGTGACCATCGCGGTGACCTGCGCCTTGCCCGCGCGGCCCTCACCGGTGACGGCGGCCTTCACCTCGCTGGGGGTGTGGAAGGCGACCGGCAGCCCCGCCCGGGCCGCGACGAGCGCGACGACGCCGCTGACCTGCGCGGTGCCCATCACGGTGCGGACGTTGTTCTGGCTGAACACCCGCTCGACGGCGATCACGTCGGGTCGGTGCCGGGCCACCCAGCGCTCCACCTCGTCGGCGACGGCGAGCAGCCGCCGTTCCAGCGGCAGGGTCGGCTCACTGCGGGCGACGCCGACGTCGACGAACCCGACGGTCCGGCCCGCACCGGCCTCGACGACGCCGATGCCGCACCGCGTCAGTCCGGGGTCGACCCCGAGCACCCGCACCGCGTCCCCCTCGCCTCGGACCGCACAGCCGTTCGAGAACCGTACCGGTCGGGACGGTCCCATCCGGGCGGGCACGCCGGACCGGCGGGGCCGGGCCGGGCGGACCGGGGTGACGCCCGGGATGACAGGGTGCGCAGGTGACGTCGTTCCTCCGGGTCCTCGCGTGGGTGTGGGCCGCGCTGCTGCTGGTCGTGCTGGTGGGGACGTTCCGCCCCGAGACCCCGGCGATCGGGCTCGCGGGGTCGTTCCTGTCCGGCGCCTACCCACTGCACGTCGCCCTCGCCGGGGTGCTGGGGATCCTGTTCGGGCTGGCCGCGCGAGCCGCGGGTGCCCGGTTCACCGGCGTCGCGACGGCGGTGCTCGCCCTGGCGGCGGTCGTCGGGTCGGTCACGGTGCTGGCCGCGCAGGGCCGGGCCGCGTCCGAGCAGGGCGTCCCGCTGGACTGGACGGCGGCGCTGACCGAGCTGGGCCAGCCCGACGGGAAGCCCGACCGGTCGGTCGAGTTCGCCCCCGGCCGCACGCTGGACCTCTACCTGCCGACCGGCGCGGGTCCGCACCCGACGATGGTGTGGGTGCACGGCGGGTCGTGGACCAGCGGGGACCGCAGCGACCGCACCGCGCTGAACCGGTGGCTCGCCGAGCGCGGCTGGGCGGTCGCCGCGGTGGACTACCGGCTGCCGCCACCCGAGCCCGTCGGCCGCGACCAGCAGCGCGACGTCGCGTGCGCCGTCGACTGGGTCCGCGCGCACGCGGGCGAGGCGGGTCTGGACCCCCGCGCGGCTGGTCCTGGGCGGGCAGTCCGCCGGGGCGACGCTGGCGCTGTCGGTCACCTCCGGACTGCTCGACGGGACGCTGGCGTGCTCCGAGGCACCCGCCGCGTACGGCGGCACCGGCCCGGCCGACGCCCCACCGCCGACGCCCGGCCCGCCGCCGGTCGGAGTGGTCGCCTACTACCCGCCCGTCGACCTGACGCTGGTCGACCCCGACCTACAGCGCACCCTGTTCGGCGGCACGCACCGCCGACCAGGCGCCGGGCCTGCTGCGGCTGCTCTCCCCCGCCGAGCAGGTGCGCCCCGGGCTCCCACCGACCCTGCTGCTGCTCGGCTCCGCGGACCACTACGTCCTGCCCGACCGGGTCGCCGCCTACGACCGGCAGCTCCGCTCCGCGGGGGTCGACGGCAGGCTGGTCACCGTCCCCTACGCCGACCACGTCTTCGACCGCCCCTTCGGCAGTCCCGGTGCGCAACTGACCCGGGAGGCCGTGATCCGCTTCCTGACCAGGCTGAACTGATGCGGGTCGAGATCACCGCACTGGTGGTCGCGTCCCGGCACGCCTACGAGGGCAGGCCCGCCGACGGGCCGCGTCCCGACCCGGAGCCGCCGCTGCGCGACGAGGTCCGGGTGCGCGCCGGCCACGGGATCGTCGGCGACCGCTACGCCGGCCGACCGGCGCACGCCCGGGCCGCGGTGACGCTGCTGGCCGCGGAGTCGCTGGACCACCTGCGCACGGTCCTCGGCGACGTCGTCGAGGCCACCGCGACCCCGCGGGCGGCGCGGCGCAACATCGTGCTGCGCGGCGCCCCGGTCGACGCGCTCGCCGCACCGGGCCGGGGCGGCACCGGCGCGCTGTTCGCCCTGGACTCCGGCGACGGCCCGGTCCGCTTCCGCGCGCACCGCGCCGCCGCGCCGTGCCGCTGGATGGACACCGAGATCGGCGACGGCGCGTGGGCCGCGCTGCGTGGCCGGGGCGGGGTCCGCTGCGAGCCCCTCGACGACGGCGTGCTCCGCCTCGGCCCCGCCGAGCTGACGATCCTGGAACCGGCGGCAGCCGCACCGCAGGGATCCACACAGCGGGGATCCACACCGTAGGGACCCGCACAGCACGGATCCGCACCACGGGGATCCGCACCACGGGGATCCGCGACGTCGAGAGCAGCGCCACCGAGGCCAGCGCTGCCGGGATCCGCACCGCCGGACGCCGAGCACGGACCGTCCGGCGGGGGGCCCGCACCGTCCGCCGCCGCGCTGTAACAGCAGGTGGGAGGGTTTGCGACCCTACCGACGTCGGCACCGCAGGAGGTGACGCCGATGTCGTCCCCGGTCCCGCATCCCCGCCGCCCCGACGTGCCGCCGGCCGAACCCGCGCAGGCGGGCGTCGTCGTGCACCGGGGTCTGCCCGGGGACCGGGCGACCTGGGCCCGCCGGGCCGTCCTGATCGGGGAGCTGCTGGTCACCCTGGCCGATGCCGAGGCCGGCGGGCTGGAGCTTCCGCCGTCGCTGGCCGGGCGGCGTGCGCTGCGGGCATGGTCGCGTTCCGCGGAACGCGCGGTGGCCGCGGCCGGGGACGCCGACGCGGTCGTCGCGGTCCACACCGACGACGCCGACGTCCTCGCCGCCGCCGGGCGCGACCTGGCCGCGGTGCTGCGCCACGAGCGCGACACCCGACGCCGCACCGGCCCCCGTGCCACCCCGACCGGCCTCGCGGCTGATGGCACGACCGACACCACCACCGGCGTCACGGCCGGCACCACAGGCACGGCCGGCACCACAAGCACAGCGGGCACAGCCGGCACCACAGTCACGGAGGGCACGGTCGGGCGGCTCTGCGCGATCCTGCACGCCGCGGCCCGCCGTCAGGACGTCGCGGTCGAGCAGCTCGTCGCGGAGCTGGGCCGCGCCGGCCGCATCCTCGCGCCGGGACATCTGCGCCACCGCTCCGCAGCCGCACACGGCACCGGAGCCGGCACCGCGCCCACCCGGGGAGCGGTCGCCGGCTGACCCGGGCGCGAGGTCAGTGCGCCGCGGCGTCCCAGCTGCGGCCGGACCCGACCGACACCTCCAGCGGCACCGACAGGTCCGCCGCGGCCGCCATCTCCCGACGCACGAGTGCCTCCAGGGCCTCGCGCTCACCCTCGGCGACCTCGAGGACCAGCTCGTCGTGCACCTGCAGCAACATCCGGCTGCGCAGCCCCTCGGCCTGCAACGCCCGGTACACCCCGAGCATCGCGACCTTGATGATGTCCGCCGCGCTGCCCTGGATCGGGGCGTTGAGCGCCATCCGCTCGGCCATCTCCCGACGCTGACGGTTGTCGCTGGTCAGGTCGGGCAGGTACCGCCGCCGCCCCAGGATGGTGGCGGTGTAGCCGTCCTTGCGGGCCTGGTCGACGACTCCCGCGAGATAGTCGCGCACTCCGCCGAACCCGGCGAAGTAGTCGTCCATCAGCCCCTTCGCCTCCTCGGTGGAGATCCGCAGCTGCCCGGACAGGCCGTAGGCCGACAGCCCGTAGGCCAGGCCGTAGTTCATCGCCTTGATCTTGGCGCGCTGCTCGGGCGTCACCTCGGTGGCCGCGACGCCGAAGACCCGGGCGGCGGTCTCGGCGTGGAAGTCGTGCTGCGAGCGGAACGCCTCGATCAGCGCGGCGTCCTCGGACAGGTGCGCCATGATCCGCATCTCGATCTGGCTGTAGTCCGCGGTGAGCAGCTCGGCGTACGGCGTGCCGTCCGGCGCGGACCCGACGACGAAGGCGTCCCGGATCCGACGTCCGGCGGCGGTGCGGATCGGCACGTTCTGCAGGTTCGGGTCGGTGGAGGACAGCCGGCCGGTCGCGGCGATCGTCTGCGAGTACGTGGTGTGGATCCGGCCGTCCTCGGCGACGGACTTCATCAGCCCGTCGACGGTCACCTTCAGCCGGGTCGCGTCGCGGTGCTGCAGCAGGAACTGCAGGAACGGGTGCTCGGTCTGCGCGTAGAGGCTCGCCAGCGCGTCCGCGTCGGTGGTGTAGCCGGTCTTGGTGCGCTTGGTCTTGGGCATCTCCAGCTCGTCGAACAGCACGACCTGCAGCTGCTTGGGCGAGCCGAGGTTGATCTCCTTGCCGATCACCTCGTAGGCCTGCCGCGCGGCCTCCCGGACCTGGGTGCCGAAGTCGGACTCCAGGTCGGACAGGGTCTCGCCGTCGACGGCGATCCCGGCGGCCTCGCAGTCGGCCAGTACGAACGCCAGCGGCAGCTCGAGGTCGGCCAGCAGCTCGCTGCCGCCCCGCTCGGCGAGGTCGGCGTCGAGAGCGTCGGCGAGCTCGGCGATCGCCGAGGCCGCGAGCATCTCCTGCTCGGCGGCCCGGGCGTCGGCCTCCTCCTCGCCGCCCAGCAGCGACAGCTGACCGTCGGCGGGCTCCTCGGTGCGCAGCTCGCGACGCAGGTAGCGCAGCGCGAGGTCGGCCAGGTCGAAGGTCCGCTGCCCGGGCTTGGCCAGGTACGCGGCGAGCACGGTGTGTCTGGTCAGCCCGCCCAGGGGCCAGCCCCGCGCACGCAGGCGTGTGCAGCACCGGCTTCACGTCGTGCGCCGCCTTGGGGACGGACGGGTCGGCGAGCCAGTCGCCCAGCGCGGCCTCGTCGTCCGGGGTGAGGCCGGTCAGCGCGAGGTAGCCGGCGGCCGGGACGCCCCGCGGTGGCGCCCGCGGCCCGCTGCTCGACGGTCGGCTCGCCCGCGGCGAGCGCGATCCCGTCGAGGTCGCGCCCGGCGATCGGGCCGGTGACCCCGGCGAAGCTCACCGCGACGCGACGGCCGTCGCGGGCGTGGGTGTCCAGCCAGGCCCCGCACCGCGCCGGGGGCGACGACCTCGCCGGCGACCTCGAAGACGGACTCGGCCTCGGGCTCGGCGGAGGACAGCGTGGAGAACAGCCGCTCGCGCAGCACCCGGAACTCCAGCTCGTCGAACAGGCGGTGCACCGCGTCCCGGTCCCAGGGGCGCAGCTCGAGCTCCTCGGGCTCGGCGCCGAGGTCCGACCGTCGCGCACCAGCTCGGTGAGCTGGCGGTTGAGCAGCACGTTTCGCCAGGTTGGCCCGCAGGTTGTCCCCGGCCTTGCCCTTCACCTCGTCGACCCGGTCGGTCAGCTCCGCGAGCGAACCGAACTCTCCGGACCCACTTGGCCGCGGTCTTCTCCCCCACCCCGGGATGGAGGGCAGGTTGTCCGAGGGTCGCCGCGCAGCGCCGCGAAGTCCGGGTACTGGGTCGGGGTGAGCCCGTAGCGCTTGTCGACCTCGGCCGGGTCGATCCGACCGAGATCGGACACGCCGCGCTTGGGGTACAGGACGGTGACGTCGTCGGTGACCAGCTGGAACGCGTCACGGTCCCCGGTGGTGATGAGCACCTGGAAGCCGCGCGCCTCGGCCCGGTGGGCGAGGGTGGCGATGAGGTCGTCGGCCTCGTACCCGTCGACGGCGAAGACCGGGATGTTCAGCGCGCCCAGGACCTCCTTGATGAGGTCGATCTGGCCGCGGAAGTCGTCCGGCGTCGACGAGCGGTTCGCCTTGTACTCGGCGTAGCGCTCGGAGCGGAAGGTCGTGCGGGACACGTCGAAGGCCACCGCGAGGTGGGTCGGCTCCTCGTCGCGCAGCAGGTTGATCAGCATCGAGGTGAAGCCGTAGACCGCGTTCGTGGTCTGCCCGGTCCCGGTGCGGAAGTTCTCCGCGGGCAGCGCGAAGAACGCCCGGTAGGCCAGGGAGTGGCCGTCGAGCAGCAACAGGCGCGGCTTCGCCGGTGCCTTCTTCTTCGCCGAGGCCGACTTCTGGGTGTGCCCTGCGTCGCCTGTGCTCATCGGCGGCGAGTCTAGAACCGACCCCGACAGTGAACGCGGCCGCGGGTCGGCTCCCGGACGGGCCGGCCCCGGAGACGACGGTGCGGCCGCCCCACGAGGGGGACGACCGCACCGGGACGGGACCGCGCCGCTCAGCCGACCTCGGCCATGACCTCGTCGGAGACGTCGAAGTTGGCGTAGACGTTCTGGACCTCGTCGGAGTCCTCGAGCGCCTCGATCAGCTTGAAGACCTTCTTCGCACCCTCGGCGTCCAGCTCGACCTGCATCGACGGGACGAAGACCGCCTCGGCGGAGTCGTAGTCGATCCCGCTGCGCTGGAGCGCGGTGCGCACCGCGACGACGTCGGTCGGCTCCGAGACGACCTCCCAGCTGTCGCCGAGGTCGTTCACCTCCTCGGCGCCGGCGTCGAGGACGGCCATCAGCACGTCGTCCTCGGACAGGTCGGCCTTCGGCAGCACCACGACGCCCTTGCGGTTGAACAGGTACGCCACCGACCCCGGGTCGGCCATGGTGCCGCCGTTGCGGGTCATCGCGGTCCGGACCTCGGTCGCCGCCCGGTTCCGGTTGTCGGACAGGCACGCGACCACACGCGACCCCCGTTCGGGCCGTAGCCCTCGTAGGTGATCGTCTGGTAGTCGGCGCCACCGGCGTCGGCACCCGAACCACGCTTGACCGCACGGTCGATGTTGTCGTTCGGGACCGAGCTCTTCTTCGCCTTCTGGATGGCTCGTAGAGCCGTCGGGTTTGCCGTCGGGGTCACCGCCGCCGGTCCGGGCCG
>NZ_JAHLJA010000125.1:0-15001 GCF_020496245.1 Pseudonocardia sp. ICBG601 | reverse complement strand
GTGAGGTCGGCGGGGTCCACGGGCACACCTTCTCGCGTCGTCGCGTCTGTTACCGGGTGGTAGCTCACCATGTCGCCCCCGCCCCACGCGACCCCGGCGCGGCGTTCGTCACCGCCTATCCTGCGCAGGGGACGACCGGCAGGCGAGGAGGTGGGCCGTGATGGCGGAGGAGCAGGCCGTCCGGCCGCGGCCGGACCCCGACGAGGCGGGGCGGCAGCCACCTGGACCCGCACCTGGTCCGTGCGTTGGAGGGCTGGGGAACGGCGCGCTGCGCGAGTACCTGCTGCGCGACGGCGGCCTGCACCTGCCGCACGCGCCGGGCTGGCCGTCGACGTGGCCGGGACGCACCCGGCTCGGCGCGCAGATGGCCTACCTGCTGGCCGGGCTGCCGCTGGCGGTCGTCAGCGGGGTGGTGGTGCTGGTCGGGCTGGTGCTGGGGGCGAGCACGTTCGTCATCTGGATCGGGCTGCCCATCACCGTCGGTCTACTGGCCGCGGCGCGTGGGTTCGCCGAGCTGGAGCGCCGGGCCACCGAGGGCGCGACCGGCGGTCCGCTCCCGCCGCACCACTACCGGCCCAACCGCGGGCGCTCACTGATGGGACGGCTGTTCCGGGCGCTGGCCGACCCCAGAGCTGGCGCGACGTGGCGCACGCGGTCGCCGCCCTGCCGGTCCGGATCCTGACCGCGGTGGTCGCGCTGGTGTGGGCGGTCACCGGGCTCGGCGGGCTGTTCTACGTGTTCTGGCAGTGGTCGTTGCCGCGCGGGCCGGAGAACTGGACGCTGTTCGGGTCCGTCACCGGCATCGACTCCACCCTCGGCGACGTCGCGCTCAACACCGGGCTCGGCGTACTGCTGCTCGTGACCCTGCCGACGGTCGTGCGGTGGCTGACCGACATGCGCGCACTGCTCGCCCGCGGCCTGCTCACCAACCAGACGGCGCGCTGCGGGCCCGCGCGCTGGCTCTGGCCGCCGGGCGGCGGGCGGCCGTCGCTGCCGAGGCACAGACCCTGCGCCGGCTCGAACGCGACATCCACGACGGGCCGCAGCAGCGGCTGGTGCGGCTCGGCATGGACCTGGAGTCCGCCGTCCGGCGCCTCGACGACGATCCCGAGCGCGCCCGCCCGCTGCTGCACGAGGCACTGGAACAGAGCCGTGAGGCGCTCTCGGAGCTGCGCGCGCTGTCCCGGGGCATCGCGCCGCCGATCCTCGCCGACCGCGGGCTCGGCCGGCGCTGCGGGCCGCCGCGGGACGCTGCCCGGGTCCCGGTCGACCTCGACGTCGGCCTCGACGACGGTGCCCGGCTGCCCGCCCTGGTCGAGAACACCGCGTACTTCGTGGTGACCGAGGCGCTCACCAACATCGCCAAGCACGCCGGCGCGACCGCGGTGACGGTCACGGTGACCGTCGACGAGACGCTGCTGCGGGTCAGCGTGCGCGACGACGGCCGCGGCGGCGCCCACCCGGGCAAGGGCCACGGCCTGGCCGGGCTCGCCGACCGGCTGGAGATCGTCGAGGGACGCCTGGAGGTCGACAGCCCGCCCGTGGCCCGACCGTCCTGACCGCGGAGGTCCCGGTCGCCGGTCTCGGGACGCGTGACCCAGGATGGGTCCATGACGATGCGGGTGGTGCTCGCCGAGGACTCGGTGCTGCTGCGCGAGGGCCTGGTACGGCTGCTGGAGGAGGCGGACGCGACGGTGCTCGCCGCCGTCGGGGACGGCACGCGCTCGTCGCGGCGGTGGAGGAGCACCAGCCCGAGGTGGCCGTCGTGGACGTCCGGATGCCGCCGTCGTTCACCGACGAGGGGTTGCGGGCCGCGCTGGAGATCCGCCGGAGGTTCCCGTCGGTGGGGATCCTCGTGCTGTCCCAGTACGTCGAGGAGTCCTACGCCACCGACCTGCTGGAGGCCGGTGGCGGGGTCGGTACCTGCTCAAGGACCGCGTCTCCAAGCTCGCCGACCTGTCCGACGCGCTCGGCAGGGTCGCCGCGGGCGGCACCGTGCTGGACCCGGAGGTCGTCTCCGCGCTGCTCACCAAGCGCCGCCGGCGTGACCCGCTGGCCGAGCTGTCCCCGCGCGAGCGCGAGGTGCTGGAGCTCATGGCCCAGGGCCGCACCAACATCGCCGATCGGACGGCTCATGGTGATCACCCAGGGCGCGGTGGAGAAGCACATCTCCTCGATCTTCACCAAGCTCGGGCTGCCGCCCTCCTCGGACGACCACCGCCGCGTGATGGCGGTGCTCGCCTGGATGGAGGGCTAGACCGACCGCAGGTCGAGCTCCAGCTCGGCCGGACCGTCGTCGCCGACGGTCACCGGGATGCCCCAGTCCTGCTGGTAGCGGTGGCAGGCGGCGAACCCGTCCGACGGGTCGTCGCAGGCCGCCGCGGTCACCGCGACCTGCAGCACCCCGGTTCCGACGGCCGGGTCCAGACGCAGCTCGCGGGTCAGCCCGGTCGCGGTGCCCCCGCCGCCCCGCAGCAGCGACGGCGGGTCGGCGACCACGGTCAGCGACGTCGGGTCGCCGTACCGGTCGTCGAGGTGCTGGCCGGTGGGCGGGGGTGAACCGATCCGCAGCGTCACGTCCGGGGCGAGCGTCGTCGGGGTCCGCCGGACGACGTGGGCGTCGCCGGCCACGAGCGACCCGGCCGGGACGGCAGCCGCACCAGCCGGTGCGCCGCGGACTCGACGACGACCAGCGTCTCGCCGTCGACGAGCAGGTCCGACGGTTCGGCGAGCCCCTCGGCCAGCGTCGAGACCCGGTTCGTGGCCGGGTCGAACCGGCGCACGGCACCGTTGTAGGGTCGGCGACGGCGACCGAGCCGTCGGGCAGCACGGTCACCCCGAGCGGGTGCTGCAGCAGTGCCTGCGCGGCCGGGCCGTCGCGGTGCCCGAACTCGAACAGCCCCTGCCCGACGGCCGTCGCGACCGCGGCCCCGGGGCCGTCCCCGATCCGGCGCAGCGCGGAGATCTCGGAGTCGGCGACCCACAGCGTCCCGTCGGGACCCACCGCGAGCCCGGAGGGCTGGGCGAAGAACGCCTCGTCGAACGCCCCGTCGCGCAGCCCCTCGGTGGTGGTCCCGGCCAGCACCCGGGCCTCGCCGGTGGCGGGGTCGAGGGTCCACAGCTGGTGCGGGCCCGCCATGGCGACGACGACCGTGCCGCCCCACCACGCAAGGTCCCACGGCGAGGACAGCAGCGTCGACGTGGCGCCCACCGCGACCCGCTCGCGCAGCTGCTCGCCGGTCCCGGCCAGGGTGGACACGGTGCCGTCGGCCAGGTCGACCCGCCGGACCGCGTGGTTGACGGTGTCGGCGACCAGGACGGCGTCGCCGGAGGGGAGGATCAGCAGCCCCTGCGGCTCGGAGAACCGCGCCGCCGACGCCGCGCCGTCGGCGAACCCGCGCTCTCCGGCCCCGATCCGCCGCACCTCGGTCTCCAGGTCGCCCGCCAGCTCGACGAGCTGGTGGTGGGCGGTGTCGGACACGAGGAACGTGCCGCCGGGCAGCGCGACGGCCGAGCCGGGGAAGCGCAGCGCGGTGTCCGGCGCGGGCGGCGGGACGTACGGGTCGTCCCCGCGGCGCAGCCGGTCGCCGTGCGTGGCGACCAGCTCCCGGACAAGCGCGGCCAGGCCGGGGCCGTGGCCCTCGCCCGCCATCCGGGCGACGACGAACCCGTCCGGGTCGACGACGGCCAAGGTCGGCCAGGCGCGGGCGGCGTAGGCGTCCCAGGTGGTGAGCTCGGGATCGTCGAGGACGGGGTGGGTGACGTCGTAGCGCTCGACCGCGGCCTCGACGGCGGCCGGGTCCGCCTCGTGCACGAACTTCGGCGAGTGCACCCCGATGATCGTCAGGACGTCGCCGAACTCGGCCTCCAGGGGCCGCAGCTCGTCGAGCGCGTGCAAGCAGTTGACGCAGCAGAAGGTCCAGAAGTCGAGCACCACGATCCGCCCGCGCAGCCCGGCGAGGGTCACCTCCGCGCCCCCGGTGTTCAGCCAGCGCCGCCCGCGCAGCTCGGGCGCCCGCACCTTCATCCGTTCACCGACCGTCACACCGGCCCCAACGACCGACCGGCGCGCGGGTGTTCCCCGACGGCGCCACACTGGTCGTCATGCCCGAGCTGCCCGAGGTGGAGAACGCACGCACCGTCCTCGCCGAGGCCGTCGGCCGGACGATCACCGACGTCGACGACCGCGACGAGTGGGTCTGCCGCCCCCACCGGCCCGGCGACATCGCCTCGGCACTCGAGGGCGGACGGTTGACCCGGGCGAACCGGATCGGCAAGACCCTCTGGTGCGACACCGCGACCGCGGACGGCGACGCGGGCCCCGCGCTGGGCGTGCACCTCGGGATGGGTGGGCGGATCGTCGTCACGAACTCGGGGCGCGAGCGCATCGGCGGCGGCCCGGCCCGCCCCGACCGGCAGCCGCGCAAGGCCGAGTGGGACCGGTTCACCCTGACCTTCGACGACGGCGGGCAGCTCCGGCTGTTCGACAAGCGCCGTCTCGGCCGGGTCCGGCTCGACCCCGACCTGTCCGGCCTCGGACCCGACGCCGAGGGCATCGACCCCGCCGAGTTCCGCGAACGCCTGCTGCGCGGCACGTCGGCGGTGAAGGCCCGGCTGCTCGACCAGTCCGTGCTGGCCGGCGTCGGGAACCTGCTGGCCGACGAGACACTGAGCCTTTCCCAACCTGTTTGTGCTGGTCAGGGGTGTGAGGTGCGTGGCTTGTCGTGAGATGGGTGGGGCTCCTGGTAGACGGATAGCTGTCGCGCCACCGCCTACCGAGGAGCCCCGCGTGTTGTCCTACCCATCCGGGATGTCGATGTCCACTCGCACGGTTCGTGTCCTGGCCGGGCTGCTGCGCGGACATCGTCGCCGGATCGGGACCCGGTGGCGGCTCCTGACCCCGGCCCGTCAGGCCCTGCTCGTGCTCGCGCACCTACGTAAGGGCGAGACCTACACCGACCTGGCCAGCGGATTCAGAGTCGGGAAGTCCACGGTGTCCCGGTATGTCGCCGAGGCGATCGGGCTGCTCGCTGCGCTCGCGCCGACCCTGGAGCAGGCCATCACGGTCGCGGCCGGGAAGGCGTTCGTGATCCTGGACGGGACGCTGCTGCGTATCGACCGGGTCGGCATGGGCTCGGGCTATGACCGGGCGTTCTATAGCGGGAAGCACAAGTGTCACGGGCTGAATGTGCAGGTCATCGCCGACCCCGCGGGTCGGCTGGTGTGGATCTCCCCGCCGCTACCGGGGGCACGGCACGACATGGGCGCTGCCCGGATCCACGGGATCATCGACGCGGTCAACACCACCGGGGTGCGGGCGGTCGCTGACACCGCCTACCAGGGCGGCGGTCCCGCGATCACCGTCCCGCACCGACGCCGACGCCGCGATCTCGACACCGGCCCCTGTCAGCGAATCAGAAGGCCGTCAACGCCGCTCACGCCCGACGGCGGGCACCGGGTGAGCGGGTCAACGCCGAGCTGAAGAACTGGAAGATCCTCCGCAAGATCCGCTCCAGCCCCTCCCAGGCTGCTCAGCTCGTCGCAGCGATCCAGACCCTCATGATCACCACCGCCTGACCAGCACAAACAGGTTGGGAAAGGCTCACTGTGGCAGGCGAGGATCTCGCCGACGGTCCCGGTCCGTGACCTGACCCGCGCCGACCTGGACCGGCTGCACCGCGACCTCGGCCGCGCGCTGGAGCGGGCCATCGCCCACGGCGGCGTCCACACCGGTGAGGTCGTCGAGCACCGGCGTCCGGGCGGGCACTGCCCGCGCTGCGGGACGGAGATGGTGCACGGGACCGTCGGCGGGCGGTCGACCTGGTGGTGCCCGCGGGAGCAGGTCTGAACCCGGGCGGAGCGACCGCACGTGTCCGCCCCCGTCCGCGCGGCCGGACGTGACGTCGGCGAGCTCGCCCACCGGGTAGGCGAATCCCGCGGTTCCACCCTCCCGGGAGCCGTGCACAATCACCCCATGCCGGACGCGTCCGACACCGCTCTGCTGTACGTCGACCGCGGCCTCGTGCGCGCCGACGACACCCCACCCGACCCCGGGGTCCAGCGCCGGGCCCACCTCCTGGCCCGGACCGCCCGCGGGGTCCGGTGGGCGGTCCCCGCGCTGCTGCTCGTCGTGCTGGTGCTCGCGTTCACCCCGGTGGCGGGCGCGGCGTTCTGGGCGACGGCGGTCGTCGTGCTGGTCGCGGTGGTGGCCGCGGTGCTGCTGCTGACCCGCGCCGCCGCCGTCGCCCAGGCCACGGCGGGACTCCCGGTGCCGATCGAGATCACCGGGAAGGTCGCGACCGCGACGCGTGCCGTGCTCGCGATGACCGGTGCGCTGCGCACGCACCGGAAGGCCGCGGGCGCCGCCGAGGGGGTCGCGCTGCTGCGGCAGTGGACGACGGCGACGGAGGCACTGCGCGCGGCGTGGCTGCGCGAGGACATCGGTGCCTGGCACGACCACGCCCGCACCCTCGCCGCGGCGGGGGAGCGGGCCACGCGGGTCACCGGCGCCCTGACCGGCGCCGGGACACCGGACGGTGACCCCGGGGCCTGACCGGCGTCGGGCCGGGTCAGGCCGCGGCGACGTCCCGTCGCCGGGTCCGCCGGTCGAGCACCAGCGACAGCACCGTCACCCCGGTGAACGCGAGCGCCGCCCCGAGCGTCCATCCGGCGAGTACGTCGGACAGCCAGTGCACGCCCAGGTAGATGCGGGTGAACCCGACGGCTCCGGCCCACAGCACCGCGAACGCGGTGAGCAGCACCCGGCCGCGCGGGCGCAGCACCGGCCACAGCACGAGCACCAGCGCCGTCCAGGCGGCGGCGACCATCGTCGCGTGTCCGGAGGGCAGGGACTTGTTCGCGATGAAGGTGACCTGCAGGTCCGCGGGTGGGCGGGCCCGGTCGAGCAGCTGCTTGATCACCGTGAACACCACGCTCGCGACGAGCGGCACCGCGGCCAGGCACAGCCCCTCGGCGGCCCGGCCGCGCAGCGCGAGCACGGCCGCGCCGACCAGGGCGACCGCGGTGCTGCCGACGGTGTTCCCGAGCTCGGTGACCACCAGCGCCACCACCGTGACCCCCGGGATCCGGTCCGCGGCGAGTCCGATCGCGGTCTCGGTGTCACCGCTCTGCAGCACCCCCGTCGCTGCCAGGGCGATCAGCACCCCGGCGAGCACGAGCAGGGCCGCAGCGACCGGACCGGTGACGCGGGCCCGCAGCGGGGCCGACCGTGGATCGTTCACCGGGCGATTCTCGCCCGGCGGGACGGGGCCCCGCCGGGCGAGGGGTCTCAGCGACCGCGCCAGGCGCGGTAGCGACCGATCAGCGCGGCGGTGGACGCGTCGAGACCGGACTCGGCGGCGTCCGGCGGGTTCGAGCCGTAGAGCGCGGGCCCGAACTGCTTGGCCATGACCTTGCCGAGCTCGACCCCCCACTGGTCGAAGGAGTCGATGCCCCAGATCGTGCCCTCGACGAAGGTGACGTGCTCGTAGAAGGCGATGATCTGCCCCAGCACCGACGGGGTCAGCTTCTCGGCCAGGACCGTCGACGACGGCCGGTTGCCCGGCATCACCTTGTGCGGCACGACGTCGGCCGGGGTGCCCTCGGCCTCGATCTCCGCGGCGGTCTTGCCGAACGCCAGCGCCGCGGACTGGGCGAACAGGTTCGCCATGAACAGGTCGTGGGAGTCGGCCGCGTCCTCGCCGGGCAGGTCGTGGTGCGGACGGGCGAAGCCGATGAAGTCGCACGGCACGAGCCGGGTGCCCTGGTGCAGCAGCTGGTAGAACGCGTGCTGGCCGTTGGTGCCCGGCTCGCCCCAGAAGATCTCGCCGGTGGTGGTGGTGACCGGGGTGCCGTCACCGCGCACCGACTTGCCGTTGGACTCCATGGTGAGCTGCTGCAGGTAGGCGGGCAGCCGGTGCAGGTACTGCGAGTACGGCAGCACCGCGCGGGTGTCGGCGCCGAAGAAGTTCGAGTACCAGACGCCGAGCAGCCCGGAGATCACCGGCAGGTTCTGCTCGAGCGGGGTGTGGCGGAAGTGCTCGTCCATGGCGTGCATGCCGGCGAGGAACTCCGCGAAGTGCTCGCGGCCGATCGCGCACATCAGCGACAGGCCGATCGCCGAGTCCACCGAGTAGCGCCCGCCCACCCAGTCCCAGAACCCGAACATGTTGTCGGTGGAGATGCCGAACTCCGCCACCTTCTCGGCGTTCGTGGAGACCGCGGCGAAGTGCTTCGCGACCGCTCCGGTGTCGTCCGTCCCGAGCCCGGACAGCAGCCAGGACCGCGCGTTGCGGGCGTTGGTGAGCGTCTCCTGGGTGGTGAACGTCTTCGACGAGACGACGAACAGGGTCGTCGCCGGGTCGAGGTCGCGGGTCTTCTCGTACAGGTCGGTCGGGTCGATGTTGGACACGAACCGGCACTCGAGGTCGCGCTGGGCGTAGTCCCGCAGCGCCTCGTAGGCCATGACCGGGCCCAGGTCGGAGCCACCGATGCCGATGTTGACCACGGTGCGGATCCGCTGCCCGGTGAACCCGGTCCACGCCCCGGAGCGGACGGCGTCGGTGAACTCGCCCATCCGGTCCAGCACGGCATGCACGTCGGCGACGACGTCCTGGCCGTCGACGGTGAGCGACGCGTCCCGCGGCAGCCGCAGGGCCGTGTGCAGGACCGCCCGGTCCTCGGAGGTGTTCACGTGCTCACCGGTGAACATCGCCTCGATGCGCGCGGGCAGCCCGGCCGCGCGCGCCAGGTCCGTCAGCAGACCGACGGTGTCTCGGGTGATGCGGTGCTTGGAGTAGTCGAGCACCAGGTCGGCGCCGGTGGCGGTGAGGGCGGTAGCGCGGTCGGGGTCGTCGTCGAACAGCGACCGCAGGTGTCGGGGTTCGACCTCCGCCGCGTGCTCGGTCAGCGCCGTCCATTCCGTGGTCGCCGTGATGTCGTGGCTGTTCGTGTCGGACACGCGGCCATCATGGCGCAGCACCCCGGCGCGAGCGCGCCGGCACGAGCCGGGGCGCGTCGCTGGGCCGCTCGGGCGAACCGCCCGTCGTACGCGACGATCCGCGGGACGAGCGGCACGTCCGGAACGCCGGGCTGCACGACGTGACGACCGTCGGTGACCCCCTGCGGAGTGGTCGTCGAACTACTGCGACATGCGGGTGATGGCCGCACGGAAGGTGCGACCCTCCGTGCTCGTGACCTGCGGTGATGCGCCCGTGAGGCGACCGCTCGTCCGGTCGTGCCGCGTGACGCACCGGCCGCAGCGCTCCCCGGTCGGGTGACCGGCCGTCCGGTGCGCCTCGTCGCGCCGTGCGGCCATTTCGTCGCGCAGAGTTGCTGAACCCGGCGGAGTAGCACGTTCGTGCGCTTAGGGTCTTGTGCATTCCGTGGTGACGAGCTCACCCGCGGTGACCAACTCGCTCCTGGAGGAACCGTGTACCGCTCCCTGACCGGAACCCCGCGCGACGTCGCGCTGCTCGTCGCCCGTCTGCTGCTGGCCTACATCATGGTCATGCACTCGCGGAAGAAGATCGACGCCGGTCTGTTCGACACCGCCGCCGTGTTCGCGAAGTTCGGCATCCCGCTGGCCATCGGCGCGGCGTCGTTCACGATCGTGGTCGAGCTCGTGTTCTCGCTCTCGGTCGCCCTCGGTGTCCGCATGGTCGTCCCCGGTGCACTGATGACCTTCGTGATGGCCGGCGCGATCTGGTTCGTCCACGGCAAGAACGGCCTGTTCATGGCCGACAACGGCTGGGCGCTGGTCGGCACGATCATCTGCGCCACGCTGATCCTCATGTCCAGCGGCCCGGGCCGGTTCAGCGTCGACGAGCTCCTGGCCCGCCAGGCGGCCCGCCGCATGGAGCAGACCCAGGCGATCCCGCGCCAGACCGTCTCGGTCTGACCCGTACCTCCCGGCCCGCCCGCGCGCCCCGGAGCCGGGCGGGCCGGTGATCCTCCTACCGGCCCGCCCGGCGAGCGCGACCACGGCCCGCACCCCGACGCCACGGGGTGCGGGTCGTTCGCACGTCCGGCGCTAACCTCCGCGGGTGAGCCAGGAGCCGACGACCGAGAAGCGGGCCCTGCCCCGGCTGACCGCGATCCGGTACGTGACCCCGCTGCGCGAGGGCGGGTCGCTGCCCGGACTGATGGAGGCCGACGACCTCGGCACCTATGCGGTGAAGTTCACCGGCGCCGGGCAGGGCCGTCCGGTGCTGGTCAACGAGATCGTCTCCGGGGAGCTGGCCCGCGCGCTGGGCCTGCCCGTCCCGCGGATCGCGACGATCGTCGTCGACGGGACGCTCGGGCGCACCGAGCCCGACGAGGAGGTCCAGGAGCTGCTCCGGAACTCCGACGGGCTCAACCTCGCCGTCGACTTCCTGCCGGGGGCGCTCGACCTGGACCCGGTCGCGTTCGACGTCGGGCCCGGGTTCGCCGGGCGGGTGCTCTGGTTCGACGCGCTCGTCGGGAACGTCGACCGCTCCTGGCGCAACTCGAACATGCTGCTCTGGCACCGCAGGCCCTACCTGATCGATCACGGCGCGACGCTCACCTTCGCCCACGACTGGTCGGCCGCGTCGCGGTTCGCCCACCGTCCGTTCGACGCCGGCGACCACGTGCTGCTCGGTGCGCACCCCGACCTCGACGCCGCCGACGCCGCGCTCGCCCCGCAGGTCACCCCGGCCCTGCTCGACGAGGTGCTGGCGCTCGTCCCCGACGAGTGGATCGCCGACGTCGACGGCGTCGGCGGTCCCGACGCCGTCCGTGCCGCCTACGCCGAGGCCCTGCTGGCCCGGGTCGCGGCACGCGGGGACTGGTTGCCGGGCGTCGCCGCGACGGTGGCCGCGGGCAGACCCCGGCCGGTCGACCGGGCGCCCCGCCGTCCACCGTGGCTGCGGATCGGTGGCGTCGTCGGCGGGGAGGACCGGTGAGCGACCTCGTCCCCTACGAGTACGCGCTGCTGCGGGTCGTGCCGCGGGTGGAACGCGGGGAGTCGATGAACGCCGGGGTGCTGCTGCACTGCCGGGCCCGCGACGTCCTCGCGGTGCGCGTCCACCTCGACCGTGCCCGGCTGGCCGCGCTCGACCCGACCGCCGACGCCGACGCCGTCGACGAGCTGCTGGCGACCGTGGCCGCGGTCGCCGCGGTACCCGAGCCGCCGCGGTCGGACCGGCACGCCACCGGCGCGCTGGCCGCTCGCGGCCCCGGCGCGGGGGAGGACATCGGACGCCGCTTCCGGCGCCTCACCACCGCCCGCAGCACCATCGTGTGCCCCGGCCCGGTGCACACCGGGCTCACCGCGGACCCGGCCGCGGAGGCCGAACGCCTGCTGGCCCGGCTCGTCCTGCCACCGTCCTAGGCGCGGACGCCTGGGCCGGTGCCGGGGAACCCAGGGCCGTGCCGCCGGTGCCGCCGGTGCCACTGGTCGCGCGGTCCTGCCCGGAGGACGTGCCGGCGTTCTCCGTCCGGGGGCTGGTCGGCGCGGGGGCGATCATGTTGCATCGGGGGATGACCGACGCACACGACGGGGTGGACCCGGTCGCCCTGACCCGCTGGCTGGCGGCCGAGGTGCCGCAGGTCGAGCTCGGCGACGGCCCGGTGGCCGTGGAGCGGATCTCCGGCGGACACTCCAACCTCACCTTCCGGATCACCGACGCCCGCGGCACGCCGTACGCACTGCGCCGCCCACCGACCGGGGGTGTGCTCGCCACCGCACACGACATGGGCCGGGAGTGGCGCTTCCTGACCGCACTGGCCGGCACCGCGGTCCCGGTGCCGGAGCCGGTCGCCCTCTGCACGGACACCGCGGTGCTCGGCGCCGGCTTCTACCTGATGGGCTGGGTCGACGGTGTCGTCCCGGGGACCGCGCCGCGGGCGAGGCCGTCCCCGAACCGGAACGGCGGGCCTGCGGTCTCGACACCGCCGAGGTGCTCGCCGCACTGCACTCCGTCGACCCCACCGAGGTGGGGCTCGCCGACCTGACGCGGCCCGGCCGCTACCTGGAGCGGCAGCTGCGCCGCTGGCACCGGCAGGCGCACGCCGGCGCGTTCACCGACCTCGCCGCGCTCGACGCCGCGCACGCCGCACTGGTCGAGGCGATGCCGCCGGAGCCGTCCGACGGTCCGCGGATCGCGCACGGCGACTACCGGCCGGGCAACCTGTCGTTCCGCGGCGGCCGGATCACCGGTGTCTTCGACTGGGAGCTGGCGGCCCTGGGGGAACCGCTGGCCGACCTCGGGTGGCTGCTGGCGTCCTGGGAGCGTCCCGGCGACACCCTGCCCGCGATCACCAGCGGCCCGACCGCGGCGCCCGGCTGGCCCGACCGTGACCTCGTCGCCGCCCGCTACGCCGCCCGCTCCGGGCGGGCGCTGGACCAGCTGCCGTACTGGGTGGCGTTCGCGCACTGGCGCTGCGCCTGCATCGGGGCCGGGGTCTGGACGCGGTACGCCCAGGGCAACATGGGCTCGGGCGCCGAGTCGGGGGAGGCCCTGGAACGCCGTGGCGAGCGGGTGGTCGCCGACGCGGAGGCCGCACTCGCCGCGTTGCGGCGGGGGCGGACGGGGCGTCGTCGCGGGGCGTAGTCTGCTGCCCACCACAGGTGATCACCCGGCGCGGGTGGTCACCGCCGCGCGGCGCCGCACCGACGCCGCGCACGGCCCGTCCGCGACCGGGGGAGTACGACGATGTCCGAGGCCGACGACCGCACCCGAGAGATGAGCCGGGAGACCGCCCGGCCGCGTCCCCGCAGCGGGGTGAACCCCGGCCGGCTGTGGGCCGGCGGTGTGGCGACGGCGGTGACCGCCGCGCTGATCGCCCTGGTGGGGCTGCTGATCCTCCAGGTCCTGCTGCAGATCCCGTACCTGGCCCCGGCCGTCTCCGAGCCGCTCGACGGGTGGGCCGCGGCGCAGAGCCTCGCGATCTGGGCGGCGGTCGCCGGTCTCGCGGCGCCCGGTCTCGCGCACCTGCTGCTGGTCGCGGTGCCGAGCCCGATGTCCTACTTCGGCTGGATCGCCGGGCTGCTCACCGCGCTGGCCGCGGTGTCCCCGCTGATCCTCACCGAGCAGCCCTGGACGGTCCGCATCGCCACCGCGGTGATCCACCTCGTCATCGGGATGTCGATCATCAGCCTGGTGACGACGACGGTCACCAGCGCCACCAACCGGGCCTGAGCTCAGACGTCGACGGGGACCCGGGCGTCGCCCAGGCGGACCGGCAGCGTCCGGTAGCCGCGCAGCACCCGGGTCCCGCGCAGCTCGGCGGGGCCGTCGGCACGCAGGTCGGGGTAGCGGTCGAACAGCGCCCGGAGCCCGACCTCGCCCTCCATCTTCGCCAGTGCCGCACCCAGGCAGTAGTGGATGCCCTGGCTGAACGCGACGTGCCGGTCGGCCCCCTCGCGCCCGACGTCGAAGCGGGCCGGGTCGGGGAACACCTCCGGGTCCCGGTTCGCACCGCCGAGGTGGGTGACCACCAGCGCGCCCCGCTCGACCGGGAACCCGCACACCTCGGTGTCGCGGGCGGCGACGCGCGCGGTCCGCTGGACGGGGGAGTCGTAGCGCAGGATCTCGTCGGCGGCGTTCGGCCACAGCGCCGGGTCGGCCTGCAGCCGGGCGAGTTCGTCGGGGTGGGTCAGCAGCAGGCGGGTGCCGTTGCCGATCAGGTTGACCGTCGTCTCGAACCCCGCGGCGAGCAGCAGCATCGCCAGCGACAGCAGCTCGTCGTGGGTGAGCCGGCCCTCCTCCTCGTCGTAGGTGGCGACCAGGGAGGACAGGATGGAGTCGTTGGGCTCGCGGCGCAGCCGCTCGAAGTGCCCGGCCATCCACTCGGTGAGCGCGTCGATGTCGCGCTCGGACCGGCGGAACTTCGCGTAGTCCAGTCCCATGTCCAGGGAGTAGGCCCCGCCGGCGCCCCACTCGAGGAACTGCTCCCGCATCTCCACCGGGGCGCCGAGCATCTCGGTGATGACCGTGGCCGGCAGCAGCGAGGCGTAGCCGGAGATGACGTCGGTGCGCCGGTCGGCGCCGGCCCGGGCCTCGAGGTCCGCGAGCAGCTGCGCCGCGATCTCCTCGGTGCGTCCGCGCAGCGACGAGATCGCCTTGGCACTGAACGAGCGGGTGACCAGCTTCCGGATCCGGTTGTGGTCCGGCGGGTCGATCGCCAGCAGCGACGGCGGTTCGGCCGGCCCGAGCGGCCAGGTCCCGCCCGCCGCGAGCAGCGCGCGCAGCAGGCCCGGGGCGTTCTCCGGCATGCGCATGCCCACGCAGAAGTCGGGGCTGCGCAGCACCTCGGTGGTGATCTCGTGGTCGACCGTGGTCCAGGTCAGGGCCGAGCGCACCATCCGGCCCTGACCACGGATCTGCTCGTAGGCCGGGTACGGGTCCCGGACCACCTCGGGCTGATGATCATGTGGGCGCCCAGGTCGCCCTTGCCGCCTGGCGGGTCACCTCCTGGGCGCATCGCCCCGTGCCGCAGCACCCACCGGATCCACCGTCGTACGCCTCGCGATGCCGCCATGCCGGCCTCCCCGCCTCGTCGTCGAGCTCGAATTCCGAAGCTACCAGGGGTAAGTTACCGCGGGTAGGCGCGTTTCCCGCCCCGGCGGACGGTGGCCCGGGGTCACCGGGTACCAATGACGGGTGACCGCCGTCGGGGAGCCGCGCCTGCTCGCGGTCAGTGACCTGCATGTGCGGTACGCGGAGGACGGCGACATCGCCGCGGGGCTGCGCCCGTCGCACCCCGGCGACTGGCTGATCGTCGCAGGTGACGTCGACGAACGGATCGAGAGCGTCGTTCGCGACGCTCGCCGCGCTGCGCGACCGCTTCGCCCGGGGTGCTGTGGACACCGGGCAACCACGAGCTCTGGACCCGCGCCAAGAACGTCCGGGCCGACTCGGTCGAGCGGCTCTCCGGTGTCGCCGCTACGACGAGCTGGTCCGCCGCTGCCGGGAGATCGGGGTGCTGACCCCGGAGGACGCGTGGCCGGTGTGGGACGGGCCGGGCGGGCCGGTAC
>NZ_JAHLJA010000124.1:0-1174 GCF_020496245.1 Pseudonocardia sp. ICBG601 | reverse complement strand
CACGTGCTTGTGGATCTTCTGCGTCGGTGTCTTGGGCAGCTCGGCCGCGAACTGCAGGTATCGCGGCACCATGAAGTAGGGCAGCCGGTCGATGAGGAAACCGGTGAGCTCGCCCGGATCGATCGCGGCGCCGTCCGGGCGACGACCACGGCTTTGATCTCGTCCTCGGTCAACGCCGAGGGCACGGCGACGACGGCGCTCTCGTAGACGTCGGGGTGGGAGTTGATCACGCGTTCGACCTCGAAGCTGGAGATGTTCTCCCCGCGCCGGCGCAGCGCGTCCTTCATGCGGTCGGAGAAGTAGAAGCGGCCCTCGGCGTCGGTGCGGAACGCGTCGCCGGTGTGGACCCAGCCCTCGACCAGCGTCTCGGCCGTCTTGTCCGGCAGCCCGTGGTAGCCGCGCATCACGATCAGCGGGTCGTCGGGCTTGACCCACAGCTCCCCGACCTGCCCCTGCGGCACGTCGGCGCCCTCCTCGTCGACGAGGCGCAGCTGGTTAGCCCTCGCGGGGGAAGCCGCACTCGCCGCCGACGATCGTGTCGGGCGGCCCGTGAGCAACCGCACCGATCTCGCTCACCCGTAGACCGCGGCGAGCTCGACCCGAACCGTGTGCGGAAGCCGTCGACGTCGCTGGCCAGCGGCGCCATGACGGCGAGCTCGAGCGGGTTCGCCGCGTCGTCGGGGCGGTGCGGGGCCTGCTGCAGCAGCTCGGCCATCGCGCCCAGCATCACGGTGACGGTCACGCCGTGCTCGCGGACCGTCGGCCAGAACCGGCTCACCGAGAACGAGGGCTCCAGCACGCACAGCGCCCGGTGGATGATCGCCTGGTAGACGCCGAACCACTGCCCGGCCAGGTGGAACAGCGGGAGGGTGACGAGGATCCGGTCGCCCGGCACCGGGCGCGCCTGGTCCTCGCGCGAGGCGTAGGTGTACGCGTGGGCGTGCGAGATCAGCACGCCCTTCGAGAGCCCGGTCGTCCCCGGAGGTGTACATGTAGGCCATCAGGTCGGCGGCGTCGAGCGGCTGCACCGGCGCGGCGTCGGCGCCGGCGATCTCGTCGAACGCGACGACCGGAACCGGTCGCGCAGGCCGTCGGCCGCGTCCGTCGAACCCGCACGACGAGCGTCCGCAGCGCCGTCAGCTCAGGCGCGACGCGCGCCAGACCGCTCGAGGTA
>NZ_JAHLJA010000123.1:0-11486 GCF_020496245.1 Pseudonocardia sp. ICBG601 | reverse complement strand
GGTCACCCCCACCCGCAGGACGCCGCCGCGCCGGGGGGCTCCGGCCTCACGGGCCGTCGGCCGACCCGCCGCAGCCGGCCAGGAAGGCGCCGCGGCCAGGCCTGCCGCTCCGCCCAGCAGGCGGCGCCGGGTGAACCCGCCGCGCGCCCTGTGGGGCTGGTCATGAACGTGTCTCCCTCAGAGGGCCCCGGTCGCGCCGGGGCCGCGGTCTCGGGCCCATCACGTCGAGGGGCGGTGCACCTCCTCCCGGCCGATGGCCGCGATCGACCGGCCCGCGTGCTCCGGCTCGCCGGGTGTGACGAGCGAGTCGAGAGCGGCCGCGACGTCGTCGGGGAACGGTGCGGTCCCGCCGGGGCCGACGTGCAGGCACATCAGCTCCTCGGTCGCCCGCAGTCGCCCGTCCACGTGCAGCTCGTGCCACAGCCGCCGCCGCTTCGCGTCCCGGCCCAGCACTCGGGTGCGGACCTCCAGCGCGGCGGTCCGGGCCGATCTCGCGCAGGTACCGGACGTGCCCCTCGACCGTGTACAGCGAGCAGCCGGTGGCCTCGCGGTACCCGGAGTCCATGCCGGTCCGGTCCATCAGTGCGGTCGTCGCGTCACCGAACACGAGCACGTAGTACGGCTCGGACAGGTGGCCGTTGTAGTCGATCCACTCCGGACGGACGGTGTCGGTGTGGCGCAGCTGCTCAGGCACCGCTCCTCCGGCGGCGCGGGCCGCGGCCACCGCGCGCCGGACGGCGATGACCGCGCGGCTCGCGCTCGGCGTACGAGCGCCGAGCTCGCCATCGGTCGCCCACCCGCGGAGACCTCGGCGCCGGCGACCATGTCGTCGCGCAGCTCCCGGGTGAGCTCCGGGGCCTCCAGGCGTGTCCACGGCGCCTTCAGCGACGGTCTGAAGTGGTCCAGCATGTGCGCCATCCCGCCCCGGCCCCCGGCCAGGTGGAAGGTCAGGCAGGGCCGTGCACCGGCCAGCGCAGCCCCGGGCCGTCGGTGATCGAGCGGTCGATCTCCTCGGGGGTGGCCTCGCCCGCGGCGACCATGTGCAGCGCCTCGCGCCAGATCGCCTCCTGCAGGCGGTTCGCGATGAAGCCGGGCAGCTCCCGTTCCATCTCGATCACCGACTTGCCGATGTGCCGGTAGAAGTCCGCGGCCCGCGACGCCGCCCAGGCCGCGGTCCGCTCCCCGCCGACGACCTCGACCAGCGGGATCAGGTAGGGCGGGTTGAACGGGTGCCCGACGACGAGCCGGTCCGGGTGCGCCGCGGTCGTCGCCATGTCGGTCATCGGGAACCCCGAGGTCGACGACGCCACCACCACGTCCGGACCGGCCCCCACCGCGGCGTCGGCCAGCTCGGCCAGCAGGGAGCGGCGCTTGAGCGTCAGGTCCTCCGGGGCGCTCTCCTGCACGAAGTCCGCGCCCGCGACGGCCTCGGCCGCGGTCGGGAACATCGTCAGCGCGTCCTGGTCGGCGCCCTCGGCCAGCCCCAGCTCGGTGAGCGCCGGCCAGGCGGCGTCGACCACGGCGCGCAGCGTCTCCTCGGCGTCCGGGGCGGGGTCCCAGGCCCGGACCCGCAGCCCGCGGGCCAGGAAGTACGCCGCCCAGCCCGCGCCGATCACCCCGGCGCCGATGCAGGCGACGGTCCGGATCGCGGAGACGGGCCGGAGGTCGGGCTCGGACTCGGTGATGGACACGGACTCGGTCTCGGCTCAGACACCGGCGCGCTCCTTCAGGCCGAGGATCGCGCGGGCGCGGTCCGGCGTCGCGACGCTCGCGCCGAGGTTCTGCACGATCTCCACCGCGCGCTCGGTCAGCTGCTCGTTGGTCGCCTTCACCCCGCGGAGAGGTAGAGGTTGTCCTCCAGCCCGACGCGGGCGTGCCCGCCGGCCAGCACCGACTGCGCCACCCACGGCAGCTGGTCGCGCCCGATCGCGAACGACGCGAAGTTGGCGCCCTCGGGCAGCAGGTTCACCTCCGCCGCCAGCACACCCGGTCGGCCGGGGCGCCGTAGGGGATGCCCATGCACAGCTGGAACAGCGCCGGGGCGTCGATCAGACCCTCATCGACCAGGACGGTGGCGAACCACAGCTGTCCGGTGTCGAAGATCTCCAGCTCGGGCTTCACCCCGAGCTCCTGCACCCGCCTGGCCCCGGTGCGCAGCATGTCCGGGGTGGAGACGTAGAGCTGGTTGCCCTCCCCGAAGTTCAGCGAGCCGCAGTCCAGCGTGCAGATGTCGGGCAGCAGCTCCTCGACGTGCGGGAGCCGCTCCAGGGCGTTGACGAGGTCCGTGCCGTCGATCGGCTTGAGCGGGTCGTCGGCGTCGATCACCAGGTCGCCGCCCATGCCTGCGGTCAGGTTCAGCACGACGTCGACGCCGGAGTCCCGGATGCGGGTCACTGTCTCGCGGTAGAGCTCCACCGCCCGCGACGGGCTCCCGGTCTCCGGGTCGCGCACGTGGATGTGCACCACGGCGGCCCCGGCCCGGGCCGCGGCGATCGCGTCCGCGGCGATCGCGGCCGGGGTGACGGGCACGTGCGGGCTGCGGCCCACCGTGTCGCCGGCCCCGGTCACCGCGCAGGTGATGATGACGTCACGGTTCATCCGATCTCCGTTCGTTCCGTGCCTGCCGGCGCCGCGAGCACGGCCCGGTCGATGAAGTCGTGCAGCAGGGCGCGCATCCGGTCGGTCCCGGCCCGCGGGGTCATCGCCAGCACCTGGATGCCGAGCCCGTCGATCAGCGCGGTGAGCTGGTCGGCCAGGGCCTCGGTGCGGCCGGACACGAACACCCCGGCCGCGGCGCCCTCGGCGATCGTCATGGCGATGCTGCGGTACCAGCGGTCGTAGGCGTCCCAGTACAGCGCGCGCCGGGCCGGGTCGATCGCCGACTCCGCCCACACCTGGATCCAGATCGACCACTCGCGGCGCAGCAGGGCGCCGTCGGGGAGCTGCAGGTCGATCAGCCGCAGCAGCCGCTCGTGCGGGTGGGCGATCGTGTCGAGCTCGGCGACCTGGCGGTCGAAGGCGAGGCGCACGTTGTGCCGCAGCGCGGAGTCGAGCAGCTCCGAGCGGGTGGGGAAGTGGTAGTGGATCGCCGCCGGGCTGGTCCCCGCCGCCCGCGCGACGTCGGCGGTGCGGACCCGGTGGTAGCCGTGGTCGGCGATCAGCTCCCAGGCCGCGTCGAGGATCCGGCCACGGGTGCCGTGGGCCCCGCCGGGCTCGCGTCCGGTGTCGGGCTCGGCCGCCGCGGCGGCGGCACCGGTGGGGACCGCGGTCCTGGCCCGGGCGCCGTCGCGGCCGTGCAGCAGCCGCGCGACCGTCTCACCGGTGACCTCGGCGATGCGGACGAGCTCGTCGGCGGCGAAGCGGCGACGCCCGGCGAGGGACTTCGACAGCTTGGTCTCCTCCAGCCCGATCGCGGCCGCGAACCGGCGCTGGGTCCAGCCGTCGCGCTCCAGCAGGGCGCGCACCCGTCCGGCCACCGCGTCCTCGGCGGTCCGGGTGGCACGGGGGGCGGTCACCGGGCGACCGTAGGCCCTGACTTGCGATATGCGCAAGTACTGATCTCTGATCGTCGCAGCGTACGACGTTGTTTCGTAGGCGTTACCGGTTGTAGGACCAGTTCGCGGGGCTTCTCGCGGAAGCGCTTGCGCGGCACGGTGCGAGCGGTAGGGTCGGCGTCTCACCCGACGGCGCCGTGGGGCGCGGGGGACGTGGCAAGGGGGACCATGCGTTCGCTGGACGAGACCGGGATCTGGGCCGACGGGATCGAGGGCGTGGAGGTCCCCGGCTACGACCGGGCCGCCGTGGGGCGCGGGATCGTCCACATCGGCGTCGGTGGGTTCCACCGCGCGCACCTCGCGATGTACGTCGACGCGTTGCTCGCGTCCGGCGGGGCGCCGGAGTGGGGGATCTGCGGGGTCGGCGTGCTCGCCGCCGACGACCGGATGCGTGACGTGCTGGCCGCCCAGGACGGGCTGTACACGCTCGTGCTGAAGGAGGCCGACGGGACGCTGACGCCCCGGGTGGTCGGGTCGCTGGTCGACTACCTCTACGCCCCCGACGACCCCGAGGCCGTCATCGAGCGGATCGCCCACCCCGACACCCGGATCGTCTCGCTGACGATCACCGAGGGCGGCTACGCGATCGACCAGAAGACCGGCGAGTTCGACCCGGACTTCCCCGGCATCCGCGCCGACCTGGACGCGATGGCCGCCGGCTCCGCCCCGACCGGGGCGTTCGGGCTGGTCGTCGAGGCGCTGGCGCGTCGCCGGGAGCGCGGCACCGGCCCGCTCACGGTCATGAGCTGCGACAACATGCAGGGCAACGGCGACGTCGCCCGCCGGGTGTTCACCGGTGTCGCGCAGCTCCGCGACGCCGGGCTGGGCGCCTGGGTCGCGGAGTCGGTCACCTTCCCGAACTCGATGGTCGACCGGATCACCCCGGCCACCGCCGACACCGACCGCGAGGCCCTCGCCGAGCGCTTCGGGCTGCGCGACGGCTGGCCGGTCGTGTGTGAGCCGTTTCACCCAGTGGGTGCTCGAGGACCACTTCGCCGCGGGCCGCCCGGAGTTCGAGCGGGTCGGGGTCCAGCTCGTCGACGACGTCGTCCCCTACGAGTTCATGAAGCTGCGCCTGCTCAACGCCACCCACCAGGCGCTCGGCTACCTCGGCTACCTCGCCGGGCACCGCTACGTGCACGAGGTCGCCCAGGACCCGACGTTCGCGGCGTTCCTGCGGTCCTACATGGACGACGAGGCCACCCCGACGCTACGCCCGGTGCCCGGCATCGACCTCGACGCCTACAAGGACACCCTGCTGGAACGCTTCGCGAACCCGGGTGTCGCCGACACGCTGATGCGGATCAACTACGGCAGCTCCGACCGGATCTCGATCTTCCTGTTGCCGGTGGTGCGCGAGCAGCTGGCCGCGGGCGGGCCGGTCGCGCGGGCGGCGGCCGTCGTCGCCGGGTGGTGCCGCTACGCCGAGGGCACCGACGAGCAGGGCCGCGAGATCCCCCAGCAGGACCGTCTCGCCGAGGAGATGACCGCGCTGGCCCGCGCCGAACGGGAGACCCCCGGGTCGTTCCTGTCCCACCGCGGGGTGTTCGGCGGCCTCGGCTCCGACGAGCGGTTCGCGGGCGCGTTCCGGACCGCGCTGGAGTCGCTGTGGTCACGCGGCGCGGCGTCCACCGTCGCGGACCTGGCCTGAGCCGAGCCGATGAGATCCGGGCCGGGCCGCGGTCCTACCTCCGTCACCTCCGTACCGGACCTCGGGAGACCACGGTGGGCACCATCGACGTGCACGAGTTCATCAGCCTCGACGGGGTCGTGTCCGACCCGTCGTGGACGGCCGAGTACGGCTTCCCCGACGCGATGGGGGAGGCGATCGGCCGGCTGACCGACGCGGCGATCCTGCTCGGCCGCACCACCTACGAGATGTTCCACCCGTCCTGGTCGGCCCGCGGCCACGACGTCGAGTCCGGCGGGGCGTTCTTCAACGGCGCGCCCAAGCACGTCGTCACCTCGACCCTGGCCGACCCGCTGGAGTGGGAGAACTCACGGGTGCTCGGCCCGTACGACCCGGTGCGGATCCAGCAGCTCAAGGACGCGACCGACGGCGGCATCTACGTCTCCGGCAGCGTCACCCTGGTCCGTGCGCTGCTCGCCGACGGCCTGGTCGACACGCTCAACCTGTTCGTCTACCCGGTGTCGCTCGGGGCCGGGCTGCGGCTGTTCGCCGAGGGCGTCCGGGTGCCGTTGCGGCTGCGCGAGTCGGAGGGCTACGAGAACGGCGTGGTCCGGCTGACCTACGGGCCGCCGGCGGCCTGAGCCGGGGGCGCGTTCAGTCCGGCAGCGCCGCGAAGGACTCCCGGGCGGCCGCCAGCACGTCGCCGTAGACCTGGCGGGCCGCCGGACCCTCCGGGGCGGCCAGCCAGCCGGCGACGGCGACCTGCATGATCGCCATCGCGGCGGCCGCGGCGAGCCGGTGGGCCGTGGTGGGGGTGTCGGTGCCGTCGCGCTCGGCGAGCGCGTCGGCGACGGTCTGCTCCACGGTCCGTCCGACGTGGGCGATCCGTGGGCGCAGCTCGGGGTGGGTGCGCAGCAGCTCCATCTGGCCGTGCCAGGTCGGGCTGGTCGTCAGCGCCTCGGCGACCTCGGCGAGCACCGCCGTCGCGGCCCCGAGCGGGGACGACTCGGGCCGGGCGCGGACCTCGGTGGCGAGCTCGGCGAGGGAGGCGGCGTCCCAGTCGAACAGCACCGCGTCCTTCGACGGGAAGTGGTTGAAGAACGTGCGCGGCGCGACGTCGACGTCGGCGCAGATCTCCTCCACGGTGAACGCGTCCGGGCCCTGGGTGCGGGCGCGTTCCAGTGCCGCGGCGCGCAGCGCCTGGCGGGTCCGCACCTTCTTGCGCTCCCGCAGCCCGTGGCAGCGTGCCTCCTGGTCGGTCAGCATGTCGCCGATCATGCCCGTCCCGCCTCTCCCGCTGGTCCCGGCGCGCGGCTCGCACCCTCGACCCGAGCGGGGAGTGCAGTCGTGCAGTCACTGCAGTGTGCTCGCAGGATCGTGAGCACCGCAAACTACTGCACGACGAGATCCGGCACCGGACGAGGGTCAGCCGTGCGCCAGCAGCGCTGCCCCGATGATCCCGGCCTCGTTGAGCAGCCCGGCCGGGACGAGCTTGGTGCGGGTCCGCACGTAGGGCGACCACTTCTCGAACTTCTTGCTGACCCCGCCGCCGACGACGATCAGGTCCGGCCACAGCAGGTTCTCGACGTGGGTGAAGTAGCGCTGCAGCCGCCCGCCCCACTGCTCCCAGTCCAGGTCCTCGCGCTCGCGGGCGGAGTCGGCGGCGCGCGACTCGGCGTCGAACCCGTCGAGCTCCAGGTGCCCGAGTTCGGTGTTGGGCACCAGCTTCCCGTGGTTGACCAGCGCCGACCCGATGCCGGTCCCGAGGGTCACGACGAGCACCAGCCCGTGGTGGTGGTCGGCGGCCGCGCCGAACTCGGCCTCGGCGACGCCCGCGGCGTCGGCGTCGTTGACCAGCACCGCGTGCCGGCCGGTGACCCGGCGCAGCACCGCGGCCGCGTCGCAGTCGACCCAGGCCCGGTCCACGTTGGCCGCGGTGCGGGTCACCCCGTGCGTGACGACCGCCGGGAACGTGCAGCCGAAGGAGTGACGCCAGTCGAACTCGTCGAGGATCTGCGTGACGGTCTCCGCGACCGCCTCCGGTGTCGACGGCTGCGGCGTCGGGATCCGCACCCGCTCCGCGGCCAGCCGGCCCTTGTGCAGGTCCACCGGGGCGCCCTTGATGCCGGAGCCGCCGATGTCGATGCCGAACCCGAGTGCGTGCTTGCTGCTCACGCGCCCGATCCTGCCAGGGCCGCCGAGACGACGCCGCGCGCCTCGTCCTGGATGCGTGCCAGGTGCTCCGGCCCGCGGAAGCTCTCGGCGTAGACCTTGTAGACGTCCTCGGTGCCCGAGGGGCGGGCGGCGAACCAGCCGGTGTCGGTGAGGACCTTCAGCCCGCCGATCGCGGCGTCGTTGCCCGGGGCGCGGGTGAGCTTCGCGGTGATCGCGTCCCCGGCGAGCTCGGTGGCGGTGACGGCGCCGGCGGCCAGCTTCGACAGCGCCGCCTTGTCCTCCCGCGAGCAGGCGACGTCGGTGCGGGCGTAGGCGGGGGCGCCGAACCGCTCGGTCAGCCGGGCGTAGTGCTCGCTGGGGGTCGAGCCGGTGACCGCGGTGATCTCCGAGGCGAGCAGGGCGAGCAGCAGGCCGTCCTTGTCGGTGCTCCAGGGCGAGCCGTCCCGGCGCAGGAACGACGCGCCCGCGCTCTCCTCGCCGCCGAAGCCGATCTCGCCCGAGCGCAGGCCGGGCACGAACCACTTGAACCCGACGGGCACCTCGACCAGCGTCCGGCCGAGGTCACCGGCGACCCGGTCGATCATCGACGAGCTGACCGCGGTCTTGCCGATCCCGGCGGCGGCGGGCCAGCCGGGGCGGTGGGCGAACAGGTAGCCGATGGCCACGGCGAGGTAGTGGTTGGGGTTCATCAGGCCGCCGTCGGCGGTGACGATGCCGTGCCGGTCGGCGTCGGCGTCGTTGCCGGTGGCGATGGTGAAGGGAGCCGGATCGGATTCCATCCGGGCCCGCAGCGACGCCATCGCGTACGGCGAGCTGCAGTCCATCCGGATCTTCCCGTCCCAGTCCAGGGTCATGAACCCGAACGTCGGGTCGACGGCCGGGTTGACCACGGTCAGGTCCAGGCCCCAGCGCTGCGCGATCGCGCCCCAGTAGTCGACCGAGGCGCCGCCGAGCGGGTCGGCGCCGATGGTGACCCCGGCGTCGCGGATCGCGGCCATGTCGAGGACCTGGTCGAGCTGGTCGACGTAGGTGCCGAGGTAGTCGTAGCGGTGCGCGGCCGCGGCGTCGAACCGGGCGGCGCGGCGCACCTCCTTCAGGCCGTTCTCCAGCAGTTGGTTGGCCCGGTCGGCGATCCAGGTCGTCGCCTCGGTGCCCGCGGGGCCGCCGTCGGGCGGGTTGTACTTGAAGCCGCCGTCGGCGGGCGGGTTGTGCGAGGGCGTGACGACGACGCCGTCGGCCAGGTGCCGGCCGTCGCGCCCGGCATTGGTGACCAGGATCGCGTGCGAGATCGCGGGGGTCGGGGTCAGCCCGTCCCGGGAGTCGACGACGACGTCGACGTCGTTGGCCGCGAACACCTCGGCCGCGGTGCGCCAGGCCGGCTCGGACAGCGCGTGGCTGTCGCGGCCGAGGAACAGCGGGCCGTCGGTGCCCTGGGCGGCCCGGTACTCGACGATCGCCTGACTGGTGGCGGCGATGTGGTCGTCGTTGAAGGTCGCGGTGAACGCCGACCCGCGGTGCCCGGACGTGCCGAACGCGACCCGCTGCACGTCGACCGACGGGTCGGGGTGGGTCGTGGCGTACGCGGCCAGCAGCGCGTCGACGTCGACGAGGTCCTCGGGGCGGGCCGGGGTCCCGGCGCGCTCGTGCACGGTCATGCGGCGATCCTTCCCTCTCGTCGCGGCGCACGCCACCGCCTACCGTTGCGCGGTGTGCGGATCGCGTCGCTGCTCCCGGCCGGCACCGAGATCGCCGGGCGGCTCGGCCTGGCCGCCGACCTGGTCGGCGTCACCTTCGAGTGCGACGACCCGGCGGGGGTGCGGGACCGGGTGCCGGTGGTCGTGGACACCGCGCTGCCGCCCGCCGCGTCGCCGGGGGAGATCGACGCCGTCGTCCGCGAGCGGGCCGTGGCCGGGCTGCCGCTGTACGAGGTGGACCGCGCCCGCCTCGCCGCCGCCGACCCGGAGCTGATCCTCACCCAGGACCTGTGCGCGGTGTGCGCGCTGCCCGGCTCGACCGTCGCGCAGGTGCAGGCCGAGCTGGGTACCCGGGCCCGGGTGCTGTCGCTGGACCCGCACCGGCTGGCCGACGTGCTCGACGTGGTGACCGCGGTCGGCACCGCGGCCGGGGTGCCGGACCGGGCCGGCGAGCTGGTCGCGGGCCTGTCGGCGCGCCTGGACGCGGTGGCCGCCGCGGTGCGGGGCCGCCCGGCGCCGCGGGTGCTGGTGCTGGAGTGGACCGACCCGCCGTTCCTGCCGGGGCACTGGGTGCCCGACCTGGTCACCGCGGCGGGCGGTGTCCCGGTGGCCGCCGCCCCGGGTGGGCGCAGCACCGCGGTCGACCGGGCCGACCTGCCCCCGTGCGACGCCGTGCTGGTCGCGCCCTGCGGGTTCGGGCTCGACGACGCGCTCGCCCAGGCCCGCGCGGCGCTGCCGTGGCTTCCCGCCGGGGTCCCGGTGCCCGCGATCGACTCGGCGTCCTACGTCGTGCGGGCCGGTCCGCGCCTGGTCGACGGGGTGGAGGCGGTCGCGGCCGTGCTGCACCCCGGTGCGGTCCCGGCGCCGCCGCCGGGACGGGTCGCGCGGGTCCGCTGAGCGGGCCTCACTCCCCGGTGCCGGGGCCCAGGCGCCGCCCGACCATCCGCGCGGTCCACGGTGCGACGAGCAGCATCAGGATCACCCGCAGCACCTGCACCGCGACCACCGAGGTGACGTCCACGCCGGACGAGATCGCCGTCGCCAGCACCGCGTAGATCCCGCCGGGGGTGGTCGCGAGGTATCCCTCCAGCGGGGTCATGCCGGTGAGGTGCGACAGCAGCAGCCCCAGCAGGGCGCACAGCGCGACGACGCCCAGGATCAGGGCGGTCGCCAGCGGCAGCACCCGCGCGACGGTGCCGAGCGCGGCCCGGGTGAAGCGCAGCCCGGCCTGCCAGCCGATGACGGCGTAGGCGACGTCGACGATCGGGAGCGGCACCGACGCGTCGAGGGAGAACCCGGCCAGGCTGATCACCAGCGCCACCACCATCGGCCCGAGCAGCGCCCCGGCAGGGACCCGCGCGACCTTCCCCAGCGGGACGCCGACGCCCACGCACACCGCGGTCACCGCGAGCCCGACCCACCACGGCGCGCCGGGGCCCGTGCCCGCGGCGGCCGGGGCACCGGGCGAGGCGCCGTAGACGAACGCGGCGACCACCGGCATCGTCGCGGTGACCAGACCGACCCGCAGGTACTGGATGACGGCGACGGTGCGCTCGTCGCCGCCGAGCTCGCGGCTGATCGCGACCAGCCCGGACGCACCGCCCGCGGTCTGCGCGAGCATCCCGGTGAGCGGGGTGACCCCGCGCTGCAGCCCCATGAGCAGCCCGGACCCATGCTGAGCAGCAGCGTCGCGAGGCTGATCAGCAGCACCGGCAGCCATTCCGCGGCCACCGCTGCCAGGGTGTCCGGTCGGGCGAGCAGGCCGATGACGACACCGATCACCGCCTGGGCGGCTGACGTCGCCGGGCGGGCGACCCGGGTGGGGCCGAGCCCGGACAGCGCGAGCACGGTCGCGACCAGCAGCCCGGCGAACAGGGCGGGAGACGGCACGTCGACCGTGGCGAGCCCGGCGGTCACCAGCACGGTGAGGGCGGCGAGCAACGGCCAGCGCCACCATCCGGACAGCGACGGGCGGGAACTCACCGTGGGATCACGACCCGAGCCTAAATGGTACGGACGTACTGGGGCGCGGTGAGTCCGGACACGATCGTTGTCGTGAGCGAACGATCACCGCTTCCGTCGGAGCGGCCGCCGGGGTAGGACGGACGGGCACGAGGAGGTGCGCCGATGGGAGACACCCCGAGGAACGACACCCGAGCGGCGACGACGGGACTCGGCCCGGTGATCGCGGCGCTGACCGCACCCGGCGGGGAGTTCGAAGCTGGTCGACGCCGAGGTGCGGGGCGTCGCGATGCGGGTCTACCGGCGTGGCCCGCACACCCTGGCCGAGGTGTGGGCGGCGACGGCGGCCCCTGGCCGGGAGCGCACCTTCACACGTGTACCAGGGTGAGCGGCGCACCTACGGCGATCACCGGAGCCTGGTCGCCGACCTGGCCGGCGTACTCACCGGGCGGTTCGGGCTGCGCCCCGGTG
>NZ_JAHLJA010000122.1:0-11640 GCF_020496245.1 Pseudonocardia sp. ICBG601 | reverse complement strand
CTGGATCAGCCCGGCGAGCGCCTCGCCGACATTGGACGTGGTTGCCCGACCCGGTGCCGAAGTAGTAGGTCGCCAGACCCTGCGCGTGCGGGCTGAAGCTCGCGTCGGTGTGCAGCGACACGACCAGGTCCGCGCCGACGTCGTTGGCGAACTGCGCGCGCTCGCTGTCCGGCGGGTTGCCGTTCTCCGGGCGGGAGAGCAGGGCCTCCATCCCGGTGGCCGACATGCGGCCGACGACCCGGCGGGCGAGGTCCCACATCAGGTCGGCGGTGACCCGCCGACGTCGACGCCGCGGTCGTGTCCGCCGTGGCCCGGGTCGATGACGATGCGCTTGCCACGCATCCGCGGCCCGGCACGGCGCAGCAGCTCCTGCTCACGCAGCAGATGCGGACGACCGCCGGTGACCTTGCGGCCGAGCTGGCGCAGTGCGCGCAGCGTCTCCGGCCCGCAGACACCGTCGGGGGTCATGCCGTAGTCCCGCTGGAAGCGGATCAGGGCCTGCTCGGTCTGCTGGCGAACAGCCCGCTCGGCCGGCCCGGGTTGTACCCGAGCTCGAGCAGGCGTTCCTGCAGGTGGGCGACGTCGTCGCCGGTGGTGGGGGTGGAGAGCGTGAACGACAGCATCGGTCGCCCAGGCTCCATCCCGCCTCCCGCAGCGCACGGGCGGTGTCCGGGCCGACGATGCCGTCGGTGATCAGGCCACGGCCCTGCTGGAACATGCGGACGGCGCGGTCCACGCCGTCGTCGAACATGTCCTGGGCGCGCGAGCCCGGCGGCACCGCCGGGAGCAGACCGAGCTGTCCCAGCGTCGTCCGGATCTCGCGTACGGCCGGACCGCAGTCCCCGCGCCGGAGCAGCTGCATGCACCCCTCGCTCGCAGTCGTGAGGCGCCGTGCGACGCCCGTGATGGGTCGGTTTCGCCCGGTGACCGGACGCGTGCCGGACTCATTGTGCCCTGCCCGACCCCCGGAGGAGTGCAGCGGGGCGGATACGCGCGTGTCCCGGTTGTGATCAACCGGGACACGCAGCGTGATATCTGTGCGCTATACGGCGCACGGAGTGTGATCAGATGTGGTCGGCGAGATCGGCGAGCAGCGCCGCCTTCGGCTTCGCGCCCACGATCTGCTTCACCGGCTTGCCGCCGGAGAACAGGATCATCGTCGGGACCGACATGACCTGGTAGTCGCGAGCGACCTCCGGGTTGGCGTCGATGTCGAGCTTGGCCACGGTCAGCTTCTCGGAGTTCTCGCCCGCGATCTCGTTCAGCACCGCGGCGACCATCTTGCACGGGCCGCACCAGGTGGCCCAGAAGTCGACCAGGACGGGCTTGTCGCTCTTCAGGACGTCCTGGTCGAACGAGCTGCTGGTGACGTCGACGGTGTTGTTGCCCATGGGGTTCTCCTTCGGTCGCGGATGCGGGTCTGGTGGGTGCCGGTGGGCGGTCAGTGCGCGGCGTCGGCGACGGCGGCCGCCGGGGCGGTCTCCTCGGAGCCGTAGCTGCCACCGACCAGCTCGGAGCTGATCTCGTGGCCGGCCAGCCAGCGCTCGGCGTCGATCGCGGCCGAGCAGCCGGAGCCGGCGGCGGTGATCGCCTGGCGGTAGGTGTGGTCGACGAGGTCGCCACAGGCGAAGACGCCCGGGACGTTCGTGTAGGTGGTACGTCCGTCCACCTTCACGTACCCCTCGTCGTCGACGTCGACCTGGCCCGCGACCAGCGCGCTGCGCGGGTCGTGGCCGATCGCGACGAACATGCCGGTGACGTCGAGCGTGCTGGTCTCACCGGTCACGGTGTCGCGCAGCTGCAGCTGCTTGACCGAGCCCTCGCCGGTCACCGCGGTGACCTCGGAGTTGGTGCGCCAGCGCATCTTCGGGTCGTTCTTCGCGCGCTCGTACATGATCTTCGAGGCACGGAACTCGTCGCGACGGTGGATGACCGTGACGGTCTCGGCGAAGCGGGTGAGGAAGGTGGCCTCCTCCATCGCCGAGTCGCCACCGCCGATGACGGCGATGTTCTGGTCGCGGAAGAAGAAGCCGTCACAGGTGGCGCACGAGCTGACACCGCGGCCGAGGAGCTCCTGCTCGCCGGGGACGTGCAGGTAGCGAGGGGCGGCACCCATCGCGAGGATCACCGCACGGGCCCGGAAGGTCTCCTTCTCGACCCGCACCTCCTTGACGTCGCCGTCGAGGCGGACCTCGTCGACGTCCTGCGGGCGCAGGTCGGCGCCGAAGCGCTCCGCCTGGCCGCGCATCTGCTGCATGAGCTCGGGGCCCATGATCCCCTCGGTGAAGCCCGGGTAGTTCTCCACCTCGGTCGTGGTCATCAGGGCGCCGCCGAACTGGCTGCCCTCGAACACGAGCGGGGCGAGCTGGGCCCGCGCGGCGTACACCGCGGCGGTGTAGCCGGCCGGCCCGGACCCGATGATGATCAGGTTGTGCACCGTGTCGTCGGTGGTCACCGGTACCGATCCCTCCTGGCACGCCCGCGAGACGGGCGCGATGACGGGGCCTGCGGGTGCCGGCCCTGCTGGCCGGCTCCTGCGTCGTGGCTGCCGTATGGCTCGAACGCGATCCTAGACAGGGGCATTCCCGCCCGTCGGTCCCGCCGAAGGTGGCCAGGGTGACGCGGGCGTCGCCGGTGCCCGGCCGGGTCAGCCGGTGGTGGTCCCGGTGGTGGTCTCGGCGAGCACCCGTGCGGAGCCCGGCCCGCAGTCCGGTGGTACGACGACGAGCCGGTAGCGGCCCCGTTCCGGTGCGCCGAGGACCAGCAGGACCGCCGGACGGCCGTCCACGACGTGCGGGCGGGCCGCCAGGAACGGCGCGTCCGGCCGGGCGGCGCCGGCCGCGGTGAGGCAGGCGCGGACCCGGGCGGGGTCGTCGAGCGCACCGACGGGTGCCGCCGCGCCCGCGGCGGCGGACCGGAGCTCCTCCGGCGCGGTCCCGGCGACCGGGACGACCTCCGGGACCGTGGGGGCGAGCGCGCCCGCACCGGCGACGGAGACGACGACTGCCGCCGCGGCGACGGCGAGCGCCCGCCAGGGGGTGCGCCGGAGGCTGTGGGCGGCGCTGCGTCCGGCGGTCCTCAGCGGGCCGCTCCCGCCTACCGGGAGCGCGTGGGAGTGCGGTCCGGTGGCGCTCCCCGACGCCTCCGCGACGAGCCGCGCCCGCATCCGCGCCGCCACGTCGTCCGGCATCGCCACCGGGCCGAGCTCCCGGGCCACCCGGGCTCCGACCTCGGCGAAATCTTCCTCGTCGACATGACACGAAGCAGGTGATGCGCGGTTGTCGTCGTTCTGACGATTGACGCGGACCTCATTGTCGTCGAACCGGTGAGAACTACTCATCCCTCGTCCTCCCGCAGCACAGGGGCCAGCCGGGCCCGGGCGCGGGCCCGGCGGCTCTTCACCGTCCCGGGCGCCACGGCCAGCATCTCCGCCGCCTCCGCGACGCCGTAGCCGAGGCCGTCCACGAGCACCAGGGCGGCCCGCTGGTCCGCCGGCAGCAGGGCCAGCGCGTCGGAGACGGCGAGCCGCACCACGAGCCCGCCCGCGTGGTCCCGGGCGGCGACGACGGCCTCCAGCGTCCGCAGCCGGTCCCGCCGCCGCCCGGCCGCGCGGAGCCGGTCGACGCAGTCGTTCACGAGGATCCGGTGCAGCCACGTCCCCGTCGCCGCGTCACCGCGGAACCCGGGCGAGCGGAGCGCGGACAGGAACGCCTCCTGCACCGCGTCCTCGGCCTCGGCCCGGTCGCCGAGCATCCGCAGGGCCACCGACCAGAGCCGGTCGGCGTACCTCCGGAACATCTCGTCCAGGTCGGGCTGGGCCCGGTCCGGGATCCGGTCGACGGTCGTCACCCGCGCACGGTAGGCAGCGCGACGGAGTGCCCACGGGCGTTGCCGGGCCGGTCCGTCGCGATCGCGAACGGGTCAGCTCAGGGGGCGGTGCGGCGGAAGGTGACGTCGTCGATCTGGGTCTGGTTGTTCGGACCCAGGTTCGTGATCCACAGCAGCACGTGCTGGGTGGGGCGGCTCGGGTCGAGCTCCACCGTCGTCCGTCCCGCGGACAGGGGGTGACGGTGTCGAGCAGCGTCGTGTCCGCCAGCGTCGGCGCGGCGGACGGGGCCGAGCGGACCTGCACGACCGCGCCCGCGGTCGGCGAGTCGATGGTGAGCCCGGTGAGCGGTTCGGCGGCGCCGAACGAGGCCAACACGCCGATCCCGGGCTTGAGCGCCGGGAAGGGCTGGAAGTAGCGGCTCGTACTCCACACGGTGGAGGGGTCACCGTCGACGACGTTGCCGACGGTGCCGGCGTTGTCCGCGTCGCCGACCGGGTCGAACACCGTCGCCGACACGCCCTGCACCGCGACGCCCGTCCCCGACGGCGCGGCCGGGCCCTGTGGGGCGGGCACCTGCTGCTGCACCGGTGCGCTCGCCGCGGGCGGGATCACGACCGGCGGGGTGCCACCGCCACCGAACAGCATGCCCAGCTGCACGGCCACCCACCCGAGCAGGGCCAGCACGCCGACGGCGAGCACTCCGAGACCGATCCGCAGGTTGCGGCGGCGCCGGGGGTCGTTGCGGGTGTCGGGCAGCCGGTCGGAGTCCTGCCACACGTCGTCCGGCTCGGCGGGGGCGCCGTCGTGCACCGGCGGGAAGAACGCCTGGTCGGCGTCCTCCGCGACGACGTCCGCCAGCATCCGGTGCATCGCCGCGGCGGTGTGCACCCGGCTGACGCCGTCGCCCTGGCCGAGCGCTCCGCTGCACAGCGTGTCCAGCTCCAGCGGCACCCGGGGCGCAGCTGCGACGCCGGGCGCAGCTGCGACGCCGGGCGCAGCCGGCCCGCGGGCGTGCGGTCGGCGGCGACGAGCCCGGCCCGGGCGGCGTCGGACACCGACAGCGGCCAGCGCCGGGTGAGCAGGCAGTAGAGGATCCCGCCGAGCCCGCGGACGTCGTCGGCGGCGGACACCGACGGGCGCGGGAGCAGGAAGGCCAGCATGGCGCGGCCGTCCGGGGTGATCCGGACCCGCTGCGGGTGGTCGCAGCCGAGGACCAGGCCCTGCTGGTGGGCCTCGGTGGCGGCGGCCGCCAGGGTCTCGACGGCCTTCGCGGCCCGCTGCGCGCGGACCGGGCCCTCGGCCACGGTCTCGGCCAGCGACCGCCCGGGCACCCACTCGGCGACGGCCGCGCCCAGGACGTCGGCCGGCAGGCCGTGCGTGCCCGGGGCCAGGACGTCGAGCAGCCGGGCACTGCCGGAGTGCTCGAAGCAGCCCGAGCGCAGGGCGCGCACGATCATCTCACCGGCGCGGGCGGTGCCCTCGGGGTCGTCGGAACGGTCGTCGGCGGGCAGCCTGCGCAGCAGCGTGACGCCGACGGGACGGCGCAGCACGGTGTCCTCGGCGCGCCAGAACTCCGCCCCGGCGGCCGGGTCGGACCCGATCCGCTGGCGGAGCACGTAGCGCTCGGTGAGCGGCGAACCCGCCGTCGTGCTCGCGGTCTCGCGGACGGCCGGGATGCGCTCGGTGGGCCGGGCCTGGGCCGGAACGGCGGGAACGGCGGCCGTCGGCTGCTCGTCCGCGGGCGCCCCGGCGGTCCCGGGCGCGTCGGCGGTCGCCGCGGCGTCGACGGGGTCGAGCGACGGGTGCGGACGAGGTGCCGCGTCGTCCTCGACGGGGTGGGGGCCGGTCCGGGCAGTGCGCTCGCCGATCTGCCCGCTCAACGGCCTCGCCCTCCCCTGGCGCTCGGTGTCGTGTCCGGCGTCAGCCTACGGCACTCGGTCGGATGCGGACGAGCCGAGAACACGCCCCCGGACCCGTCTCCCCTGTCTTCGGCGGCGGGTGCCGATCGGTTTGCCCACCCATCCTCGCGATTCGCCCGGAAGCAGCGGTGATGCGACGAGCGGTCAATACCGTACGGCGAACGACGTCGGTGTTCCTTGTCTCCCCGATGCCTCCCCGACGTCCGTCCCGGGCTCAGGAGCGGTGGGCGCGTCCGGACGGCGCCGGCCTCGGTGGCACGGGGGCGTCGGGGGGCGGGCCCGGCCCGGGGCCGGGTCCCGGGCCACCGGACGGACCGGGTGCGGCGGCCGGCCGCAGCCTGCGCAGCACCCGTCGGACCACCAGGACCACGAGGACGCCGCCCGCGATCGCGGTCAGCCAGACGGTGACCGTCCCGTAGACGGTCGACCGGACCCGCAGCCGGGTGTCCGGCCCGAGCGCGACGCCGTCCGGGGTGAGCAGACCGGCGTCCACACTGAACACCCCGGAGCGGGTGACCTGGGCGCTGACCCGCACCTGGACGCGGCCGCGCGGCGGTACCGCCTGCACCTCGATCGGGGCGACCCGCAGACCGGTGGTGCTCGACAGCACCACCCGCACGTTCATCGTCACCGGCAGCCCGTTGGCGACGGTGATCAGCAGCGGTGCGTCGCTGGTCCCGAGCGAGTACGGGCTGGGCGGCTCGACCACCCGCACCGAGGCGCGGATCTGGGCCACCCGGTCGGCGACGACGGTCTGCTCCTGCTCGGCGCGCGCCGGGTCGCCCCGCCACCACGACGACACCGCCCGCAGGGTGCCGGTCACCAGCGGGTCGAACACGTCGGCGGGGCTCGCCCCGACCCCGGTGCGGGCCTCGGCCGCGGCGCGCAGCGCCTCGATCGTCCTGACCTGGTCGGCCACCCCGGACACGACGCTCCCCGGGATCTCCGCGCCGCCGGCCTGCGGTGGGTAGAACAGCTGTGTCCCGCCGGTCCGGATCTCGCCCCCGGTGAGGGTGGGCAGGCCGGTCGGGGCGATCCGGCCGTCCTCGATCAGCGAGGTCAGGGCGGTCAGCACTCCGGCGGCGGCCGGTCCGTCCGCGGCCCAGCGGTGCGGCGGCGCGACGACCAGCGGCCCGTCGGCCTCCCCGGCGCGCAGCGCGAGCGCCCCGGCGAGGTCCTGGCCGGCGAGCCCGTCCGCGGCCCCCTGCTGCACCTCGACACCGGCGGGTCCGGTCGCGGCCTCGGTGAGCAGCGGGTCGGTGAGCAGCGCGGACTCGTCGCCGTCCCGGCCGGTGCCGTCGGAGCCGCCCACCCGGACCCGGCCCGACGCCGTCGCGCCGGTCACCCCGTCGGCGGAGAGCAGCAGCCGGGTCCCGCCGCCGAGCGCGTCCAACGTCGCCTCGTCGACGACGCCGTCGACGGGCCACACGACGCGGTCGAGGACCGTGGTCCCGAGCTCGGCGGACAGGGTCCGGCGGCCGCTGTCCAGCGCGGTCCGGGCGAGGTCGGCCTGACCGCCGCGGACCAGGGCGACCAGGTCGGCGTCCGACGGCGGCAGGGCGATCACGCAGGTCCCGCGCGCGGCCGCGGTCAGCGCCGCGAGCCACTGGCCCGCCGCCTCCGCGCCGCGCCCCGGCTCGGACTCGTCGGGGCCGGTGACGACGTCGTAGCCGTCGCGCATGGCCGCCGCGGTGGCCACGAGCTCGGGGTCGATCGCCAGGCAGAGCGCGGACCGGGTCGGGGACCCGGCGGGCGCCGCGGAGCCCAGCGCCTCGACCAGGCCGCGCAGCCGCCCGCCCTCGGCGAAGGAGACCGCGAGGTCGTCGTCGGTCAGCAGCGGCGGCTCGCCGGGCAGCGGCGGGACCCGGCGCGGGGGGTCGGTGATCGGGTACAGCATCGTCACCGGCGCGGCGGCCCCCGGCGCCGGCGGCGACGCGGCCCCCGGGAGCGACGACACCGGCAGCAACGTGCGGACCCCGGCCAGCCGCGACGGCGCGCCGTCGACGGTCCCGTTGAGGTTCACCAGCAGCGGGTAGGTGCCCGGGCCGGGCAGCGCCAGCGTCGACTGCGGGGGCCCGGTGAGCGGGACGGCGTAGCGGAACGGGACCGACGCACCCGACGGCAGCGGGCCGAGATCGGCGAACGGCGGCGTCGCGTCGTCGACCGCAGCCTCCCCGGCCAGCGCGGTCCGCAGCGCCGCCTCACCGGTCAGCGCCGGCCCGCGCTGCACCCGGACGGACAGGTCGTCGACGGTCGCCGGGCCGGTGTTGGTGACGGTGCCGGTGACGACGAGCTCGTCCGGCCCCGCCGACGTCACCACCCGCGGGGTCATCGTGGCGACGTCGAGCCGGACCGGGGCGGCGGGCTGCTGGGCCGGTTGCCGCACCGGTTGCTGCACCGGACTGTCCCGGGCGGCCGCCTGCGGGGCGCCCGCCGGGAACGCCGCGGGGAGGAACAGCGCCACCACCGCGGTGAGCACGATCGCGACCAGGGCCGCGACCCGGCTCACGCCGTCTCCTCCAGCAGGTCGGCCGCATGCCGGATCAGCCGGCGCTCGTCGGCGTAGGCGAGACGGCCCTCGAGCTCGTCGAGCGGAACCCAGGCCACCTCGGAGACCTCGACGTCCTCGTCGCAGAGCTCGCCGCCGAGGGCGCGCATCAGGTAGTGGTGGACCGTCTTGTGGACGCGCCGGTCCTCGGCGACGAACCAGAAGTCGATGGTGCCCAGGGGAGCCAGCACCTCACCGATCATGCCGGTCTCCTCCTGCACCTCGCGCACCGCGGCCTGCTCCGCGGTCTCACCGGCCTCGATGTGGCCCTTGGGCAGAGACCACAGCAACCGGCCCCGGCGGTCCAGCCGGCCGATCAGCGCGGCGGCGCCGGTCTCGGGGTGCACGACGAGCCCACCGGCGGACGTCTCGTCCACCGTGCGCAGCCGGCGACGACCGTCCGGGGACCGGTCGGAGCGCCCGGCACGGCCGGCGCGTGCGCTCCGGCTCTCACGGCCGGGTTCCGCGCCGCGCCCTGCCGAGGAGCGGCCGCGGGATGGGGACATGTGGCGATGGTAACGAGGAGGTGGCCCGAAGGGGGGCGACGAGCCGCCCGCGGCCGTGGCGTCACCCGGTCGCCCCGTCGTCGATCACCGGTCGGACGGTGCGGGACGACCGGAGGACCCGTGCCCGGCGGCCGGGCGCGTTGCCTAGACTGGCCCGTCGTGTCCTCGTCGTCCCCGTCCTCCACCGCCCGACAGGTGACCCGGCTCCCGGCCGGATCCGCCCCGGACCCGGACGAGTTGCAGCGAGCACAGGAGAACGCCGTGGTCGCACTGCTCGACGTCCCGGCCGTCGCCGACGAGCTGGCCGCCCGGTTCGCCGCCCGTGGGCACCTGCTCTACCTCGTCGGCGGCAGCGTCCGCGACGCCGTGCTGCGCGGCACCGGCGCGTCGACCCGGGACTCCGGCGACCTCGACTTCACCACCGACGCCCGCCCCGAGCAGATCCTCGCGATCGTGCGCGGCTGGGCCGAGGCGGTCTGGGACACCGGGATCGCGTTCGGGACCGTCGGACTGCGCCGCGACGGGCAGACCCTCGAGGTGACGACCTTCCGCGCCGACACCTACGACGGCACCTCCCGCAACCCGGAGGTCCGCTTCGGCGACACCGTCGAGGGCGACCTCGTGCGCCGCGACTTCACGGTCAACGCCATGGCGGTCGAGCTGACCGGGCCGCAGCGCCGCTTCGTCGACCCGCACGGCGGGTTCGCCGCGCTCGCCCAGGGCGTCCTGGACACCCCGGACACCCCGGAGCGCTCCTTCTCCGACGACCCGCTGCGGATGCTGCGCGCCGCCCGGTTCGTCTCCCAGCTCGGCTTCTCCCCCGCCGCGCGGGTCACCACCGCGATGACGGCGATGGCCGACGAGCTGACCCGGATCACCGCCGAGCGGGTACAGGCCGAGTTCTCCAAGCTGATGCTCGGCGAGCACCCCCGGCGGGGTCTGGAGCTGCTCTGCGACACCGGTCTGGCCCGGCACGTCGTCCCCGAGGTCCCGGCGATGCAGCTGGAGACCGACGAGCACATGCAGCACAAGGACGTCTACACCCACTCGCTCGTCGTGATGGAGCAGGCGATCGAGCGCGAGACCGACGGGCCGGACCTCACGCTGCGCCTGGCCGCGCTGCTGCACGACATCGGCAAGCCGGCGACCCGGCGCAAGGAGCCGGCCGGGCGGGTCTCGTTCCACCACCACGAGGTGGTGGGGGCGAAGATGGCCCGCAAGCGACTGCGGGCGCTCAAGTACCCGAAGGCCCTGGTCGACGACGTGTGCCAGCTCGTCTACCTGCACCTGCGGTTCCACGGCTACGGCAAGGGCGAGTGGACCGACTCGGCCGTGCGCCGCTACGTCGCCGACGCCGGGCCGCTGCTGGAGCGGCTGCACCAGCTGGTCCGCTCGGACTGCACCACGCGCAACCGGCGCCGGGCCGCGGCCCTGCAGCGCAACTACGACGGCCTGGAGAACCGGATCGCCGAGCTGCGCAAGCAGGAGGAGCTCGACGCGGTCCGCCCGGACCTGGACGGCAACCGGATCATGGAGCTGCTGGGCATCCCGCCGGGGCCGGCCGTCGGGAAGGCCTACCGGCACATGCTGGCGCTGCGGATGGAGCAGGGCCCGATGGACGCCGAGCATGCCGAGGCCGCGCTGCGGGCCTGGGCGTCCGAGAACCTCTGACCCGGACGTACGTCCTGTACGGACGTACACATCGGTGGACGTACGTCCTACACGAACGTATGAACTATCATGTCCGGAGTACGACGCTACGGCGAACGGGTGGCAGAACCGCGTCCGCGTCGTAGGTGCGAACATGGACCCGTGCGGGAACACCGCGCCACGCGAGGCGCCGCTCTTCCCCGGTCACGCCGGGGAGTCTGCTCGTCGCCGCCCCCGGTCTGGGCGACCCGAACTTCTCCCGGACGGTCGTCTACATGATCGAGCACCGTCCGCAGGGCAGCCTCGGGGTCGTGCTCAACCGGCCGGGCCAGGCCGCCGTGCGGGACGTGCTCCCGCGCTGGGCCGGGCTCACCAGCGACCCCGGGACCATGTTCGTCGGCGGGCCGGTGGAGGCCCGCACCGCGCTCTGCCTGGCCGCCCTGCGGACCGGGGAGACCGGCAGCGGGATCGGCGGGCTGATGCCGGTCCGGCCGCCGGTGCAGCTGGTCGACCTCGACTCCGACCCGGCCCCGCTCGCGCGGCGGCTGCGCGGCCTGCGGATCTTCGCCGGCTACTCCGGCTGGGACGCGGGTCAGCTGGGTGGCGAGATCGCCCGGGGTGACTGGTACGTCGTCCCCGGCCTGCCCGACGACCTGCTGACCACCGTCTACGACCAGCTGTGGGAGCGGGTGCTGCGCCGCCAGGGCGTCCCGCTGGCGCTGCTCGCCACGTTCCCGCGGGATCCGGCCTGGAACTGACGCGGCCGACCGCGTCGCGGTCCACGTGGCGCCGTTCGAGCGGATCACCCTCGACGGGGAGACGGTCCGCCCGCAGTCCGGCGGGTTCTACGGGGGCCGGGTCACCGACGAGGTCGTCGGCCCGTTCACCGGCGGGCCGGGTTTCCGCGGCCGGTGGGCCCGGTCAGGCCTCGTGGGACAGGCCGGTGCGGGCCCCGGGCTCGGAGCCCGGCTCGGTGCCGGTCGCGTCGCGGCAGCCGGCCACCAGGTCGCAGCCGGCGCAGACCCCGCCGCAGCTCGGGGCCGCGGCCTGCGCGGCGATCGCCGCGGCGGCGGCCCGCGCCCCGACCGCGCCACCGAGACCGGCGAGCACGACCGTCCCGACCAGCGCGATCGCGCCGAGCACCCACGGGGCGGCGCCGGGGCGGTCCAGGGCCAGCAGCACCGTCCC
>NZ_JAHLJA010000121.1:0-3920 GCF_020496245.1 Pseudonocardia sp. ICBG601 | reverse complement strand
CGCCCGTGAACACCACGCCCAGGTAGATGGCCGGGATGACGAGCAGGAAGAACCCGATGACGAACAGCAGCCCGGCCAGCAACGACCAGCGATCACCGGGAGTGCGCGGTTCTTCGCGAACGCGATGACCTGGTCCTGGTTCCACGGGCGCTGGGCCGCGTCGCGCACGACGACGAAGACCGACGCCGCATAGCCGAGAGCCGACAGCACGAGGGTGACCACGGCCAGGAGCAGGGTGGTCAGGCCGAGGCCCGCCACGACGCCGGCGCTGAGGTCGAGGTCGACGGGGTCGAACGACGACCGCGTGCTCCCGTCGAGGACGTAGCCGAGGGCGCTGAGGATCGCGGTCGGGATCAGCACGATCAGGTTGATGACCAGCAGCGGCTTCCAGCTCCGCTGCAGCACGCCGACGATCTTGGAGAACCAGTCGCCGAAGGAGAACGGCACCAGCGGATCCGGGGAGGTGCCGCTGGGCGGGGCGCCGCCGGCGGGGTAGGCGGGCTGGCCGTAGCCGCCCTGGGGGTACGGACCGCCGTACTGCTGGCCGGTCGGGTACTGGGCGGGGTACGGGGTCCCGGGCTGCTGGCCGCCGTAGGGCTGGCCCGCGCCGGGGTACGGCTGCTGGCCGTACTGCCCCGGCTGGCCGTACTGCCCCGGCTGGCCGTACTGCCCCGGCTGGCCGTACTGCCCCGGGTCCTGCCCGTACTGCTGGCCCGGCTGCCCGTGCTGCGTGCCGGGGTCCTGCCCGCGGGGAGCCTGGCCGTACTGCCCACCCTCCGGCGTGTCCGGCCGGTCGCCGCTCCCGGCCGCGTGGCCGGGCTCCTGGGCGCCACCGGGCGTCGCGGCGCCCCCCGGGGCCGGCCTGCGGGTCCTCGCCCCGCGGCGGTTCGTTGCTGCTCATGCGCGCGGACCCTAGTTGCGGACCGGGTGCGGCGGCGCCGAATTCACCGGCTCGCCCCCGATTCGTGACCGTCGCGTACGCACCGTGATCGTCTCCGACCCCGGATCGTCGCCGGAACGCAACGCCGCGGACGCGCGGTGTCACCGCCTCGCAACAGATCCCGTGCACGCTCACAGGGCATGGACACGATCCCGAGTTGCCCGCTCTGTTCTCGTCCGCGCACCCCCGCCGACGTCCGCGGACTCGCGTGGAGCAGCCACCACGGCCCGGCCGGCACGGTGTACGTGTGCGGTCCGTGCACGCGGCTGCACCTCGTCGACCTGGAGTGCGGGCTGCTCGACCCGGCCCGCGGCGCCGTCGCTCCGGGCGTCGCGGCCCCGCTGCCGCGCGCGGCCTGACCGGTCGGACGGGGCGGGCCACGACCGACCCGCCCGGCCCGCGGCGCGACGACGGGCGGTCGTCGTAGGGTCACGCCGTGCGCGAGATCCTCGAGTTGCTCGAACGTGACGCGTCGTTGAGCCACGACACCGTCGCCACCATGCTGGGTCTGACCCGGGACGAGGTCGACGCCCGGATCGCGGAGTGGGAACGCTCCGGGGTGATCCGCAGGCACAAGGCCGTCGTGGACTGGGCCCGCTACGAGGACGGCGGCGACGGCCACCCCGGCGCGGGCCGCGCCGGTGCGCAGGTGACGGCGTTCATCGACGTCTCGGTGGCCCCGGCCCGTGGGGTCGGGTTCGACGATGTCGCCGCTCGCATCTCCCGGTTCGACGAGGTCCGCGACTGCTACCTCGCTCCGGTGGGCACGACCTGCGCTGCACGGTCGTCGGCCCGGACATCCGCGCGGTCAGCGACTTCGTGTCCCAGAAGCTGTCCACGATCGACCGGGTCCGCTCGACCGCCACGCACTTCGTGCTGGCCACGCACAAGCGCGACGGCGACTCCTTCGCCGAGCCGGAGCCCGACCACCGGCTGCCGGTGACCCCGTGAAGCCGCTCAACACGACGATCTCGGCGATCCCGCCGTCGGGGATCCGGCGGTTCTTCGACATCGCCGCCGAGATGGACGACGTCATCTCCCTCGGTGTCGGTGAACCCGACTTCGTGACGCCGTGGCGGATCCGCGAGGCCGGCATCTACGCCCTGGAGCGCGGCTACACCACCTACACCGGCAACGCGGGCCTGCCGAAACTGCGTGAGCTGGTGTGTGCGGACCTGGCGTCGCGCTACGACGCCCACTACGATCCCGCCACCGAGTGCCTGGTGACGACCGGGGTGTCCGAGGGGCTCGACCTGGCGTTCCGGGTGCTGCTGAACCCGGGCGAGGAGGTCATCGTCCCGGAGCCCTGCTACGTCGCCTACCAGCCCTGCGTCGCGTTCGCGGGGGGTGTCCCGGTCGGGGTGCCGACCCACGCCGAGGACGGGTTCGCCATCGACATCGCCGCGGTCGAGGCCGCGGTCACCCCGCGGACGAAGGCGATCCTGATCGGCTCGCCGGCCAACCCGACCGGCGCGGTGCAGCCGCCCGAGGTGCTGCGCGAGCTCGTCGCGCTGGCCGAGCGGCACGACCTGTACCTGCTCTCCGACGAGATCTACGACCGTCTCACCTACGTCGGCACCCACACCTGCCTGGGTGCGGTCCCCGGTGCGCGGGAGCGGACGGTGGTCCTGGGCGGGTTCTCCAAGGCCCAGGCGATGACGGGGTGGCGGGTCGGCTGGCTCGCCGCGCCGGAGCCGATCGCCGAGCTGTGCCTGCGGGTGCATCAGTACACGATGCTGTGTGCGCCGCACGTCTCGCAGATCGCCGCGGTGGAGGCGCTGACCAGCCCGGAGGGCGACGTCGCGGAGATGGTGGCCGACTACGACCGTCGCCGACGGGTGTTCGTGAAGGGCCTGCGCGAGGCCGGGCTGGACTGCCCGGAGCCCGCGGGCGCGTTCTACGCGTTCCCCTCCATCCGCACCTCCGGCCTGGACTCGGAGACCTTCGCCGAGCGGCTGCTGCGGGAGGAGTCGGTCGCCGTCGTCCCGGGCAGCGTGTTCGGGTCGCCCGGGGAGGGGCACATCCGCTGCTCGTACGCGACGGCGCTGCCACAGCTGGAGCAGGCCGTCGAGCGGATCGGGAACTTCCTGCGACGCCTGTAGCGGGACTCCCGGCTCCGACGGTGACCCACGCCGGCCGGGGCACGGGTCAGGCCGAGAGCCTGCGCACCCGCGCCCCCTCCACCAGGCCGCGCACCATCACCGGCCCGAGGTCCCGGCCCCGCCGCACGAGCCACGGCACGCCCTGCACCACCAGCCACGCCCCCCGCTGCCAGGCCGTCACCTCCCGGCCACCGGCGGCGTCGAGCCCGACCTCCCCCGGTACCGCGAACCCCGCGGCGCCGAGCAGCCCGGCGAAACCCCGCGCCAGCAGCCGGTGGCCCAGCTCGGACGGGTGCAACCGGTCCACGCTCCACGCCGCGGGTCGTAGCTGCCGGCGGTGTCGAGGTCGAGGATCCCGACGGCGGACCGTCCCGTCGCAGCGACGGCGTCGGCCACCGCTCCGTCGACGGCCCCGTTCAGAGCGGAGATCCGGGCGGCGAGCGCCCGCTGCAGCAGGCCCGGCAGCGGCCAGACGCGGGTGTGGTCGTGGAAGCGGAGCAGCAGCACGGTCGCACCGGCCCCCAGCAGCAGCTCCAGCGACTCCGCGCAGTCCCGCCGGATCCCGGCCGGGTCGAAGTCCGAGCGGAGGGTGTCGTTCATCCCGACGCACAGCACGACCACGTCGGGCCCCGACGCCGCGGCCACGGGAACCTGCCCGTGCCGGGCGTCGGCCATCCGCGCCCCGGTCCGGGCGTGGTTGTCCAGCCGGACCGAGCCGGGGCGGGCGGGATCGTCGAGGGCGTCGCGCAGCAATGGGCCGACACCGCGCCAGCCACCGCCCGGCAGGGGATCCCCCAGCCCGACGGCGGTGGAGTCGCCCAGCAGCACGAGGTGCCGGACGGCCGCCCGGTCGCACGCGGCGCGGCGACGGGACGGAC
>NZ_JAHLJA010000120.1:0-2902 GCF_020496245.1 Pseudonocardia sp. ICBG601 | reverse complement strand
GGACTGCTGGGGCACCGTCGCGCACACCGGCGACGACGGCGGCGGCGACCGTCACGACCAGCGCCGCCAGCGCACGCCGGGCGGTCACCGGTCGCCGCCCGGGTCGATGATGGCGCGCTCGGCGGGCTGCATCGGCGCGTGCTCCTCGGGGCGCAGCCGCCACAGGTCCTCCTCGCGCAGGTCGCGGCCGATCCCCTGCGGCGGGGTCGGCACCGAGCTGCCGTTGCGCCGGTCCCCGGCCGCGGCGGCGGGCGGGCCGAGCGGTAGCGGCGAGGCGGTGATGTGCCCGCCCACCTCGCGCGGCAGGGTCAGCCGGAACGCCGAGCCATTGCCCGGCTCGCCCCAGGCCTGCAGCCAGCCGCCGTGCAGCCGGGCGTCCTCGATGCTGATCGACAGCCCGAGCCCGGTGCCGCCGCTGCGCCGGGCCCGCGACTCCTCGGCCCGCCAGAACCGGTTGAACACCAGGTCGGCCTCGCCGGGCCGCAGCCCGACGCCGTGGTCGCGCACGACGACGGCGACCGCGGCGTCGTCGCCGGCCACCGTCACCTCCACCGGGCGGCCCTCGCCGTGGTCGATCGCGTTCGCGACGAGGTTGCGCACGATGCGCTCCACCCGGCGCGGGTCGGCCTCGATCAGCTCGCCCGCCGGCAGATCCAGGACGAGGTCGGTGCCGGCGTCGGCGGCGATGCCGCGCACCGCGTCGGACGCCCGCCGCACCACCGCGGACAGGTCGACCCGTTCGGCACCCAGCTCGGCCACGCCGGCGTCGAGACGGGAGATCTCCAGCAGGTCGGCGAGCAGCTCCTCGAACCGGTCGAGCTCGGTGACCAGCAGCTCGGAGCTGCGGCGCAGCGCCGGGAGCAGCTCGTCACGGGAGGCGTAGAGGACGTCGGCGGCCATCCGCACGGTGGTCAGCGGCGTGCGCAGCTCGTGGCTGACGTCGGAGGTGAACCGCCGCTGCAGCGCCCCGAACTCCTCGAGCTGGGCGATCTGCGCGGCGAGGCTGCCCGCCATCTCGTTGTAGGACTCGGCGAGCCGGGCGACCTCGTCCTCGCCGCGCACGGCCATCCGCTCGTCGAGGTGTCCCCCGGCGAAGCGTTCGGCGACGTCGGCGGCGTGCCGGATCGGGCGGACCACCTGCCGGGTGACGAGGCTGGCGATCGCGGCCAGCAGCACCAGCAGCACCAGCCCGCCGACGATCAGCGTGCTCTGCACCAGCCCGAGGGTCAGCTGCTCGCCGTTGAGCGGGAACAGCAGGTAGAACTGCAGCTCCCGGCCCGCAGTGGCGATCTTCTGCCCGATGACGAGGTTCGGGACGCCGTCGACGGTCGTGTACTGGCGGTTCAGGCTGTCCAGCGACCCGCGGGCGGTGATGTCCTGCTGGCGCGCGGTGATCTGGCCGACGTCGCCGGCGGACACCTCGGGCCCGTTCGCCGACCCGGTGGTCAGCTGACCACCGGGTCGGCGAACGGGCCCGAGGTGTCCGCCGGCGACGTCGGCCAGATCACCGCGCGCCAGCAGGACATCACCGCCCGCGGGTCGCTGGACAGCCTGAACCGCCAGTACACGACCGTCGACGGCGTCCCGAACCTCGTCATCGGGCAGAAGATCGCCACTGCGGGCCGGGAGCTGCAGTTCTACCTGCTGTTCCCGCTCAACGGCGAGCAGCTGACCCTCGGGCTGGTGCAGAGCACGCTGATCGTCGGCGGGCTGGTGCTGCTGGTGCTGCTGGCCGCGATCGCCAGCCTCGTCACCCGGCAGGTGGTCCGCCCGATCCGGCACGCCGCCGACGTCGCCGAACGCTTCGCCGGGGGACACCTCGACGAGCGGATGGCCGTGCGCGGCGAGGACGAGGTCGCCCGGCTCGCCGAGTCCTACAACGAGATGGCGGGCAGCCTCGCCGCGCAGATCGCCCAGCTCGAGGAGTTCGGGGCGCTGCAGCGGCGGTTCACCTCCGACGTCAGCCACGAGCTGCGCACGCCGCTGACCACCGTGCGGATGGCCGCCGACGTCCTCTACGCCTCCCGTGACGAGCTGCTCCCGGCGCTGCGCCGCAGCTCCGAGCTGCTGGTCACCGAGCTCGACCGGTTCGAGGAGCTGCTCGCCGACCTGCTGGAGATCTCCCGTCTCGACGCCGGCGTGGCCGAGCTGGGTGCCGAACGGGTCGACCTGTCCGCGGTGGTGCGGCGGGCGTCCGACGCGGTGCGCGGCATCGCCGCCGACGCCGGCACCGACCTCGTCCTGGATCTGCCGGCGGGCGAGCTGATCGAGGCCGACCCGCGCCGGGTGGAGCGCATCGTGCGCAACCTCGTCGCGAACGCGATCGACCACGGCGAGGGCCGCCCGGTGGAGGTGACGGTGGCCGGCGACGACGCCGCGGTCGCCGTCGTCGTGCGCGACCACGGCGTCGGGCTGCGGCCCGGCGAGGCCGACCTGGTGTTCAACCGGTTCTGGCGGGCCGAGGAGTCGCGGGCCCGGCGCAGCGGCGGCACCGGGCTCGGGCTGTCGATCAGCATCGAGGACGCCCGGCTGCACGGCGGCTGGCTGCAGGCCTGGGGCGAGCCGGGCAATGGCTCGGCGTTCCGGCTGACCCTGCCGCGCGAGGTGGGCGGGCACATCACCGCCTCGCCGCTACCGCTCGGCCCGCCCGCCGCCGCGGCCGGGGACCGGCGCAACGGCAGCTCGGTGCCGACCCCGCCGCAGGGGATCGGCCGCGACCTGCGCGAGGAGGACCTGTGGCGGCTGCGCCCCGAGGAGCACGCGCCGATGCAGCCCGCCGAGCGCGCCATCATCGACCCGGGCGGCGACCGGTGACCGCCCGGCGTGCGCTGGCGGCGCTGGTCGTGACGGTCGCCGCCGCCGTCGTCGCCGGGTGCGCGACGGTGCCCCAGCAGTCCGACGT
>NZ_JAHLJA010000119.1:0-5027 GCF_020496245.1 Pseudonocardia sp. ICBG601 | reverse complement strand
CTACCTGCCACCCCCCAAGGGTAACGGCCCCTGACCAGCGCAGACGCTGATCGGGGGCCGTTGTCGTGTGTCCAGCCCGCGACGCCGTCAGTGTGACGCGGGCCGCGCTCCACGCGGTGTGGTCCCGAGGTAGCGTCGGGGCCGTTATGGGAATGAGACCTGAACTGAGCAGACGTGAGCGGCGAGCGCTGGTCGCTCTGGGCGAGCAGCTGGGCGCCTCCGATCCTGTGCTGGCCCGCGAGCTGAGCCTGCCCGCCGAGCCGGGCTCGGTGCGGTGGGCCACGCGGCTCGGCGCGGCGATGTTCCTGCTCGGCGTCGTCCTGCTCACGATCGGGCTGTTGGTCGCGGACGCCGGAGCGGGAGCGGTCGGCGCCTTGCTGCTGATCACCTGCTGGATGCCTCCGCGGATCGTCGCTCCGGAGTAGTCGGGAGATCGACAGCGCTTGGACGTTGATGATCTCGGGAGAAGTTCGAATCCTCTACCCGCCACCCCCTACGGTTAACGGCCACTGACCAGCGGAAACGCCGAGCAGGGGCCGTCGTCGTCCTCCGGCCGGACTCGGTGGCGGGAGCGCTCGGCGGGCTTCTCCTCGGTGCGGCCGCGGAGTATCGTCGGCACGGATGGCGATGGGGCTCGCCGACAACCGCCTGAACGAGGGCTGATAGCTCCTACCGACAGAGGTCTTCTGTGGGTAGGAGGTGCCCGTGGCGCGGTTGAGCCGTCGAGAGCGGCGCGCGCTGGTGGCCTTGGGCGAGCAGCTGGTCGCCTCCGATCCTGCTCTGGCCCGCGAGCTGAGCGGGCCCGTCGAGTCGCGCGCGACGCGGTGGGCCGCACGGCTGGGTACGGCGATGTTCCTGCTCGGCGTGGTGCTGCTCGCGGCCGGACTGCTGGCCGGGTGGGCGGGCGCGGGGGCCGTCGGCGCCGTGCTGTTGATCACGTGCTGGATGCCGGCCAGGGTCGTCGCTCCCGAGGACCCGCGCGGCGGTGCGTCGTGAAGCGTCGACGAGACGTCCGCGCGCTGGAGGCTCTGGGGCGGCAGCTGGCCAGGGAGGACCCGGCGCTGGCCGCGCAGCTGTCCCTGCCCGCGGGCAAGCGGTCCGGCATGGGCGACGCCCGCGGCCGGCGGCGCCACCCCGGGATTCTCGCGGGGAAGGTCCTGTTGCTGGTCGGGCTGGTGTTCATCGGCTGGGGGCTCCTGGTGGCGAGCCCTACGGCAACGATCCTCGGCTCCATCGCGGTCCTGATCTGCTGGCTGCCGTGGCACTTCGCCTGGGAGGCGACCCGGCGATGACCGAACCGACGTTCCAGGCGGGCGAGCACGTGGAGGACTCTGCGGATGTCGAACGATCGTGACCATCCGACCGCGGCCGACGTCGATCCCGACGTCGTGCCGCACGGGAGCGGCAGGCGGTGGCGGGACCCGTCGTGGGGAGCACTGGTCGCGACCGTGACCGTGGGCGGGATCCTCGGCGCGGAGGTCCGCTACGGCGTCGGCGTCGCGCTGCCCCACGCCCCGACGCAGTGGCCGTGGTCGACGCTGCTGATCAACGTCTCCGGATGCGTGCTCATCGGTGCCCTGATGGCGGTGATCACCGAGCTGGTCGAGGCGCACCCGCTGGTGCGGCCGCTGCTGGGCATCGGCGTGCTCGGCGGCTACACGACGTTCTCGACCTACGCCGCCGACGTGGTGACCCTCGCGCAGGCGGGCGAGGTCGTGGCAGCGGTCGGCTACCTGCTCGCGACACCGTCCTGGCCGTGCTGGGGGCCGCCGCGGGTCTCACCCTCGGCCGCAGGGTCGGGCCTGCGCTGCTCCGGCGCGCTCGGGGGAGTGCGGCATGAGCGTGCTGCTGGTGGGGTTGGGAGCGGCGGTCGGCGCCCCGGCGCGGTTCCTGACCGACCGGGCCGTGCGGCGGTGGTGGGCGGGGCCGTTCCCGTGGGGCACCTTCGCGTCAACGGCGTCGGCTCGTTCGTGCTCGGCGTGAGCCTGGCGCGCGCCGACCCGGTCGTGGCGACGCTCGTCGGCACGGGGTTCTGCGGCACCCTGACGACCTACAGCACCTTCAGCTACGAGACGGTCGCGCTGATCGAGGCCCGCAAGCCCCTGCTCGGGTTGACGAACCTCGTCGGGAGCGTGCTCGTGGGCGTCGCCGCCGCGGGTCTCGGCTGGGCGGCCGGGCACCTCATGTGAGCCGGTACTCGGCCTGCCACCGCAGCGTGGGGGTCGAGGTCTGCTTCAGCGACACCAGCTCCAGCCCGCGCTCGGCGAAGGCTGTGACCTCCGCGCGGGTGAACGCCCACGGCGGTCGTTCGGACGGCGGAGCGCCGTCCTCGCGGACGTTCTCCACCACCAGCAGGTTCCCGCCCGGCGCCACCAGCGACGCCACCGCGGCCGTCGCGGTGGGTCGCAGCGAGACCGGGAGCGCTTGGACGTTGATGATCTCCACCACCACGTCGAACGCCCCGGCCCACTCGTCGGGCAGGGCGAGCAGGTCGGCCACGCGGTAGTCCACTGGCGAGTCCGGGAACCGGCGACGGACCGTGGCGACGGCGGTCGGCGCGATGTCGAACGCGGTCGTCGCGAACCCCGCGGCCCCGACGAACTCGGCGTCCGCGCCCAGCCCGCACCCCACCACCACGGCTCGACGGCCGTCGGGCGCGCCGAGCCCTGCGAGCCACTCGGTCAGCTGTGGCGCCGCCGCCGGCCGGTTCCACGGCACCGTCGTCTCGCCGCGGTCACCCGCCGCGTACAGCTCCTCGAACCACTCCGTCGGGCGTCCTCGGGACAGCGCCCGGGCGGCCAGCACCGCGCTCTCGGCGTCCCAGTCTCGTGGAAGGTGTGGGCATGCGTCACACCTTGCCACCGTCCGGTCACAGCGGTCCGAAGACGGTGTCGATCTCCGCGTCGAGGTCGAGCGTCTCCAGGACGGTGAGGAGGCGCCGCTCCTCGAACCGGAAGTGCGACTCCATGATCGCCGCGATCCCCTCGAGGTGCCGGTCGAGCTCCGCCGGACTCGCGGCGCGGTCGAGCGTCGCCTGCAGGTCGCCCAGCAGGTGCCCGATCACGGAGTGGTCGTGCGCCAGCTGCCGCAGCGTGTCCCGCAGCTCGGGGTGCGCCGCCTCGAGAGCGGGGAAGAGGACGTGGTCCTCCCCCTCGTGGTGCCCGGTCAGCGCCGTGCAGAACGCGCGGCAGAACACGAGCAGCTCGCGCGCGGCCTGCTCGTCGGCGGACGCGCGGGTCACCCGCAGCGCCGCGCGCAGCCGTTCGTGCACTCGCCGCGTCTCGCGGCTCCAGGCCACCAGCCTGGTCGTCTCGCCCTCAGTCACGTGAGGGCGAAGGGGTGTGCGACATCGTCGACACGTCCTTCGGATCCCACGCCTCCATGCCTGACACGGTCTGCCACCGGCACGCGACGCTGCCCGCACCGTACTACCGATCAGCCGGCACCCGGTCAGAACGTCCAGCGCGTGGCTCCGCCCGGCGCGACCGTCGCCACGGCGTGTGCGGAACGAGCGGTGACGCGGTACACCGCCCACGGCGGCCGCCCGGCCGACGGCGCGCTGAACGGGGCGGTGAGGGCCGTGCCGGACTCGTCGACCTCGCACGGCCACCCACCCTGGGCCCAGACCGCGGCCAGACGGGCGACGGTGGCCGGGTCGGTCACGACCTCGGCGCTGCCCTGGACGCTCAGGTCGAACTCGCGGGTGGAGAGGGCGAGGGTGCAGCGCGGGTCGCGGGCCAGGTTGCGGCCCTTGCGCGTGCCTCGGCCGGTCTCGAACCAGAACGAGCCGTCGAGCCAGAGCGACCCGATCGCGGTGACGTGCGGTGCGCCGTCGGCGTCGAGGGTCGTGAGCCACGTCGTGTGCCGGTCGGGGCCGCCTCCGCCGGGCGCCTGCTCGTACCCGGCGGCCAGCCGGTCGGTGACGCTCGGCCAGTCGAGGGCGGGCAGCTCGTACAGGTCGGCGAGGTTCTGCGTGTCCATGCGAGTTCTGACCAGGCGACAGGCGCGGAATCATCGCCGTCCGGGTGGTCTGCGTAGATCCACCGATGCCTCGGCCCGCGCGTCGGCCAGCATCAAGGCATGTCGGACACCGGAACCACCGCCCACCGGCTGCTCACCGGCCTGCTCCTCGGCGGCGCGCTGGCCCTGGCCGCCGTCGCGGTCTGGTGGCTGGTCATGCCCGCCGACTGGAGCGTCGTCCCGACCGCGGACCCGGACCAGTACGTCTCGCCGGTGACCACCGGGCACTGGACCGCCGTCGCCGTCGGGCTGGCCGTGCTCGCCGCACTCGGTGGAGCGGCAGGCCGACCCGGCGTGACGGTCGTGGCCGTGGCGCTGCCCGCGCTGGCGCTCTACTGCTGGAAGTCCGCCACCGCGACCGTCATCGGCGCGAACCTCTGGCCGGTCGGCGCTCTGTTCGCCGTGGTGCCGCTGGTCGGCGGTGCGGCCGTCGTCGCGTTCACCGCGTCAGGTGTCCGTCGACGTCGCCGGAGCGCTCAGCTCCACTCGTAGCGCGTCTGCGCAGGCTCGACGCCCACGGAGAACGCGAACCCCTTGACGGGCTGTATGCGGTAGAGCTGGACGGTCCCGTCGCGGATCGCGTCGCCCATGCCGTGCCACGTCCCGTCCTCGCGGGCGAGCTGCCAGCCGTACGCCTCCTCGAACGCCGTCGCCACCCTCTGACGCGTGTCGGGGTCGGTGACCAGGCTCGCCGTGCCCTCGATGACGTGGTCGACGCCGGTGAGCGTGTCGGTGCCGGTCGTCAGCGCGCAGTGCGGGTTGGCGCGCAGGTTGACGGCCTTCTGCTCGTTCTCCCCGGTCGTGAACACGCGGCGGCGAACGCCCAGACCGCGACGAGCGGCGTGACGTGCGGACGGCCGTCGCGACGCACCGTGCAGAGGTGGAAGTTCTGGACGTGGCGCAGCGCCCACTCTGTCTCCGCCCACGGTCGCGGGGTCGCGCCGGGCGAGGAGAACGGGCCGATCGACGTGCGTGGAGTGGTCATGAACGGCTCCTCAGGGCCGGGT
>NZ_JAHLJA010000118.1:0-3903 GCF_020496245.1 Pseudonocardia sp. ICBG601 | reverse complement strand
CGGATCTTCGCGCTGCACTGCGACCCGCGCCTGGAGGTCGGGCGGCTCGGCACCCGGGTCGGGCCGATCACCTCGGCCTGTGACCTCATCGAGGTCCGGCTGACCTCACCGGGCGGGCACACCTCGCGCCCGCACCTGACCGCTGACCTCGTGCAGGCGCTCGGGCTGCTGGCCACCCAGGTGCCGCTGCTGCTGACCCGCCACGTCGACCCGCGCTCGGGCACCGTCCTGACCTGGGGTGCGGTGCACGCCGGGGACGCGGCGAACGCGATCCCGCAGTCCGGGCTGCTGCGCGGCACCCTGCGCACCGCCGACCACGCGACCTGGACCGAGCTCGAGGAGAAGCTGCGGGCGCTCGTGGCGGCCGTGCTCGCCCCCACCGGTGTCGGCTACGTGCTCGACCACGTCCGCGGTGTCCCGCCGGTCGTCAACGACGAGGTGTCCACCGGGATGCTGCGCGACGCCGCGGTGACCGTCGGCGGCGAGGCCGCCGACGCCTCCACCGAGCAGTCCTCCGGCGGCGAGGACTTCGCCTGGTACCTGGAGCACTCCGCGGGCGCCATGGCGCGGCTCGGGGTGTGGTCGGGCACCGGCAAGCAGCGCGACATCCACCAGCCGACCTTCGACCTCGACGAGCGGGCCCTGCCGTTCGGCTCGCGGGTGCTGGTCCAGGCCGCGCTGTCCGCGCTGGCGCAGGCGGCCTCCTGACCCGCTGACGCACTCACCGACCCACCGCCTCCCGCGGTGAACGACGACGGCCCGGCCTCCGCACGTGCGGAGGCCGGGGCCGTTTCTCGTCGGACGGTGGGGCCCGGTCAGGAGTGGTTGCCGGGCGAGGACTTGCGGCTGGGCCTGCTGCGCAGCTCGTTCACGTAGTCGTCCGGGGCGCCCGCGGTCTCCGCGGCGTCGGCGATCACGCCCAGGTAGCGGGCCGAGGGCTCCCCGCCCTCGTAGGCGTTCAGCACGTAGATGAACGCGAGGACGCTGCCGTCGAGGGTGGCGACGCGCAGCCGGAGCTTCTTGTGCATGCCCAGCTCACCGCCCTCCCAGCGGTCGAGCTGGCGTTCGTCGTGCTCGGGGACGTCGTAGAGCACGACGAACACCTGCGAGCCCGGCTCCTCCACCACGGTGGCGAGCGCGCCCTCCCAGGTGTAGTCCTCGCCGCCGAACGTCAGCCGCCAGCCCTGGAGCCACCCGGTCCCGGCCATCGGCGAGTGCGGGGCGCGCTCCTTCATCTGCTCGGGGTCCATGTTCGACCCGTACGCGGCATACAGCGGCACGCATGCAGGGTAGTGGGGAGCCCGACGGGGCCTCGACCCGCCTGGTCGTAACGATGGGACACGCGTACTGTGAGCCCCGTCGACGCTGGCGGGCGGGACCGCCTGCCGGTCCACCACCACCGACTTCTCCAGGGGGATCTCCCGTGACCCGCATCGTCATCATGGGCGGCGGACCGGCCGGTTACGAGGCCGCACTCGTCGCGGCACAGCACGGCAGCGAGGTGACCGTCGTCGAGCGGGACGGGATGGGCGGCGCCTGCGTCGTCTACGACTGCGTCCCCTCGAAGACCTTCATCTCCTCCGCGGCCGTCCGGGTCGACCTGCACCGTGCCGAGGACCTCGGCGTCCTCGTGGACCGCGGCAACTCCGCGGTCGACCTGCCCGCGGTCAACGAGCGGGTCAAGTCCCTCGCCCTCGCCCAGTCCGCCGACGTGCGGGCCCGGCTGGAGAACGAGGGCGTCCGGATCATCGCCGGCACCGCGCGGTTCGCCGGGCCCGCCGAGGCCCGCGCCGCGCACGAGGTGACCGCCACGCACGCCGACGGGACCGTCGAGGACCTCGTCGCCGACGTCGTCCTCATCGCGACCGGGGCCACCCCGCGGGTGCTGGACTCGGCTCGTCCGGACGGCGACCGGATCCTCGACTGGCGTCAGCTCTACGACCTCGACGAGCTGCCCGAGCACCTGATCGTCGTCGGCTCGGGCGTGACCGGCGCCGAGTTCTGCTCCGCCTACGTCGAGCTCGGCTGCCGGGTCAGCCTGGTCTCCAGCCGCGACCGGGTCCTCCCGCACGAGGACGCCGACGCCGCCGCCGTGCTGGAGGAGGTGTTCGCCGACCGGGGGGTGGAGATCCTCGCCCACGCGCGCGCGGACTCCGTCGAGAACACCGGCGACGGCGTCCGGGTCACCCTGTCCGACGGTCGCGTCGTGGAGGGCTCGCACGCCCTGATGACCGTCGGGTCGATCCCCAACACCGCCGAGCTCGGCCTGGAGAAGATCGGCGTCGAGACCGACCGCGGCGGGTTCGTCCCGGTCGACAAGGTCTCGCGCACCTCCGAGCCGGGTGTGTACGCGGCGGGCGACTGCACCGGCGTGCTCATGCTCGCCTCGGTCGCGGCCATGCAGGGCCGGATCGCGATGTGGCACGCGCTCGGGGAGGGCGTGTCCCCGATCCGGCTGCGGACGGTCGCGGCGAACGTGTTCACCCGGCCCGAGATCGCGACCGTCGGGATCAGCCAGAACGCGATCGACTCCGGCGAGGTCCCGGCCCGCACCGTGATGCTGCCGTTGTCGACCAACCCGCGCGCCAAGATGCGCGGGCTGCGCCGCGGCTTCGTGAAGCTGTTCTGCCGCCCGGCGTCCGGTGTGGTCATCGGCGGTGTCGTGGTCGCGCCGGTCGCGAGCGAGCTGATCCTGCCGATCGCGATGGCGGTCCAGAACGGGCTCGGCGTGGACGACCTGGCCCACACCTTCTCGGTGTACCCGTCGCTGTCCGGGTCGATCACCGAGGCGGGCCGTCAGCTCATGCAGCACTCCGACCTGGACTGAACAGCTCGGCGAACCGGTCGCGCAGCTCGCCGTCGCCCGCGGGGGCGAGGGTGGACCACTCGGGTCCGCCGTGCGCGCCGGTCCCGCGGGTCAGCCGGTAGCGCCCCCGCGGCGTGTCGACGACGGCGACGTGCCCCGGCAGCCGCGCCGGGCTGCCCCAGTGGTCGTGCCGGACGGCACAGATCTGCGCACGGTGCGCGGGCCCGGCGAGCAGGGAGGCGAGCCGGGCCCGCTGCTCGTCGTCCCCGGCCGTGCCGGGATCGGCGCGTGCGTCCCCGTCGAGGACGCGGGCCAGCTCGGCGGTGGGCAGGGTCACGGCGGGCCCGGGTCCCGGCGCGCGCCGGGGCAGGGCCGACACCGCGGCGAACGCCGGTGATCCCGCCGCGGTCACGGTGACGGCCGTTCCGGTGTGGACGGCGAGGACGCCGTCGCCGTCGCGTTCGGCGGCGACCGCGCGCAGCGGGCCGTCGTCGAACCGGCCGCGCACCTCCAGGTGACGGTCGGGGCGGGCGAGCAGGGTCAGCAGCCGTACCAGCGCGGGGTCGGGTCCGGCCGGACCGGCGAGGCCGCGGGCGCGCAGCCCGGCGACGCCGGCCGCCACGACCCGGCGCCGCTCCTCGCGGGTGCGCCCGGGGGAGGGGAGCCGCAGCGCCACCGGGGTGGCGCCGAGCCCCAGGTGCTCCCAGACGACGTCGAACTCGGTACCGGTGAGCACGAACGGCACCGACGGGATCCAGGGCGCCGGCTCAGCCACGGCCCCGCCACCGGGCCTCGGGACGCAGGACGCCGGGGTCGGGTCGGGCATCGGGCTGCTCCAGGGGGTCGTCGGGACGGCGTGTGCTGGTCGGCGACGAGGCGCCAGGCCGGGACCCGGGGGTCGGCGGGCGCGCCGACGGCCGCCGCGACCGGCGGCGGGGCGGCCGGAACCGCGCCCACCGGCACGCCGGCCGGGTTGACGGCCGGGTCGCCGTGCGACGGCACCGGCGGGGTGTAGCGGCCGTGGGTGGCGGCACCGTGGGGCGCCGGGGCGTCGGGGTGGGGGACGGCGAGGTCGCCGGTGGTGACGGCGTGGTGGG
>NZ_JAHLJA010000117.1:0-3654 GCF_020496245.1 Pseudonocardia sp. ICBG601 | reverse complement strand
CCAGCGGCTGATCGGGACGGCGACGAAGAACGCCAGCCCCACGGCCACGAGGCCCGCCGCGAGGATGCCCAGCCAGAGCAGCAGCTCCTCGCCGTGCAGCCGGTCGGTCGGCGAGATCGTGACGGCCACGCCGTGCACCTCGGTGTCGATCAGCACCGGCTCGGCGAGCAGCATCGGTCGCGGGTCCCACGGTGGGATCAGCGGGTACGCCTCCGACGGCCGGGCGGCGAGCGCGAGCGCGATGCGTTCCTTCTGCTCGGCGTCGAAGGTAGGCACCGGGTTGCGCGAGGACGCGACGACGTCCGCCGTTGGCGTCGAGGATCATGACCGCGACGTTGTGGACGGCGTCGTAGCGGTCGAGCTCCTCCTTCACCCCGCCGGGTCGGCCTCGGTGAGGGGGCGCTGCGCGAGCGACGCGTAGTAGATGGTGTCGGTGAGGCGGTCGGTGAACATCCCGAGCTGCGAGGCCTGGGCGCTGTAGAGCGCGAGCGGCACCCCCAGCCCGGCCGCGAGAAGCGCGAACCAGGACGAAGACGATCGCCTGGAGCCGGGTGCGCACGTCTACCCCCGGGAGTCGGCGGGACCGGGGGCGTCGGCGGGGACGGAGGTGGGCGCGTCGAGGCGGTACCCGACCCCGCGGACGGTCTGGATGATCTCCGGCCTGCCGAGCTTGCCGCGCAGGTGGCGATGTGGACGTCGAGCGTGCGGTTGGCGCCCGGCCACGTCTCGCCCCACACCTCGGCGATGATGCGCTCGCGGGTGCAGACCGCGGCGCCGGAGCGCGCGAGCACGGCCAGGACGTCGAACTCCTTGCGCGAGAGCGTGGTCTCGGCGCCCTGGACGGTGACGACGTGGCGCTTCATGTCGATGACGACGTCGTCGATCGTCACGACGTCGCTCGCGCCCGCCGGGCTGCCGGAGCCCGCGGTGCGACGGCGGCGGTAGACCGCGTGCATCCGCGCGACCAGCTCGTCGATGTCGTAGGGCTTGAGCACGTAGTCGTCGGCACCGACGTTGAGCCCGTGGACGCGCTCTCCGACCTCGCCGCGCGCCGTCACCACGATGATCGGCACCTCGCTGACCTCGCGGATCGCGCGGCAGACCTTGAAGCCGTCGATGTCGGGCAGACCCAGGTCGAGCAGCACGATGTCGATGTCGCGCAGGTGGTCGACGGCGCCCCGGCCGACCGCGAGGCGGGTGGTGGTCATCCCGTGCCGGTGCAGCGCGGGCCGCAGCGCGGCCGCGACGCGATCGTCGTCCTCGATCAACAGGATGTGCACCCGCACCACCCTGCCGGCCCGGGTCGACCGGTAGTGCTCCGTTACCGGAGCGAAACCCTAAGCCTTCCTGAAAGGTGCTGGACTGTTGTGTCCGTTTCGTCCTACGGTCCCGCGCATGCTTGGAGGTCACAGATGACCGACAGCCCCATGATCAGGATGGCGGCGGTCGAGAAGCACTTCGGCGAACTGCACGTGCTCAAGAACATCGACTTGGAGGTCGCAGCAGGCCAGGTGGTCGTCGTGCTGGGCCCGTCGGGGTCCGGGAAGTCGACGTTGTGCCGCACGATCACCGGCTGGAGCCGATCGACTCCGGCACGATCGAGGTCGACGGCACGGCCCTGCCCGAGGAGGGGAAGGCGCTCGCGAACCTGCGTGCCGACGTCGGCATGGTGTTCCAGAGCTTCAACCTCTTCGCCCACAAGACGATCCTCGAGAACGTCATGCTGGCGCCGGTCAAGGTGCGCAGGCTCGACAAGTCCGAGGCGGAGTCCACCGCGCTCACGCTGCTCGAGCGGGTCGGCATCCTCAACCAGAAGGACAAGTACCCGGCCCAGCTGTCGGGTGGTCAGCAGCAGCGCGTGGCCATCGCGCGCGCGCTGGCGATGAGACCGAAGGTGATGCTCTTCGACGAGCCCACCTCGGCGCTCGACCCCGAGATGGTCAACGAGGTGCTCGACGTCATGACGTCGCTGGCCAAGGAAGGCATGACCATGCTCGTGGTCACCCACGAGATGGGCTTCGCCCGCCGCGCCGCGCACCGCGTCGTGTTCATGGCCGACGGCGAGATCGTCGAGGACGCGACGCCCGACGAGTTCTTCACCGCGCCCAAGTCCAACCGGGCCAAGGACTTCCTCGGCAAGATCCTCACGCACTGACCAGCGCTTTTCCCGCCACTCTCCCCGAAGGAAACTGATGAAGCTGCGCAAGCTCGCGCTCGGACTGCTGGTCGGCGCACTGGCCTTGACCGCCTGCGGCAAGGAGGGCACCCCCGGCGACGCGGCAGCGGCTCCGGCTCCGCGCCTGCCGCCGACCTGAGCTACACGGTCGCGTCGGACGTCGCCGTCGCCGGGTCCCCGACCTTCGACAAGATGAAGTCGAAGGGCGGCGTCACGGTCGGCATCAAGGAGGACCAGCCGGGTCTGGGCTTCCTCGACGCCACAACCGGCAAGCGCTCGGGCTTCGACATCGAGATCGCCAAGATGGTCGCGGCGGGTCTCGGCTACGGCGCCGACAAGATCACCTTCAAGGCGATCCCGTCGGCCGCTCGCGAGGACACGATCGCCCGCGGTGACGTCGACTACTACGTCGGCACCTACACGATCAACGACAAGCGCAAGACGCTCGTGTCGTTCGCGGGCCCGTACTTCGTCGCGGGTCAGGGTCTGCTGGTCCGCAAGGACGAGTCGGCGATCACGAGCAAGGACACGCTCAAGGGCAAGAAGGTCTGCTCCGTGACCGGGTCGACCCCGATCCAGCGGGTCAAGGACCAGCAGCTCACCGAGGCGTCGAACGTCGTCGAGTTCCAGACCTACAGCCAGTGCGTCGACCAGCTGCTCTCGAAGCAGGTGGACGCCGTCACCACCGACGACGCGATCCTCAAGGGCTACGCGGCCCAGCAGCCCGACGACCTGAAGCTCGTGGGCGACGTCTTCTCGAAGGAGCCCTACGGCATCGGCCTGAACAAGGACGACTCCGCGCTCCGCAACAAGATCAACGATCTGCTGCAGGCCTCGTTCACCGACGGCACCTGGCAGAAGGTCTACGACGCGACGCTGGGCAAGTCGGGTTCGGCGGCGACGCCGCCCGCTCTCGAGCGCTACTGACCGAGCAGCGCTACTGACCGAGCAGTCGACGACGGGGTGGGTCCGCACCCGCGGGCCCACCCCGTCGTCGTCCTCGACGGCTGAGAGGCAACAGGGGTGAACGTCCTCTTCGACAACCTGGGGCTCTACGGCGACGCGTTCCTCGTGACGATCGAGCTGTTCGTCATCGCGGCGATCGTTCGCTGGTCCTCGGGACGCTCCTCGCCGCGATGCGGGTGAGCCCCGTGCCGGCGCTGCGCGCGTTCGGCACGACCTACGTGAACGTCCTGCGCAACACACCGCTGACGCTCGTCTTCTTCTTCTGGGCGTTCGCCTACCCGAAGCTGCAGATCGTCGAGCTGGGCTACTTCACGCTCGCGTGCATCTCGCTGATCGTCTACACGTCGGCGTTCGTGTGCGAGACGGTCCGCTCCGGGTTCAACACTGTGCCGGTCGGCCAGGCCGAGGCGTCGCGCGCGCTGGGCTTCGGGTTCGGGCCAGACGATGACCGCGGTCGTGCTGCCGCAGGCGGTGCGCGCGGTGGTCCCGCCGCTGACGAACGTCCAGATCGC
>NZ_JAHLJA010000116.1:0-4759 GCF_020496245.1 Pseudonocardia sp. ICBG601 | reverse complement strand
TCTTCGGGGCGGTCTGCTCGCTCGGGTCGTCCTTCGGGGCGTCCTTCTTCGAGCCGTCCTTCGGGGTGTCCGTCGTGCCGGTGCCGCCGGTCGTGCCGGTCCCGTCGGTCCGTGCCGGTGCCCCGGTCGTGTCGGTCGTGCCGGTCGTGCCGTCCTTCGGCATGTCCTTCTTGCCGTCGTCCTTCTTGCCGTCGTCCTTCTTCTGGTCGTCCTTCTTCGGGTCGTCCTTCTTCGGGTCGTCCTTCTTCTTGTCCGCCGTGACCGTGATGGTCGTGCGGGCCTCGGGCTTCGACGACGGCGCGGCGCTGTAGGAGTGCGAGTGGCCGTCGCAGGCGAACGGGACGGTCGCGGAGCCGTGCGCGTCGAACGTGCCGAAGGCGCCGGGGCCGTCGATCGAGATGATCACGCCGGGCGTGCTGGACGCCTTCCAGGTCAGCGTGATCTCCAGCGGGTCGTTGTTCGCGTCGCAGACCGGCTTGTGGCCGACGGAGAGACCGGAGACCGACGGGCTGTCGTGCCCGGAGCCGTGGCCCGAGCCGTGGCCGGAGTCGCTGCCGCCGGAGCGGCCGCCGTCGCCGTAGGAGCCGTCAGGCCCGTCGCCGGGTCCGTTGTCGGGACCGTTGGTCGGGGCCGTTGCCGCTGTCGGGAGCGTCGGCCGGGCCGTTGTCGGGACCGTCGGCCGGACCCGCGTCGGGGGCGGCGGCGGGCGGGGGGTCGGCGTCAGGCGGCGGTCGCCGCGTCGGGCCCCGGGGCCGCGGGGGCGGCCTGCTCGGCACTGTGCGACGTCGCCGCGACGGGCGAGAACGACCCGGTCACCGTGGTGCCGCACGCGGAGAGCGCTGCGGCCGTGACGGCGGTCAGGAGGGCGGCGGCTGCGGCCTTGCGTGCGGACATCGGAAGCACCTCTCGTCTCTGGTGCGAGAAGCATCGCTGCGAGAGGGGGTCCGGCACGCTCCCCGAGCGGGGCACGAGGTGGCGTGACGCGGGTAAGGGTCCTGTCACCCGCGGGCAACCACGCCGGACGAGCCCTCGCCCAGCTCGGAGCGAGGGCCACGCGGTGCACGAACCCGGTAGCGCGGCCCGCCGCGACCCGGCTCGCTCGCCATCAGCAGCACCTCGGCGGGCCGCCACCACGGACCGTCGGGCACCGCGGTCTCGGCCGGGGCGTTCGTCGGGGCCCCGCGCAGGCGGCGCAGCAGCGTGAGGTGGCCGACGAACCGCGCCGGGTCGCCGTCGGCGGCCGTGACCAGCGCGGTGAGCGCCGCGGGCGGCCGCGCCTCGACGCCCGCCCACCGCACTGCCTCGAACGAACCCGCGCCGCGAGCCGCAGCAGGGGCGCGGCGAGGCCGCGAGCGCGCTCGTCGAGACGGCGCGCGAGGACGCCGGGGTCGGCCTCCCCGTGGAAGGCGAGCGTGACGTGCCACGTCTCGGGCTCGACGAACCGCCAGCCCGCGGGAGCCGCAGAGGACAGCGCAGCGGGCAGTGCGGCCCGCAGGACGGCGGCGGCGTCGGGCGAGGGCGGGATCGCGGTGAACAGCCGCACTACCGGACCACTGACGCCCGCTGCCTGCCGCAGCACCTCCGCGAGCTCGGGGAACGTCGCGCCGAGCACGGCGGGCCGCGGCGGCGAGACGCGCCGGCTCGCTCACCCCGCGCAGGGCGTCGGCGGCCGCTCCGTGCTCTGCGTCGGGATCCCGCCGGACGACGGGCGCTGCGCGGGGTGCGCGGGCCCGCCCACTGCCACCGCAATCACGGCGACCTCGTCGAGCAGCGCCTCGACGGTGCGCGGGTCGCGGCTGCGCCGCAGGTGGGCGCTGCGCTGGTCGAGCACGAGCATCCGGGCCAGCACGGCCGGGTCGGAGATCTTCACGCGGCGCCCGCTGACCAGCTGGCTCAGCATGGCGGGGCTCATCCCGAGCGCCCGCGCGAGCCGCGCCTGCGACACGCCCAGCACGGAGGTCAGCCTGCGCACCCGGTCCCCCAGCGGGGCGCCGTACAGCTCGCGCTGCCGCTCCCGGTTGGACTCGATTGCGGAGGGCCCAGCTCCTCGCTCCCGCCCTCGTTCGCACCGCCTCGTCCACCCATGCCCGTGATGCTCTCAGGCGGAACCCCCGTCCCGTGGGGCGAACGGGAGAACTGGTGCGCAGGCTCAGGCGAGCAGTTCCCGGGTGCGCTGGGACGTCGCGCTCCATCTGCTCGATGAGCGCCTGGACGTCGTCGAAGCGCTCCTGGCCGCGCAGGCGCGGCCGCGAAGTCGACGGCCACGTCGAAGCCGTAGTAGAAGTCCTCGCGGACGTCCAGGACGTACGCCTCGACGGTGCGCTCGCGGCCCGAGAACGTCGGGTTGGTGCCGATGGAGATCGCGGCGGGCAGCTCGCGGTCGCGGATGACGAACGGCCCGCGTACACGCCGTCGGCGGGCACCGCGGTTGTAGGGCGCCATCGCGACGTTCGCCGTCGGGGAAGCCCAGGTCGCGGCCACGACGGGCGCCGTGCACGACGACGGCCCTCGACGCGGTGCGGGGGCGACCGAGCGCCACCTCGGCGGCCTCGACGTCACCGGCGTCGATGCACGAGCGGATGTAGGTGGAGGAGAACGTGACGCCCGTGTCGGCGACGAGGTCGAGGCCTTCGACGACGAACCCGAAGCGGCCGCCGAGCACACCGAGCATCGGCACGTCGCCCTCGGCGCGGTGGCCGAAGGTGAAGTTCTGCCCGACGACGACCTCGGCGGCGTGCAGGCCGGTCGACGAGGATCTCGTGGGCGAACGCGGCGGGCTCCATGCGCGAGAGCTCCTGCGTGAACGGCAGCACGCAGAACGCGTCGACGCCCAGCTCGGACGCGAGCTCCGCGCGGCGGCAGCAGCGACGTGAGCCGCGCCGGGTGCGACCCGGCCGGATCACCTCGGCGGGGGGGGTCGAACGTGACCAGCACCGTGGGCAGGTCGCGCTCGCGCGCCCGCTCGATCGCCCGCCCGATCAGCATCTGGTGTCCCCGATGGATCCCGGTCGAAGGACGCCGATGGTGACGACGCTGCGCCCCCAGTTCCGGTCGGGACGGCCTCCAGACCACGCCACCGCTGCACGAGGGGAAGCCTAACGACCGGACGTCACGTCGTCGCTGCGGGGGCCAGCACCACGACGGGGCGCGCCTTCGGTCCGCCCTCCTCGACCAGCGCGAGGACGCGTCGTCCGGCGCGAACACCCCGTAGACGCCGCTGCGCCCGATCGCGGGCAGCGGGCGACCGTGGGAGATGTCGGTGGTGAGCTCGTCGTCGAGGTCGCGGCGGGCGAACGCGACGTCGACGGCGCCGTCGAGGGTGAGCGACAGCGTCGGGTCGTCGGCGAGCTGGTCGAGGGTGCGGGCGTGCGAGAGGTCGAACGGGCCCACCCGGGTGCGGCGCAGCGCCGTGAGGTGGCCGCCGACGCCGAGCCCCGCGCCGAGGTCGCGGGCCAGCGCCCGCACGTACGTGCCGGACGTGCACTCGACGACGACGTCGAGCTCCGCTCCGCGCCGCTCGAGCAGCGTGAACGCCGAGACGGTGACGGGACGAGGCGGCAGGACGACGTCCTCGCCGTCGCGGACGCGGGCGTACGCGCGCCTGCCGTCGATCTTCACGGCGCTCACGGACGAGGGCACCTGCATGATGTCGCCGGTCAGCGCGGCCATGCCGTCGGCGATCGCCGCGTCGGTGTGACGCCGCTCGCGTCGGCCTCGGACACCGTCTCGCCCTCGGCGTCGTCGGTGGTCGTAGCGGCGCCCAGGCGAATCGTCGCCGTGTAGGCCTTGGTGTCGAGCGCGAGGTGGCCCAGCAGCTTCGTGCCGCGGCCCACGCCGCAGACCAGCACGCCGGTGGCCATCGGGTCGAGCGTGCCCGCGTGCCCGATCTTGCGGGTGGCGAAGACGCGCCGGAGCCGTCCGACGACGTCGTGCGAGGTCATGCCGGAGGGCTTTGTCGACGATCACCAAGCCGGGTGCGGGTTCGGGTCGGGCCACGACGCGCGATTCTCGCACCCGGCGCTCAGCCCGGCTGACGCACCGCGTCCCGGCGGTCGCCTGCCCGGCCCTCCTCGGCGAGGCCGGACGAGCAGCGCAAGCGTCCGCTCGTCGGGCGAGCCGGGCTCGCGACGTAGGTGTAGCAGGTCTGCCGGTCGGCCCCGTGCAGCGAGAACGACTGGTAGTGCAGCGTCAGCCGCCCCGCGAGCGGCGTCGTGAACGTCTTGGTGCCGCTGGTGCGGGCGCGGACGTCGTGGCGCGCCCACAGCGTCCGGAACGCCTCGCTCTTGAGCGAGAGCTCCCCCACCAGCTCCGTCAGTCGCGGGTCGTCGAGGTCGGCCCCGACGGAGGCCGCAGCGCCGAGACCGACGAGCGGGTGGCGTCGTCGAGGTCGCCGTAGCAGCCGCGGACGCCCTCGTCGAGGAACGCGTCGCGCACGAGGTTGCGCCCGACGACGTAGCCGGGGTTGAGCAGCGACGCGACCGGCGTGGCCGCCAGGACGTCGCGGTAGCGGCCGACCACGACCGCCACCTGCGTCTTCCCACGACGCGACGAGCAGCTCCATCGCCCGGCTCAGCTTCTCGGGCCGCCGCTGGCGTGGGCGCCGGGCGGGGCGGGCTCGGCGAGCCGGTGCAGGTGGGCGAGCAGCTCGTCGTCGAGGCCCAGAGCGCGGCCGATGGCGTCGAGGACCTGCGGCGACGGGTGCCGGTCGCGCCCTGCTCGAGCCGCGCGTAGTAGGCGGCGCTCACGCCCGCCAGCAGCG
>NZ_JAHLJA010000115.1:0-4036 GCF_020496245.1 Pseudonocardia sp. ICBG601 | reverse complement strand
TGCGCCATGATCGGCCAGTCGGCCCATCGCACCGTGTCGAGCACCCGGCCGTCGTCGGGTCGACCGCCATCGCGTCCTGCTTCAACGGCCACGACCGCTTGACCTGCTGGACCTGCCAGGCCTGGCCCGCCTCGGCGGCCGGGGTGATCGCCACCGGATCGGTCATCCCCGCCGCGCGGGCCGCGGCGAGCGTCCGGTCGGCGATGACGCCGACCGCGGCCGTGTCCGACGGCGGCGCCGCGTCCATCGGTGTCGCCGTGTCCGGCGTCGCTGCCGTCTCGGCGACCGGGAGCCCGGTGCCGACCGAGGGCGTGGTCCAGTCGATCGCCTTGCGCAGGTCGCCGACGTTCGCGCCGGCGAACTGGGACCACGTCAGCCCCGTCGCGGACAGGAACAGCATCCCGACGGCCGCCCACAGCCCCACCGAACCGTGCCAGGACCGCAGGCGGGTCCGTCCACGCGCCGAGTGCTCGGGCAGCAGGGTCCGCCGGATCCGGTTGCGCCGCCTGCGCCGCACGACCCACATCGCGATCCCCGACACCGCCAGCACCCACAGCCAGCTCGCCGCCAGCTCCGAGTACACGCGCCCGACGTCGCCCAGGTGCAGCGTGCGGTGCAGGGTGTCGATCCACGCCCGGGTCGGCAACCACTCGCCGAAGGTGTCGAGCACTGCGGTGACGCGTCCGGTGTAGGGGTCCACGAACGCGGTGCGACCGTAGTCCTCGGCCACACCAGGAGCGTCGAACGTGACGCGGGTGGTGCTGTCGGCCGCGATCGGCGGACGGATCTGGGTGACCGTGCCGTCCGGGACGGCCGCGGCGGCCGCCGCGACCTGGTGGCGCAGGTCGAGCTGGGTCGTGCCGACCGGCACGTGCAGCGCGTCACGGTAGAGCAGCTCGTCCAGCTGCGGGGTCAGTGTGTAGAGCAGCCCGGTCGCCGCCGCGACGAGGACGAACGGACCGACGAAGAGCCCGACGTGGAAGTGCAGACGCAGGACCAGCGGCCGCAGGTTCGTCCACCACCATCCTGCCGGGGGTCGCGCAGCCCCGGACACGGGGTCCTCGACGGGCGGATCGAGGGTTTCGGACATGGCTCAGCCTTCGACTCGGGGATCGCGGTCGGTAAGAGGGGTCGTGCCGATCGGGGTGCCGGTTCCCGCGGTCCGGGGGTTGTGTCGCATTCCGCGGTTTTGCCGAAACGGCACGGAAGCTCGCCGGCGGCGGGAGGCGGACCGCATCCTCGACGCCATGAGCAGCCCCGCACGCCCGCCGATGCCGTTCCCCACCGCCACCGACACCGCCGAGACCTACTGGGACGGCTTCTACTCCGGGCTGGCGCAACCCGAGGGCTGGCGGCCCGGACCGAACGTGGTGCTCGTCGAGGAGGTCGCCCCGCTCACCCCCGGCACAGCGCTGGACCTGGGCTGCGGCATGGGTGGCGACGCGATCTGGCTCGCGACACACGGCTGGCGGGTCACGGCAGTGGACGTCTCGGAGGCAGCGCTGGACCGCGCGCGCGACCACGCCCGACGTGCCGGACTCGCCCAGCGGATCCGCTGGGAGCGCCACGATCTGACCGACACTCTTCCCACAGGCGAGCACGACCTCGTCTGTGCCCAGTTCCTGCACTCGCCGATGGAGCGACCCGGCCAGCGCGACGCGATGCTGCGCCGGGCGATGGGCGCCGTCGCACCCGGAGGGTCGTTCCTGGTGATCGGGCACCTCGGCATGCCCGCCGCGATGAAGGACACGCCGTTCGACGTGCAGCTGCCGACCGCCGCCGAGCTGCGCGCGGCGCTCGGGGCCGACCCCGCCGAATGGCGCGTCGTGACCGAGCGGACGGTCACCCGGCTCACCCCCGACCAGGACGGCACCAGCGCCCCACGACAGGACGGGGTGCTGCGGCTGAGCCGAGCTGCGGCCCGTCGCTGAGGAGCGTCGACCGCGTCAGAGCATCGCGAACAGCATGCCGCCCATCCCCAGGCTCATGAGCAGGTGACAGCACGCGTCGGCGCGCCGGTTCGTCGCCACAGCGCTCGCCGTGCTGACCTGGGTCGCCACCACGCCGGTCTCCGCGGTCGGCTGCTCCGACACCGCGCTCACCGCTCGGGCGGCCCGCACGCCCCACAGCACAGCCGAGCAGGCGAGCACCACGACGAGAACCCCGGTCATCGCGGTGACCCACGCCGGTGTCGGCGCCGCCGCCATCCCGTCCATGCCCGCCATCTCCGCGGCACCCGAGCCGTGGCCCGCGTGTCCGGCATGCCCGCCGCCGCCACCACCCGCCGTCGCAGGCATGCCCATCAGCGCGGGCATCGCGGCGACCATCCACACCATGGCGGCGTTCATCACAGCGTGATCCGCGCTCGCGACGACGTCGTGGCCGGCGGCGACGGCCTGTGCCAGGAACGACACCGCGAAGATCCCGAACACCACCAGCTGCAGAACACCGCTCGGTGTGGCGGGCCCACCGGTCCACCCCCACGCCATCGCGATCATCGCCACGCTCATCACCACGTGCGACAGCTCCACCCCCCGATCGCCGTCCCGTTCGGCGCCCGAGGCGAGCAACGCGAACCGACCCAACGCATACAGGCCGGTCAGGACGAACACGACCGTGAAGACCCACGGCACCGACAGCGACGCGAACACGAGGACCCCTTCCACTCTCCCTGACAGAGGTCGCGCGCGGCAGCGCCCCGGTTCCCGCCACGGAGGACGTCCGACGGCGCCGGTCGTCACACGAACGGGCGCGACGGTCCGCCGGCGGAGCAGCAGCCGGCCACCCACCCGCCGGATTCATCAACTGTCCGACCCCTGGTGACCATTCCCCCGAATCACCCATCGCGATCAGGCAAGCATTTCGGCGACATTTCCGATCAATTCCCGGCCGTTGACCCGTTCAGATGAGCCCGAGTAGCGTCGTTCTGCGCGGCCAATCGATGGCCACAACCAGTCATCGGCGACAGGAATGGCCGGAATGAGCGAATCCGCGGCAGTCACGACCACGAGGCGCACACCGTTGTCCAGCCGGGAACGACGCTCCCTCATCGTCATGGCCGTGGTGATCGTCGGGATCACCGCCCTCGGATGGCTGGTGATGGCGCTGGTGGTCGCCCCCGCCGGGTACAGCGTGGGCAGCGCCGGCGTCCTGGGCATCGGGCTCGGGCTCACCTCCTACCTGCTGGGCATGCGCCACGCCTTCGACGCCGACCACATCGCTGCGATCGACAACACCACCCGCAAACTCCTCGCCGAAGCACCTGATGCCCGGCGACGACCGCTCAGCGTCAGCTTCTGGTTCGCGCTCGGCCACTCGACAGTGGTGTTCGTGCTGGTCGCCCTACTCGCGGCCGGCGTCCGCGCGATCGCGGGCCAGATCGGCGACGACGACTCACCGCTCAAACAGATCGGCGGCATCATCAGCACCGCCGTGTCCGATCTGTCCTCGTCCTGATCGGGATCATCAACCTGGTCGTGCTCATCGGCATCCTGCGGGTGTTCCGCAACATGCGCAGCGGCCACTACGACACCCTCGAACACCATCTCGCTCGGCGCGGCTTCATGAACCGCCTGCTCGGCGGCGTCACCAAGACGGTGCGCCGACCGGCGCACATGTACCCCGTCGGATTCCTCTTCGGCCTCGGGTTCGACACCGCCACCGAGGTCGCCCTGCTCGTCATCGCAGGCGGCGCGGCCGCCAGCGCACTGCCCTGGTACGCCATCCTCGTCCTGCCGGTCCTGTTCGCCGCAGGCATGAGCCTGTTCGACAGCCTCGACGGCATCTTCATGTGCTTCGCCTACGACTGGGCGTTCATGAAGCCCGTCCGCAAGGTCTTCTACAACGTCACCATCACCTCGCTCTCGGTCGCCGTGGCTCTGATCATCGGCATCATCGAACTGGTCTCGATCCTCACCGACCAACTCGACATCCAGACCGGCCCACTGGCCTGGATCGCCGGTCTCGACCTCGACTACGTCGGGTTCGTGTCGTCGGCCTGTTCGTCGTCACATGGGTCGGAGCACTGCTCTACTGG
>NZ_JAHLJA010000114.1:0-7224 GCF_020496245.1 Pseudonocardia sp. ICBG601 | reverse complement strand
CGGCCCGGTCGCGGTGCAGGCCCGGATCCGCTCCCTCGGCGACGGCTTCGCGCTCGTCGAGGCCGTCGACACCTCCGAGGTGGCCCGGCTGGAGGCGACCCGGCGCGACTTCGTCCGCCAACGTCTCGCACGAGCTCAAGACCCCCGTCGGCGCGGTCGCGCTGCTGGCCGAGGCCCTGCTCGACAGCCTCGACGGCCTGGAGCGCGCCGACGGCGTCGACGAGCCAGACCGGACGCGGTCGGCGAGGTCCGCCGGTTCGGCGACAAGCTGCTGCGCGAGGCGACCCGGATGGGCAACCTGGTCTCGGAGCTGATCGCGCTGTCCCGGCTCACCGGTGCCGAACGGCTGCCCGCGCTGGCCGCCGTCGACTCGACGAGGTCGTCTCCGAGGCGCTGGCCCGCAGCCGCAACTCCGCCGAGTCGCACGCCGTCGAGATCACCGCCGACGAGAACTCGGGGCTGGTCGTCGACGGCGACCGCACGCTGCTGGTCACCGCGCTGACGAACCTGCTGGAGAACGCGATCGCCTACTCCGCGGCGGACTCGTCGGTGTCGGTGAGCCGGCGCGCGGTCGACGGCTCGATCGAGATCGCCGTGACCGACCGCGGCATCGGCATCGCCCCCGAGCACCAGCAGCGGGTCTTCGAGCGCTTCTTCCGGGTCGACCCGGCCCGCTCGCGGGCCACACGGCGGCACCGGGCTCGGCCTGGCGATCGTCAAGCACGTCTGCGCCAACCACGGTGGCGAGGTGCGGCTGTGGAGCCGCCCCGGCACCGGATCGACCTTCACCATGCGCCTGCCCGCCCGGATGGGCATCGGCGGCGCCCGCACGGTGAGGCTGCCGTCGGCAGCTCCCCCCAGACCGCCGGAACCGGAGGATGAGATGACCAGGGTGCTGATCGTCGAGGACGAGGAGTCCTTCGCCGACCCGCTCGCGTTCATGCTGCGCAAGGAGGGGTTCACCACCGCCGTCGCGGCCAACGGCAACGACGCGCTGAGCGAGTTCGACCGCAACGGTGCCGACATCGTGCTGCTGGACCTGATGCTGCCCGGCATGAGCGGCACCGACGTCTGCAAGGCGCTGCGCTCCCGCTCCGCCGTGCCGGTGATCATGGTGACCGCCCGGGACAGCGAGATCGACAAGGTGGTCGGGCTGGAGCTCGGCGCCGACGACTACGTCACCAAGCCCTACTCGGCGCGCGAGCTCATCGCCCGCGTCCGCGCGGTGCTGCGCCGCGGCGGCGAGGCCGGCGGCGAGACCGAGGGCGGCACCGGCGTCCTGGAGGCCGGCCCGGTGCGGATGGACGTCGAGCGGCACGTCGTGTCGGTCAACGGCGACGAGGTCGCGCTCCCGCTCAAGGAGTTCGACCTGCTGGAGTACCTGCTGCGCAACGTCGGGCGGGTGCTCACCCGGGCCCAGCTGATCGACCGGGTGTGGGGCGCGGACTACGTCGGCGACACCAAGACCCTCGACGTGCACGTCAAGCGGCTGCGGTCCAAGGTCGAGGGCGACCCCTCTGCGCCCAAGCACCTGGTCACGGTGCGCGGGCTCGGCTACAAGTTCGACGTGTGAGCCAGGGGTTGCCCGACGGCCGATAACAGGTCGGTAACCTGACCGGGTGCGCCTGGCCGTTCTCGACGTGGGGTCCAACACCGTCCATCTGCTGGTGGTGGACGCCCACCGGGGTGCCCATCCGAAGCCCATGTCGTCGGAGAAGGACCAGCTGCGTCTGGCCGAGCACCTCGACCGCAAGGGCGCACTGAGCCGCGACGGGGTGAAGGCGCTGCTGGAGAGCGTGCACCGGGCCCGGGACACCGCCCGGGCCGCCGGCTGCGACGACCTCCTGGCGTTCGCCACCTCCGCGCTGCGCGACGCGACGAACTCCGCCGAGGTGCTCGCCCGGGTGCAGCGCGAGACCGGGGTGGCGCTGGAGGTCCTGCCCGGCGAGGACGAGGCCCGCTGGACCTTCCTCGCCGTCCGCCGCTGGTGCGGCTGGTCGGCCGGGCGGCTGCTCGTGCTCGACATCGGCGGCGGCTCGCTGGAGCTGGCCGTCGGGCGGGACGAGACTCCCGACGTCGCCGCGTCGGTGCCGCTCGGCGCGGGGCGGCTGACCCGCGACGCGTTCACCTCCGACCCGCCGTCGCGGGCGGAGGTCGCCGCGCTGACCGAACGGGTCCGCGACGAGATCGCCCCCATCGCCGGACGGCTGCGTGCCGCGGGCCGCCCGGACCGGGCCGTGGGCACCTCCAAGACCTTCTGGACGCTGGCCCGGCTGGCCGGCGCCGCGCCGTCCAGCGCCGGGCCGGGGGCCCGCCGCACGCTGACCGCGCAGGGCCTGCGCCAGCTGTCGGCGTTCATCACCCGGATGTCGGGCCCCGACCTCGCCGAGCTCGACGGCGTGAGCGCCAGCCGGGCGCACCAGCTCGTCGCCGGGGCGGTCGTCGCGCAGGCGGCGATGGACGCCCTCGGCGTGACCGAACTCGAGATCTGTCCGTGGGCGTTGCGCGAGGGAGTGATCCTCCGGCGCTTCGACATGCTCGATGGGACGAACGGGGACGACCGCTCGGCGCAGACATCCCCGGGCGGGCTTGGACCCTTGACAACGCACAGGGCACGGTGGTCGTGATGAGTGTGGACAGCGGAGAGCCTCGCCAGCGGACGGTCGCGGAGCTCCTGGCCGCCAACGGCGGCCAGCAGCCCGGACGACGCCGCCGTCGTCGCGCCGCGGAGGACGACGAGGGCCCCGGCGCCCCGTCGTCCGCGGCACCCGCGCGGACCGACGTGGCCGCCCCGCCGCGACGCCCGGCGGCCGCCGACCGTGTCCGTCCGCCCGAGGGCGCGGGCGGGTTCGCCCCGCGCGGCGGCGACGGTCCGCCGCCCCTCGACCACCCCTCGTTCCCGCCCGCGCGCCGCCCCGACCCCTCCGAGGGCTCGACCGGGCGCGCGCCGGAGCCGTTCGTGCCGAACGGCAACGCGCCGAACGGCGGTGCCGCCCACGGTGGCACTCCGAACGGCGGCGCCCCGCACGGGAGCGCCGTGAACGGCAGCGGCCCGAACGGCAGCGGCCCGAACGGCAGCGGCCCGAACGGCAGCGGCCCGAACGGCAGCGGCCCGAACGGGGCCGCGGCCTTCGGCGGCGCCCCGCCCCGCAGGCCACAGGGCCCGCCCCCCGGGCAGTGGGCCGCGGGCCCCGGACCGGCCACGCAGGCCCGTCCGTTCGCCCCCGAGCCGCAGGGCCCGCCGAACGGTCGCCCCTACGGCCGCGACGACGGCCCCGCCACCCAGGACTGGGGACCCCGCGGCGACGCCCCGCGCCCGTCCGGTCCGTACGGCCCCCCGCCCGGCACCGCCGACGGCGTCGCCGACGAGATCCCGACCAGCCGGCTCGGCGCCCGCCGCCCGACCCCCACGGCCGACGACGACGGTGGCCCGCCCACCCAGTTCGGCGCCCCGCCGCTGGACGACGAGCACGACGGCCCCACCGGACGTGCGCGTCCGGCCGACGCGGGCCCGCCCACCGGCGCCTACGACCCGTTCGCCGACGACTACGACGACCGGCAGGGCTACGGCGACCAGCAGGGCTACGACGACCGGGGCTACGACGTCCGGCAGGGCTATCAGGACCGGGACCAGGGCTACGACGACCGGGACCGGGGCTACGACGCCGACCCCCGCTACGACGGCCGGCACGGCCCCGCCGGATACGACGACGGGCCCGGCTCCGCCGACGGCGGTCGCACCGGTGTGCTGGCCCCCGAGCGCCCCCAGGACGACCGCGACCACGACGACTACACCGACTACGACGACTACGCCGATCACGAGAACTACGACGACTACGAGGACCACGGTGAGCTCGCCGCCGGCGCGGTCGAGGACGACGAGCCCCCGCGCCGCCGCTCCGGGCGCCGCGACGGCGTCACCGACAGCGGTGCGCAGCCGCCCGCGGGCCTCGACGACGAGGCCCCGGCCGGTGCGGCCGGGACCGGCCAGGCCTGGGCGGTCGTCATCGCCCAGTGGATCGGCGGCGCCGTCGCCGGTGCGGCGATCTGGGTGCTGTTCCGCTTCCTGTGGACCTCGCTGCCGATCGTCGCGCTGTCGCTCGCGGTCGTGCTGACCGTCGGGCTGGTGCTCGGCGTGCGGGCCCTGCTGCGCAACGACGACCTGAAGACCACGTTGTTCGCGGTGCTCGTCGGACTGCTGCTGACCGTGTCCCCGGCGATCCTGGTGTTGCTGGACCGGTAACGATGAGCGACGGCGCGACGACTCCACGTTTCGTGACACCGTCGCGCCCGCCCGTCGCCCACCCGACCGGGTCGGCACCCGTCGCGCTGTCCACGGCCTCGGTCTACCCGGAGGGCGTCGCCGCCGGGTTCGAGATCGCCGCCGAGCTGGGCTACGACGGCGTCGAGCTCATGATCTGGACCGACCCGGTCAGCCAGGACCCGCGAGCGGTCGAGCGTCTCGCCCACCGACACGGGGTGCCGATCCTCGCGGTGCACGCGCCCTGTCTGGCCGTCACCCAGCGGGTCTGGGGCGCCGACCCGGTGCACCGGCTGCGGCGCACCGTCGAGGTCGCCGCCCGGCTGGGCGCGCGCACCGTGGTGGTGCACCCGCCGTTCCGCTGGCAGCGCCGCTACGCCGGGGTCTTCGCCGACGAGGTCGCCCGCGCCCACGAGGTCCACGACGTCACGCTGCCGGTGGAGAACATGTTCCCGGTGACCCGCGGCGCGATCAGCACCGTGCCCTACGCGCTGGGCCACGACCCGACGGAGATCGGGTTCGGCGCGTACACCCTGGACCTGTCGCACACCGCCGCGGCCGGGGTCGACGCGCTCGACCTCGCCGAGCGGATGGGCGACCGGCTCACCCACCTGCACCTCACCGACGGCTCCGGAGCCCCGCGCGACGAGCACCTGGTCCCCGGCCGCGGGACGCAGCCGTGCGCCGAGGTGTGCGAGCGCCTGGCCGACTCCCGGTTCGCCGCGGACGGCGGCACCGTCGTGCTGGAGGTGTCGACCCGGCGCTGCCGCACCCGCCAGGAACGCACCGGGCTGCTCGCCGAGTCGCTGCTGTTCGCCCGGCTGCACCTCACGCCGACGATGTCCGCCATCGCTCCTACCCGTGGGTAACATGCCGGCATGAGCAGTACGACGGTCCGGCCGTTCGCCGACGCGCACGACATCGAGCACCTCGGTGACGGCCGGTTCCGCGCCCGGCTCGACGGGACCTGGGCGATCGGGGACAAGGCGTTCGGCGGCCTGCTGATGGTGCTCATGGCCAAGTCCGGGCTGGCCCGCCTCGCGGCCGACGAGGCACCCGCACCCGACCCGCTGGCCGTCGCCGTGGACTTCCTGCGCGCGCCGGACCTGGGGCCGGTCGAGATCACGACCGACCCGCTCAAGATCGGGCGGACGGTGTCCACGGTCGCCGTCCGCCTGCACCAGCAGGGCCGGCTCATGCTGCACTCCACGGTCACCGCGGGTGTGCTCCCGACCGACGCCCCGCGCCTGGACGACGGCTCCGCGCTCGCCGTCGAACCGGACCCGGACGCGCTCGACCCGGCTCGGCCGAGGGGGGCGCGCGCGGCCTCGCGGCCGCCTGCGAGCTGCGCTACCCGCGCGGTGCCCTGCCGTTCCTGCGCGGCGAGACCGGGCCGCCGGAGATGGCCGGCTGGGTCCGCCCGCGCGGGGAGGAGCCCGACGTGCTGTTCGCGCTGATGTCCGGCGACATCCTGCCCCCGACGGTGTTCAACCTCGGCGGCTCCCGCGGCTGGGCGCCGACGGTGCAGCTCACCGCGCTGCTGCGGGCCCGCCCGGCTCCGGGCTGGCTGCGGTCGAGTCCCGCTCCGGCGCCGTGGCGAGCCCGTCCGCCGGTGGTGGGGTGTCGAGCGCGCAGTTCGACGAGGACGTCACCGTCGTCGACGCGCACGGCCGTACCGTTCTGCCAGGCCCGCCAGCTCGCCCTGGCCCCACAGGCGGCTGAGGGGTTCCTACGCTCCTCCCATGACGAGGATCGCGGTACTGGGTGGGGGACGGATCGGCGAGGCGCTGCTCGGCGGGCTGCTGGCGGCCGGGCGGACGCCGGTGACCTGGTGGTGGCCGAGCGGTTCCGGCCCGGGCGCAGGAGCTGACCGCGTCGCTGGGGGTGACCGCGGCCCGGTCGACGAGGCGGTGCGCGGGGCCGGGACGGTGGTCGTCGCGGTTCAAGCCGCAGGACGTCGTCACGCTGCTCGGCGAGGTCGCCGGAGTGCTGGAGCCTGGCGCGCTCGTCGTGTCGCTGTGCGCGGGCCTGCCGACCTCGCTTTTCGAGGGCGCCCTGCCCGAGGGCACGCCGGTCGTGCGGGTCATGCCGAACACCCCGATGCTGCTGGGCGCGGCGATGTGCGCGATCTCCCCGGGCGCGCACGCGACCCCCGCGCACCTCGACGAGACCGAGGACGCTGCTGTCCACCGTCGGCGCGGTGCTGCGCCTGGACGAGGCGAAAACAGGACGCCGCGACCGCCCTGTCCGGCTCCGGGCCCGCGTACTTCTTCCTCGTCGCCGAGGCGATGATCGAGGCCGGGGTCCGGCTGGGCCTGACCCGCCCGGACGCGACCGAGCTGACCGTGCAGACCGCGCTCGGCGCCGCGCGGATGCTGCGCGAGACCGGCGAGCACCCCGCGGTGCTGCGGGGAGAACGTCACCTCGCCCGCCGGGACCACGGCCGCCGCCCTGCGCGAGCTGGAGCGGCACGGGCTGCGCACAGCACTGGCCGACGCGGTCACCGCAGCGTACGACCGCTCGGTGGCGCTCGGTCGCGGCTGACCGGCCCAGCGGTACCTCGTTCAGCGCATCGTATGACGCAAAGTCACTCGGACGCGCCGTGCCGTAGCACGATCGAGCCCCCCTCTGGCGGACCGATCGTCACATCCGCCCGGTAGACTGCAACCTGCATCCCCCACCACGGGCGAACCGGGGAACCCCTTCGGGGGAGGAAGGCGGTGCCCCATGGCGGCGGAACGACCCGAGCCCCTGCGGTCGTCCAGGTCCAGTTCCTGACGGTGGCCGAGGTCGCGTCGATGATGCGCGTCTCCAAGATGACCGCTGTACCGGCTCGTCCACTCGGGCGAGCTGCGGCTGCGCGGGTCGGTCGCTCGTTCCGTGTGCCGCAGCGCGCGGTCGAGGACTACCTGCGCAACGCCTACTTCGACGCGGGCTGATCCCGGTGGGGTGACGGCCGGTAC
>NZ_JAHLJA010000113.1:0-14002 GCF_020496245.1 Pseudonocardia sp. ICBG601 | reverse complement strand
CCGCCGCCGGCTGGGCGCTGAGCTGGGGCAACACCCAGGACTGCAACGCCGCCTCCCAGCGCCGAGGCGTCGACCCGTTGCAGGACCCGGCGGATGGTCGACTCGTGCGGAGCGACCGCGCCCACCCCGAGCACGTCCAGCACGGCGCGGCCACGACGTCATGGGCGTACTCGGCGATCGCGGTGAACGACCGGGCCCCGCCAACACCGCGCACGCCCCCAGTAGCAACACCGCGAGGACACCGTGGCGGGACACGGGGTCCGGCACTCGCGACAGGGGCCTCCACCAGCGACAAACCCCGCCGCCTCACCGACCGGCGCGGCTCTCCCCGCGTCAGGACCGACCTCCAGGCCTTCAGAGCAGCAACGATCGGAGACACTGACACTGCGACACAGGCTTCCTGACGTGAGCAAGGATTCGACACCCTCATGATCACGCCAAGCCTGTGTCCGACCCCACCCCCACCCCCCACATCACCGCAGCTCAGGACCCAACCCATCACGACTTTGCGGGGCCCTGGGTTGGGGCTGGAGCGGATCTTGCGGAGGATCTTCCAGTTCTTCAGCTCGGCGTTGACCCGTTCACCGGGTGCCCGTCGTCGGGCGTGGGCGGCGTTGACCGCTTTCTGATTCGCTGACAGGGGCCGGTACGGCCGGTGTCGAGGTCGCGGGCGGCGGCGTCGGTGGGGGACGGTGATCGCGGGCCCGCCGCCTTGGAGGCGGTGTCAGCGATCGCCCCGCACCCGGCGGTGTTGACCGCGTCGATGATCCCGTGGGCGCGGGCGGCACCCATGTCGTGCCGGGCTCCGGGTAGCGGTGGGGAGATCCACACCAGCCTGCCGACGGGGTCGGCGATGACCTGCACGTTCAGGCCGTGGCACTGTGTTTGCCGGAGTAGAACGCCCGGTCGTAGCGGATTTCATGCCGACCCGGTCGATACGCAGCAGCGTGCCGTCCAGGATCACGAACGCCTTCCCAGCGGCGACGGTGATGGCCTGTTCCAGGGTCGGGGCGAGGCGCGGCGAGCAGACCGATCGCCTCGGTCAGGTACACCGGTACACCGTCGCGGTGCTCACCGCGAACCCGCAGGCCAGGGCAGCGTAGGTCTCGCCCTTACGCAGGTAGGCGAGCACCAGCAAGGCCTGCCGACCGGCTGAGAGCCGGCGCCAGCGTGTTCCACGCTGACGCCGATGCCCCCGGAGAAGATCAGCAAGATCACGGACGCTACGGCTGGACACGTTCATCCCGGATGGGTAGGACAGCACACGGGGCTCCTGGCAGACGACGGTTCGACACCATCCGTCTACCAGGAGCCCCACCCCGGCCGGCCTTCACGCCCCTGACCAGCACAAACGTCAGGTTGAAAAAGGCTCACTCCCAGTTGCGCATGATTCCAGCCCCCTTTCCGACATGAGCCGATATTGATCGGGGCGCACACACCGGTATCGCCCGCACCACTGATCACCACTCCCAGTTACGCACGTGAGCACCCCCTTCACATCACTGCTCTGCACGTGGGGGCACGTGACGGCACTTGACCGGCACGCAACAACCCACTCACCGTCGAGCGCTCTTCCGCCGATTTCCGCCCGCCGCAGAAAGGATTGACGAAGCGCCCTGCGCGAAACAATCCAGCGGACCCCATTGCGATCACGACAATGGTCATCCTCAGCACCGCTGCCTACACACAGTGATCGCCTTGCATGATCGGGCAGCAACGACACGGTCTCGGAGACGTATCGATCACTCCCTGCAATCATCTGCGGCTAGGATCACGGAGGGGGAAACGCCCATCACGCCCGCTGTCGAGGCAAGATCGGGTGCGATGCACACCGGTGGAGGGGAGGACGACGTGGCTCCTGCGCCACCTCGGTGGCATCAGGTCACGCGCTGGCCCCTCTGGTCGATCCCCACCCGTCTGCTGGGACCGGTGCTGGTCGTGGAGCTGCTGGCGCTCCTCCTGACTCTCGCCGCGCTTCTCGTCCCACCCCGACTCGACCACTCCACATGGGGGCTGTTCGCCACGCTGACCGTCGCCGGAGTGCTACACACCGAGTTGGTGGCTGGCGTGGAGCGGCTCCGGCGGTACAGCGCGGACACCCACCACGTGAACCTCACCTCGGTGTGGACGTTCGCCTCGGCACTGCTGCTGCCTGCGGCGCTCGGCGGCCTGATGGTGATGGTGGTCTACGCGCACCTCTACCTCCGGGTGCAGCGGCCGGTCCCGCCTCCCGACCGGCATCCCGCCTATCGCCTGGTCTACAGCGGAGCGACGGTGCTACTCGCCGTGTACGCGACGGCGGGGGTGCTGGCCGCAACCCGTCAGGGCGAGGTGTACTCCGGTCTGCCCGACGCCCTCGAACTGCCGCTGGCCCTGCTCACGTACACCGTCGTCAACACCTGCCTGGTGCTCGGTGTGGTCGCGGTGGCCAGCCCGGACACCCGGGTGGTGCGGATCCTGTTCGGCGGCGACGAGCTCACCCTGGAGCTGGCGACCCTCTGCCTGGGGGCGCTGACGGCGGGCGCGCTGGCCGCGAGCGGCCCGTTCGTCGCGCTGCTCGCGGTGCCGCCGATCCTCGCGCTGCACCGCACGATCCTGGTCCGCAAGCTGCGCGAACGTGCCGACACCGACTCCAAGACCGGGCTGCTCAACCACGCGGCCTGGCACCTGCGCGGCACCCACGAGCTGACCATCGCCGAACGCGAACGGCGGCCGGCGGCGCTGCTGATCCTCGATCTGGACCACTTCAAGGAGATCAACGACACCCACGGCCACCTCTACGGCGACCAGGTCCTCGCCGCCACCGCCGGGTGCTGCGCGAGGAGCTGCGCGACCACGACCTCGTCGGCCGGTTCGGCGGGGAGGAGTTCGTCGTGCTGCTCCCCCGGCTGTCCGGGCACGACGGTCGCGAGGAGGTCCGGCAGATCGCCGAGCGCCTGCGCAGGCGGATCGCGGGTGAGTCCGACCCGGCGGCGACGGTGGACGGGGTCCCCGCACAGCGGCTGCCCGCACCACCCCCGGACGCCACCGGGACCGACGGCCCTCCGTCCCGGACCGGGATCACCGTCTCGATCGGCGGGGCGCTGTTCCCCGACGACGGCCACGCCCTGACCGGGCTGCTCGAGGTCGCGGACTCCGCCCTCTACGCCGCCAAACGTGCCGGGCGCGACGTCGTGCGGATCGGGCGGCACACCTTCCCGGCCGAGCCCGAGCACGCCTGACCCGCACCCTCCTGCCGCCGCCGCGACACCGGGGCCCACCGCCCGGGCTCAGTAGCCGGGGCTCAGTGGCCGGGGACGCTCCCGTCGCGCCCGATCCGGACCTGGTCGCGTCCGGCACGCTTGGCGGCGTAGAGGGCGTGGTCGGCGACCTGCAGCAGGTCGTCGAGGGACTCGCCGTCGCCGCCGGTCACCGCGACCCCGACCGACACCGACAGGTCGCGGATGGTGATGCCGCCGCCCGGACCGTCGACGTGCACCGTCAGCGACCGGATGGTCCGCCGGATGCGCTCGGCCGCGCCGTGGGCGAGCGCGCACCCCTCCGGCCCCACCGGCAGCCCGGCGAGGAGGACGACGAATTCCTCCTCACCGAAGCGCCCGACCGGGTCGACCTCGCGGACCTGGGCCTTCAGCGTCGCGGCGACGGCGGTGAGCACCTCGTCGCCGGCGAGGTGGCCGTAGCCGTCGTTGACGGCCTTGAAGTGGTCCAGGTCGAGGATCAGCACCGCGACGGCACCGCGCTGGCGCCGGGCCCGGGTGAGCGCCCGGTGCGCCCGGCCCCGCCACGCGACCGCGGTGAGCAGGTTGGTCTTGGCGTCGGTGTTCGCCCGCTCCTCCAGCTGCCGGATCAGCACCGCCCGGTGCAGCACCAGCAGCGGCGGGAGGACCAGCAGCGCAAGGAGCACATGGCGCTGCACCGCGAGCGCGGCCAGCACCGCCAGGCAGAGCGTCGCGCCCTCGAGCACGTGGTCGTCCCAGTCCCCCATCAGGCGTCGCCAGTCGGGACGATCCGGCGAGGTCAGGGCCAGCGCGGTCGCGACGAGGACCTGGTTGACCAGCCCGTAGACCGCCATGGCCAGCAGCAGCGACAGGTAGCCGACCACCTGGCTCGCGCCGCCGAGCCCCGCCGCCGCGGTGAGCGAGTCGGACGAGACGAGGACCGAGGCGGCCATCGCGGCGAGCACGACGGTCGCGGTGGTGTAGACGTGCCGGTACAGCTTCGCCCCGGCCGGGCGCCAGACCCGCCACCACAGGTGGCCGTAGACCGCGACGACCACCAGGCCCGCCACCCCCGGCGGCAGCAGTAGCGCGGCCGCGAAGGTCCAGACCGTCGACAGGTCGAAGTAGGTGACCTGCGCTCCGCGCCGGCGCACCCGGTCGATGCCGGACGCCATCTCGGTGTGCAGCGCGCCGAGTGCGGCGAGACCGAGGGCGCCCAGCGCCAGCATGCCGGTGGCGCGGTCCCACGGCAGCCGCGCCACGTCGGTCACGACGAGCACCACCGCGGTGAGCTCCACCAGCACCAGCACGGCGAGTACCCGGGCCGGCAGCCCGCGCGAGGGCCAGCGGGGTCGTTCGGCGTCCTCACCCCGGATCGCGGTCACCGGTGCCTGCCCGAACGAACGGGGCCGATCGTGCCGTCGGGACCGTGCGGCGCCGGTGACGTCGTGCGCGACCGAGGCCGGTGACCACCGGGAACCACACCTGCCGGGGTCATGCGACCGCCCCCGGACCCGCCGGCCGGGCGCATCCGGACGGCGCCGAGGGCGAGCGGGCGCAGCGCGCGGACGTCGCGGACGTCACGGGCCGGGAAGGCGCCACGCGCGGTGGGAGGACCGGCGGGAGCGGGGACGCGACGTTTGTCGTCCCGCGTCCCGGAGCCTCCGCGCTCGGCCATCGGCGTGCGGGCCCTTCGGAGTCCGTAGGTGGCCCGTGCCGGGATCCGGCACCCGCCCTGGACGGGGCCCCACGACCTCGGCATCGTCGTCGGGCGGAGACGCAGCCGAGCGTAGGTACAGCCCGCCCGCTCGGCGTCCTGGATCACCCGTCCGAAGCCGGGCGGCGTAACGACGGCGGCGAACGGCGTACGAGCGGGGGCACACGTCCATCACGTGCGCCTCCGTCCACGGCAAACGGTCGACGGCAAGCGGTCGACGACCGTTGCGCAACGGTCGGCGGTGGGAGTCAGAGCAGGTCCGCGACGTGGGCGGTCTCGTTCACCGTCGCGACCTTGCGCATCCCGTCGCGTGCGCACACCACCCGTGAGACGCCGACGTAGTCCAGGGGGAACGGCAGGTCCCGTCCGATGCCCAGCACCTCGGCGAGGTAGGTGTTGACCACGCCCGCGTGGGCGACGACGACCACCGTCGCCCGGCCCGGGTGTGCCGCGACGACGTCCTCGATCCCGGCACGCACCCGGGCCCGGAACGCGGCGCCGTCGACGTGGTCGGGCAGGTGCCCGGCTCGCATCCGCGCCCATGCCGCCGGGTCGGCCTGCGCCATCCGGGCGACCGGGACGTAGAGCGAGCGTTCTGCGTCGTACTCGCGCAGGTCGGACCGGGTGTGCGGGGTGAGGCCGCGCTCGCGCGCGAGCGGCTCCGCGGTCTGGACCGCCCGGAGCATCGTGCTGGTGTACAGCGCGTCGACCGGGGTGCCGGCCAGCGCGTCGACCAGCCGGGCGGCCTGCTCCAGGCCCTGCGGCGCGAGGCCCGGGTCGGCGTGCGTGCCGTCGTCGTGCTCGACGGCCTCGGGCAGCGCGTGCCGGACGAGCAGCAGGTGCACCCGCTCAGCCCGGGACGTGCGCGTCGTGTCCGGCGGCCCGCAGCGCCGCGCGCAGGGCCTCGGCGTGCCCGTCCTGCTCGGCGCCGTCGACGGTGGCGGCCGCGTTCGCGAAGTCGAAGGCCCGCATGTCCCACGCCGGGAACACGTGGACGTGCAGGTGGGGCACCTCGAACCCGGCGACCAGCAGACCCACCCGGGGCGGCGACCAGATCTCCCGCACCGCGAGCCCGACGGTCCGTGCCACCCCGGTGAGGTGGGCGACGAGGCCGGCGTCGGCGTCGACCCACTGGTCGATCTCGGCGCGCGGCACGACGAGGGTGTGCCCCGGGCCGAGCGGGTTGATCGACAGGAACCCCACGCACTGCTCGTCGGCCCAGACGAACCGGCCCGGGATCTCGCCGCTGATGATCTTCGTGAAGACGGTGGCCACGGATCCGGACCCTAGTGGCCCGCGGCGCGGGGTGAGGAACGGCGGGCGCGGGGCCCCCGGCCGCCCTAGGATTCCGGGCATGCCCCGCACCATCGCCCGCAGTGACCGCGTCGACCGGGACGAGCTGCTCGAGTTCGTCCGGCCCCGGCACCACATGGTGCTGATGACCACCCGTTCCGACGGCGGTGTGCAGGCCTCCCCGGTCACCGGCGGCGTCGACGACGAGGGGCGCATCGTCATCTCCACCTATCCCGAGCGCGCCAAGTCGGCCAACGTCGCGAGGGCCGGCAGGGCCGCGGTCGTCGTGCTGAGCGAGGAGTTCGACGGCGCCTGGGTGCAGGTCGAGGGCGACGCCGAGCTCATCACGCTGCCCGACGCGCTCGAGCCGCTGGTCGACTACTTCCGCGCCGTCTCCGGGGAGCACCCGGACTGGGACGAGTACCGCCGGGCCATGGCCGACCAGGGGAAGGCCCTGATCCGCATCACCCCGACCCGGTGGAGCCCTGTCGCCACCGGCGGCTTCCCCGCCCGGCTCGCCGACTCCTGACCGCCCCTGGGACGATCGACCGCCCCCGTCCGCAGCAGCTGCGGACGTGACGGTGATGTGGCGTGGGCCGCCGGCGGCCCCGTCCACCATGCGGCAACGGAGCCCGCCCTACACAGTGTGAGCGTGCCAGCGGCCTGCGGCCGGGGGTACGCGACGAGAGGACACAGACCATGCAGGCCTGGCCCGGGCACGCCTATCCGCTGGGTGCCAGCTACGACGGCACCGGCACCAACTTCGCACTGTTCTCCGAGGTCGCCGACGCCGTGGAGCTGTGCCTGTTCTCCCCCGGCACGGGCGCGCCCGGCGGACTCGCCGAGACCCGGGTCCCGCTGACCGAGGTCGACGGCTTCGTCTGGCACGGCTACCTGCCCGGCATCGAGCCCGGCCAGCGCTACGGCTACCGCGTGCACGGACCCTACGACCCGGCCCAGGGTCTGCGGTGCAACCCGAACAAGCTGGTCATCGACCCCTACGCCAAGGCCCTCGACGGCCCGGTCGACTGGGACGAGGCCGTGTTCGGCTACAACTTCGGCGACCCGGACTCGCGCAACGACACCGACTCCGCGCCGCACGTGCCGAAGTCGGTCGTCGTCAACCCGTACTTCGACTGGGGCTCGGACCGCCCGCCGAAGATCCCCTACAACGAGACCGTCGTCTACGAGGCGCACGTCAAGGGACTGACGATCCAGCACCCGGACGTCGAGGAGGAGCTGCGCGGCACCTACTCCGGCGTGGCGCACCCGGCGATGATCGAGCACTACAAGCGGCTCGGGATCACCGCCGTCGAGCTCATGCCGGTGCACGAGTTCGTGCAGGACCACCACCTCACCGAGAAGGGCCTGTCGAACTACTGGGGCTACAACACCATCGGCTTCCTGGCCCCGCACCACGCGTACTCGTCGGGCTCGATCCGGTCCGGCACCCAGGTCGCGGAGTTCAAGGCGATGGTGCGCGACCTGCACGACGCCGGCATCGAGGTCATCCTCGACGTGGTCTACAACCACACCGCCGAGGGCTCGGACATGGGCCCGACGCTGTCCATGCGCGGCATCGACAACCACGCCTACTACCGGCTGGTCGACGACGACCCCCGCTACTACATGGACTACACGGGCACCGGGAACTCCCTCAACGTCCGCAACCCGCACACCCTGCAGCTGATCATGGACTCGCTGCGGTACTGGGTGACCGAGATGCACGTCGACGGCTTCCGCTTCGACCTGGCCTCCACCCTGGCCCGCGAGTTCTACGACGTCGACCGGCTGTCGACCTTCTTCGACCTCGTCCAGCAGGACCCGGTGATCTCGCAGGTCAAGCTGATCGCCGAGCCGTGGGACGTCGGCCCCGGCGGCTACCAGGTCGGCAACTTCCCGCCGCTGTGGACCGAGTGGAACGGCAAGTACCGCGACACCGTGCGCGACTTCTGGCGCGGTGAGGCGGGCACCCTGGGCGAGTTCGCGTCGCGGATCACCGGCAGCTCGGACCTCTACCAGGCCGACGGCCGCCGCCCGTTCGCCTCGATCAACTTCGTGACCGCGCACGACGGGTTCACCCTGGCCGACCTCGTCTCGTACAACGAGAAGCACAACGAGGCCAACGGCGAGGGCGGCAACGACGGCGAGAGCCACAACCGGTCCTGGAACTGCGGCGTCGAGGGTCCCACCGACGACGAGACCATCGTCGAGCTGCGGGCCCGCCAGCAGCGCAACTTCCTGGCGACGCTGCTGCTGTCCCAGGGCACCCCGATGCTGCTGCACGGCGACGAGGCCGGACGCACCCAGGGCGGCAACAACAACGTCTACTGCCAGGACAACGAGATCGCCTGGCAGGACTGGGAGCTCGCGGGCAAGCACGACGACCTGACCACGTTCACCGCGGGTGTCGCCGCGCTGCGGCACGCCCACCCGGTGTTCCGCCGGCGCCGGTTCTTCGCCGGCCGCCCGATCGGCCGGTCCTCCACCAGCGAGGACGTCGCCGACATCGGCTGGTTCACCCCCGCCGGGCGGGAGATGACCGAGGAGGACTGGGACAACGACCTGGGCCGCTCGGTGGTCGTGTTCCTCAACGGCAGCCAGATCGCCGACGTCGACCAGCGCGGCCAGCGGATCGTCGACGACTCGTTCCTGCTGTGCTTCAACTCCTTCTGGGAGGACATCGACACCACGCTCCCGCCCACCGAGTTCGGGCAGGCGTGGGAGATCGTCGTCGACACCCACTCGGGCGAGGTGCACCCGCCGAACGCCGCCGGCGTCACGGGGACCGACCTCGACCCGGTGTCCGCGGGCTCGGTGCTGACCCTGCCCGCCCGTTCCCTGCTCGTCCTGCGATCGAAGGGCTGAGGCGTGACCCGCCTTCCGGGATCGACCTACCGGCTGCAGCTCTCGGCGGAGCAGACCTTCGCCGACGCCGCCGCGCTGACCGGCTACCTGGACCGGCTGGGGGTCGGGGCGCTCTACGCCTCACCCCTGCTGGAGTCCACGGCCGGGTCCACCCACGGCTACGACGTGACCGACCCGACCCGGGTGTCGGGTGAGCGCGGCGGCGAGCAGGGGCTGCGGTCGCTGCTCGCGACGCTGCGCGAGCACGGCCTGACGATGCTGATCGACATCGTGCCCAACCACGTCGGCGTCGCGAAGCCCGCGGAGAACCCGTGGTGGTGGGACGTGCTCACGCACGGACCGTCCTCGCGCCGGGCCCGGCACTTCGACGTCGACTGGGGCGCCGGGCCGATCCTGCTCCCGGTGCTGGACGCCGACGAGGAGAAGGCCCTGGCGGAGCTGTCGGTGGTCGACGGGGAGCTGCGCTACTACGAGCACCGCTTCCCGCTCGCACCCGGCACCGGCGAGGGCACCCCGCAGGAGGTACACGACCGCCAGCACTACCGGCTCGTGTCCTGGCGGCGCGGCGCCGCGGAGCTGACCTACCGGCGGTTCTTCGACGTCAGCGACCTCGCCGCGGTCCGGGTCGAGGACCCGGAGGTCTTCGCCGACACCCACCGCACCGTCCTCGACATCGTGCGCTCCGACGACACCGTCGTCGGGCTGCGGGTGGACCACCCCGACGGCCTGTCCGACCCGGGCGGCTACGCCCGCCGGCTGCGCGCCGAGCTCGGCCCGGGCAAGTGGCTGCTGGTGGAGAAGATCCTGGGCGTCGGCGAGGAGCTGCCGATCTCCTGGCCGGTCGACGGCACCACCGGCTACGAGGCGCTGCGCGAGGTCTGTGGGGTGCTCGTCGACCCCGACGGCGCCGGGCTGCTCACCCAGTTCGCCGCCGAGCACACCGGGGAGAAGCGCTCCGCGCACGCCGTCGAGGACGACGGCCGCCACCTCGTCGTCCGGGAGATCCTGGTCGCGGAGGTGCGCCGGATCGCCGACGCCTTCCGCGCGGGCCCCGGCGCCGACTCCGGCACCACCGGGCTCGACCTCGCCGACGTCGCCGCCGAGGACCTGCACGACGCGGTCGCCGAGCTGCTGTGCGGGTTCCCGGTCTACCGCTCCTACCTCACCCCCGAGATCGCCGAGGGCCGGGCGGCCGCCGACACCGCGGTCGCGGTGGCCCGCACCCGTCGCCCCGACCTGGCCGCGGTGCTGGGTGCGCTGCACTCCGGGCTGGTCCGCGAGCCCGGGTCGGAGTACGCGACCCGGCTGCAGCAGACCTCGGGGATGGTCACCGCCAAGGGTGTCGAGGACACCGCCTTCTACCGGTACAACCGGTTCGTCGCGCTGAACGAGGTCGGCGGCGACCCGGCGCGGTTCGGGGTGACGCCCGAGGAGTTCCACGCCGGGCTCGCCCGCCGCGAGGCGGGACGCTCGCGCACCATGACCTCGCTGTCCACGCACGACACCAAGCGGTCGGAGGACGTGCGGGCCCGGCTGGCCGTGCTGTCCGAGCGACCGGCGGACTGGGCGGCGCGGGTCCGCGAGTGGTCGGTGCGCCACCCGCTGCCCGACCGGTCGCTGGAGCTGCTGGCCTGGCAGTCACTGGTCGGGGCGTGGCCGATCCCGGCCGAGCGGCTCGCCGGCTACCTCGGCAAGGCCTCCAAGGAGGCCAAGCTGGTGACCTCGCACATCGACGCCGTCGCCGAGGTCGACGAGGCGATCGCGGCCTGGCCGGAGCAGGTCCTGGCCGACGCCGAGCTCGTCGCCGAGATCGAGGCGTTCGTCGCGGAGATCGCCGAGCCCGGCTGGTCGAACTCGCTGGCCCAGAAGCTGCTGCAGATGGCCGGCCCGGGTGTGCCCGACGTCTACCAGGGCACCGAGCTGTTCGAGTACTCGCTGGTCGACCCGGACAACCGGCGCCCGGTCGACTGGGACGCCCGCCGGGCGCTCCTGGAGCGTCTCGACGCCGGCGAGCAGCCACCGGTCGACGCGACCGGCGCCGCGAAGCTGCTGGTCACCTCGGCGACGGCGCGGCTGCGGCGGTTCCGCCCCGAACTGTTCAGCGGGTACGGCCGGGTCGACGCACAGGGCACGGCGGCAGAGCACGCCGTCGCCTTCTCCCGTGGCGGGGGCGCGCTCGTCGCCGTCGCGACCCGGCTGCCCGAGGGCCTGGCCGGCCGCGGCGGCTGGGACGACACCCGGCTGCCGCTGCCCGGCGGGTTCGACGACTGGCACGACATGATCGCGAACCGGCCGGTGGACGGGCCGGCGCCCGCGCTGGCCGACCTGCTCTCGCGCTACCCGGTCGCGCTGCTGGTCCGCCCGGCCTGAGCCACGGCCACCGTGCCCCGGCCGCCGTCGGCGACCGGGGCACGCGTGCGTCCGGGACTCAGGGCTCGTCGACGAGGTGCACCGCGGCCTCCTCGGCAGAGGCGCCCGCACCGTCGATGCCGGCGTCGCCCGCCACCAGGTCCTTCTCCCCACCGTCGCTGCCGTCGAAGCTCGCGTCGTCGATGGTGAGGCGCCCGGCGCGGCGGTCGCCGACCTCGTCGTCGGCGAGCAGCTCGCCGTCGGTGCCCGGGGCGTCGCCGAGCAGCCCACCGGTGGCGTCGTCGACGTCGGAGAAGTCCTCGCGGGAGTCCGGGTCACCGACCACACCGGCGGCGCGGGCGTCGTCGCGGTCCTCCGCGTCGGCGGTCGCGTCGAGCTCGGCGGCCCAGGTGTCGGGCTCCTCGTCGGCGAGGCGCTCGTCGAGGGTCTCGTCGTCACGGTCGTTCCAGGGCCGCTCGGGCGGCGAGTACCCCTCGTCGAGCACGTCGGTCACGCCGCCGTACTCCAGGGTGTCCTCGGGCTGGAGCTGCGCGTCCTGGTCGAGGTCGTCGCCTCCGTCGGGGTCGCTCATCAGGGCAGCCTAGCGGCGCGTGACCCGGCCCACCCCCCGCCGGGCGCGCGCCGACCCCACCGGGTGCGGAAGGATCGGCCCCCGTGACGGAGTTCGCCGTATGGGCCCCCGACAGGAACCGCGTCAGCGTGCTGGTGGGTGAGCGGCGCATCGCGCTCGATCCCTCCCCGGGGGGCTGGTGGCGCATCGAGGCGCCCGACCACGGGCACGGGACCGACTACGCGTTCCTGCTCGACGACGACGCCACGCCGCTGCCCGACCCCCGGTCCGCCTGGCAGCCGAAGGGAGTGCACGAGCGCTCCCGCGTCTACGAGCACGACGCGTTCTGGTGGACCGACGACAACTGGACGGGCCGCGCGCTGGCCGGGTCGGTGCTCTACGAGTGCCACATCGGCACCTTCACCGACGGCGGGACGTTCGACTCCGCGATCGACCGGCTCGACCACCTGGTCTCCCTCGGGATCGACCTGGTCGAGGTGCTGCCGGTCAACGCCGTCGACGGGCCGGTGAACTGGGGCTACGACGGCGTCGGCTGGTACGCCGTCACCGAGAACTACGGCGGGCCGGACGCGTTCAAGCGCTTCGTCGACGCCTGCCACGCCCGCGGCCTGGGTGTGGTCCTCGACGTCGTCTACAACCACCTCGGCCCGTCCGGGGCCTACCTGGACCGGTTCGGCCCGTACTTCGCCGGCTCCAACATCTGGGGCCCCTCGCTGAACCTCGACGGGGCGGGCTCCGACGAGGTCCGCCGCTACATGATCGAGAACGCGCTGATGTGGCTGCGCGACTTCCACGTCGACGGGCTGCGGATCGACGCCGTGCACGCGCTGCGCGACACCCGGGCCCAGCACGTGCTGGAGCAGCTCGCCGTCGAGGTGACCGCGCTGGAGGCGCACGTCGGCCGCCCGCTGTCGCTGATCGCCGAGTCCGACCTCAACGACCCCCGGATGATCACCGCTCGGGAGGGCGGCGGGTACGGCCTCGACGCCCAGTGGGCCGACGACGTCCACCACTGCCTGCACACGGTGCTCACCGGCGAGAGCCAGGGCTACTACGGCGACTTCGCCGAGGCGGGCCTCGACGGGCTCGCACACGTGCTCACCCGCGGGTTCCTGCACGAGGGCACCTGGTCGTCGTTCCGCAGGCGCAGCCACGGCGCCCCGATCGACACCGCCCGGATCCCCGGCTCGCGGCTGGTCACCTACCTGCAGAACCACGACCAGATCGGCAACCGCGCCACCGGCGACCGGCTCACCCACACGCTGTCCCCCGGCCTGCTGGCCTGCGGGGCGGCGCTGCTGTTCACCTCCGGGTTCACCCCGATGCTGTTCATGGGCGAGGAGTGGGGCGCGCGGACGCCGTGGCAGTTCTTCTCCCGCTTCGGCGACCCGGCTCTGCAGAAGGCGGTCCGCGACGGCCGGCGCGCCGAGTTCGCCGACCACGGCTGGGACGACGCCGCCGAGGTGCCCGACCCGAACGCCGAGTCGACCTTCGTCGACTCCCGGCTGGACTGGTCCGAGCCCGAGCAGGAGCCGCACGCGACCCTGCTGCGGATGCACCGCGAGCTCATCGCGCTGCGCCGGGCCTGGCCGGAGCTGTCCGACCCGTGGCTGGACCGGGTCGGCGTCGACGTCCACGAGCAGGCGCGGACCCTCGTCGTGGTCCGCGGGCGGATGCGGGTGGTGGTCAACCTCGGGCCGGAGCCGGTGACGCTGTCGCTCGGGTCGGAGATCACCCGCATCCTGCTGGCCTCCGAGCCGACGACCAGTGACGGCTCCTCGTTCACCGTTCCGGCGCAGGCCTTCGCCATCTGCCGCGTGGCGGAGTAGCGAGCCCCTGTCGCGTCACCCGTACGAGTACTGCCGTTCACCTGTTCGCCGGACACGTGACACGGCCGGGCCACACGAGACTGCGAGGGTCTGCGAGGCCGCCGACGGTGCGGCCCCGCGTTCGCCCCTGCGACAG
>NZ_JAHLJA010000112.1:0-11287 GCF_020496245.1 Pseudonocardia sp. ICBG601 | reverse complement strand
AACTTCCTGCGCAACGCCCAGACCGGATCATCGGGCTGCCCGAGGACCTGGAGCTGCTGCGTCGCCCGATGCTGTCCCGGGACGGCGAGGACCACGCGCGGCTGCGCCGGCTCGTCTCCCGGGCGTTCACCGTGCGCCGGGTCGCCGGGCTGCGTCCGCGGGTCGAGGCGATCGTGTCCGGTCTGCTCGACGACATCGCCGCCGCCGGCGCCGACGGCAGCCCGGTCGACCTGGTGGAGGCGCTGGCCTACCCGGTGCCGATCACCGTGATCTGCGAGCTCGTCGGGGTGCCCGAGGACGACCGCGACCGCTGGCGGGAGTTCGCCCGGCTGCTGATCCAGCCCGACCCCGGACGGATGCCGGACGTCACGCGGGGGATGGTCGCCCACGTCCGCGCGCTGATCGAGGCCCGTCGCCGTGAGCCCGCCGACGACCTGCTGTCCGCGCTCGTGACCGTGCACGACGACGACGGCGACCGGCTCTCGGAGCAGGAGCTGCTCGACATGACGGTGAACCTCACCGTCGCCGGGTTCGAGACGACCGCGCACGTCCTGGCCAAGGGCACGCTCGCGCTGCTCAGCCGGCCGGACCGGCTCGACGCCCTGCGCGCCGACCCGCAGCTGTGGCCGACGGCGGTGCACGAGCTGGTCCGCACCTGCGGACCGGTCCCGGCCGGCGCGCCCCGGTACGCGGCCGAGGACACCGAGATCGCCGGTACCCCGGTCCCGGCGGGGACGGCGGTGCTGCCCGGTCTGCTCTCCGCCAACTTCGATCCCCGCGTCGTCGACCGGCCCGACGAGCTCGACGTCCGCCGCCGCCCCGCCCGCGGGGAGGGGCACCTCGGGTTCGGGCACGGCGCGCACTACTGCCTGGGCGCCGCGCTGGCCCGGCAGGAGGTCGAGGTCGTGCTGTCGGCGCTGGTCACGCGCTTCCGGGCCTGCGGCTCGCCGAGCCGGCGGACGGCCCGTCGCGGCTGGGCTTCGAGCGGCTGCCCGCTCTGCCCGTCCACGTGGACCGCCCGCCGGCGGAGCGGAGCCCCTCAGCGCGCGGCGCGGGTCTCGTAGAGCCGGCGTGACCACAGCAGGCTCCCGACGGTGATCACCAGGCACCAGCCGACGGCGAGTGCGGCGTCGGTGCCGAGCCCGGCGCCGCTGCCCGGGCCGGCGCCGAGCAGCCCGCGCAGGGTGTCGATGACCGGGGTGAACGGCTGGTACGCCGCGAACCACCGGAGCGCGGTCGGCATCGACTCCACCGGCACGAACCCGCTGCCCAGGAACGGCAGCAGCATCAGGAACATCGGGGTGTTGCTCGCCGTCTCCACGCTGTCCGCGGCCAACCCGAGCGCGACGGTCAGCCAGGTCAGCGCGACGGTGAGCAGCGCCAGCATCCCGGCGACGCCGAGCCAGGCCAGCGGTCCGGCGTCGCTGCGGAACCCCAGCGCCAACGCCACGCCGAGCACGACGACCAGGCCCAGCACGGTCTGCACGAACGCCCCGGCGCCGTGCCCGGTGAGCACGCTGGAGCGGGCGATCGCCATCGTCCGGAAGCGGGCGACGACGCCCTCGGCCATATCGGTGGCGACCCCGATGGCGGTGCCCATCGCGACGCTCGCGACGGTCAGCAGCAGCACGGCCGGGGTGACGTAGGCCAGGTAGTCGTCACGGTCCCCGCCCAGCCCGGCGCCCATCGTGCCGCCCAGGACGTAGACGAACAGCAGCAGGAACACCAGCGGCTGGGCGATCAGCATGATCGTCAGCGAGGGGTAGCGGCGCAGGTGCCGGATGCGGCGGCGCAGCATCGTCGTCGAGTCGGCGAACAGCCGGGGGCGGTCGGCCGGGGCGAGGGTCGCGGTGCTCATGCCGCCACCTCCGCAGTGCCCGGGTGCCCGGTGAGGGCGAGGAAGACGTCGTCGAGGTCGGGGGTGTGGGTGGTCAGCCCCTCGGGGTCGACGCCGGCGTGGTCGAGCCGGTCGAGCAGCGCCCGCAGGTCGCGCGGACCGGTGGCGGGCAGCTGCAGCGTCAGCACCGCCGGGTCGGCGACGGCGTCGGGCAGCGCGGCGTGCGCGGCGGCCAGGGCGTCCTCGTCGGCGAGGTGCAGCAGCACGTGCCCGCCGGGCACCCGGGCCTTGAGCTGCGCGGGCGTGCCGCGGGCGACCAGGCGCCCGCCGTCGAGGTCGGCGACGGAGTCGGCGAGCTGGTCGGCCTCCTCCAGGTACTGGGTGGTCAGCAGCACGGTGACGCCGCGGCCGACGAGCTCGCGCACCGCGGCCCACAGGTCGCGGCGGCTGCGGGGGTCCAGCCCGGTGGTCGGCTCGTCGAGGAACAGCACGTCCGGGTCCGCGACCAGGGTCATGGCCAGGTCGAGGCGGCGCCGCATCCCGCCGGAGTAGGTGCCGGCGCGGCGGTCGGCGGCGTCGGCGAGGTCGAAGCGCTCCAGCAGCTCCCGGGCGCGGGCGCGGACGGTGGCGCGGGGCAGGTGGTGCAGGTCGGCCATCAGGCGCAGGTTCTCCGCGCCGGTGAGCAGGCCGTCGACGGCGGAGAACTGGCCGGTCACCCCGATCGCGGCCCGGACGCCGTCGGGATCGGACGCCGGGTCCCTCCCGGCGATCCGGATCCGACCGGAGTCCGGCCGCAGCAGGGTGGACAGGATGCGGACCAGCGTCGTCTTGCCGGCGCCGTTCGGGCCGAGCAGGGCGAGCACGGTCCCGGCGGGGACGTCGAGGTCGATGCCGCGGAGCACGGCGTGGTCGCCGTAGGACTTGTGCAGGGCGGCGACGGCGATCGCGGGCGGGGGTGTGGGCACGGGTGGTTCCTCTCGTGGACGGGATCGCGGACGGTGGGTGTCAGGCGCGGCGGACGACGATGTCGCCCTCGCGGGAGCGGGCGTGGACGGTGACGGTGTCGCCGCCGTCCGGGGCCTCGCGCGGGTCCAGGTCGTTGCCGATCCGGCCGGTGGTGTCGAGGTCGAGCCAGGCGGCGCTGCCCTCGGCGACACCGACCTCCAGGCGGCCGTGCGTGCTGGTCAGCGACAGCTCACCGCGGTGCACCCGGCCGAGGCGGACGTCGCCGTAGGCGGTCCGGACGCGGGCGCCCGCGCCGAGCTCGTCGACGTCGATCGGGCCGTGGGTGCTGGTCACCTCGACGTCGCCGGTCAGCTCGTCGGCGCGGACGACGCCGTGCTTGCTGCTCAGCGTCGCGCTGCCGCCGCCGCGGTGGATCTGCATGCCGCCGTGGTCGGAGCGGACCGTCGCGTCACCGGTGACGGTGCCACCGATCCGGACGTGGCCGTAGGCGGTGCTCAGGTCGGCGGAGGCCGCGTCGTCGATGCGGACGTCGCCGTAGCGGGTCGTCGCGGTGCACTCGCCGAGGGCGCCTTCGGCGACGACCGAGCCGTAGCCGGTGCTCGCGGTCAGGGCGGAGCCTGCCGGGAGTGCGATCTCGACCTCGACGGTGCGGCCGGGGGTGCCCGGGGTGAACCGCTGCAGCAGCCCGAGCCGCGGGCCGGTGACACGCAGCTCGCGGCCGGTCAGCTCGACCCGGACCTGGTCCGTGTGGGCGCGGTCGGCCGCGGAGCTGTGGACCTCGACGACGGTGTCGGCGCGGTCCGAGGCGGTCACGCGCAGGTCACCGATCGCGAGGTCGACGATCGCGGTGACGGGCTCGGGGGTGTCGTAGCTGGGCATGGGGCATCGCCTCCTCGGCGTCGCGGTGACGCCGTGGGTCAGGTGTGGGTCAGGTGTGGGTCGGTCGGGTGTGGGAGAAGGGGATCGGTCGCGGCTCAGCCGAACCAGCCGACGCGGCCACGGCGGGCGGCGTCGGGACGGTCGGACGTCGCGGCCGGGCGGTCCAGCGCGGCGGCGGCCACGCGGGTCAGCCAGGTGTTCACACTGAGGCCGTCCCGCCCGGCCGCCTCCTCGATCCGGGTCTTGAGCGTCTCCGGCGGCCGGAAGTTGATCCGGGCGACCGGCCCGGACTCGCCGTCGGTGACCGCCGGCGCCGATGGCGCCACGGGTGGCGCCTCCGTCGCTGCCGGGGGCGTGGCAGGTGCCCCGGTGACGACGAACTCGGGATCGCTGCCGCGCAGCCGCACGTGCACCGACGCCGGAGCGAGCTCGAGGGTGATCTCGTCGGCCGCCTCGGCCAGCGCCTCCAGCAGGATCAGGCGGGTCGTCGAGTGCAGGGGGGCGAGCAGTCGCTCCGCGACCGCCCGGGTCTCCTCGCCCGCTGCCTCGCCCAGGGCGGAGAACTCGGTGCGCAGGCGGTCGACATATCCGTCCAACTCCATGGCGCAACTATGGCGCATGATGGCGCCATCGTCAACCGTGTGGCGCCAGTTCTTGACCGTGCCGCGGCGGCAGGGTGTCCGCTGGGTCCGGCGAGCCACCCGTCACGAGAGGAGAACGACGTGGACCGGACCACCGAACGCCGCACGACCGGGGAGGGCTGCCCCGTCGCGCGACTGGGGCGGCTGCGGGAGCAGGGACCCGTGGTGCCGTTCGACGACACCCCGATGGGGCCCGCGGTGCTGGTCACCCGGCACGACGACGTCCACGCCGTGCTGCTCGACCCGCGCCTGCGCAGCGATCCGGCCGCGGTACCCGGCGCCGGGCGGGGCATCGCGGGGGTGTTCGCGACGCTCGGGTTCCCCGACGCGCTCGCCCACCTCGGTCGGGGTCTGCTCGTCCGTGACGGCGAGGACCACGCTCGGCTGCGTCGGCTGGTCTCGCGCGCGTTCACCGTGCGCCGGGTCCGCGAGCTGCGTCCGCGGATCGAGGCGCTCACCGACGGTCTGCTCGACGACATCGCCGCCGCCGGTGCCGCCGGCACCTCGGTCGACCTCGTCGCCGCGCTGTGCCACCCGCTGCCGATCGCGGTGATCTGCGAGCTGGTCGGCGTGCCGGAGCAGAGCCGGGAGGTCTGGCGGGCCCTGGCCCGGCTGCTCGTGGCCCCCGACCCCGCACGGATGCCCGCGGCGGCCCACGCCGTGCACGACCAGGTGCACGAGCTGATCGCGGCCCGGCGCGCGGACCCGGCCGACGACCTGGTCAGCGCCCTGGTCGCGGTGCACGACGACGGCGACCGGCTCGACGCCGACGAGCTCGCGGTGCTGCTGTTCGACCTGGTGCTGGCCGGGTTCGAGACGACCGCGCACGTCCTGTCCCGGGCCGCGCTGGTCCTGCTCACCCGCCCCGAGCAGCTCGCCGTGCTGCGGGACGAGCCGGAGCGCTGGCCGGTCGCGGTGCACGAGATCGTGCGGACCTGCGGAGCGGTGCCGATGTCCTCGCCGCGCTTCGCCGCCGTCGACCTCGACGTCGGTGGCACGACGGTCCCGGCGGGCAGCACGGTCGTCGCCGGGCTGGTGACGGCCAACTTCGACCCGCGCCGTCACGACCGGCCCGAGGAGTTCGACGTGACCCGCGACCCGGGCCGCGGCGAGGGGCACCTCGGCTTCGGGCAGGGCGCGCACTACTGCCTGGGCGCGGCCCTCGCCCGCACCGAGCTCGAGATCGGGCTGCGGGCACTGGTCACCCGGTTCCCCGCCCTGCGCCTCGCCGAGGTCGTCGAAGGTCCCGCCGACCTGGGGTTCGTGCGGGCGGACGCGGTGGAGGTGCGGGTGGACGCGCTCCCCGCCCACCACCACTCTGCCGGAATGGGCGGTGTGGGCCAGGATGTCCGGTGTGACCCGTGATCGCATCGCCTCCCGTGTCCGCCGCGCCGGGACGGCGGTGGCGGCGGTCGTCCTGATGGGCGTGGCGGGCTGCGGCGCCGCGGCGCCCGCGGCACCGGCCCCCGCACCGCCCGCGCCGTCCCCGGCCCGGACCGGGGACGGCGGTCTGCGGGTCACCCCCGGCGCGGGCGGGTTCTCCCACGTCTGGAGCGTCGGTGTGCTGCCCGACGGGCGCGCGCTGGTCACCGAGCGGTCCGGGCGCCTGTCGCTGCTCGCCTCGCTCGACCCGGGTACCGCGGTCACCCGGTCGCCGCCGACCTCGGCGACGTGTTCGCCCGCGGCGAGGGCGGGCTGATGGGGCTGGCCGTGCACGCCGACTTCGCGACGTCGAACCGGTTCACCACCTGCCAGACCCACGCCGAGAACGGGAACCCGGTCGACGTCCGGCTGGTCACCTGGACGCTGTCCCCGGACGGCGCCACCGCGACCCGGGTCGCGGACCCGCTGGTCGGCGGGCTGCCGATCGCCTCGGGCGGGCGGCACTCGGGCTGCCGGGTCGCCGTCGACGACACCGGGGCGCTCGTCGTCGGGACCGGAGACGCGGCGATGCCCGCCACCCCGCAGGACCTCACCTCGCTCGGCGGCAAGACGCTGCGGGTCGACCCGGCCACCGGTGGGCCCGCGGCGGGCAACCCCTTCGCCGACGCCGCCGACCCGGCCCAGCGGCTCGTCCACACCTCCGGACACCGCAACGTTCAGGGCGTCGCGGTCGAGCCGGGCACCGGGCGGATCTTCACCGCCGAGCACGGCCCCACCCGCGATGACGAGGTGAACCTGCTGCGCCCGGGCGCCAACTACGGCTGGGACCCCTCGCAGGGCGGCACGGTGACCAGCTACGACGAGTCGGTCCCGATGACCGACCGGGACCGCTTCCCCGACGCCGTCCCCGCCGCGTGGTCCTCCGGCAGTCCGCCCGAGGCCCCGGCCGGCGCCGCGTTCCTCGACGGCGACGCATGGGGTCCGCGGAACGGGATGCTCGCCGTCGCCGCGTTGCGCGGGCAGAAGCTGCTGCTGATGCGCGTCGGCCCGGCGGGCACCGACGGCGCGGTCTCCGACGTCGAGATCCCGACGGAGCTCGACGGGGAGTTCGGGCGGCTGCGCGAGGTCTACTCCGCGCCGGACGGGGCCCTGCTGGTCACGACGTCCAACGGCGACGACGACCGGGTGCTCCGGGTCGACCCGAGCTGACCCGCGCGGGGGCCGGCCCGGGCCGGGGTGACGACGCGACCGGGTCCGAGGTCTGAACCGTCCGGGACCGGGTACGCGGCGCGGATGGTCGTGTTCGAGGAACCCGTCCCGGTGTCGCTCCCGGTGTCGCTCCCGGTGGCGGCGGCGCTGTCCGGGCTGTCCGCCTACGACGTCTGGGTCCGCTACGCCGGACTCGGCGGCACCGGCACCGAGCACGACGTCGCCGCCATGCTGGTCGACCCGGCCGTGACCGCCCCGGTCGACCGGGTCCTGCTCGCCCGGGTGCTCGACGCGCACCTGGTGGTGCTCGGGTGCCGTCGCCGGGTCCGTCCGGACACCGGCGACGACGCGGCCCCGCCCGCGGTGCCCTGAACCGGCCGGGTCAGCCGCGCACCGACCGGGCGAAACCGACGACGTCGCGCACGGCGTGGGCGTAGACGTCGGGCATGGCGCCGCGGAACAGGATCATGCCGACGTGGCAGAGCCCGGGGTACACCAGCCCGACCGAGGGGACCCCGGCGGCGAGCAGTCGCCGGTGGTGGGCAAGACCCTCGTCGCGCAGCGGGTCCAGCTCCGCGCAGGCGATCACGTGCGGCGGGAGCCCGTGCAGGTCCTCGGCCCGGGCGGCCGCGGCCCAGCAGGTCGGGTCCTCGGCGTGCGTGGAACCCGGGTCGTAGACCTCGGCGAGCAGCGGGAACAGCTCCCGGTTGAGCCAGTAGCGGTCGTTCTCCCACGGCGACGCCAGGTCCGCGGGCGCCCGGTCCCAGGACCCCAGTACGTACGGGCACTGGGCGTACACCCCGGCGATCCGCCCGGCCCAGCCGTCGCGGCGGGCCCGGACCGCCAGCCCGAGCGCGAGGTTCGCGCCGCCGGAGTCCCCGGTGACCACGACGTGCGTCCCGCCCAGCTCCGTGAGGTGCTCGTGCACCCAGTGCAGGCCGGTGACGCAGTCGTCGAGACCCGCCGGGAACGGGTGCGACCCGAGCCGCCCGCCGCCGTTGCGGTACTCGACCCCCACGACGACGGCGCCCTCCGCGGCCAGCTCGTCGCGCCACCGCACGTACAGCGGACCCTCGGCGGCCAGCATGACCATCCCGCCGCCGTGCACCTGGTAGATCACCGGCAGCGGCCCGTCCACGCCGGTCGGGCGGTGGACGTACAGGGTGATCTCGTGGCCGTCGGCCCCGGGCACGGTCCGGGTCGTGCGGTCGATGCCCGACATCGGCGCCCAGCCCGTGGACAGCGCGGCGAAGAACCCCTCGAAGCCCTCCTCGGCGGCGTCGACGAAGCCGAGCAGCGCCGGGCGGCCCGCGGTGCGGTCCAGCGGGGCGTCGTCGGCGTGCCCGGTCAGTCCGAAGCCCTCCAGCACCGCGACCATCCGCGGGTCGGCCCGCGGGTCGTCGCCGATCGTCATCGACGGGTTCCCGAGCCGGCCGGGTGCGCGGGTGGGGACGACGGCGTCGGTGCTCACGTGGGCTCCTCGGGCGGTGGGTGACACCGATCGTGTCCTGAGTCACACCCGTCCGTCAACCGAGTCGTCGCGGCGCGCCGGGACCGCCGGTTCGAGCAGGTGGACCTCGCGTTCGAGGTCGCCCATCCGGTCCCGCTTGACCGGCGGCGGCTCGGGCACGGGGCCGCCCTCGCGCAGGACCCGCACGGTGTCGGCGAGCCGGTCCACCCGGCGCAGGATGCCGTTGCGGTGCAGGAACCAGGCCAGGAACCGGGTCAGCACGGCGACCGCGAGCGCGATGCCGACCGACAGGTAGTCGCGGACGCGGATCTGGTTGATCTCGGCGATGCGGTCGTCGAGCAGCTGCCGCTCGCCGGTCCGCATCTGGTCGACGCGGCTGCGGATGCCGTCCATGAGGTTCTTGCCGTAGGCCAGGTCCCCGCGGATCTCGCCGCCGGTGTTCCCGCCCGCGGCGACGACGTCGCGCTGGCGGGCCAGGTCGGTCATCTGCTTCGACGTCAGGTCCCGCAGTTCGGCGATCCGGGCCAGCTTGTCCGTGCGCGGCTTCTCGCCGGGCTCCGCCGCGGCCAGCGACCCCAGATGCCCCAGGACCGTCGGGAGCTCCGCCGACGCGTCGGTGAAGGGCTCCAGGTACTCGGTGCGCCCGGTGAGCTGGTAGCCGCGGACGCCGGTCTCGGCGTCGACCATGAGCGTGGTGAGGTCACCGAGCGTGCCGGTCATCTCGAACTTGCGCTGGATGTCGGTCTCGATGTCGACGCGCTGCAGGTTCCCGGTCAGGGTCAGCCCGGCCGAGACCAGCACGGCCAGCAGCGGCAGCCCGATGGTGATGCGGCTCTGCACTCGCATGGGCAGGCCGTCCCAGTACCGCAGGACGGGTCGCGCCGGAGCGCTCAGGGTGTCGCGAAGGCTCCTGGCCACCGACGGAGTGTACGGAGGTGCCACCCCGGCCTGCCCGTCCGAGCGATCGTGGCCGGACCGGTCGTCCCGGGACGGGCAGTCGGGCTACGGCCCGGGGGTGCGGTCGGCGGCATCGGGGGCGGGTGTGGCGCGGACGACCGCCAGGACGGCGTCGACCAGCCGCGCGGTGTCGTGCTCGGGGTCCAGCGGCGCGCCGAGCTGGGCCCACAGGTACGCAGGGGCGATCACGAGCTCGACGAGCTGCATCCCGCTCACGCCCGTGACGCCGGCCGCCTCCAGCATCGCCCGGAAGTCGTCGACCCGCGGCTGCACGATCGCCATGACGTCGTGCGGGTCCGTCGACGCGCGGGTGGCGGCGAGCAGCGCCCGGAGCATCCCGAGCGCGTGCGGGCCGCTCAGGCTCGTCAGGAGCCGGCCGACGTACTCGGTGAGGTCGGCACGCAGATCACCGCTGGCCGGCACCGGCGACGAGGTCCGCACGTCGCCGACCACGACCTCCAGCAGCAGCGACTCGATGGTCCGCCACCGTCGATAGACGGTGGTGGGGTGCACCCCGGCGCGCTGGGCGACCGCGGGGATGGTGAGTTCCGCGTCCGGTTCGCCGAGCGTCTCCCGGACGGCGGCGAGCACGGCATCCCGGGTCCGCGCGGTGCGTCCACCCGGGCGTATCGATCCTGCGGTCTCGGGCACCCGCACATCTTAACGCATCGAAAGTTGCGTTTGCCGACGCCGTCGGCCTACGGTTAACGCAATTCGAGTTGCATGAGTGAGGAGCACGCTGAGGGCACACGCACTCGTCGTCGGGGCCGGGATCGCCGGCGAAGCACTGGCGGTCGCCCTGGCCAGGGACGGATGGCGGGTCACCGTGGTCGAAGTCGCGCCGGAGATCCGTACCGGCGGTCAGAGGGTCGACCTGCGCGGTGACTCCCGTCAGGTCCTGGTCGATCTGGGGCTGATCGACGAGGTGCTGGCGCATCTCGTGCCGCAGCGGGGGATCGCGTGGATCAGGGCCGACGGCAGCCGGATGGCCGAGATGCCGGTCGAGGCCTTCGGCGGCCGGGGGCTGATCTCGTCCGAGGAGCTGCTCCGGTCCGATCTCGCCCGGGTGCTCCACGGGTCGGCGGGTGCCGCGGGTGTCGAGTACCGGTTCGCCGACACCGTCGAGCAGCTGACCGACACGACGGAGGGCGTGGAGGTCCGATTCCGCTCGGGGCCGGTGGAGGTGTTCGACATCGTCGTCGGGGCGGACGGGTCGCACTCCCGCACCCGCTCCCTGCGGTTCGGCCCGGAGTCCGCCTACCGGAAGCCGCTGGGCCTGGCCCACGCCTGGTTCACCCTGCAGGAGGGTCCCGGGACACCGCCGCTGGACGGGTGGGCGCTGTCGTACAACGAGCCGGGGCGACGCGGACTGACCGCGCGCCCCGGGCACCCGGGACAGCAGGAGATCGGGATGACGTTCGCCTCCTCGACCGTCCCCCGTGCGCACGACGCGCGCCTCGCCGTGCTCGACGGCGCCTTCCACGGAGCCGGGTGGCGTGCCGCGGAGTTCCTCGCCGCCGCACGCACCGCCCCTGACCTCGCACTCGACACCTACGACCAGATCCACATCGACCGAGGGTGGTCCGACGGGCGGGTCGTGCTCGTGGGCGACGCCGCCTGGTGCGCGAGCCCGCTGAGCGGACTCGGTACCGCGCTGGGGCTGCGGGGGGCCGCGGAGCTCGCGGAGGCGTTGCGACGGCACGGGGTGTCGGCGGAGCCGACCGCGGAGCGGATCCGGGCGGCCTTCTCGAGCTTCGAGCAGGTGATGCGCCCCCGCGCGGCCGCGGCGCAGAAGCTCCTTCCCGGACGGGTCCGCATGGTGGCGCCGAAGACCCGGTGGGGCATCCGGGCCAATGCCATGGTGATGCGCGTCGTGCAGGCGCCCGCCTTCCTGCGGCGTCGTGCGGTTCCACTCGCCGTGGTCGTGGCCACGGCGACGGCGCC
>NZ_JAHLJA010000111.1:0-6434 GCF_020496245.1 Pseudonocardia sp. ICBG601 | reverse complement strand
CGGCAAGCAGGCCGAGGACCGGCTGCACCGGGTCGGCATCACCGTCAACCGCAACGCGGTCCCGTTCGACCCGCGCCCGCCGATGGTGAGCTCCGGGGTCCGGATCGGCACCCCCGCACTGGCCGCCCGCGGCTTCGGCGCCGAGGACTTCACCGAGGTCGCCGACATCATCGCCCGCGCGCTGCGCCCCGCCGCGGGGGACGCCGAGCTCGACGAGCTGGCCGCCCGCGTCACCGTCCTCGCCGACCGCCACCCCCTCTACCCGGAGCTGACGGCATGAGCACCGAGCACCCCGGCACCGAGAACGCGCCCCCGGGGCCACCTGCCGAGCACCCCGATGCCTGTGGCGCAACCCCGAGCCGAAGCGCTCCTACGACGTGGTCATCGTCGGCGGCGGCGGGCACGGCCTGGCCACCGCCCACTACCTGGTCAAGAACCACGGCATCACCAACGTCGCGGTGCTGGAGAAGGGGTGGCTGGCCGGCGGCAACATGGCCCGCAACACCACCCTCATCCGCTCGAACTACCTGTGGGACGAGTCGGCCTTCATCTACGAGCACGCCCTGAAGCTGTGGGAGGGGCTGGAGGAGGACCTCGGCTACCCGATCCTGTTCTCCCAGCGCGGCGTGCTGAACCTCGCCCACACCGAGCAGGACGTGCGCGACTCGGTCCGCCGGTCGAGGCGAACAAGCTCAACGGGATCGACGCCGAGTACCTCGGCCCCGACGACGTCGCGAAGATCTGCCCGATCGTCAACGTCTCGCACGACATCCGCTACCCGGTGCTCGGCGCGACCTACCAGCCCCGTGCCGGCATCGCCAAGCACGACTACGTGGCCTGGGGCTTCGCCCGCCGCGCCGACGAGGCCGGGGTGGATCTCATCCAGGACTGCGAGGTGCTGGACTTCGTCACCGAGGGCTCCGTCGAGGACGGGCACGGCCCGGGTCACCGGGATCCGGACCAGCCGGGGCGACATCGCCTGCGGGCAGGTCGCGCTCTGCGCGGCCGGGCACACCTCGACCCTGCTCGACCGGCTCGGCGTCGACACCCCGCTGCAGTCGCACCCGCTGCAGGCGCTGGTGTCCGAGCTGCTGGAGCCGGTGCACCCGACGATCGTCATGTCGAACGCGGTGCACGTCTACGTCTCCCAGGCGCACAAGGGCGAGCTCGTGATGGGCGCCGGCGTCGACTCCTACAACGGCTACGGCCAGCGCGGCGCCTTCCACATCATCGAGCGCCAGATGGCCGCCGCGGTCGAGCTGTTCCGGTGTTCGCCCGGCGCACCTGCTGCGCAGCTGGGCGGGCATCGTCGACGTCACCCCGGACGCGTCGCCGATCGTGGGCCGCACGCCGTACACGAACGTGCTGGTCAACTCCGGCTGGGGGACCGGTGGGTTCAAGGTGACCCCGGGCTGGGCTGGTGCCTGGCCCACACCATCGCCACCGACGAGCTGCACCCGCACATCGCCCCGTTCGCCCTCGACCGGTTCGTCACCGGCGCGCTCGTCGACGAGCACGGCGCCGCCGGCGTCGCCCACTAGGAGCCCGACGTGCAACTCATCGACTGCCCCTGGTGCGGCCCCCGCGAGGAGGTCGAGTTCCACTACGGCGGACAGGCCCACGTCGCGTACCCGGCCGCACCGGCCGAGCTCGACGACGAGCAGTGGGCGCACTACGTGTTCTTCCGGACAACCCGAAGGGCCCGTTCGCCGAGCGCTGGAGCCACTCCGCGGGCTGCCGCCGCTGGTTCAACGCCGTCCGCGACACCCACACCTACCGGTTCCTCGCCGTCTACCCGATGGGCGAGGCCCGGCCGCAGATCCCGGGGACCCGCACATGACCCGCATCGACGGGTACGGGCGCATCGACCGCACCCGTACACTGACCTTCGTCTTCGACGGCACCACCTACACCGGTCACCCGGGCGACACGCTCGCCTCGGCACTGCTCGCGCACGGCGTCACCGTGCTCGGCGGCTCGGTCAAGCTCGGCCGCCCCCGCGGCATCGGCGGGGCCTGGACCGAGGACCCGGTCGGCCTCGTGCAGATCGAGGAGCCGTTCCCCGAGCCGATGCTGCAGGCCGCCACCGTCGAGCTGTACGACGGCCTGGTCGCCCGCGGGCTGAACGGGCAGGGCCGGCTGGCGACGGTGCCCGACACCGCGCGGTACGACCGCCGCCACGCCCACTGCGACACCCTGGTGGTCGGCGCCGGCCCGGCCGGGCTGCTCGCCGCGCGCACCGCGGCCCGCCGCGGCGACCGCGTGGTGCTCGTCGACGACCGTCCGGAGGCCGGCGGCTCGCTCGTCCCGACCGACCGGATCGACGGCCGCGCCGCGCACCGCTGGGTCGCCGACGTCGTCGCCGAGCTGGCCGAGAACCCCGAGGTGCACCACCTGCAGCGCACCACCGCCTTCGGCCACTACGACGACGGGTTCGTCCTGGCCCTGGAGCGGCGCACGAGCACCGGCACCGACCACCTCGGCACAGCCCCGGCGCACCGGTCCCGCCAGCGGGTGCACCGCATCCGCGCCGGGAAGGTCGTCGTCGCGGCCGGCGCGATCGAGCGCCCCGTGGTGTTCGCCGACAACGACCGGCCGGGCGTCATGCTCGCCTCCGCGGCGCGCGAGTACCTGCACCGCTACGGCGTGCTCGCCGGCCGCGAGGTCGTCGTGTTCACCACCGACGACGCCGCCTACCTCGCCGCCGCCGACCTGGCCGGTGCCGGCGCCCGGGTGACCCTCGTCGACGCCCGCTCCGAGCTGCCCGCCGAGCGCGCGCGGGAGTGCACCGAGGCCGGGGTGACCCTGCGCGCCGGGGCCACCGTCGTCGGCTCCGACGGCGACGACGCGGGACGGGTGTCCGCCGCGCACGTCGCGACCGGGGACGGCACCGAGGTGCTGGCGTGCGACCTGCTGCTGGTCTCCGGCGGCTGGACGCCGACCGCGCACCTGTTCAGCCACGTCCGCGGCCAGCTCGTCTACGACGCGGGCCTGGGCGCCTTCCGCCCCGGCGCCGCGGTCGCGGGCACCGAGGTGATCGGCGCCGCCAACGGCACCCTCGACCTGGCCGGCTGCCTGTACGACGGCGCGGGCGGCGACGCCCCGAGCTCGGCACCCGAGCCGGCGCGCACCCCCGGCCTGGTGCTGTGGCGCGCCGCGGGCGACTCCACGCGCCAGTTCGTCGATATCGCGCGTGACGCGACGGTGGCCGACATCGAGCGGGCCGTCGGCGCCGGGCTGCGCTCGGTGGAGCACGTGAAGCGCTACACCACCATCGGCACCGCCCACGACCAGGGGAAGACCTCCGGCACCATCGCCTCCGGGATCACCGCGGAGCTGCTGGGCCGCCCGGCGGGCGACCTCGGGACCACCACGTTCCGCCCGCCCTACACCCCGGTGTCGTTCGCCGCGCTCGCCGGCCGCGAGCGCGGGGACCTGTTCGACCCGGTCCGCACCACCGCGGTGCACCCGTGGCACGTCGCCCACGGCGCGGTGTTCGAGGACGTCGGCCAGTGGAAGCGACCGCGCCACTACCCGCTGGCCGGGGAGGACATGGACGCCGCCGTGCTGCGCGAGTGCGCTGCGGCCCGCCGCGGCGTCGCGATCATGGACGGCTCCACCCTGGGCAAGATCGACGTCCAGGGGCCGGACGCGGGGCAGTTCCTCGACCTCGTCTACACGAACCTGATGAGCAGCCTGAAGGTCGGCCGCGTCCGCTACGGCGTCATGTGCGGCAACGACGGCATGGTCACCGACGACGGCACCGTGCTGCGCATCGCCGAGGACCGGTTCCTGCTCACCACGACCACCGGCGGCGCGGCCTCGGTGCTGGACCACCTCGAGGACTGGCGCCAGACCGAGGTGCCGCACCTGAAGGTGAACCTCACGTCGGTCACCGAGCACTGGGCGGTGTTCCCGGTCGTCGGGCCCCGCTCGCGCGACGTGATCTCCGCCGTGTTCCCCGGTGTCGACGCCTCCGCCGCGGCGTTCGAGTTCATGACCTGGCGCGACACCGAGCTCGACGGCGTCGGGGTCCGGCTGGCCCGGATCTCCTTCTCCGGCGAGCTGGCCTTCGAGGTCAACGTCGACGCCCGGTACGGCCTGGCCGTCTGGGTGCGGCTGATCGCGGCCGGCGAGCCGTACGGGATCACCCCCTACGGCACCGAGACGATGCACGTCCTGCGCGCCGAGAAGGGCTACCCGATCATCGGGCAGGACACCGACGGCACCGTCTCCCCGCACGACCTGGGGATGAGCTGGGCGGTGTCGAAGAAGAAGGTCGACTTCGTCGGCAAGCGCTCCTTCGCCCGCGCCTCCAACACCGACCCGATGCGCAAGCACCTGGTCGGGCTGCTCCCGACCGACCGCGGCACCCGGTTGCCGGAGGGCGCGCAGATCGTCGAGTTCTCCCCCGACGGCACCCTGCCCCCGCCGCCGGTCCCGATGCTCGGCCACGTCACCTCCAGCTACCTGTCTGCGGAGCTGGAGCGGCCGTTCGCCCTGGCCCTGCTCACGGGTGGCCGCGACCGCATCGGCGACGTCGTGCACGTCCCGCACCAGGGGGCGCTGGTCCCGGTCGAGATCACCGGACCCGTCCTCGTCGACCCGGAAGGAGCCCGCCGTGACGGCTGAGTCGATCCCGCTGCCCACGACCCACCCGCTCGACGCCCACGTCCCGGCGCTGGCCGCCCTGTCCCGCGACACCCGGGGCGATCTCACGGTCGAGGTGCTCCCGGTCGCGCAGTCGGTGACGCTGCGGCTCGACCCGTCCGCACCGGCCCGTGCCGGTGTCGACGCCGCGCTCGGGGTCCCGCTGCCGGTCCGGCCCAACACCTGGGTCGACACCGGTGACGGCGAGGTCGTCTGGCTCGGCCCCGACGAGTGGCTGGTCACCAGCCACACCGGGAACCGGGGCGTCGGCGAGGCCGCGCTGCGCGCACTCGTCGCCGGGGACACCGGCGTCGGGGGCGCCGCGACCGACACCTCCGCCCAGCGCGTCGTCCTGCGGATCGGCGGCGCCGGCTCGCCCGCGAGCTGCTGTCCTTCGGCTGCGCGCTCGACCTGCACCCGCGCTCGTTCCCGGCCGGGAGCAGCGCCCAGACGCTGCTCGGCCGGGCCGCCGTGCTCCTGCTGGCCCGCGACGACCGGTCCGACGCCGACGGGGGAGCGGTGTTCGACCTGCACGTGCGCAGCTCGTTCGCCGGCTACCTCGCGGACTGGCTGCTCGACGCCGCCCTCGAGTTCGGCGGCTCCGACGTCCCGTCCCTCGCCCGCTGACCCGCCCGACGACCACGCACAAGGAGACCACCATGACCCCCGTGTCGTCATCATCGGAGCCGGGATCGTCGGGGCGAACCTGGCCGACGAGCTCACCACCCGCGGCTGGACCGACGTCACCGTCCTGGACCAGGGCCGCTGCCCCTGACCGGCGGCTCCACCTCGCACGCCCCCGGCCTGGTCTTCCAGACCACCGGGTCGAAGACCATGACCGCGTTCGCCACCTACACCGTCGAGAAGCTCCTCGGTCTCGACGACGGCACCACCGCGGACGGCTGGTGCTTCAACCAGGTCGGCGGCCTGGAGGTCGCGACCACCCCGGAGCGGCTCGCCGACCTGCACCGCAAGCAGGGCTGGGCGATCTCCCGCGGCGTGCCGCCGCGGTCGTCGACGCGGCCGAGTGCGCGCGGCTGCACCCGCTGCTCGACCCGACCAGGTCCTCGGCGGCCTGCACACCCCCACCGACGGCCTGGCCAAGGCCGCTCGCGCCGTCGTCGCGCTGGCCCGGCGGGCCGAGTCCCGCGGCGCGGTCTTCCGCGGCTCGGTGCGGGTCACCGGCATCGCGCAGTCCGGCGGCCGGGTCACCGGCGTCGAGACCGCCGACGGCGAGACCGTCCCCGCCGACATCGTGGTGTCCTGCGCCGGGTTCTGGGGCCGCGAGCTCGGGAAGCTCGTCGGCATGCGGGTGCCGCTGCTGCCGCTGGCCCACCAGTACGCCCGCACCACCCAGGTCGAGCAGCTCGTCGGCCGCAACGCCGAGTTCGTCGAGGCGCGGCTGCCATCCTGCGCCACCAGGACGCCGACCTCTACTACCGCGAGCACAACGATTGCCTCGGCATCGGCTCCTACGCCCACCGCCCGATGCCGGTGTCGATCTCCGAGCTGCCCGAGGTCGGCGACGGCGAGGTCGGCGAGCGCACCCAGCCTCGATGCTGCCCTTCACCGAGGAGGACTTCGCGCAGCAGTGGGAGCAGAGCCAGCAGCTGCTGCCCGGTCTGCAGCGCTCGAAGATCGAGCACGGTTCAACGGTGTCTTCTCCTTCACCCCCGACGGCGGCCCGCTGATCGGGGAGTCGCCCGACGTCGCCGGTTTCTGGGTCGCCGAGGCCGTGTGGGTCACGCACTCCTCCGGCGTCGCCCGCTCGGTCGCGCAGCTGC
>NZ_JAHLJA010000110.1:0-3612 GCF_020496245.1 Pseudonocardia sp. ICBG601 | reverse complement strand
TGGTGGCGCTCGCGGTGCGCGAGGCCAGCTCGGGCTGCGCCACGCTCGACACGCCGTCGCAGACGACCGCCGCGCGCACGGGCCCGTACTCGGCCAGCGCCATCGCGTCCTCGTTGCGGGTGTGCACGAGCCCGCGGTCGCTGCGGCCCGCGAGCCCGTCCAGCGTCACGACCACGAGGTCGGTGCCGTCGGCGCGCAGGAGACCGCACTCGGGCAGTACGCCTCGACCGGCGTGACGGTCTGGCCGCAGTCGCGGCACGTGGTCTCGTGCTCGGTGTCGACGAAGTCGAGCGTGGTGCCGCGGTGCAGCCCCAGCGTCGCGCCGCAGCTCTCGCAGAAGCGGTCGTCGGCGCCGACCGGCTCGGCGCACGCGTCGCACGTCCGGGTCGCGGCGGATGCGGCGGGGGTCGAGGGTGTCTCGCTCACTCAGGTCACGTCCAGGTCCGAGGCCGGACCGCGTTCGCGCGGTTCGACCAGCTCGATGCGTTCGTCGGGGTCGGAGGTCAGCCGCGCCGAGGTGCGCAGGCACTGCTCCAGGCCTTCTCTCAGCTCGCGCTCGTGGAACGGCCTGCCGAGGAACGGCGCGCCGCCCGGCTGAGCGGGCGTCGTCGGGGCGAGGTCCACGGCCGCGGAGAAGAGGGTGGCGCGCACCGAGGCGTCGGTGGCGGGGTCGAGCGGCAGGCGCTCGACGCGGGCGGCGCTCGCGCGCAGCCGCGGCTCGGTGCCGTTCCCGAGGCGCCTGGCGCCCGCGAGCTCCGCCTCGACGGTCGCCAGCTGCGCGGTGAGGCGGTGGCTCGACACGACGGGGACGGCGTCGAGCGCGGTGGTCGCGACGGCGGCCTGCCCCGCCCGCAGCGCGACGCGCGCCCTGCCGAACGGGGCGTCGGCGATCGCCGGGTCGGGTCGGGCGACCAGCTCGTAGTGGACGCGGGCGAGGTCGTCGCGGCCCAGGCACTCGGCCGCCGCGGCGAGCGCGAGCTTCGGCACGGCCTCACCGGGCAGCGTGGAGTAGACGGTTGTCGAACGCGACGCACGCCGCCTCGACGTCGCCCTCGGCGAGCGCGGCCACGCCGCCGTACCACTCGAGCCGCCAGTCGTCGGGGTCCTCGACGGCCAGCTCCGCGAGCAGCGCGCGGGCGGCCGGGACGTCGCGGGCATCGAGGTGGGCGCGGACGAGCCGCAGCCGCAGCTCGGCGCTGGGGTCCTCGGTGGCGTCGACGATCCGCCGCACCTCGGCGCGGTCGACCGACGCGGTGGCCAGCACGGAGGCGGCGGGGGTCGTCGGCCTCCACGAGCGGCACCGGCAGCGCGGCCGCGACCACCGCCGGGTCGGGACGGCCGCTCGCGCCCTCGCGGTCGAGCAGCAGGCTCGTCGCGAACGTCTCGTGCGGGGCGCCGAACACCGTGGACACCCGGGGCACGGTTTCTCGTCGGTGGCCAGCACCTCTCGCAGCACGCCGGAGAGCTGCTCGGTCATCTCGTCGGCGGAGACGAAGCGGCGCAACGGGTCGGGGTCGGTGGCGCGGCGCAGCAGCCGGTGGAACGACTCGTGCGCGCGCAGCACCGGGTGGTCGTCGGGCAGCGGGGTCAGCTGTCCCTTCCGCGCCGGGACGATGCCCAGCGCCATGACCGCGAGGGTGCGTCCGACGGTGAACACGTCGGACGCCGCCGACGGGCCCTCCTTCGCGATCTCGGGCGCCTGGTAGCCGTGGGTGCCGAACACGGCGGAGCGGGTGTCGTCGGCGCGGATCACGGCGCCCAGGTCGATCAGCTTCACGCGCCGGTCGAACTGGATCACGTTGTCGGGCTTGAAGTCGCAGTACACGAGCCCCAGCGAGTGCAGGTAGCCCAGCGCGGGCAGCATCTCCAGGACGTACGCGATGGCCTGGGGCACGGGCAGGGGCTCGAACGTGCCGTCGGGCCGCCGCCGCGCCTCCAGCAGCTGCTTCAGCGACGAGCCCCCCAGGTACTCCATCACGATGTAGCCGACGGGCTTCCCGTCCTCGCCGGGGTGCTCGGTGAAGTTGTAGATCTCGACGATGTTGGCGTGGCTGACCTGCGAGAGGAACCGCTTCTCCGCCGCGGCCGCGGCCATCGCGTCGGCGTCGCCGGAGTCGAGCAGGCCCTTCAGGACGCACCAGCGGCCGAGCTGCCGGTCGATCGCGGAGTAGATCCAGCCGAGGCCGCCGTGGGCCAGGCAGCCCTGCACCTCGTACTGGCCGCCCACGAGCGTGCCCGGGACGAGCTTCGGGCTGAACGAGTAGGGCGCGCCGTCGTTGGGGCAGAAGCCCTCCGTGCGCCCGGGACGTCCGTCGCGGCCGCGCCCGACGGGCTGGCCGCACTTGCTGCAGAAGCGCTTGCTCTCGGCGACCTGCGGGTCGGCGAGCACCGCGCTCGCCGGGTCGACCGTGGGGACCGGCGGGACGTCGACGAGGCCCGCGCCGAGCCGGGTGCGCGAGCTGCTCGACCCGGTGCGTCCGGAGCCCCGGCGGGACGCGCGGCTCGCGCCGGAGCCGGTGCCGAAGGAGCCGCTGCCGGTGGGTCCCGACATCGCGCCCGTCATCGGCCCGGACATCGCGCCGGTCATCGGGCCCGACATCGCGCCGGTCGCGGGGCCGGACATCCGCTCCGACATCGCGCCGGTGGCGGGCTGCGCCTGCGTGGAGGCCTGCGTGGAGTCCCGCGTCGCGGCCTGCGTGGCGGCGGGCGCCTCGTCCGCTTCGAGCCCGCAGGTGTCGCACCAGCCGTCGTCGAGCGTGCCGGGGCACTCGGGGTCGGGACAGCGGGCGGCGGCGGGCGTGCTCACGGCGTCCTCCCGACCGCGCGCTGGTAGGCGACGAGCGCGCGGGTGGCCGCGGCGAGGTCGCACGGACGGCTCCACAGCAGCTCACGGGCCGTGTCGTGCTGCGTCAGGACGTCGGGACGCTCGGCGACGCCGGTGCGCGCGGCCTTCGCCGCGTAGGCCTCGAACCGGCCGCGCAGCTCCGCTCGCCGCTCGACGAGCCCACCGACCAGCTCGTGCGCCTCGGTCAGCTCGGCTGAGGCGGCGGCCACGGCGTCGGAGAGCTCGCGCAGCGCAGCGGCGCGCGTGGTCCAGCTGCCCCGGCCGAGCGCGGCGAGCCTGCCGCGCAGCTCGTGGTCGCGGTCGGGCGGCAGCTCCGGCACGGGTCCGACGACGATCTCGACGGCGCGCTCCCGGACGGCCTCGGCACGCCTGCGCAACCCGTCGACGTCGGCGACGGACGCCTCGACCGCGGCGCGGCGGACGTCCCACTCGCCGCGCAGCCCCGCGGTGGCGGTGAGCCGCGCGGCCACGGCCTCGATCTCGGCTGCGAGCTCGCCCAGCGGCGCCGCGGCGGACGGCTCGGCGAGGGGGTCGGAGGCGGTCTGCTCCTCGACCTCGCGCAGCCTGCGGGTGAGCGCGCCGACGCGCACGGACTCGTGCTCGGCGCCCAGCTCGGCCGCGAGCGCGCGGGCCTCGCGCAGCCGCTCGGCGGCGGGGGCGAGCGCGGCGACGGACGCCTGGTGCCGCTCGTGCGCGGTGCGCAGGAGTGCGCGGACCTCGCCGAACGCGACGTCCATGCGGGCGGTGAGCTCGTCGAGGGTGATCGT
>NZ_JAHLJA010000109.1:0-2021 GCF_020496245.1 Pseudonocardia sp. ICBG601 | reverse complement strand
GTCAGGACGGCGACGGAGTTCGTAGCGTCGCGCAGCGCGGACGTCGCGAAGGCGAGGAGGTCGCTGCACCCCGCCTCACGTGCGGAGTCGCGGGCCTGACCACCGATCGGACCAGGTTGTCGGCGCCCTGCTGGGACAGCGCGCCCGCGGCGTCGAGGTGCTCGGCCAGCCTGAGCTCGCTCTTCTCCGAGGTCATCGGGGTGGGGTGGCCACCCCTCTGCGCGTCCACCACGAGGAGGTGGACGGTGTTGGAACCGACATCGAGGACACCGAGACGCACGGGGGGAGAGCCTACCGCGTCCGTCGTGATCTTCTCGTGATCACGCGGAGAACATCGTCTCCACCGTTGACGAGGAATCCAGCTCGGCATATCGTCGTCACTGTCAGAGACGAAGTTTCGGTGGATCAGCCGTGGTACAGAGTGCGCATGACAGTGCGCCACCTCGGCGTCCTCGGCCTCGCGGAGGAGCTCGGCGTCACCCGGCACGCCGTGCACAAGTGGCGCGCACGCCATCCCCACGGCTCCACGCACCCCTTCCCCGCACCCGACGTCGAGGTCGACGGCGCACCGGCTGGCTGCCCGACCGCCTGGAGGAGATCGTGCGGTGGCGAGACGGCCTGCCCGGCCGCGGAGCAGGCGGCGGACGCCCGTCGACCCTGCGCCTGGAGTACTACGCCGAGGCCGCCGCGCGCGGGCTCGACGACGAGGAGGCCGCGCACACCCTCGCCGCCTTCGGCAACTCGTTCCCGGAAATGAGCGAGCAGGAGATCATGGCGTGGCTCGTCCGCTCGTGGCGGGAGTGAGCCGCCGTCCTCCACGCAGAGGATGTCGATCACGAGAACCTGGTCATGGATAACGAAACGGACACGCGGCACACGGCGCGCTAACACCCCGATCCAGACCCTCGAAACCGATCGACTACTCCCTTTAGCGCGATCGGACGTCATGCACCCGCAGCAGCCTCCCCAGAGCGACCCGTACGGCAGGCAGTACCGGCAGCAGCAGTACGCGCCCAGTCCCACGGCCACGAGCAGTACGGGCACGACCAGTACGGGCACGACCAGTACGGCCGCCAGGAGCAGTACGGCCACCAGGGCTACGGACGGCAGGACCACGGCTACCAGGACCACGGGTACCAGCAGCAGTACCAGCAGGACCCGTACCGCGAGCAGCAGAGCGCCTACGCGGCCGTCCCCCAGCAGCGGCGCCGCCCCGCTCCGCCGCCGAAGCGCCGTCGCGTCTGGCCGTGGGTCCTGCTGGGCGCGGTGCTCGTGCCGATCCTCGGGATCGCGGCGTGCTCGGCGTTGTTCGTCGGCGGGGTGAACGCCGTGCAGGAGCAGCGCAAGGGCGGCACGGTCGCGGTCGGCCAGACCTTCACGTACAAGTCGGGCGTCGCACTGACCGTCAGCGACGTCGTCCCGTACAAGTCGAGCAACCAGTTCATCGTCACGAAGGACGAGGCGGCCTACAAGGGTCTCGTGACCGTCGTGAACGGCGGGAAGACGCAGATCAACGCCGCACTCGTGAGCATCAACGTCACAGCCGCGTCGCAGCCGGCAGAGCGGATCTTCGAAGACGCCCCGCTCGCCACCCAGACCATCGCGCCCGGCCAGCAGCTGAAGATCCCGTTCCAGTTCAAGGTCAAGAAGGGCACGACGGGTGCGGTCCAGATCGCCGTCAGCGCCGACTTCAACGAACCCGCCCTCTTCACCGCGACGATGAACTAGCGACGATGTACCAGCTCAGCCGTTGTCCACCGCGTACTGAGCGATGATCACACCGGTGGTGGTGACGACGCTGCGCTCCAACCGCAGGTCGCGGCGCTCACCATCACCGAACAGCCGCGTCCCGAGCCCATGGCGATCGGGTGGACGAGCAGCGTGTACGAGTCCATCAGCCCCGCGGCGTGCAGGGACCGGACGAGCGCGCCGCTGCCGATGATCGTCAGGTCGCCCTCGAACTCGTTCTTCAGCTTCGCGACCGTCTCGGCCGCGTCGCCCGCGAGGAGCGTGGAGTTCGG
>NZ_JAHLJA010000108.1:0-17564 GCF_020496245.1 Pseudonocardia sp. ICBG601 | reverse complement strand
AGCGTCGGGTCCTGCGCGATCGCGGTGAGCAGTGCCGAGGCCGGAGAACGCCCCGACCCGGCCGGCCGAGCACCGAGGCGAGGTCGATCCGGAACCCGTCGACGCCGTAGGCGTGCACCCAGTGCCGCATGGCGTCGCAGACGAGCCGGATCACCGTGGGGGAGCCGCGTCGAGGGTGTTGCGGTGCCGGTGATGTCGGCGTCGTGCCCGGCCCCGCCGAGCGAGTAGTAGGCCGGCGCGTCGAGGCCGCGGTAGGACAGCGTGGTGCCGCCGACCCCGCCCTCGCAGGGTGGTTGGGGGACGATGTCGAGGATGACCTCGATCCCGGCCGCGTGCAGGGTGTCGACGAGGTAGCGGAACTCCGCGACCCTCGTTGCCGGGGTCGCTGTCGTAGCCGCGTGCGGGGCGAGGAACCCGAGCGTCGCGTAGCCCCAGTAGTTCGACGCCGCCCGCTCCAGCAGCGGCGGTTCCGGCGCGTTCGCCTGCACCGGCAGCAGCTCGACGGCCGTCACCCCGGTCCGCTGCAGCTGCGCGATCACCGCGGGGTGCGCCAGGCCGAGGTAGGTGCCGCGGTGCGCCTCGGGCACCTCCGGGTGCAGCCGGGTCCAGCCGCGCACGTGGATCTCCGAGATCACCGTCTCCGACCACGGCACGTCCGGCCGGGACGGGCGCGGCGCGAGGTCGGTCGAGGTGACGACCGACAGCGGCACCGAGCCGAGCGAGTCGACGGTGCTGGGCCGCCCCGACATCGGGTCGCCGTCCCACCCGCGGGCGGCGACGAGGTCGGTGACGGTGCCGGTGATCCGCGCCGCATAGGGGTCGACGAGGATCTTGTTCGGGTTCGCTCGCAGACCGTGGAACGGCCGGTACTCACCGTGCACCCGGTAGCCGTAGCGCTGGCCGGGGCGCACACCGGGGACGTGGCCGTGCCACACGCCGAAGGTGTGCTCGCGCAGCTCCACCCGGCGCTCCGTGAGCTCCTCGCCGTCGGTGTCGGAGCCGTCGACCAGGCAGACCTCGACGGTCTCGGCGCTGGTGGTGGCGACCGCGAAGCGGGTCCCGTGGTCGTCGGGGTGGGCACCGAGGGGGAAGACAGGCACGATCGGCCAGGATAGGGGGGTGACTTCGCCCCGAACCCCCGCCGCGCCCGGTGTCACAGAGATCGACGACGAGGATCTGGTCGTCGGTATGGACGCCGCCACCGTCCGTCGTGGTGACACCGTGCTCCTCGACGCCGTCGACTGGCGGGTCGAGCTCGACGAGCGCTGGGTCGTGCTCGGCCCCAACGGCGCCGGCAAGACCACCCTGCTGCGCCTGGCCGGTGCCGAGCTGCACCCGACCTCGGGCACCGTCTTCGTGCTCGGCGAGCGGATGGGCCGGGTCAACGTGTTCGAGCTCCGCACCCGGATCGGCCTCACCTCGGCCAACCTGGGTGTGCGCATCCCGGGCGACGAGATCGTCTCCGACGTCGTCGTCTCCGCTGGGTACGGCGTGCTCGGTCGCTGGCGCGAGGAGTACGAGAACGACGACACCGGCCGGGCCCGGCAGCTGCTCGACCAGCTCGGGATGGGTCCGCTGGCCGGGCGCGCCTACGGCACGCTGTCCGAGGGCGAGCGCAAGCGCACCCTGATCGCCCGCGCGCTGATGACCGACCCGGAGCTGCTGCTGCTCGACGAGCCCGCCGCCGGGCTGGACCTCGGGGGCCGCGAGGACCTCGTCACCCGGCTCGCCGACCTCGCCGACGACCCGTACGCCCCGGCGTCGGTGCTGGTCACCCACCACGTCGAGGAGATCCCGCCGAACTACAGCCACGGCCTGCTGCTGCGCGAGGGTCGTGTGGTCGCCGCGGGGCTCCTGGACGAGGTCATGACCTCCGAGCCGCTGTCGGAGACGTTCGGGCTGCCGCTGACCGTCGAGCGGCGTGGCAACGGACGGTTCACCGCCTACCGGCGCGACTGACCCCCCGCCACGCGGGCAGTGGGGGAGGCGCCGGTTGGCGAGGGATCTTCCTCGGGATGGGCCGTTCGGCGTCTTCCCGAGGTACGTCCGGGCCGGTCGCGCGCGATGGTCGTGGTCAGCTGCGGGCCGGAGAACCCGGCCGGCACGACGACCGGACGGAAGGTGCACCGATGTCGGCTCCCCGACGCGACGACCCCACGCGGCCCCAGCGCCGCACTGCGGCCCCTCGGCAGTCACTGGTCGTGGGACTGACCGCGCTCACCGCCGTCGGGGTGTTCGGGGCGGCCGTCGCCGGTGCACCGGCCGGGGAGCCCGGCGACTCCACCGAGGAGTGGGCCGCCTGGGCAGCGGGACAGCGGAACGAGGCGCTGCAGCCGGACGACGCGGAGATCCGGGCGTCGCGCGATGCCGCCCCGGAGTCCGCGCCGGAGCCCGCTCCGACCCCGTCGGCCGCGGCGGAGCCGAAGCTGCCCTCGCTCGACGGCGTCGGTGTCGACGAGCCGGAGGTCGTGGCCCCCGAGACGCTGTTGCCCGCGGTGCCGTCGGCGCCGTCCGTGCTCGGCCCGGTCGTGGCCTCCGCACCGGTGGCCGCCGCGCCCGTCGCGCTGCCGGTCCCCGTGGCGTCGGCTCCGGTCTCGCTGCCGGTGCCGGCAGCCCCCGTGCGCGAGGTCGTGACGCCGGTGGCCGAGTCGGCCGGAGAGGCCACCGACACCGTGGCCGCGTCCGCCGGAGACGCCACCGACACCGTGGGCGGGGCCGTCGCGACGACGCTCGACCGGCCCGTGGAGACCGTGGACTCCGCCGCCACCCCGTCACGTCCCTCGTCGCCGCTGACCGGCCGTCCGAGGCGTCCGGTTCCGCGACGTCCGAGGGGGCCGCGGACGTGCCGACCGGTTCCGCCCGGCAGGCGGAGGTCGCCGAGGCCCTCACCGCGTTGGGCATGCTGCCCGAGCCCGCTGCCCCGGCGGAGAGCGGCTCGCCGCAGCAGACGGAGGAGCCCGTGGCCGAGGGCACGCAGCAGGCCGCACCGGTCCAGTCCGACCCGGCACAGCCCGCTCCCGAGCAGCCCGCACCGTCACAGCCTGCACCGGCGCAGCCCGCACCGGCGCAATCCGCTCCGGAGCAGCCCGTTCTCGCGCAGCCCGCACCGTCGTCGAGCGATCCCGCGCCGGAGGAGGGGACACCCGCCGCGGAGGGCACGCCGCAGTCCGCTCCGGTGGCCGCCGCACCCGAGGAGGTCTCGGAGCGGGAGGCGCTCTCGCTCGCCGACCAGTGGATCGCGCGGATGTCGGCCGGGGCGACCGAGCGCGGGCGGTTGTCCGAGCTGGTCGCGCAGGCGCCGTCCCGCGGGGCCGCCGTCGCCGGTCAGCCGGAGCGCGCGCCCGGTGTCGACGGCACTTCCGCCCGGACCCCCACCGGCTCCGCCGCGGACGACGCGACGCCGGCCCGGACCGCCGCGGAGGTGGCCACCCAGGACGCGACCGGGCCGGCCGGGGTCGCCCTCCCGCGTGCCGAGGAGAGGACCGACCGCGCGATCGAGCAGCAGGCGGTCGAGTTCATGCTGGCCCAGCAGCAGGCCGCCCAGCAGCAGGCGGCGGAGCAGAAGGCAGCTGAGGAGAAGGCGGCCGAGCAGCAGGCGGCTGAGCAGAGGGCGGCTGAGCAGAGGGCGGCTGAGCAGAGGGCGGCCGAGCAGCAGGCGGCCGAGCAGCAGGCGGCCGAGCAGCAGGCCGCCGAGCGGAAGGCGGCGGAGCGCAGGGCCGCCGCGCAGGAGGCGGCCGAGCAGCGGGCAGCCGAGCAGCGGGCAGCCGAGCAGCGGGCAGCCGAACGGCAGGCTGCCGAGGAGCGTGCCGCGCGGCAGCAGGCCGAGGAGCAGCAGGCCTCGGAGCAGTGCTCCACCGACGCGTCGTCGCTGTCGGTCTCGGTGAAGCAGAACGACGAGGGCAAGGTGACGGCCGTCCGCATCTCCGGATTCGACGAGCACTGCTCGGGCCGTACCGCTCACGTCACCGTGAGCACCGACGACGGCGGCACGTCCGCGACGAAGACGATCAGCGGTTCCTCGGTGACCGTGTCCCTGGACGAGCCGGTCGACCCCTCGTCGGTGAGGTCGACCGAGGTGTCGGTCGGCTGAGGACGGAGGCCGGACAGTGCAGGACCGGACGGCGCAGGACCCGGCGACGGGCGATGCCACCGACGAGTGGGTCCCCGTCGACTGGACGGTGACCTGGGACGCGGGGCGCCCGAGCGGGTCCACCGGAGGAGCCGGACAGGTCTCCGGCCCGGCTCCCGGGGCCGGTCCGGAGACGGATCCGCCGGTCCAGCCACCCCCTGCCCCGTCGTCGGCGCCGGACCTCCTCCCGCCCCCGGGCCGCGATTCCGTCGACATCGGTGCGCCGGCCCGCGGCTCTGCCGAGATCGGTGCGCCGGTCCGGGACCCTGCCGACACCGGGTCGCGAGTCCGGGACCCTGCCGACACCGGGGTGCCGGTCCGGGACACCACGACGACGGCCGGGTCCCCCGGGCCGCAGGCGGGAGCCGGGGACGCGGCCGATCCGGAGACCCGTGCCCTGCGGGTGACGCCGCAGGCAGCTCCGCCGAGGTCCCCCGAGCGGACGGGAAGTGCGACCGGGGAGACCACGACCCCCACGACCCCCGCGACCCCCGCGACGACGGCGATCCCGGTGGTCACCGGCCCCACCACCCCCTCCGGCGGGAGCACCACCCCACCGGTGGGCACCGGCTCCACGGCCGGTCCGGTGCCCCGCGACGGGGCCGACCGGCGTACACCGCCACGCGGTCGGGCGCATCCGTCGTCCCGGCCGACCGCCGCGTCGCCGGACGGACCGCCGCCCGGCCCGAGGCGGCCGCGCTCGGTCCCGCAGCACCCGGACACGCCGCCGCGGCCGCGACGGCCCGCGCCGCCCGCCGGGACGAGGCCCGCACCGGTCCCGCTGCCGGTCGAGCACGCCGGCCCGGTCCGGCCCGTCGCGCCGAACGCCCCGATCCGCTACGCCGGGGACCAGCCGATGCACGGCTGGCGTCGCGGCGTCTACGCCGTCACCGCGGGCCGTTACAACCCCGGGCCGTCCCCGGCGCAGCTCGCCCGGCAGGACCTCATCCAGCAGATCCGTCGACCGCTGGCCGGGGTCCGCAGGATCGCGGTCGCCTCGATCAAGGGGGCGTCGGCAAGACGACCGTGTCGGCGTTGCTGGGGCTGGTGCTGGCGGAGAACCGCGGCGACCGGATCGTCGCCCTCGACGCCAACCCCGACGCGGGCACCCTGGCGGACCGGCTCACCGGCGACACCTCCGCGACGGTCCGGGAGCTGCTCGCGGGCGCCGCGCACGCGTCGTCGGTCCACGATCTCGACCGCTTCAGCAGCCTGGCCGGACGCCTGCGGGTCATTGCCTCGGAGCAGGATCCGGCGGCGGGGGAGTCGTTCAGCCGGGAGGAGTACGAGGCGGTCTGCGGGCTGATCGGCCGCTTCGCCAACGTGCTCGTCACCGACTCGGGCACCGGGCTGGTGCACTCGGCGATGGAGGGGACGCTGACGCTGGCCGACGCGCTCGTCGTCGTGGGGACCCCGACCGTGGACGGGGCGACGCGGGCGTCGAGGACCCTGGACTGGCTCCACGGGCACGGGTTCTCCGCGCTCGCCGAGCAGGCGGTCGTCGTGCTCTCCCAGGACCGGTGGAGCCGGGAGATCGACCGGGACGTGGTCCGCAGGCACTTCGAGTCGCGTGTCCGCGCCGTCGTGGAGCTGCCGTTCGACCAGCACCTCGCGCACGGTGGCCGGATCGACCTGGCCCGGCTGGCGCCGGCCACCGTCGACGCGGTCCTCCTGCTCGCCGCCCGGATCACCGACGGTTTCGAGGGCTGACCACCGGCCGTCGACGGGGGAAACCCCTGTGTTCGGCGGCCGCGCGACGCACGGAGGCACACCGCGGGACCGGCCTGGCCATGATCGACGGTGGATCGGGTCCGTCCCGCCGGGGGCGGTGCGCGCGTGCCCGAGGAGAGCGAGGTGGGACCGGTGACCGACGCCCGGGCCGAGTCCGTCGTGGACCCCCTGGTCGCAACCCTGGTCGGGCCGCACGTCCTGATCGCCGACGGGACCGAGGCGTCCCGGGAGCGCGGGTTCCTGTCCGGCCTGGGCCCGTCGGGGCCGCCGCTCGTCATGCTGGTCGGGACGGCCTACCGCCGGTCGGGCCTCGCGGCGGAGCTCCTCGGGCTGCTGCGCGAGGTGATGTCCGGCCCCGCGGGTGCCGACGGCGAGCTGTGGCTCGCGGTCACCGACATCGCCGCCCTGGGTGCCAGGCTGCAACAGGTCGTCGACGCCACCGGTGTCGCGCTCGTCGCCCCGTCTGGGGCCATGCGGTTCTCCGTCGGGTCCGGCATCCTCACCGGCCCCACGGTCGGCGGCGCGGGATGGGTGCGTTTCGCACCGGGGGTGGCCCCGCAGGCGCACGGCACCCGCTTCCCGCGCCCGGACTGGGAGGGCGCGCTGCCCGACGAGCCCACGGTCGTCGAGGGCGCGGCCGTCGAGCCGGTGCCCGCCGGCCTCGCGGTCCGCGGCCTCCCCGCGCCGGAGGAGGGCCCCGGGGACGACGACGTGGCGCTGCGTGCCGTTCTCGACCGACGCTTCGTGCAGCTGCTCGTCGGCGGCGCCGGTGCCGTCCCGTCGCCGGAGGCGGTCGCCGCCGCCGCGCGGACGATCACCTCCGACGGCCCCGTCCTGGTCGCGCCGCTCACCCCCGCAGCGCTCACCGACGGGTTCCCGGCGGCTCTGGGCGAGGCGCTCGGTACGGACTTCGCCCTGGGCACCGGTGTCGCGCTGCGGACGTCGTCGGGGGTGGAGACCTTCGCCGTCGAACCCGGGCGGGAGACCCGGATGCGTCCCTTCCCGACGGTGCTGCGCCAACGCCTCGACGGGGGGCAGGAGGTGCTGTCGGTCGGCCTCCCACCGGCCGGGTGGACCGCGCGGGGCTGCGGCTACGTCCGTGGCGACGCCGTCGCCACGGTCGTCCCCTCGGGCCTGGTCCTCGGTGCCGGGGACGCCGGGCCGGCGCCGGCCGATCCCCACGCCCCGACGGTCTGGACCCTCCACCTCGGCCACGACGGCGAGCCCGTCGGGGCGGAGCTCCTCGCCGCCGCCCGGTCGCTCGTCGACTCCCTCGACGACGAGCGCCGCGCCCGCCACCGGGTCCGGCTCCGCGGGGTCTGGGCCACCCCGGAGGACGCCGACCGCGCCGTCTCCCTCGGCCTGCTGCCCCGGCCGGCCCCGGCGAGCTGGGACACCACCGTGCCCGACCTGCGGGTCGAGTCGGCCGGCCGCCCGATGCCCGTTCCGGCCGTCGCGGAACCGTCCACCCCCGGCGGCCACCCGACCCTCGGTGACACACCGCAGCCGTCGGAGGCCGGCGACGGCGCGACCGGCGGTGCGGCCCCGCCACCGGCCGACGACGTCGTGCCCACGGGACCCGCCGCCGACGTCGGGCCGACCGGCCCCGTCACCGGGAACGGCGCCGCCGACGGTCCCGGTGCCGGGGACACGACCCCCGCGGCCACGACCGGGCCCGCCGACCGGGCCGGGGCACCCGAGCTGCCACCGCTCGTCGTCGAGGACCGGCCCAGCACGGGCAAGGAACGCGAACGGTTCGTCGCCGCCGCGGGGGACCACTACACCGAGGCCCTGGCGACGGTCAACGCTGCGCTGGCGTCCTGGCCGTCGCTGCGCACCGGGGACGCGTCCGGTGTCAAGACCGACCTGGCCGCGGTGTGCCTGCACCTCGGCGACGGCGACCGTGGCGGCGGCGCCGTCAACGAGGGCGTCCGGGCCGGCCGCCGCGACCTGCCGGAGGGGCAGCTGGCCTGCCTGGTCTCCGGGCTGCGTCGCCTCCCGACGCACCGGCGCCCGGTGCTGCGCCAGGGGCAGGCGCCGCAACCGCCGTCGGACCACACCGTGGTGGGCGGGACGCTCGCCGAACCGGGTTTCCTCAGTGCCACCGGCGAGCTCGACGTGACCGTCCCCGACGCCGGGTACGACGTCCTCATCTGGCCGACCACGGCGCGCCGCACGAGCGAGCTCGTCGCGGGCCGCCCCGTCGCCGAGGTCGTCTTCCCGGCCGGTACGCGGTTCCGGACCATCGGTGTGCGGGATGCGCCCGCACCTCAGGACGTCGACGGCGGGCCGGTGGCGCCGCGCCTCGCCCTTCTCGTCCGCGAGCTCGGCGCGGACGAGGGCGAGGGCGCCGGTGGCACCGAGGAGACCCGGATCGGCGAGCGCGACCAGGCGGCGCTGACCCGACTGGAGCGGGCCCTGGAGCGTCGCCGCCGGATGGTGCTGCGGACGGTGGAGGACCCGGATCTGGTCCGACGCCTCACCGTCCCGCTCCTCACGGTCGACGCGGGCGCGACCGGCGACTCGGCCGCCGCGTCGTGAGGTCGGCGAGGTCCCGCGCGGTCGGCCGGGCCGTGGCGCTCGGTGCGGCCGTGCTCGTCACGGCGCTGACCGCCCCACCGGCCCTCGCCGCGCCGCCGGCCCTCGCCGCCCCGGCGGTACGGCCGGGCTGCCTGCCCCCGCCCACGGTGACCGAGCCGACCCTGCCCTGGGCCCAGCGCCAGCTCGCGCCGCAGCGGGTGTGGCCGGTGACCCGGGGTGCCGGAGTGGTCGTCGCCGTCGTCGACACCGGGGTCGACGCCCGGACCCCGCAGCTCGCGGGCGCACACGTCCTCCCGGGTGCCGACGTCGTGTCCGACGGCCCCGCCGACGACGACTGCTACGGCCACGGGACCTTCGTCGGCGGCATCATCGCCGCGCAGCCGGTCGCGGGCAGTGGGTTCGCCGGGATCGCCCCCGACGCGACGCTGCTGCCGATCCGGGTCACGGTCCCGGGCCCGGACGGCGACGCCGGCCGGGTGACCGCCGCGTCCCTGGCCGCGGGCATCCGCCGGGCCGTGGACGAGGGCGCCCGCGTGATCAACGTGTCGGCCAGCACCAGCATCCCGGACGCCGGGCTCGCCGCGGCGGTGGCCCACGCCGCCGCCCGCGACGTCGTCGTGGTCGCCTCGGCCGCCAACGGGGCACGCACGGGCGATCCCGTCACCTACCCGGCCTCGTACCCGACGGTGATCGCGGTCGGGGCCGTCGACGCCGAGGGCGGGCGCGCCGACTTCTCCCAGACCGGCCCGTACCTGTCCCTGGTCGGCCCCGGCAGCGACGTCGTCAGCATCGGACCGGGAGGGCCCGGCCACTGGCAGGGCAGCGGCACCAGCTACGCGGCGCCGTTCGTGGCGGGCACCGCCGCCCTCGTCCGCGCCTACCGGCCCGACCTGCGTGCCGACCAGGTCAAACACCGGTTGGAGACGACCGCGACGCACCCCGCGGTCCCGCTCCCCGACCCGGCACTCGGCTGGGGCACGGTGAACCCGGTCGATGCCGTCACGGCCGTGCTGCCCGAGGAGGGAACGGGGCGGGAGGCCGCCGTCGTGGCTCCACCGGTCCGCGCACCCGAGCCGGTCGCCCCGTCGTGGGGGCCGCTGACGGCGCTGCTCAGAGCGTGTTTGGAAATGGTGGGTGTGTCGGGATGGTCGACACGGCTGGGGTGCTCCATCGTGGTCGGCATGCAGGAACGACCGCGCCGGTACCCCTCGGACACCAGTGATGCCCAGTGGGTGGTGATCGAGCCGTTGTTACCGCCGCTCGCGCGGCGGGGGCGGCCTGTTGCTCATGCTCGTCGGGACGTGCTGGACGCGATCTTGTATGTCGTGCGGACCGGGTGTGCCTGGCGGGCGTTGCCGGTGGACTTCCCGCCCTGGCAGACCGTCTACTGGTACTTCAACCAGTGGGAACAGCAGAAGGTCACCGAGAAGATCCTCCCGGTCGTGCGGGGGCAGTTACGTATCGCCGAGGGCCGTGATCCGGAGCCGAGTGCGGGGATCATCGATTCCCAGTCGGTCAAGGGCGCCGACACCGTCGGCCAGGACTCCCGCGGCTACGACGCCGGGAAGAAGACAGGCGGACGGAAACGGTTCATCGTGACCGACACCCTCGGTCTGCTGCTGACCACGATGGTGTGCTCGGCCTCGGTACAGGACCGCGACGGCGCCAAGCCGATCCTGCTCAACCTCTACCTGCGCACCAGGGTGCGGTTCGTCTACGCCGACGCCGACTTCGCCGGGCGACTGCTCGACTGGGCCGCCACGATCCTGCAGACAACGATCGAGATCATCCGCAAGCCACCCGAGCAGCGCGGATTCACCGTCCTCCCACGAAGGTGGGTGGTCGAACGGACCCTGGCCTGGCTCACCGCACACCGACGCCTGGCCCGAGACTACGAACGCCACCCCACCACATCCGAAGCCATGATCCGCTGGGCCGCGATCAACACCATCACCCGCCGCATCGCCCGTGGATACCCCGCCACCCGCCAGCAGAAACACACGACACCCTCAACCCACTAGAATTTCCAAACACGCTCTCAGCGACCAGCGGATGAGTGTGACCGCGGTGTCGTCCGGGCCGAGCGCCGACATCGGTGGCAGCGCGGGGGGCCGGGAGGGCTCCGTCGACGGGAGCCCGCACTACGGCGGCGGGCTCGCCGCCGGGGGCGCGTCCTGGTCGTCGACGAGCCATCGCCCCGACGCGACGGCCCACACCTACCGCGGTTGGCGCTGGCTGGGGTCCGACGGCCCGACCGCGATCCTCGGCCGCGACGGGCATCTGGAGCTGTCGGTGTCCCGGGACGGGACGACCACCCCGTCGCTGGCCTCGGTGCCGTTCACCCTGCGTCAGCGGGTCCCGGCGTCGTTCCTGTCCACCCAGCCCGACCCGGCGGTCCCGCCGCCGAACCAGATGCGTCCGGCGGCGGCGGTCGACCCGGAGACCGTCCTCGGCAACATCCGCGGCGACGCGCAGCGCGCCCGGACCGCGTTGCAGCAGGCGTTGCGGGCCGCGGACGTCCCTCGGGCCTGGACGGCCCCGGGGGCGCCCGCCCACCACGCCCTCGACGCGATGTTCACCCCCGAGTACCTCGACCCCTGGATCCCGCTGCTGCTGGACGGCCCGACCGACCTGCCGCCGGTCGCGCACCCGAGCCTGCCCGGCTCCACGCTGACGCCGCGGCTGCGCATCGTGCCCGAGTCGCTGCACACCGAGGCCGTGTCGGCCCAGCTCGGGGTCGGTGCGGAGTCCAACTCCATGACCTCGACGGTCGCCGGTCCCTACAGCGAGGTCTCCAGCGGTGTCCGGGGTGGCCTGGTCGGGGACGGTCGTACTCTCGACGAGTCCCGCGGCGACCTGCGCGGCGATGCCCAGGGACAGTCGTCGGCCAGCAACCGGTCCATGCAGCTCCCACTGACCGGACGCGAGCACGAGACCAAGCTCGGCGGCTCGGTCCGCATCCTCGGCGGCTCCTACCGCTACGAGGTCGGGGCGGTCCTCACCCGGCCCGGTCGCGCCGACCTGGACATCACGGGCACGGTCCGGGGCGGGGACCTGCGCCTGTTCATCGGCGAACGCGACGCCGAGGCGCTGCTGGGGCCGATGCCGGCCGAGGTGCGTGCCGCGATGACCGACGAGAAGGTGCGTGCCGACGCCTGGCGCGCCGCCGACACGGAGCTCGTCGCGGTCCAGCACCGCTACGACGAGCTCTGGCTGGACACGCCCGCGGAGGACCGCCGTCGGCTGGAGAGCCTGCGTGGTGAGGCGACCGGCCGCATCGCGACCGACCTCCGCGTGGCCGGCGAGCGCTACGCCGACGCCGCCCGCGAGTGGGCCGAGGCCAAGACCGAGCTGGACCGCCGCACCGCCCAGTGGGTGCAGCAGCGTCCGGTGGCGCCCGCGCCGCTGCCGCCCCGCGCGCGGCGGCTGGGCACGATCCCCGAGGACGACGAGCCCCCGGCGCCCACCCGGTCGGGGAGGAGCACGGCCCCGGGAGACCCCGGGACGGTCGTGCACCAGCCCTTCCGGGCACCGGAGACGCCGACGCGACCGCAGATGGACGCCATCCGCGTCGCCCTGGACGACCGTGGGCTGCGCTCCAGCCGGGACGACTCGTTCGAGATCTACCAGCGCTGGCGCGAGCAGGGCCTCCCGGTACCGCCGTCGCCGACCGAGCTGGCCCGCGCCGCGGTCGAGCACGCCGACCGGAACGGCCACACCGCCGAGGGACGTCTCGCCGCCGCGGTCACCGACCGGGACGGTCGCCCGCGGCCGTTCGTGATGCCGGACCGCTGGGTGCACCTCCTGCAGGGCGACTCCGCGGACGCCGCCCTGGCCGTCGTGGAGACCTGGCACGGGACTCCCCGGCTACCCGACTCGGACCACGGCCGCGTGGCGGAGGACGTCGTCGCCGCGGGACTCGGCACCGAGCTGACCACCGTCGGGGTGGGCGCGGACGCGTGGGCCGCGGTGTCCGCGACCGTCCGGGGCGCGGGACACGGCGCCTCGGCCGTCGTGGAAGCCGCCCGGGAGACCGGCCGGGGACCGCGCACGGTTCCCGCCATCTGGGTGCTGCTCCAGGACGGGGACACCCAGTGGCTCGTCGACCCGCGTGCCGGGGCCGCGACGCGGGTCGGGCCGGACGGTCTGCCCGCCGTCCGCGAGGTGCGCGCCGCCGCGGTCACCGGCGGTCGGGCGCCGCTGCCGCTGCCCAGCCACTCGGCCGTGCCGGAGACCGCGCCGACCCCGGAGCCGACCCCTCGGACGGAGCCCGCCGTCGCGGGCCCCGCGGCGGACCGGTCCGGCCCCGCCGGGTCCTCCTTGCCCCAGGGGGATCGCCCCGGCGACCCGACCGAACCCGGTGGGTCCGGAACGCAGAGCCCGACCGTGCCGCCGTTCGTCGTCCTCGATCCCGGCGCGGTGGGCTCCGCCACGACGACGTCGTCGGCGCCCCGGACGGTGGACGACCTGGCCTGGACCTACTCCGGATCCCGTCCCACCGCCGCCGCCGAGCTGCACGAGGCCTGGCACGGGCAGCCACACGCCCCGCGCGAGGAGCCGTCCGGGCCCGTCGGCACCCGTCGGATGCTGGAACGGACCTTCGGCGCTCCGTGGACCGCGGTCGGCACAGGTCCGGCCGCGCTCGGCGCGGTCATCGACACCGTCCGGGCCGCCGGGCCGGGCGCCGACGCGGTGGTCTGGGGCGCGTTCGAGCGCGACCCCGCCGTCCCACCGACCGGAGAGGGACACCCCCGGCTGATCGGGCCGACCCACTGGAACCTGCTCAACGACGGCGGCACGGTGCAGCTCGTCGAGCTGCGCACCGGCGACGTCGTCCCGGCCACCGCCGACCACCTGAGCTACCTGGGCCGGGTCGAGGCGGTCGGGACCGGCGCCGACGGCGTGCCGCTGGTCTTCCCCCGGACAGACCACCGGTCCGTTCCGCGGCCCCCGTTCGCCGACGACCCGACGGCCGTGTTCGGGCTGCACGAGCCGATCTGGCAACAGCTGCGGGGATCCGGTCTCGACGGGCACCTGGCGGTGCACGATCTCTGGTGGGGCCGCCCCCGCGCCACGCCGGACTCTGGCGCGACGCCCGCACCGGCCGCGACCCCCGATCCGGTCGACACCCGGGCTCCGACCGAGAGCGACCGGGGTCGGAGGAACGTCCGGGACGAGATCGAGCGGACGTTCGGGTTCCCACCGGTCGAGATCGGCACCGGCCCGGACGCGTGGGCCCGGTTCGCCGACGCGCTGCACGGCGGTGGCCACGGCGGCTCCGGGCTGGTCCGGCTCGAGCACCCCGGCGACGGGCGCGTCGAGACGCTCTCCCTGCTGCAGGTCGAGGGTGACGTGCTCGTACTGACCCCGTCCGACGGCGGCGTCGTCCTCGCCGAGCACGTCGTCGTCCCCGACGATGCGCGCCTCACGGCGGTGGGGGTCACCAGCACGGGCGACCGTGTGCGGGCCGTCCCGGCCGACGAGCCGGAACCGTTCGTGCCCGGGCCATCGGTGCCCGAGGCTCCCCCCGTGGACGCGGTTCCGGCCGCCCGCTCCGGGCGCGCGGAGCCGCTGCACCGCACCGGCCCCCGGTGGCAGCAGGGGCACGAGCCTGCGGCGGACTCCGAGCAGCTGTACCGCCGCGACGTCGTCTGGGACGCCCAGCGGGCCGCGGCACCGGTGACCCTCGTGCGGGCCGACGCCATCACGGTGCTTCCGCCCGGTGAACGGGACGTCGGCATCTCCCGGTTCGCCGACCTCGCGCCGGTGGAGGTGCGCCGCTACGAGGTGTTCCCCGGGCACTTCGTCCGTGAGCTCACCGCCGCCGTGCGGCTGGTGGGTGACCCGGCCGCGGTCGCCGAGGCCACTGCGTTGGCCGTCGAACAGCTGGAGCTGCTCAACTACCGCTACCGGCTTCCCGGCGGGGACCAGCTGCACCTGAGCCTCGATCTCTCGCCCACCCGCCCCGAGCATCAGGTCGTCGTGGTGGAGGACGTGCCGTGGGTTCGCGGGCAGTCGCCCACGTCGCACCAGGAGCGCTGGCAGCTGGACCAGATCCGCGGCCTGAAGGCGACGGGGTCCGCCGTCGCGGCGCACGAGCTCTCCCACGTGTTCGGCCTGCCGGACAGGTACGGCCCGCACGGGAACGCCGCGGCCGTCGGCGGGACCGTCGCGTACGGCGCCCTGATGGGCCCCGACGGCATCCCGGTGTACACCGAGGCCGATCTGGCCCGCCTCGACGCCCTGTTCGGCGGGCCACAGCTGCCGAGCAGGCCGCTGCCGTCGGTCACCACGCCGACGGCCCGGGATCGGCTGGTGCCGGGCCACCACCAGTGGGCCGCGATCCAGAACGTGCTGAGGGAGCTGCGTCTGCCCGTCGTCCGGGACGATCGTCCGGAGCCGACCGCCCCGGACCACCCGACCGCGTCCGGCGATGCCGCGGCGACCGCGCGGCGTACCACGGGAACGAGGCCTACCGCACGGCGTTGCTGGACGCCTACGACGCGTGGCGGCGGCGGACCTCCCCGCTTCCCTTCGACGTCGACACGCTCGCCCGGGCGACCGTCTCACTGGCCGAGATGCGCAACCTGGTGCGCGATCTGCTCCCGTTCACCACCGACCGGACGGACCGGTTCGCGCTGCATCGTGGGGCGTGGGAGGAGTTGGCGGGCAGCGGTCTCGACGGGCACCTGGCGCTGCACGACCTGTGGCGTGGACGCCCACGGGAGGTCGTCGCCGAGCCCGCCGCGGATGCGGTCGAGCAGACGTTCGGCGCCCCGCTGGCGGAGATCGGCACCGGCGTCGCCGCCTGGGTGCAGGTCCACAACGGCCTGGTCCACGGCGGTGACGGCAGCTCGGCGCTGGTCCGGATGCATGACCCGGCCACGGGACGAACCGAGACGGTGTCGATGATCCACAGCCGGGGAGCCGTGGTCGTGCTGACCCCGTCCGACGGCGGCGTCGTCGCCGCGGTGCGGCGGGAGCCGGGCGCCGGCGTGGTCGTCTCGGCCGTCGCGACGGGCCGCGACGGCAACCTGCTGCGACTGCACGATCCCGCGCCGGCCGACGGCGTATCCACCGACGTCGTGCCCACCGACGCCGCCCCGGAACCCACCCCCGCACCCGAAGCTGCTCCCACGCCCGAGCCGGCCTACGCCCCCGCCCCGGGCAACACGCTGGCCCCAGCGACCCAGAGCGGTCCGACCACGGGCGTCGACCACGTCGTCACGGTGGCCGCCGCACTGTTGCCGCGCTCGCCCGCCGACAACGATCTCGCCTCCCTGCGGCACGCCGTCCGGGACGACGTGGGTGCCCTGCTCGACGGCCGCATCGTGCGGGTCGGCCGGGAGAAGGTCCTCGTCACCGTGGACCCGGACTGGTCGGCGGCGACCCCGGTCGACGGTGGCTCACCCGAGCCCGCAGGCGCGTCCCGTGAGTCCCACCGGGGCTCCTCGGCGGCGACGTCGTCGTCGCGGTCGCCGATGACCCGTTGGTTCCTCTTCGTCCCGGCGGTCCCCGGTCTGTTCGGCCTCGGTGGGGTGACCCTGCCGACCGGGGCGTCGACGCACCGCACGGCCGTCCGCTCGGAGTCCGAGCAGGTCGCGATCTCGGTGACGCTGCCCGAGCGGCCCGAGGGCGGCACCGGGTTCCGGGGCATGCGCACGGTCGAGGTGCCGCTGCGCTTCAGCCTCACCAGGGTCGACGCCGCAGGCGACCCGATCGTCCCGACGACGACGGTCGGGGACCGTCCCGGCGACCCCCGGGTCTCGGCCGGGATGACCGTGCCTGTCGGGCTCCGCAGCACCGGGACGACGGTGCCGCTGCCGCCGACCCTGCCTCCGTCGTTGGTGGAGGGCGCGCACCTGGACTCCTCGACGCCCGGACGGCACCAGCGGACGGCACTGCCCGCCACCCCGGAGCGGACGCCGGACGTGGCGCGACAGCTGGCCGAGCACATCGGGTCGGCGAACCCCCACACCCTGCGTGCGCTGCGGACGGCGCTGAGCTCGGACGGCCTCGCCTCGCAGCTGCCACGGATGGCGGTCGGCCCGCGCCAGGCCGGCAGCGGCGCCGGCTGGGTGGACTCGGTGTCGTTGCTCCCCAAGAGCAACCCGCTGCTCTCGCTGTTCAGCTCGCACGGCCGCAGGCTCCAGCTGCGAGCGGTCGCCCGGGAGGTCGAGTACCTGGAGACCATCGAGGGAGCGAGCTGGTCCACCACGACGAAGGGCGCCGCGACGGCCGCCGGCGGCACCCGGGCGAGCCGGGCGGGCGAGGGCTCACTCGGGGCCGGAGCGGGCGTCGACGTCGGCATGGTCACCGCGGCGGCCGGTCCGCTCGGGGCGGCCGGCCGCTCGGCCGAGACCTCCCACGCCCACGACCGCACGACCACCCACGAGTCGACGCAGGACCGGACGGGCCCGGTCGTGCGCTACCGCACGGTCTACGACCTGGAGGCCCGCCTCCCGGGCCAGGCGCCGATCACCTTCGACCGTGCGCTCACCGCGCAGCACTGGACCACCCCGGAGGAGGCGGCCCGCACCGGCGTCCTCCCCACGGCGGACGGCCTCCCGGGAGGCCCGTCGGCGTCTCCCGAGCCGCAGGCGACGAGCGAGAAGCTCGCCGCGATCATGCGGGACTCGGTGGCGTTGCTGCCGGGCCACCACCGGTGGTCGTGGCGGGACTCGACCTTCGCCACCTCCTTCGACGACACCCGGCTGAGCGGCGGGATCTCCGACCGCCACGAGCGCGAACTCGGCCGCACGGACGCGGTCGAGGCGGCGGTGTCGGCGGACCGGCTGCCCCGCATCACCCCGGACCTGCTCGTGGACGGGCCGCTCACCGTCGAGCTCACCCCCGAACCCGGCCGCGGCCACGACTACCACGTCGCGCTGCGGGTCTCGGCCCGGCTCGACGGCGAGCTGGTCGACCTGGGCCCCGCCCCGGAGCGCCCCTCGACCACGCGGATCGGCGAGACCGGTAGCGGCGAGCACACCGCGAAGCGGGGCTGGTCGGTCACCGGGGGAGTCGTCGGCCGGGTGTACTCGCAGCTTGCCGGGAACCTCGCACTGGCCACCTTCTACAGCAAGCTCGGGTACCACCGTTCCACCTCGACGACGATCAGGCACACCACCGGGGTCCGACGTCGGGGGGGGCCCGCGGCCCC
>NZ_JAHLJA010000107.1:0-12209 GCF_020496245.1 Pseudonocardia sp. ICBG601 | reverse complement strand
CTCGGACGGGCCCTGTGGGGTGTGGAGGACGAGCTCGACAAGCGCCCGCACGGCCGCTTCTACCACCAGTGGCTCGGGCTGCTGCCGGTCGTCGGCGTCGTCGGGAAGTACCTGGGGGAGGGAGTGGTCGGGGCTCAAGCGTGCCGCCAAGCAGGCCCGCGCCTGGCTGCTCGACCGCGGGTTCGCCTGACCTGTTGATCCTCCGGTCAGGCAGGCTCCGGGGGAACCAGGTAGTGGTAGCGGTGGTGGTCGGTCCAGCCGGTGCCGCGGTAGAGGGCGAGCGCGGCGGTGTTGTCGTCGGCGACGTCGAGCATCCCGTGCCGCGCACCGTGCGCCGCGCCCCAGGCCAGAGCCTGTCCGGTGAGCCGGGACGCGAGCCCGCCCCGCCGCGCGGCCGGGACGACCCACAGCCGTGACACGTAGACGTGCTCGTCGACGACGGCGGCGCGCACCGACGCGACCGGCGTCCCGTCGGCGTCGGCGAGCGTGCCGAACCCGACCTCGACGGGGTCCGTGCTCGTCGCTCTGCTCTGCTCACCGGGACGCAGCAGCACCCCGGCAGACGCCCCGGTCAGCACCGCCCACGCGGGCGCGCCGGGCGCGGGTTCCGGCTCGCCCTGCGCGGCCCACCAGTCGGGTCCGGGCGTCGCGGGCCATCGCGGTGCCGGGCGTCGGACGCGGCGCGGGTGACGAGCACGCTGCAGGTCCCGGGGCCCTCGTCCCGCATCCAGCCCGCCTCGATCACCCGGTTCGACCAGGGCGCGTCCACCGGTGCCTGCACCACCGGGACGATGCCGTGCCGCCCGGCGAACTCCCGCACCCGTTCCAGGGCGCGTTCCACCGGCATCCCCGGGTCCCCGAGCGCGAGCGCGGAGTTCGCCCGCCGGGTCCAGCCGCCCGCCGCGCGCAGCAGCCAGCCGCCCAGCTCCTCGACGACCGGTGCCGGCCAGGCCGTCGCCCGCACGCGTTCCAGCCGGTCCACCGCCGCACGCGACGCCCGCCGGGCCGGGGCGGGCGGCACCTCCCGGACGGCGACGACGGCGTCGCGCCGCACGTGGACCGGCCCCGACCGGGTGTGGACGACGCCGGCGTCGGGCCCGTCGGGCTCCAGCTCACCGACCGCGTCGGTCAGTCCGGGGCCCGGCGCGTCCTCCGGCGCGATGCGGTGGCGCAGGGCACTCGCCGTCCTGCCAGCTCGTCGAGCATGAAGCCGACCACCTCACTCCTGCCCCGCCGGGGGCCGCGGGTTAACCTGCGAGCGTCCCAGTTTGACCGGGCACCCCACCACCACATGATCGCCGGTGCCCGCTGCTCCGAGTGGAGGACCACCGAAGTGACCTACGTGATCGCCGAACCCTGCGTCGACCTGCTCGACAAGGCGTGTATCGAGGAATGCCCGGTGGACTGCATCTACGAGGGTGGACGGATGCTCTACATCCACCCCGACGAGTGCGTCGACTGCGGTGCGTGCGAGCCGGTCTGCCCGGTCGAGGCCATCTACTACGAGGACGACGTCCCCGACCAGTGGGCCGCCTACACCAAGGCCAATGTGGACTTCTTCGAGGAGCTGGGCTCGCCCGGCGGGGCGTCGAAGCTCGGCAAGGTCGACCGTGACGTGGAGCCGGCCAAGAGCCTGCCCCCGCAGGAACACGACGAGTGAGCAGGCTCGACCTCCCCGACTTCCCGTGGGACTCGCTGACCGGCGCGCGCGAGCGCGCGGCGGCGCACCCCGACGGCATCGTCGACCTGTCGGTCGGCACCCCGGTGGACCCGGTCCCCGGGGTGCTGCGGGAGGCGTTGGCCGGACCGGCCGCCGCAGAGCCCGGCTACCCGACGACGCACGGCCCGGCGTCGCTGCGTGAGGCGGTCGTCGCCTCGTTGCAGCGGCGCTTCGGCGTGCCCGGGGTCGACCCGGCCGCGGTGGTGCCCACGATCGGCTCGAAGGAGCTGGTCGCCTGGTTGCCGACGCTGCTGGGACTCGGCGCGGGCGACACGGTCGTCATCCCGGAGCTCGCGTACCCGACCTACGAGGTCGGGGCCCGGTTGGCGGGGGCCGAGCACGTCCGTTCCGACGGCCTCACCGCCGCCGGTCCGGCACGGGTCCGGCTCGTCTGGCTGAACTCGCCGTCGAACCCGACCGGCCGGGTCCTGCCGGTCGAGCACCTGCGCAAGGTCGTGACCTGGGCCCGGGAGCGGGGCGCGGTCGTCGCCTCCGACGAGTGCTACCTCGGTCTGCCCGGCGACGCCGAGCCGGCGCCGCGCTCGGTGCTGCACCCCGACGTCTGCGACGGCGACACCACCGGCCTGCTGGCGGTCCACTCGCTGTCGAAGGTGTCGAACCTGGCCGGGTACCGCGCCGGGTTCGTCGCCGGGGAACCGGCGCTGGTGTCGGGGCTGCTGGAGGTCCGCAAGCACGCGGGCATGATCGTGCCGCGTCCGGTGCAGGCCGCGCTGGAGGCGGCCGTCTCCGACGACGCGCACGTCGCCGAGCAGGCTGCCCGCTACGACGCCCGTCGCACCCGTCTGCGTGCCGGGCTGGAGAAGGCCGGGCTCACGATCGAGCACTCGCAGGCCGGGCTCTACCTGTGGGCGAGCGCGGACGAGCCGTGCCGCGACACCGTGGACCGGCTCGCCGGTCTGGGGATCCTCGTCGCTCCCGGCGAGTTCTACGGGCCGGCGGGCTCCCGGCACGTCCGGGTGGGGCTGACCGCGCCGGACGAGCGCATCGACGCCGCCGTGGATCGGCTCGGGACCGCCTGAACCCCCGACTGTCGTTGCGATAGGCAAGGACCCGGGAGAGGATCGGCGGATCAGTCACGACGCCGGTGGAGCGATCCGGCAGGCGAAGGAGCCGTCGAATGCAGGCACCGCGTCCCGGCAACCCCGGTGGCGCCGACCCGTCCGCGTCGTCCGGTCCCGGCACGCCCTCCGGGCCGGCCGCGCACCGCGACCCGGGTCCGGGGTCGGGGCGACCGGCCGGGAGGCACTCGGCCGTGCGACCGGCACTGGTCCTGTTCGGGGTGCTCGCCCTCGCGGTGAACCTGCGGGCCGGGCTCGCCGGCTACCCGCCGCTGCTGGAGACCGCCCGCGCCGACCTCGGGATCGGGGCGGGCGCGGCGGGTCTGGTCCAGGCCGGTGCGGTGCTGATGATGTCGGCGGGCTCGTTCGGCGCGGCCGCCGTCGCCACCCGGGTCGGCCGTGAACGGCTGCTGGGTGTCGCCGTGGCGACGATCGGGGTCGGCAGCCTGCTGCGGTCGGTGGCGGCACTGCCGGCCCTGGTCGGCGGCTCGGTGCTGGTCGGGCTCGGCATCGGGGTGTCCGGGGTGCTGCTCACCGGGGTCGTGAAGGAGCACCTGGCCGAGCGGGCCGGCGCGGTGACCGGCGCCTACGTCGTCTCGATGATGATCGGCGCAACGGTCGCCTCCGCCGTCGCGGTGCCCCTGGGCGTCGCGCTGGGCGGATGGTCCTTCTCTCTCGCGGTGTGGGCGGTGCCCGCGGTGCTCGCCGTCGCGGTGTGGGCACCGGTGGCGAGCCGGATCGGTCGTGCCCGTCCGGACACCTCGGACGCGCGGGGAACGTCCGACGACGGCCCGTCGGTCGCCGAGGAGGTCCGGGTCCGCCACGACCCGTTCGCCCGGCGCATCGCCTGCTACCTGGCGGGCTCGTCGACGATCTTCTACGGCTGGCTGACCTGGCTGTCCCCGTTCTACGAGTCCCAGGGCTGGTCACCGCAGGCAGCAGGGCTCCTCCTCGCGGTGTGGAGCATCGCGCAGATCCCGGCGGCCCTGCTGTTCCCGGCCGCGGCCGAGCGACGACGCCGGTGGCGGTTCTGGGCGGCCCTGACCGTCCTCAGCTCCGCCGCGGGGACGCTCGGGGTGCTGCTCGCCCCCGCGCCGGGCTCACCGCTGCCGTGGCTGTGGGCGGTCCTGATCGGCGTCGGGGTCGGCGCGGGGTTCCCGCTGGGGCTGACGGTGATCGCCTGGCGGACGCCGACCCCGGCCCGCAGCGCCGCCGTCAGCGGGTTCGGCCTCGGGATCGGCTACTTCTGCGCCGGGATCGGGCCGCTGGTGATGGGGGTGGTCATCGACGCCGCCGGGTTCCCGCCCGCGATCGGGCTGCTCCTGATCGGTGCCGTGCTGCAGGGCGTCGCGGTGGTCCGGATCGGGGACCGCCCGCGCTGAGCGGTCGGCTCAGAGGGCCTCGGCCTGCTCGGCCAGGTGCTCCCATGCGGCCCACCACTGCTCGCGCAGCGCCTCGGCGCGGGTCCGTTCGCGCTCGACCAGCCGGCCGCCGACGAAGACCTCGTGGGCGTCGGGTCCGGGGCCCAGCTCGTCGAGCAGGGCGCGGATGCGGTGCTCGGCGACGCAGGCGTCCTGGTGGTCTCCCAGGACCTCCTGCAGCCCGGCGGCGGCCTTGAGCATCCGCCGGACCTGGCGGGCGTCCTCGGTGCGGGACCCGTCCTCGTCGCGCATCGCCGGCTCGACGAGCTCACCGGTGTAGCGCAACCGCTTGGTGCGGATCCGCAGGTCGTGCAAGGTCATGTCCGGCGGGTTCGGCCCGGCGCGACGCACCGCCTTCACGAGCTTGCGGGTCTCGGCCCGGACCAGCTCGATCAGCTCGGGGCGGGCGACCTCCGCCGGCGGCTCCGGCAGCGGCGCCGAGACGGCCTCGACCAGCGAGCGACGCAGTGCGGCGTACCGGTCGGAGTCGAGCTCGTCCAGCATCTCGGCGCGGGCACCGACCCGCTCGGCCTCCAGCACCGCGACCAGCCGCTCACCGGCGGCCAGCTCGGCCGGGGGCAGCGTGGACACCTCGCCGCGCAGGCGGTCGATCATCACGTCGAGGTCGCGCACCGGGCCGAGCGCCCGGCCGAGCCGGCCGAGCTCGGCCCGCAGCAGGTCCGCCCAGGTCTGATCGAGCAGGGGGCGGGCGGCCTTGAGCGCCGCCCGCATCCGCCGCACCGAGACCCGCATCTGGTGCAGGTCCTCGATGTCGGACCCGTCGCGCACACCGGGCTCGTGCCGCAGCATCGCGCGCAGCCGCTTGTCCAGCAGCGCACGGACGTGCGCCACCGCCGGGTCCTGCGGCCCCGCGGTCAGCGGCTCACCGAGGTCCGCGGCGCCGTAGAGGTCGTTCCCCGGAGGCTGCGCAGCCCCGTCCGTACCCACCATGTCCCTGCCGTCCTGCTTCTGTGGGTGTTCCGCCGTGAACCGCTGCCGGGCCGTCAGTTGGCGTGCAGCGCGGCGTTGAGGGCGATGCCGTCGCCGGTGCGGGCCAGCACCTCGACCGCGCCGGACACCGAGTTGCGACGCAGCAGCAGCCCGTTGCGGCCGGACAGCTCGCGTGCCGCGGTGGTGCTGCCGTCGGGCAGCGTGACCTTGGTGCCCGCGGTGAGGTAGAGGCCGGCCTCGACCACGCAGTCGTCGCCGAGGGAGATGCCCAGGCCGGCGTTCGCGCCGAGCAGGCAGCGGCGGCCGATCGAGATGACCTCCTTGCCGCCCCCGGACAGCGTCCCCATGATCGAGGCACCGCCGCCGACGTCCGAGCCGTCCCCGACGACGACCCCGGCCGAGATCCGGCCCTCGACCATCGACGCGCCGAGGGTGCCGGCGTTGAAGTTGACGAAGCCCTCGTGCATGACGGTCGTGCCCTCGGCCAGGTGCGCGCCGAGCCGGACGCGGTCGGCGTCACCGATCCGCACGCCGGCGGGGATCACGTAGTCGACCATCCGCGGGAACTTGTCGACGTGGGTGACGGTCACCGGTCCGCGGCCGCGCAACTTCGCCCGGGTGAGCTCGAACCCGGGGACCGGGCACGGGCCGTGGTTGGTCCAGACGACGTTGGCGAGCAGCCCGAACTGGCCCTCGAGGTTCACCTGGTGGGGCTGGACGAGGCGGTGGCTGAGCAGGTGCAGCCGCAGGTAGACGTCGGCGGCGTCGGCCGGTGCGTCGGCGAGCGAGCCGATCTCGGTGCGCACGACCTCGGTGCGGACCCCACGCAGCTTGTCCGTCCCGACGAGGGGCTGCAGCTCGGCACCGTCGTCGGACGCGTCCCCGCCCAGCACCGGAGCCGGGTACCAGACGTCGAGGACGGTGCCGTCGGTCGTGACCGTGGCCAGGCCGGTTCCGGAAGCGCCTTCGCGGCGGTACTCGGTGCTCACGGGCCCCGAACCTACCGTCCCGCCGTCGCCCACGGCACGCCGCGGTGGGTGCGCCGGGACACGTCGGCATGCTCGGCGGCCCGCACCGCGAGCAGCACCGCGGCGGCCTGCAGGTAGCGGAGCACCGCGGCCGGCGCGAACGGCGGCGGTGGTGGGTCCGGGAGCCGCCCGCACGCCCGGCACCGGGCCTGCAGCACCATCCAGTGCTCGACCGTCGGCGGTGGCGGCGCGGTGCGGAACTGCGCGACCCGCACCTCCCACACACTGCGCCGACGCATCGCGTCGCGCAGCGCCCGATCCCGGTGGAACGTCTCCGGCGGGCGCGCGCAGCCGTACCGGTCGCCCCACCACTCACCGGGCAGCGGATCGAGGATCACGTCCAGATGCGACGGGAACCGGCGGCCCGCCCCGTCACGCAGGTCACCCGGCGGGTCCTCCATCGGCGGCACTCGCCGGTTCTCCGCGTCCACGACGACCATCCGCAGCCCCGCGACCGCCAGGATCGCCGCCAGCGTGTCCAGCGCCGGCGCGAGCGACCGGCTCTCGATCCGAGCGATGGTCGACGGCGCCAGCCCCGTCCGCTCCGCGAGCTCCCGCTGTGACAGGTCCGCGCTGCGCCGCACCCGCCGGACGAGCCCGGACAGATCGGGCACGACGACGTCGACCGGCGCCGGCGGCGGCTCCTCGGGCAACCGGTCGCCCTCGATGATGTCCATGCCTCGACCCTGCGCCCACGAGCCCGGGATGCACCGGTGACCTGCGAACCTGTGGACAACTCGCCCGCTTGTGGACAACCGCCCGTCAGCGGTTCCGGCCACGGGCGACGCAGCGCCCGCGGCCCGGGCGGCCGTCCCGGCGGTGGTCGTCCGTGCCTCGCTTTGCTCTGCTCACCGATACGCAGCGGGCGCCCCCGGGGACGCCCCTGGAGGCGGCCGGAGACCGTTCGCAACCCCGGTCGTGCCCGGCGACGGTAGGGGCGTGCGAAGCGCTCGTGGGCCCGTGCTGCGTATCGGTGAGCAGAGCAAAGCGACGACCGAGGAGCCCTCCCCGGCGGCGCGCGCGGCGGGCCGGACCGCCGACCCGGCGACGCGCGGGACCGGTCCGGGGCTCCCGGGTGCGGGCGGGTCGCGGGTGAGGGCTGTCCTGGTGGAGGGCTGTCCTGGTGGGTCGGTAGCGTCGGGCCGGTGACGACGACGCTGCCCGCGCTGGACCTCACGTCCGACCCGGTGACCCTGACCGCTGCGATGGTAGACATCGCCAGTGTGTCCGGGGAAGAGCGGCGGCTCGCCGACGCGCTCGAGGTCGCGCTGCGGTCCCAGGCGCCGCATCTGGAGGTGCTGCGGTCCGGTGACGCGGTGCTCGCGCGCACGAACCTGGGGCGTCCGCACCGCGTGCTGCTGGCCGGGCACATCGACACGGTGCCGATCGCGGACAACGTGCCGTCGCGCCGTGCCGACGGGATCGTGCACGGCTGCGGCACCTCGGACATGAAGTCCGGCGACGCGGTGTTCGCGCACCTCGCGGCCACGCTGGCCGCGCCGCGCCACGACCTCACGCTGATCTTCTACGACTGCGAGGAGATCGAGGCGGAGCGCAACGGGCTCGGCCGCATCGAGCGCGAGCACCGGGACTGGCTCGACGCCGACCTCGCGATCCTCGGCGAGCCCACCGACGGCGCGCTCGAGGCCGGCTGCCAGGGCACCCTGCGCGTCGAGCTGCGGACCGCGGGGCGGCGCTCGCACTCGGCGCGCTCGTCTGGGGGGGACAACGCGATCCACCGGGCCGCGGAGATCCTGTCGCGGCTGGCGGCCTACCGGCCGCGGTGGGTGGACATCGACGGCTGCGAGTACCGCGAGGGGCTGCAGGCGGTGCGGATCGGCGGCGGGGTCGCGGGCAACGTCGTCCCCGACGAGTGCGTCGTCACGGTGAACTTCCGGTTCGCTCCGGACCGGTCGGCCGAGCAGGCCGTTGCGCACGTCCGGGAGGTGTTCGACGGGTTCCCGCTCGTCGTGACCGACCTCTCGCCGGGTGCGCTGCCGGGCCTGTCCGCACCGGCGGCCGCGGAGTTCGTCGCCGCGACCGGGGCGGTGCCGCGGGCGAAGTACGGCTGGACCGATGTATCGCGCTTCGCCGCGCTAGGCATCCCGGCGGTCAACTACGGGCCCGGCGACCCGAATCTCGCCCACACCCGCGAGGAGCACGTCGCCGAGGACGCGATCACCGCCTGCACCGCGGTGCTGCGCCGCTACCTCGCGGGCGACTCCGCCTGATCGGAGCTTGCCTGATCGGAGCTCGTCTGACCGGAGCTCCTCTCGCGGGAGCCCCTCTGGCCGGAGCCCTCTGGCCGGAGACCGTCTGACCGAAGGCGCCGGACGGCCCGCACCCGGGCGACACCGCCGCCGACACTGCTGCGGGCACCCCGTCGGGCCGGCCGACACCGCCCACGACCCCACCGGCGCGGCCCAGTCGTCGCGGCCCGAATACCGTGATCACCATGGCCGACGAGAACGCCGATCCCCGGACGCTGCACGAGAAGCAGCCCGAGAAGCAGCGAGGCCCGGTGGTGCTGCGCGGCGAACGCAGCATCGAGCCGACCACCACCGACCAGCGGCTGCTCGACTCGCGCGGCCCGGCGGACTGGGTGCACACCGACCCGTGGCGGGTGCTGCGCATTCAGGCCGAGTTCGTCGAGGGGTTCGGGATGCTCGCCGAGCTCCCGCGCGCGGCGACCGTGTTCGGCTCGGCCCGCACGAAGGTCGGCTCCCCGGAGTACGAGCTGGGGCGCGAGCTCGGGGCGCGGCTCGCCGGAGCCGGGTTCGCCGTGATCACCGGCGGCGGTCCGGGCGCGATGGAGGCCGCGAACCGCGGCGCCTCCGAGGCGGTGTGGCTCTCGGTCGGGCTCGGCATCGAGCTGCCGTTCGAGCAGGGCCTGAACCCGTGGGTCGACCTCGGGATCAACTTCCGCTACTTCTTCGCCCGCAAGACGATGTTCGTCAAGTACTCGCAGGCGTTCGTCTGTCTGCCCGGCGGGTTCGGCACGCTCGACGAGCTGTTCGAGGCGCTCGTCCTCGTCCAGACCAAGAAGGTCACCAAGTTCCCGGTCGTCCTGCTCGGCAGACTCGACTACTGGGGCGGTCTCTACGACTGGATCGCCAGTACCGTCCTGGTCGACGGCAAGATCAGCGAGAAGGACCTGGACCTGCTGCACGTCACCGACGACATCGACGACGCCGTCGACGTGGTCAACGAGGCTACCACGCCTGGGAGGAGACGCACTGCCGTCCGGGAGGACGCACTGATGGCCGGTCCGGCCCGGGTTCGCCGTCTGCGTCTACTGCGCACGCTCCGACGGCGTCGCCCCGCACTACCTCGACCTCGCCCGCGAGGTCGGCCGCGCCGTCGCCGCCCGCGGCTGGACGCTCGTCTCCGGTGGGGGCCGCAAGTCGATGATGGGCGCGGTCGCGGCCGGCGCCCGGGCCGGCGGCGGCCGCACCGTCGGGGTCATCCCGCGGTCCATGGTCGAGCGCGAGTGGGCCGACCACGACAGCGACGAGCTGCTCGTCGTCGAGAGCATGCGTGAGCGCAAGCAGCAGATGGAGGACCGCGCGGACGCGTTCCTCGCGCTGCCCGGCGGCATCGGGACCTGCGAGGAGCTGTTCGAGGTCTGGACGGCCGGGACGCTCGGCCTGCACGGCAAACCGGTCGTGCTGCTCGACCCCGACGGCCACTGGGACGGCCTCGTCGAGTGGGTCGCCGGGCTCGTCGACCGCGGGTTCGCCTCGCGGGCCCCGATCGAGCGGCTGCGGCAGGTCCGCGGTGACGACGCCGCCCCGGCCGACCCCGCGGGGCTGGCCGGCGTGGCGCTCGACGAGTGCGCCCGTCCGCTCGTCTGAGCCCGTGACCCTCGCCGCCCGGCTCGCCGCCCGCAAGGACGGCCGTCGCGTCGCCGTCGTCCTGCCCGCCCTGGACGAGGAGGCGACGGTCGGTCCGCTCGTCGCGGGGCTGACCCGGCTGTGCGAGGGCGACCCCCCGCTGGTCGACGACCTCGTCGTCCTCGACTCCGGCAGCACCGACCGCCACCGGGGAACGCGCCGCCGCGGCCGGGGCTCGGGTGCTCGGCCGGGAACGGGCGGTGCCCGGTGTCCGGTGCTGCCGGGCAAGGGCGAGGCGATGTGGCGCGCCGTGGTCGCGCTGGGGAGCGGGCCACGCCCCGCCGACCTGGTCTGCTTCGTCGACGCCGACCTCGTCGACCCGCACCCGAGCTCGTCGAACGGCTCCTCGCCCCGCTGCTCACCCGGCCCGGGACAGCGCTGGTCAAGGGCTACCACCGGCGGCCGCTGACCGGCCCCGGCGGCTCCGTAGGCCCCGGCGGCAGCGACGACGCGGGCGGGCACGAGGGCGGCCGTGTGCCCACCGAGCTGCTCGCCCGCCCTGCTCGCCGCGCTCCGGCCCGGGCTGCGGCACGTCCGCCAGCCCATCGGCGGTGAGTACGCCGCGACCCGGGAGCTGCTCGACCGGCTCCCGTTCGCGACCGGCTACGGCGTCGACATCGGCCTGCTGCTCGACACCGACGCCGACACCGTCGTCGGCGGGACCGCGGCCATCGCACAGGCCGACCTGGGCGTGCGCCGGCACCGCAACCGTCCGCTGCACGAGCTCGGCCGCACCTCCCGGGAGGTCCTCGCCACGGCCCTGTCCCGGTGCGGGGTCGACGACTCCGGTGCAGGCCTGACCGCGTTCCTCCCCGACGACGTCTGCTCCGACGACGCCCGTCCCGGCCACGGCGTGGAGACGGGATGGCGCGCCGGAGACCCGTCCGCTGCGCCAGGTGGACCGGCCCCCACCAGGGCGGGTGCGCGACGGAGGGTCCGCCGAGCCGGTGGTCGCGCCCGCCGCCCGCGTGGGGTGGGACCCTCGTCGGACCGGCGTTGATGTGATGGCGGCATGGGGACCGCCCTCGCGTACGTGATCGTCCTGGCCGGCGTCGCCGCGCTGGTCTTCGTGTTGGCGGCCGCGGTCTTCGGCCCGTGGGGAGGAGCTCGCCCCGCTCGCCCCGGACGCGACGCGCCACCCGGCTGCCCGCCCGCGAGGTGTCCGGCGCCGACGTCCGCGACCTGCGTTTCCAGCAGGTGCTGCGCGGATATCGGATGGCCGAGGTGGACTGGGTACTCGACCGGCTGGCCGGCGAGCTGACCGGTCCGGTCCGACGGCACGAGCTCGCCGACCGTGCCCCGGTTGGAGCGACGATCGCGCGGATGCGCGCCGAGGAGGACCCCGGTGACGGGCAACGACAGCAGTGGTGACCGCGGGACCGCAGGCGGGGTCGGCGACCGGACCCCGGGCGTGCGGCGGCCGGCGGCGGCGGCCGGGTGGAGCTGACCGTCCCGGTCGACGTCAACGTCCCCGCCGACGTCCTGTGGGAGGTCGTGTCCGACCTCGAGGGCCAGTCGGACTGGATGCTCGGCACCACCGTCGAGATCACCGCGGGAGACGGTCGCTCGGTCGGCACCCGACTGCGCGCGGTCCCGGGGTCGGGCCGCTCGGCGTCGCCGACACGATGCGGGTCACCGAGTGGACCGAACCGCCTGTGGGGACGACGGGGGAGCGGCGGATCGTCGTGACCCACACCGGCACCGTGATCCGCGGCGACGGCGTGTTCGTCGTCGTCGAGCTCGGCCCGGCCCGGTCGCGGTTCCTGTGGACCGAGCTGCTCGACCTGCCGCTGGGGGCGCTCGGCCGGTTCGGCTGGCCGCTGGTGCGTCCCGCTTTCCGGGCCGGGGTCGCGCACATCGCTGCGGCGGATGGCCGAGGCGACCGAGGACCGCTACCGGTCTTGCTTTGACCGATGACGACGCCGGCGATCACGCCCCCCGACGACCGCGGCCGCTGCGACTGGGCGCTCTCGGCCCCCGACTACGTCGCCTACCACGACGACGAGTGGGGCCGGCCCGTCCATGGCACCGCGGCGTTGGTTCGAGCGCCTCACCCTCGAGGGTTTCCAGTCCGGCCTGTCCTGGATCGTCGTGCTGCGCAAGCGCCCCGCGTTCCG
>NZ_JAHLJA010000106.1:0-11549 GCF_020496245.1 Pseudonocardia sp. ICBG601 | reverse complement strand
GCTGCGCGGCACCCGCCTCGTCGACGCCTACGCGACCCTGCTCGCCGACCCCGACCCGGCCGTCCGCGAGCACGCCGCCCGCGAGTGGTGCCGCTGGGAGGACGTCCACGTCTCCCTCGTCCCGGGGTACCGGCCGAGCAGCCGCTACGAGGACCCGGCGTTCCGGCTCGTGTTCGCCCGACTGGTCACGCACTACTGGCGGCACGCCGCATTCCTCCCCGACGGGGCCCTGCTCGACGGGGCGACCCGGCTCGCCGGCATCCCCGGGAGCATGGTCCACGGCCGCTACGACGTCAGCGGGCCGCCGGACATCCCCTGGGACCTGCACCGGCGCTGGCCCGGCAGCGAGCTGCGGATCATCGACGACGCCGGCCACGGTGGCGCCGGAGCGTTCACCGACGCCGTCGTCGACGCCCTCGACCGGGCCGCCGACCTGCCCCGCTGACCCGGGCCGACCACACGCACATCGCACGGGAGATCCCGCAGCCCCGGGCTCCCCGGCCGGCGCCGACTTCCCCGGCTCCTGGCGGTGTGGTTGTCGTCGTTTCGTCGACGATCTGCTGGCGTCAATGAATCATTGTTATCGGAGGTCAGGACACGATCCGACGGTCGGCGAGGAGACCGCGCGATGCGCTCCGGCACGGCGGGATGCGGCGCGGCGGGATGCGGCGTGGGCGCGGCGGCATCACCGGGCCCGAGAGGAGCACCGCCTCCGCACGCGGCAGCCGGGCCGCACCACGCCGACGACCTGTTCCCGCAGCTCGACGACACCGGGAACACCCATCTGTGCCAGGTCACCCCCGCGCGGGGCCGCTGGGCTCCCGGCGACGGTCCCCGCGCCCGGCTCCGCGGGATCCGGCGACCACTCCCCCGGCTCCACGTCCGGGGGTGTCGCCGTTCGATTGACCACGCGCAGGCGTCAATGATTCCTTGACAGGATGGGCCAACCGCTGTGGCCGCCGGGACGGCGGACCTGGTGTGACGCCGGGACTTGACCTGAACCTCGATCGAGGTCGGAGGCTCTCGGGAGAACCCCGTCAGAGGAGCATCCGATGGACCTCACCCCGCCCGTCTCCTGGTTCGAGCAGGCCTACCGCGACGGCGACCCGCCCTGGGTCATCGACGAGCCGCAGCCGGCCGTCGTCGCGCTGGCCGCGACGACGCCGTCACCGGGACCGTCCTCGACCCCGGGTGCGGCACCGGCGAGCACACGATCCTGCTGGCCAGGCTCGGGTACGACGTGCTCGGCGCCGACGCCGCCCCGACCGCGGTACACCGGGCACGCGAGCGCGCCGCGGCCGCGGGGGTGGACGCCCGGTTCGTCGTCGCCGACGCACTCGCCCCGAACGGCCTCGGCCCGTTCGACACGGTGGTCGACAGTGCCCTGTTCCACCTGTTCGACCCCGCTGACCAGGCCCGCTACGCCCGCGCACTCGCCGGGATCGTGCGCCGGGGAGGCGTCGTGCACGTGCTCGCCCTGGCCCGGACCGGCGCCGCCGCCGAGTTCGGCCCGGTGATCGACGCGGCCGACGTCCGCACCGCGTTCACCGGTCCGGACTGGTCGGTGGAGACCGTCACACCGGCGTCCGTACCGGGGAGTCGTGACCGCCGCCCTGGCGCAGGCCTACGGTGAGCCGGCCGGGACCAGGGTCGAGGTCCCCGCCCACCTCGCCCGGGTACGGCGCCGCTGATCAGCCCGACCGGGCGGGGCCGCCGCTGCGGCACACAGCAGTCGACCGCGCAGGGCGCCCCGTTGCGGGTGCACCCGCGACGGGCCGCTGCCCAGCCGCCGGGCGGGCGCGTCGTCGGTGTGCTCCCGCACGAGCTCGACCACCATGTCGGCGAACGCGGGTCGGGCCCGGCGGTGGCGCGCGGGCGAAGCCCATGCCGTGCTCGACGGCACGCTCGGCGGCCTCGTTGTCGAGGTCCCACACGACCTCGACGTGGTCGGACACGAACCCGACCGGCGCGACGACGACCGCGGGCACACCCTTGGCGTGCAGGTCGTCGATGTGGTCGACGATGTCGGGCTCCAGCCACGGCACCTGCGGCGGACCGGAGCGGGACTGCCAGACGACGTCGAACTCGTCGACGCCCAGCTCGGCGGCGACCAGCGCGGCGGCCTCGGCGACCTGCCGGGAGTAGCGGTGCCCGCCGTCGGCCGGGGTCCCCGGCGGCCGCGTCGGCCGAGGTGGGGATGGAGTGCGCCGTGAACACCAGCCGCGCCGCCTCGCGCCGGTCCTCGGGCAGCTGCGCCCACGCCGTCCGCACGGCGTCGGCGTTGGCGCGCACGAAGTCCGGGTGGTCGTAGAAGAAGGGCGCAGCTTGACCAGCTCGGGGCCGCCTCGCCGACGGCGTCGCGGGCCCGGGCGATGTCCTCGTGGTACTGGCGGCAGGCGGAGTAGCCGCCGTAGGCGCTGGTCGCGAACACCAGTGCCCGCTCGACGCCGGCCTCGGCCATCTCGCGCACGGTGTCCTCGGCGAAGGGCCGCCAGTTGCGGTTGCCGAAGTACACCGGCAGCTCGGTGCGCGCGGCGATCGCCGCGATCAGCTCGCGGTTGCGGGCGTTGATCGGCGAGACCCCGCCGAAGTGCTGGTAGTGCTCCTCGACGGCGTCGAGGCGCTCCGGCGGGACCCCGCGGCCCGGGTCACGTTCTCCAGGAACGGGCGGACCTCGTCGGGGGCCTCGGGGCCGCCGAAGCTGAGCACCAGGATGGCATCGGGGTCGGAGCAGGGCTGTTCGGGCACGGTCCCGATTATCGACGCCACCCGCGGGCGCGCTCCCCGGCCTCACACGCCGACGGCGTGCACCCCGCCGTCGGCCATGATCATCGACCGGTGGTGGTCGGCATCCAGTCCGACAGCGCGGCGCACACGGTCTTGGCGACCGGCACCGGGTCGTTCATGTCCCAGCCGAGCGGGGCGCGCTTGTCCCACACGTCCTCGAACGCGGAGAAGCCCGGGATCGACTTGGCGGCCATCGTCTTCACTGGGCCCGGCGGCGACCAGGTTGACCCGGATTCCGTCGCGGCCCAGGTCGCGGGCCAGGTAGCGGGTGACCGACTCCAGCGCGGACTTCGCGACGCCCATCCAGTCGTAGGCGGGCCACGCCTGACGGTTGTCGAAGTCCATGCCGACGATCGAGCTGCCCGGGCCGAGCAGCGGCTTGCACGCCATCGCCAGGGACTTCAGCGAGTACGCCGACACCTGGATCGTGGTGGCGACGTCCTCCCACTGCGCGTTGAGGAACGCACCCTCCCCGAGCGCACCCCCGGGGCGAACCCGATCGAGTGCAGCACGCCGTCGAGGCGGGGCTCCTCACCCAGGTGCGGGGTGATCCGCTCGACGAGCGAGTCCAGCTGCTCCTGGTCCGAGACGTCCAGCTCGACGACCGGTGCAGGCTTCGGCAGCCGCATCGCGATCCGCTCGACCAGCCGCATCCGGCCGAAACCGGTGAGCACGACCTCGGCGCCCTGCTCCTGGGCGATCTTGGCGGAGTGGAAGGCCAGCGAGGCGTCGGTGATCACACCGGTGATCAGCAGCCGCTTGCCGTCGAGCAGTCCCATGACGTCCTTTCGAGAGTTCTGCGGGGCCGGGCCGGTGGCCCGGTGTCGGTGTCGCGCAAGCGCTCCGATCGTGACATGCTCAGTGACCCATGCCCAGGCCGCCGTCGACCGGGACGACCGCCCCGGTGACGTAGCCGGCGCCGGGCGAGGCGAGGAAGGCGACGACCGAGGCGATCTCGCCGGCGTGCGTCGGCGTAGCGGGAGAGCGGGATGGTCCCGAGGATCTCCTCGCGCCGCTTCTCGGGCAGCGCGCGGGTCATGTCGGTGTCGACGAAGCCGGGGGCGACGACGTTCGCGGTGATGCCGCGGCTGCCGAGCTCGCGGGCGACCGAGCGGGCGAGGCCGACGAGCCCGGACTTGGAGGCGGCGTAGTTGACCTGCCCGGCCGACCCGGAGAGGCCCACAACCGACGACACGAAGATCATGCGGCCCTTCTTGGCCTTCAGCATCCCGCGCGAGGCCCGCTTCGCGACCCGGTAGGCGGCGGTGAGGTTGGCGTCGACGACCCGGGTGAAGGATTCCTCGGACATCCGCATGAGCAGGCCGTCGTCGGTGATGCCGGCGTTGGACACCAGCACCTCGACCGGTCCGTGGGCGGCCTCGACCTCGGTGAACGCGGCGTCGACGGACTCGGCGTCGGTGACGTCGCAGTGCACCGGCAACAGCCCGTCGGGGATGTCGTCCTTCCCCGAGCGGTAGGTCACCGCCACCTGGTCGCCCTCGGCCGCGAACGCCTGCGCGATCGCCAGGCCGATGCCGCGGTTTCCTCCGGTCACGAGCACGCTGCGTCCCACGGGGGGTGAACCTAACGCACTACCGGTCGGTACCCGCGAGCGGAGATCACCCTCACGGCAGCCGCCTGCCGAGCAGGATGCCCGCACCGAGCCCGCCGATCAGCAGCACGAACCCGCCGATCATCCACGGTCTGCTCGCGTCGACCTCGCGCTCCTCGTAGCCGAGCTCCTCGGACAGGTCGGAGTAGACCGCGCGCAGCTCGGACTCGGTGGCGGCGGTGAAGAACCGGCCACCGGCGAGCTGCGCGATGCGCTCCATCGAGGCGTCGTCGACGGGGACGGGGGTGCGCCCGCCGTCGAGCTCGATCGTGCCGTAGCTGGTGCCGAAGGAGATCGTGGACACGGGGATGCCGCGGTTGCGCGCCTCGGCGGCCGCGGTGAACGAGCCGCGCGGCTCGTCTCCCCGTCCGGACCCGGCACGGTCTGGGTGCCGTCGGAGAGCAGCACGATCCGCGCCGGGGGCGGCACCCCCTCCGCGTCCGGGCCGCCCTGCAGCGACCGGGAGAAGGTGTCGATGGACTGCATCGCCGTGAAGATCGCCTCACCGGTCGCGGTGGACTCGGCGAGCTGCAGGTTGTCGACGCCGTTCTTGACCGCGCTGCGGTCGGTCGTCGGCGAGACGAGCACCGCCGCCGTCCCGGCGAACGACACCAGCCCGAGGTTGACGCCGGGGGTCAGCTGGTCGGCGAACTGCTTGGCCGCGGCCTGCGCGGCGGCGAGCCGGGTCGGCGCGACGTCGGTGGCCTTCATCGACAGCGACACGTCGATCACCAGCATCACCGTGGCCCGGTTCCGCGGCACCTTCGCCATCGCCTGTGGCCCGGCGAGCGCCACGGTGAGCACCGCCAGTGCCGCGATCAACGCGATCGCGGGAACGTGCCGCCACCGGCCCGGCCGCTTCGGGGCGACCGACTCCAGCAGCTCCAGGTTGGTGAACCGTACGACGTCGCGACGGCGCCGGCGCAGCAGCCACACGTAGGCGACCGCCAGCGCGGCGACGACGAGCAGCCCGAGCAGCCACCAGGGGGCGGTGAACGTCACGCGGGCCTCCGCGGGCCGCAGTTCCGTCGGGCGGGAACGCTGCGCCGTTGCGCGGGGCCGCTGCGCCGTTGCGCGAGAACGCGGCGCCGCTGCGTGGGGCCGCTGTGCCGTTGCGCGGGGACGCGGTGTGCTTACGGGCGACGGCGAACCGCACGATGTCGGCCACCCAGTCGGTGTCGGTGCGCAGGGTCAGGTGCCCGGCCCCGCAGCGACGCAGCGCCGCGGCCACCCGGTCGCGGTGCTCGGCGGCGGCGGCGGCGAACTCGCGGCGCAGCAGCGGTGTGGTGTCGACCTCGCGCTGACGCCCGGTCTCGGGTCGGCCAGCACGACGGTCCCGACGTCGGGCAGCTCCAGCTCCCGCGGGTCGACGACCTCGATCGCGAGGAGCTCGTGGCGCGCCGAGAGCGCCCGCAGCGACCGCTCCCAGGTGGGCTCGCCGAGGAAGTCCGAGACCACCACGACCAGCCCGCGCCGGCGCGGGGGACGGCGCAGCTCGTCGAGTGCGCCCGACAGGTCGCCGCGGGTGCCCTCGGGCGCCGACGGCATCGTCGCGACCCGGCGGACCAGGCCACGGGCGTGCGCCAGGCCACCGCGGGCGGGCAGCCGCAGCGTCGACTCCCCGTTCGCGACGACGGCGCCGAGCCGGTTGCCGCCCCGGTCGTCAGCTGGGCGACCGCGGTCAGCCCGGCCAGCGCCAGGTGCCGCTTGTCGGTGCGGGCGGTGCCGTAGTCGATGCTGCGCGACAGGTCCACCACCGCCCAGGTCTCCAGCTCGCGGTCGGCGACGGTCTCCCGCACGTGCGGGGCGGTCGTGCGGGCGGTGACCGACCAGTCCATCCGGCGGACGTCGTCACCGGGCTGGTACGGCCGCGCGTCACCGGGCTCGGTGCCCGGGCCGGGCAGCAGCCCGATGTGGTTGCCCTGGAGCAGCCCGTCCAGCCGGCGCCGGACGGTGAGCTCCAGGGTCCGCAGGGAGGCCTCGAGCCGGACGAGGTCGGAGGACCCCGCCGTCACGCCGGACCCTGGCCGGCACCCGGTGCGGGCGGCCACGCCGACGGCGCACCCTCGGGCGCTCCTCCGGGCCGGGCGCTGACCTGCGGCAACGGCACGGTCTGCAGGACCCGGGTGACGATGTGGTCGACCGGCACCTGGTCGGCGATCGCGTCGTAGGACAGCACGAGGCGGTGCCGCAGCACGTCCGGGGCGACCTCCAGCACGTCCTGCGGCAGGACGTAGTCGCGGCCACGCACCAGGGCCAGCGCGCGGGCGGCGGACACGATGCCCAGCGACGCACGCGGCGAGGCCCCGTAGGCGATCCAGGACGCGACGTCGGACAGGCCGTGCTCGGACGGCAGCCGGGTCGCGACGACCAGCCGCACGACGTAGTCGACCAGGGCGTGGTGCACGAACACGTCCGCCGCGGTGCGCTGCAGCCGGACCAGTTCGTCCGGGGTGAGGACCTGGGAGGCCACCGGTGGGGTGGACCCCATCCGGTAGATGATCTCCCGTTCCTCCTCGACCCCCGGGTACTCGATGATCAGCTTGAACAGGAAGCGGTCGCGTGGGCCTCGGGCAGCGGGTAGACGCCCTCGTTCTCGATCGGGTTCTGGGTGGCGAGCACGAGGAACGGGTCGGGCATCGGGTGGTCGCGACCGGCGAGGGAGAGCTTGCGCTCGGCCATCACCTCGAGCATCGCCGACTGCACCTTCGCCGGGGCGCGGTTGATCTCGTCGGCCAGCACGAAGTTCGCGACGACCGGACCGAGCTCGACGTCGAACTCCTCCCGGCCCTGCCGGTAGATCCGGGTGCCGAGGATGTCGGCGGGCACCAGGTCGGGGGTGAACTGCAGCGGGAGAAGCTCCCCCCGACGACCCGGGCGAAGGTCTCCACCGCGAGGGTCTTCGCGACGCCGGGGACGCCCTCCAGCAGCAGGTGCCCCTTCGCGAGCAGACCCACCAGCATCCGCTCGACGAGCCGGTCCTGGCCGACGATCACCCGCTTCACCTCGAGTACCGCACGCTCGAGCCGCTCGGCGTCGCGGGCGGGGGTGATCGGGTCCGGGCCGGTCGAGGCAGTCGTGCTCACGGTGCCATCCCACCGTGTCGGCCGTGTGGATCCGGTGAGGCGTGCCGCTCCCCGCCGGCGAGCGGGCCGACCGCCGGGTCCTGCGCGGTGAACCGCAGCGTCATCGCCAGGTAGTCGCGCAGCGGCACGGTCCGCGGTGCCGCCCGGTGCCGGGTCCAGACCGCGTTCGCCCGGGCCGGGGTCAGGTCGTGGGCGTGCGCGACGACGGCCCGCGCCTCGACCGGACCGATCTCGCGACCGGCCAGCGCGGCGAGGGCCGCGGCCAGCTCGGCGGCGCGGTCGTCGTCCACGGCCCCAGCAGAGCAGACACCCCCGACAGTTCCGGGCCGCTCACTCCACCAGCAGGAACACGATGGCCGCGACCCCGATCACGACGATCGCGCTCCGCAGCACCGCGGGCGACAATTTGCGCCCGACCTTCGCGCCGAGCAGCCCGCCGACGATCGAGCTGACCGCGATGATCCCGACGACCCTCCAGTCGACCGGCGCGACGACGGCGTAGATGGCCCCCGCGACGATGTTCACGACCGAGGCGAGGGTGTTCTTGAAGGCGTTGAGCCGCTGCAGCGGGTCCGCGAGGAGCAGCCCCATGACCCCGACCAGCATGATCCCCTGCGCGGCGGTGAAGTAGCCGCCGTAGACGCCCACCAGGAACACCAGCAGGTAGAGCACCGGCGAGCCGGACCGGTCGGGACGCGGCCGGTCCCGCAGCCGGCGGGCCAGCAGCGGTTGCACGGCGACCAGCAGCACCGAGGTGCCGACCAACACCGGCACGATCGTCTCGAACGCGTCCGGCGGCAGCGACAGCAGCAGCGCCGCGCCGACGACCGCCCCGAGGAACGACGCGACGGCGTACTTCGCGAGCCGGCGGCCGTGCCCGGCCCACTCCCTGCGGTAGCCGACGGCGCCGGTGACCGACCCCGTGATCAGACCGATGGCGTTCGACGTCGTCGCCGTCACCGGCGGGAAGCCGAGCGCCACCAGCACCGGGAAGGTCACCAGCGTCCCGGACCCGACGACGGTGTTGATCAACCCCGCCCAGACTCCGGCCAGCGCGATGACCCCGACCTCCCACCACTGCATCGGGCCACCCTACGAACCGCACGGCGGACGACCCGCCGCCCGTGTCTGCGTAGGGCTTACGCATGGTGCGTAGCTCTACGACGTGCGTGGCATGATCCACGCCATGACCGTCGACGACCCCCGCTGGGCCGCTCCCCCGGCCCCGGCGCGCCGGACGCTGGACCGCGGGTCCGTCGTCGCCACGGCGCTGCGCCTCGCCGACACCGACGGCCTGGCCGCGGTGTCGATGCCGCGGCTGGCCCGGGAGCTGGGGTCGGCGCCGATGTCGCTGTACCGGCACGTGCCCGGCAAGGACGCGCTGGTCGACCTCGTCCTGGACGCCGCGCTGGGCGAGCCGCCGGACCTGGCGGGCTGCGGGCTGCGGCTGGGGTGCGAGATCTGGGCGTCCGCCCTGCGCGAGGTGCTCGACGAGCACCCGTGGGCCGTCGGGCTGCTCGCCGGTCCCCGCGCCACCGGCCCGGCCGAGTGCGCGTGGTCGGAGACGCTGCTCGCGCACGTCGTCGGGGGGCATCCGCTGCACGCGGCCGTGGAGGTGCTGCACCTGCTGCACGGCTACGTGCGGGGGGCAGCGGCCCTGGCCGGGGACCGCCTGCCCACCCTCGACGACGTCCGTCGCTCCGGCCGGTCCGAGCAGCTGCCGGTGCTGTCCCGGCTGCTCGGCGGCGCGGTGGTGCGCGGACCCGGTGGCGGCGAGCCGCTGTTCGAGGCCGGGCTCCGGCCCTGATCAGCCGGCCGTACCGAGCTCGAGGCGCGGCCAGTCGGCCAGGTCGCGCAGCAGCTGCCGGTCGTGGGTGGCGACGACGACGGCCGCCGAGGTGTCCAGCACCATCGCGGTGAGCTCGTCCACCAGCCGCGCCGACAGGTGGTTGGTCGGCTCGTCGAGCAGCAGCGTCGTCGGGCGCGCCGCGAGGGTCACGGCCAGGTCGAGCCGTCGTCGCTGCCCCTCCGACAGCCGTCCGACCGGGGTCCGCAACGCCGCCGCGTCGAGCAGGCCGTGAGCGCCGCCGCCGGCCTGCTCCAGCACGGCGCGCGCGGGCCACCGCGGGTCGAGCACCGCGGTCTCCTGCCCCAGCAGGACGACCCGGGCGCCGCGCGCGGTGCGCACCGCCCCGGTGTCCGGGTCGAGTGCTCCCGCCAGCACGGCGAGCAGTGTCGACTTCCCGGCCCCGTTCGGCCCGGTCACGAGCAGCCGGTCGCCCCCGTCGAGGACCAGGTCGACCGGGCCGGCGAGGCGGTCCCGCACGCCGATCCCGTGCGCGCGCAGCTGTGGCGCGCCGGTCGCACGTCGAGGTCGGGCCTACGCAGCGACGACGGCGGCACCGGCACGTCGACCCGGTGCGCGTCGAGCTCGGCGCGGCGGCGGTGCAGTGCCTGCACCACGCCGGGAGCCCGCGACTGACGAGCGTGCTTGCCGGTCCCCTTGTCCGGGCGCCAGCCGGTCGAGAGCCGGTCCCGGGCGGTGGCGACGGCGTCGGCGAGGCGGCGGTGCTCGGCCTGCTGCTCGGCGTACGCGGCCTCCCATGCGCTGCGGGCCCGGTCGCGGGCGGTCACCCAGCCGTCGTAGCCGCCCGCGGTGAGCCGGGGCGCGCCGTCACGGGTCGGGTCGAGGTCGCAGAACTCCTCGGCGACCTCGCGCAGCAGGGCTCGGTCGTGGCTGACCACGGCGAGTCCGCCCGGGTACGCGCGCAGGGTGCGGGTCAGGAAGTCCAGACCGCCCGCGTCGAGGTGGTTGGTGGGCTCGTCGAGGAGCAGGACGTCGTGGCGGGCGCCGAGCAGGCACGCCAGCCGCACCCGGTGGCGCTGCCCCACCGACAGCGTCTCCAGCGGCCGGTCGCGATCGGTGCAGGCGCCGAGTGCCTCCAGCGCGACGTCGATGCGGCGTTCGGCGTCCCAGGCGTCGAGCCGGGTCGCGGTGTCCAGGGCGGCGGCGAACCGGTCGTCGGCGCCGGGCGCACCGTCGGTGAGCGCCACGGTTGCCGCGTCGAGCTCGCTCAGCGCCGTCCGCGGGGCGGCGAGCGACTCCGCTGTGAGTGTGCCGACGGTCTCGCCGTCGCGGGTGGGCACCTCCTGGCGGACCAGGGCGACGGTCCCGGCACGGTGCACGGTGCCGGAGTCCGGGACGAGCACGCCGGCGAGGACCTGCAGGAGCGTGGACTTGCCCCGGCCGTTCTCCCCGACCACGGCGAGGCGTGACCGGGCGGAGACGGTGAGGCTCACGCCGGCGAGGACGCGGTGCGATCCGCGGGTGACGACGACGTCCTCGGCGCGCACGTGGGCGGACGCGCCGGCGTCGAGGGCGGGCAGGAGGGACGAGGGTTCGGGGGTGGTGTGCACGAGAGGCTCCGCGGCATCCGAGATCGGAGCCGGGCAGCACGGAATGCGCCGCCCGGCGGGGACCGGGACGGCGGACGCGGTGGTTGCTTCGCGGGACGAAGAGGTGGGCGCCGCCGTCAGCGGGCGGTGCGGACCTTCTGCGACCAGATTCCTCGTGCCATGGTTCGAGTCTACCCGGCGACAGGTGGCGCGTCGTCCGGTTTCGGGCGCGCTGCACCCGTCCGAGCTCAGGAGGACCGATGCCCGCCCGTGCCCTGCCGTTCTTGACCTTCCAGCCGCCGCGCGGCCCGAGCGCGAGCGAGGCGATGGAGTTCTGGACGTCCCTGTTCGACGACGGCGAGATCGTCTCGGTCACTCACCGCCCGACGACGACCCCACCGCGGTGGTCCTCGCCGAGTTCGTCGTCGCCGGGCAGCGGCTGCGGTGCAGCGACAGCCCGCCGGTGCACCAGTGGGACTTCACCCCCGCCGTCTCTCTCTGGGTGGACTGCGGGTCCGGTGACGAGCAGAAGCGGCTGCTGGGCGCCCTCGCCACCGGCGGACGGGAGTTCATGCCGCTCGACGACTACGGCTTCGGGCCCCTTCGCCTGGGTCGAGGACCGCTTCGGCGTGTCCTGGCAGCTCGCTGCGCAGGCGGCCTGAACGCGC
>NZ_JAHLJA010000105.1:0-15433 GCF_020496245.1 Pseudonocardia sp. ICBG601 | reverse complement strand
CCCTGCTGCTGAGCTGGGCCCCCACCCCGGCCGTCGACGACGACCGCACCTGGGCGACGTTGTCGGCGTCGAGCGAGGCTGGCGCGGAGGCTCGCGCCCGACTCGGGCCGCGGTTCCCGCCGCGGCTCACCTTCCGGCTCGCGCTGCCCGAGGCGTTCGGCGCCGAGCCGCTGCTGCGCCTGGCCGGCGGTGTGAGGGACGACGGCCGGCGGCCCCCGGGTCGTCGGCGCTGGTGCCGGTCGCGCCCACCGCGCCCGGTGACCGGCACGGCGCCGGGCTGGGCCTGCTCACCCTGACCACCGCGGCCGAGATCGCCGCGACCGGTACCCAGACCCGGGTACTCGACGAGCTGACCGCCGCGGTCGACCAGCTGGCGCCGGTCGTGCGTGATGCGGCTGGACTCGCGGCTCGCGGGCGCGGCCGAGGAGTCGCTGCGCGAGCGCCCAGACCGAGCTGCTCGAGCGCGGCTCGCTCGTCGTCGACGGCGCCGGGACCCGACAGCGGCTCCCCGTCGCGCGGGCTCGAGACGCGCGGTCGCGAACCTGTCGGTGCTGCGCCACCAGACCGCACGCCTGATCGCGGGATGGAGGGGGGCGGGAGGGGGGCCGTCGCGGGGGCGGACCCGTCGGCCACGCCCGGCCTGGCGCTGCGCGACGCGCTCGGCGAGGTCGGCAAGCTCGGCTGGACCGGGTTCCCGGCCGCGGTGCACGGCGCCTACCAGGCGCTCGTCCTGGCGCCCGGCGCATCCTGCTCACCGCGGCGGACCACCTGCTGCGTGCCCCGAACCGGCCGCTGACCGCGCTGCGCCCCCTGGTCGAGAGCGACCTCGCGGGCCGGGCCGCGGACGTCGCGCGGCTGCACCGGCTGCTGACCACCGCTGTCGACGCTGCCGCAGACCGTGCGCAAGCGCTCCGGCGGGATGATGCCGAACCTGATCGCCGACCAGGCGGCGGCCAATGCCCGCAGCCAGGCGCTGTTCACGCGGATGGCGAACGCACTGCGCTCCCCGGTTGTGGGACGACCGCGTCGTCGTGTGCGAGGTGCGGTCGCTCGACTCGGGCCAGCTGCAGGTGCTGCGCCCGATCTGACCCGGGACACGCCACGGCACCTCGTCCGGCGCGGTGCCGGTCGGAGGGCCGTGGACGGGTGTCGCGGGTGGTCAGCGGGCGACGGCCTTGGCGCGCTTGCGCGCGTCCTTCGCCGACGCCTTGGCCTGCTTGGCGGCCTCGGCACGGCGCCGCCGACGCGCGGTCGGCCAGGTCCGAGCCGAGCTTCGCGGCCTGGGACTGGCCTGGGGTGACCAGGGTGGAGAAGCGGTCGACGTACTCGGGGGCACGCTTCTCCGCGCGGGCGGCGGCCTTGCGGGCCTGCTTCTCCCAGCGGGCGCGGCGCTTCTCGGCCTCGCGCACCCACTTGCCACCGGTGCGCCCGGCAGCCTTGCGGTACTGGGCACCCTTCTTGTCCACGAGCTTCTCGAGCTGGGCGCCCCGCTTCTCGGCTGCCTTCGCCAGCTTGGCGCCACGCTTCTCGGCGACCTTCGCCTTCTTCTGGGCGCCTTGGAGGTGCGCTCGGCGGCGGCCGAGAGCTGCTCGGACCAGGTGGAGGCCTTGTCCGAGGCGACCTCGGACAGGTGCGCGGCCTTCTCGGAGGCCTTGCCGCCCCACTCGGTGGCGCGCTCGCGCACGACCGGGCCGTACTCCTCGACGGCCCCGGCCAGCTTCTCCCGGCTGCCCGCGGCGGCCGCGGCGATCGAGGTGCCCGCACCGGCCAGTCCGCGGCGAGCTGGGCACCGGTGTCCGAGCCGGAGCCGGAGAGCCGGGCCTGGGCCCGCTCGGCGGCCTTGCGCGTCCGGTAGGCGTGCGACGGCTTGCCGTGCGTGTCGGCGGCCGCGATGAGCAGCCCGCCGAGGAGGCCGACGTTCTTCAGGAAGTGGATCTGCTCGTTGGCACGCTTCTGCTGGTCGGTCTCCTCCCAGAAGCGGTGCCCGGCCAGCGTGGTCGGGACGAGCGAGGCGGCCAGCGCGGTGGCCGACAGGCGGGGGAACTTGCCCAGGGCGAGCAGGGAGCCCGCCACGATCTTCACACCGGCGTCGACCTTGACCAGGGGTTCTCGTTCCGGGCGCCGCTCCAGCGGGGCGTTCTCCACGACCTTGTCGATGGCCGGGGCGGCCTGGTCGAGGACGGGCTTGACGGCGGACGACAACGCGTCGGCATTCCGCAGCTCGTTGATTCCGCCGAAGATGAACACGGCGGCGAGGGCGGGTCGGGCTACACGTCGCAAGACTGGCATGGGGCACCTTTCCCCGGCCCGCCCGTCCGCAAACCCGGGGTGGGTGTGGCGTCACCGCCACGGGGTGGCAATCATGCCCGGGTGACGAACGGACGGCGGGCCATCGGGCTCGACATCGGAGGAACGAAGGTCGCCGGAGCGATCGTGGGCGAGGATGGCACGGTCCACGCCGAGCTGCGGCGCAAACACCCCGGACACGTCCGATGCGGGACACGATGACCACCCTCTTGCGGGAGATGGTCGAGGAGCTGCGCGGCGGCACCGAGGGCGCGGACGTCTGCGCGATCGGCGTCGGTGCCGCGGGGACCGTGGAGTGGCCTGTCGGCCGGATCCGCTGGGCACCCAACAACAACTACGAGAACTGGGACGTGCGCGGCCTGCTGGAGGCCTCGTGCGGGCTGCCGGTGGTCGTCGACAACGACGGCAACGTCGCCGGGCTGGCCGAGGCCCGGCTCGGCGGGACCCGCAACGACGACATGGTGCTGCTGACCGTCGGCACCGGCATCGGCGCGGGGATCGTGCTCGACGGGAAGATCTACCGCGGCCCGCACGGGCTCGGCGCCGAGGTCGGGCACATGAACGTCAACCCGGACGGCCCGAAGTGCGGCTGCGGCAACCACGGCTGCCTGGAGGCCGTCGCGTCCGGGACCGCGTTGACCCGGATGGGGCCGCAGCGCCGCCCCTGCACGACCCGCGGGGCATGATCGCGACCCTGGCCGAGGAGGCGGCGGCGAGGTCACCGGCCAGCACGTGACCATGGCCGCGATGGCGGGCGACAGCACGGCGGCGTCGCTGTTCCAGCGGCTCGGACGGTCGCTGGGGATCGGCATCGCCAGCATCAACGCGATCTTCGAGTTCGAGGTCGTGCTGATCGGCGGCGGACTCGTCGACGCGGGCGAGCTCCTGCTCGAACGCGCCCGCGGGCGGCCCGCGTAGTTCCACTACGGACCGCCCGAGGCCGCCCGATCCCGCCGGTGCTGCCCGCCACCTACAAGGGTGACGCCGGGAAGATCGGTGCGGGACTGCTGGCACTCGAGGAGACCTGATCTCGCTCCGCGACCGGACCGGGCGCGACTACCCTCGGACGGGTGACACTCCTGCTCGGACCGGTGCTGCGGCACGTCGACGAGACCAGCGCCCTGGTCTGGGTGCAGACCTCCGGCCCGTGCCGCGTCTCGGTGCTCGGCTGCGACGCCGAGACCTTCGAGGTGGCGGGCCACCACTTCGCCCTGGTGCAGGTGACCGGGCTGACGCCGGACACCCGCACCGCCTACGAGGTCCACCTCGACGGCGAGCGGGTCTGGCCGCTGCCGCACTCGCCGTTCCCGCCGAGCCTGATCACGACGCGCGGCGCGGATTCCGAGGCCCACCAGCGGATCGTGTTCGGCTCCTGCCGCTACGTGAAGCTCGCCGACCCGAAGCAGGCCCGCCGGTACGGCCTCGACGCACTCGACGTCTACGCCGGCCGGATGGCCGGGCTGCCCCCGGAGACCTGGCCGACCACGCTGTGCTGCTGCTCGGCGACCAGGTCTACGCCGACGAGCTCACCCCGCAGACCCGGCGGCGGGATCGCCGGGCGCCGGGAGCAGCACCCGGACTGGCCCGACGACGAGATCGTCGGCTTCGACGAGTACTCGGGCCTCTACCGCGACACCTGGTCGGACCCCGAGGTGCGGTGGATGCTGTCGACCGTCCCCACCGCGATGATCTTCGACGACCACGACGTCCGCGACGATTGGAACACCTCCGGCGCGTGGCGCGAGCAGATCGCCCGCAAGCCCTGGTGGTCCGAGCGCATCCGCTCCGGCCTGGCCTCGTACTGGGTCCACCAGCACCTGGGCAACCTCTCCCCCGCCGAGCTGGCCGCCGACCGGACCTGGCAGGAGGTGCAGGCCGCCGACGGCGACGTCTGGCCGCTGCTGTCGCAGCGGGCCGCCCGCTGGGGACGTCGAGACCGGCACCGGCGACGCCCGCGGCAAAGGACGAACGCTTCTCCTTCTGCTGGGAGCTGGGCCGTACCCGGCTGATCGTCCTGGACTCCCGCAACGGGCGGATCGTCGAGTCCACGCCGCGACGGATGGTCTCCGACGCCGAGTTCGAGTGGATCCGGGCGAAGGCGCTCGCGCCCCGGCGACGTGGACCACCTCGTGCTGGGCACCTCGGTGCCCTGGCTGATGCCGCAGGTCATCTCCGATCTGGAGGCCGCGACCGAGAAGGGCGCGGACGGCTCCGGCCGGGTCGCGGCGGTCGCCGAGTGGGCCCGCCAGGAGGCCGACCTGGAGCACTGGCCCGCCTTCGGGCACTCCTTCGCCCGGCTCGCCGAGCTGATCCGCGAGGCGTGCCGCCCGCGTGGCGGGGACGCACCGCCCGCCACCGGTGTTCGGTGCTGTCGGGCGACGTCCACCACTCCTACGCCGCCGTCGCCGACGTGCACACCCACTCACCCGGAGACCGGCCGGGCCGCGGCCCGGAGGGCACCCGGGTCCATCAGCTGACCTGCTCCCCGGTGCACAACGTGGTCCCCGCGGTGATGCGGGTGAGTTCCGGATCACCTGGTCGCGGCTGCTGGGCAGGCTGACGACCCGCTGGACCCGCCGCACCGGGGCCGGCAGCGCGGGTGTGGGCCTGGGAGCGGACGGCGGGCCCGCTGTTCGGCAACTCGTCGCGACCCTGGAGACCGACGGGCGACGGGCGTCGTGCCGGTTCGAGCGGCCCCGCTCGGCCGCGGTGCTCGACACCGCGGCCGAGGTCGTGCTGACCCCGCAGTCGCCGCCCGCCGCGGCGCAGCAGCGCGCGGGGACGGTCCCGGCGGGCTGAGCGCGGCGCCGGCACCGCTGTCCCCCCGCCCCGCCCGCGCAGGCGCGTGACCGGTCCCGCTCAGAATCCGGTGCGGGCCAGCCACCCCGTCCAGACGCCGGCGTCGCCGAGGACCTGGAGGCGGTCGTCGTCGGCGGGGATCCGGCGGGTGACGCCCTGGAGCAGGTCGGCGGCGGTGCCGCGGACGGCGGCGTCGCCCTTGCCGTGCCCGTGCTCCCAGACGACCCGTCCGACCGCGCCGCGGACCATCCACTCCCCCGCCCCGTCCGGGACGTCGTCGGTGGCGTGCAGGTGCAGCGTGGCGCCGTCGGCCAGCGGCGGCTCGTCGGCGGCGGGGCGGGCCGCGAGCAGACCCAGCCACTCCGAGACCCCGTCGGCGGCCCACTGCGGGTCGATCGGGAAACGGCGCCCCGAGCGCGACACGGCGGCGGCGGCGCGGTGCACCGTCGCCTCGTGCAGCCGCCGCCGCACCCACCACGCCGGGGCCGCGGCCCGGTGAAGGTCCACACCGGCGCGGTCGGTCCCCGCCGCGACGACGGCGTCGAGCAGCTCGGTCGCGCCCGTCGCGCAGCCACTGCGCCGCCACCTCCGGGCCGCCCTCGGGCGGCTTGCCCACGGGCACCTCGCGCGGGTCGAGGGCCTCGGTCGCACCGGTGGCGACCATCCGGGCCGCCACCGGGTGCCCGCGCCCGACGTGGCGGAGCAGCTGCAGCAGCGACCAGCCGGGGCAGGTCGGGACGGGGGTGGCCGGGTCGGCCGTCGCCAGCAGCGCGGCGAGCCGGTCGTTCTCGGCGAGCAGGACGGCGCATACGGGTCGACGGCGGTGCGCTCCGGTGTCGTGGTCATGAATTCGTACCCCCGGTCGCGGAACATGTGGGTGGGTTGCGGCGAGTCGTGCATGACGGTCGCCCGATTCGGGTAGGCATGGGATCATGCCGCCTCATCGCGACTGGACGCGACGGGGCGCGGGGCGGGCGCTGCTGTACTGGCCGTTGACGGCATTCCTGTTGGTGGCCGCGTTCCCCGCGTACTCCGTGGTGCTGGTCATCGCCTCCGGGATCCTGCTGCCCACCCTCGGCCTCGTCGCGGGCCTGGCCGGGAAGCGCTGGCGGGCGCGCAAGCTCGCCCGGGCGCGTCGTGCGCTGTCCGACGTCGTGGGACACCACCCCGAGCGCCGAGGACGGCTCCGTCCCCCACGAGGACGGGTCCGACGCGACCGGTCCGGGGGCCGCCTGGCCGACCGGCCGGCACGCACGGCGGACCCGCGAGCAGGCAGCTCCGGCCGCCGAGGAGCCCGCGGCACGCGACGCGGCCTGACCCGCACCGCACGACCCGCTGTGACGCTCGCCGACTTCCTTGTACGTCCAATACTAGGATGTCAAACTAAACCGGCCGGGACACCGCCGTCCGCCGGCGGGAGGAACGTCGCCGATGAGCACGGAGATGAGCACGGGCACGAACGCCCAGGCCGAGCTGCACGTCCCCACGCATCCGGTCCGTTTCGTGACCGCGGCCAGCCTGTTCGACGGGCACGACGCCGCCATCAACATCATGCGCCGGATCCTGCAGCGCCAGGGAGCCGAGGTGATCCACCTCGGCCACAACCGCTCGGTCGACGAGGTCGTGACTGCCGCGATCCAGGAGGACGTGCAGGGCGTCGCGATCTCGTCCTACCAGGGCGGGCACGTCGAGTACTTCTCCTACCTGGTCGAGCTGCTGCGCGAGCGCGGCGCCGGCCACATCAGGGTCTACGGCGGGGGCGGCGGCGTGATCGTCCCGAGGAGATCGAGCTGCTGCACTCCGCGGCGTCTCCCGGATCTTCTCCCCGAGGACGGCCAGCACCTGGGCCTCCCCGGGATGATCAACATCATGATCCGCGAGTGCGACACCGACCTCGCGGCCCAGCCGCCGTCGTCGTTCGACGGGCTGTTCTCCGGGGAGACCGCCACGCTGGGCGCGGGCGCTGACCCTCGCCGAGTGCGGAACGCTGCCCGCGGAGGTCCGCGAGCGCGTCGCCGCGTCCGAGCGGCCCGTCCCGGTCCTCGGCATCACCGGCACCGGTGGTTCCGGCAAGTCCTCGTTGACCGACGAGCTGGTGCGCCGCTTCCGGCTCGACCAGGAGGACAAGCTCCGCATCGCGGTGCTCGCCGTCGACCCGACCCGGCGCAAGGGCGGCGGTGCGCTGCTCGGCGACCGCATCCGGATGAACGCGCGCTGTCGTCCGGGTCCGCCGGCGCCGGAGGCGGTCACAGCCCGGTGTTCTTCCGCAGCCTCGCCACCCGCGGCGGCGACGGCGGCTCGCTGCCCGAGCGCCTCGGCGACACCATCGCGGTGCTGCGCGCGGCCGGGTTCGACCTGGTCGTCGTCGAGACCCCGGGCATCGGCCAGGGCGACGCGGGGATCGTCCCGTTCGTCGACCACTCGCTGTACGTGATGACGCCGGAGTTCGGCGCCGCATCGCAGCTCGAGAAGATCGACATGCTGGACTTCGCCGACGTCGTCGCGATCAACAAGTTCGAGCGCCGCGGCGCCGAGGACGCCCGGCGCGACGTCGGCCGCCAGCTGGTGCGCAACCGCGAGGAGTTCGGCGCGACCTGGGAGGACATGCCGGTCTTCGGCACCTCGGCCGCCACCTTCAACGACGACGGCGTCACCGCGCTCTACCAGCACCTGCTGGGCCTGCTGGCCGAGGACGGGCTGGCCGTCGGCGAGGGCAGGCTCCCCCGCGTCACGACCAAGACATCCAGCCACCACGCCGCGGTCATCCCGCCGGACCGGGTCCGCTACCTCGCCGAGATCTCCCAGGCCGTGCGCGGCTACCACGCCGACACCGAGTCCCACGCGCAGGCGGCCCGCACCGCCCAGCACCTGCGCACCGCCGCCGAGCTGGTCGGCGGTGACGACCTGGCGCAGGCGCTCCGCACCGCCGAGAAGAAGGTCCCGGCCGAGTCCGCCGAGCTGCTGGCGGCCTGGCCGTCGCGGGTCGCGGACTACTCCGGCGACGAGTACGTCTACACCGTGCGCGACAAGGAGTTCCGCACGAAGCTGACCAAGGAGACGCTGTCCGGCAGCAAGGTCCGCCGGGTCGCGCTGCCCCGCTTCGACGACGACGCGGCGCTCCTGCGCTTCCTGCGCAAGGAGAACCTGCCGGGCTTCTACCCGTTCACCGCCGGGGTCTTCCCGTTCAAGCGCGAGGGCGAGGACCCGGCGCGCATGTTCGCCGGCGAGGGCGACCCGTTCCGCACCAACCGACGGTTCAAGTACCTCTCCCAGGACTCCGACGCCAAGCGCCTGTCGACGGCCTTCGACTCGGTCACCCTCTACGGCCACGACCCCGACACCCGCCCCGACATCTACGGCAAGGTCGGCACCTCGGGCGTCTCGATCGCGACGCTGGACGACCTCAAGGCCCTCTACGACGGCTTCGACCTCTGCTCACCGACCACCTCGGTGTCGATGACGATCAACGGCCCGGCGCCGACGATCCTCGCCTACTTCCTCAACACCGCGATCGACCAGCAGGTCGAGCGGTTCCGCGACGAGCAGGGCCGCGAGCCCGACGCGGGGGAACGCGAGGAGCTCGTCGCCTACGCGCTGGCGAACGTCCGCGGCACGGTGCAGGCCGACATCCTCAAGGAGGACCAGGGCCAGAACACCTGCATCTTCTCCACCGAGTTCTCGCTGCGGATGATGGCCGACATCCAGGAGTGGTTCATCGCGCACAAGGTGCGCAACTTCTACTCCGTCTCGATCTCCGGCTACCACATCGCCGAGGCCGGGGCGAACCCCATCAGCCAGCTCGCCTTCACCCTCGCGAACGGGTTCACCTTCGTCGAGAGCTACCTGGCGCGCGGCATGGACGTCGACGACTTCGCACCGAACCTGTCGTTCTTCTTCTCCAACGGGATGGACGCCGAGTACACGGTGATCGGCCGGGTCGCCCGCCGCATCTGGGCGATCGCGATGAAGGAGCGCTACGGGGCGAACGAGCGCTCGCAGAAGCTGAAGTACCACGTCCAGACCTCCGGGCGGTCCCTGCACGCGCAGGAGATGAACTTCAACGACATCCGCACCACGCTCCAGGCGCTCTGCGCGCTCTACGACAACGCGAACTCCCTGCACACCAACGCCTACGACGAGGCGGTCACCACGCCGTCGCAGGAGTCGGTGCGCCGCGCGATGGCCATCCAGATGATCATCAACAAGGAGTGGGGCCTGTCGCTGAACGAGAACCCGCTGCAGGGCTCGTTCGTCGTCGACGAGCTCACCGATCTCGTGGAGGAGGCGGTGCTGCGCGAGTTCGAGTCGATCGCCGAGCGCGGCGGTGTGCTGGGCGCGATGGAGACCGGCTACCAGCGTGGCCGGATCCAGGACGAGTCGATGCTCTACGAGCACCGCAAGCACACCGGTGAGCTGCCGATCGTCGGCGTCAACACCTTCCTGAAGCCGGCCGACCCGGACGAGCAGCCCCAGGAGATCGAGCTGGCCCGTGCCACCGAGGCCGAGAAGCAGTCCCAGCTCGACCGGCTCGCGGACTTCCAGTCCCGGCACCGCACGGAGGCCGAGCAGGCGCTGCGGCGGCTCCAGGACGTCGCGACCGGCGACGGCAACGTGTTCGACGAGCTGATGAAGGCCGCACGGGTGTGCTCGCTGGGTCAGCTGACGACGGCGTTCTTCGAGGTCGGCGGGCAGTACCGGCGGAACATGTGAGGTCGGGGCGGGCCGGGTGAGCCCGGCCCGCCCCACCGGGGTCGCGCCCCCGCTGCCGCGGGGGCGTGCCTCTCACCAGCGGCCGCGCCGGTTCGGGATCCGCGCGGCGGCCAGGCCGACGGCGGCGAGCGCCACCGCCAGCACCCCGTAGGCGATCCCCGCGGCGAGTCCCGGGTCGTCGGCGGCGGTGACGGCGGCGGTCAGCACCGACACCGCCGCGATCCCGCCCATCTGCCGGAACATGATGCGCAGCCCGGACACCGCGGCCACCTCGTCGGGCACCAGGTGCATGCCGGCGTTGTTGGCGGCCGGGCCGGACAGGCCCGTGCCCAGCCCGAGCAGGGTGGACCCGGCCAGCAGCCACACCGTGGGCCCACCGAACAGGGGCGTCACCGCGGTGACCACCAGCCCGGCGACGACGGCGACCAGCCCGCCGAGCAGCAGCGGCCGGAACCCGAGCCGGCGCAGCAGCGCCACCGCGACCGCCGAGGTGACGATGGTGCCGATCGCGCGGCCGGTGAGCAGCGCCCCGGCGACGAACGCGGGCAGGTCGTAGCGGACCTGGGCGTAGAGCGGCAGGGTCGCCGAGAACCCGATCACCACGGCGCCGAAGACGACGTTGGTGACGTTCATGATCCCCAGACCGCGTCCGGCGAGCAGGTGCACGGGGACGACCGCGTCGGGCCGCCGCCGGGCGTGCCGGACGAACACCGCACCCGCCACCAGTGCGACCACGCCGGCCAGGACGGTCCAGCCCGGCCCGGACGCGGGCGAGCCGAGCCGGGTGATGGTCAGCATCGTGGCGAGCAGGGTCAGGACGAGCAGTGCGATGCCGGCGGCGTCGATCCGGGCGGTGCGCCGGTGCGGCGGGTCGTCGACCAGCGCCAGCCCGACCGCGACGAGCAGGATCCCGATCGGCACGTTCACCAGGAAGATGCCGTGCCAGGTCCAGGTGGTGAGCACCAGCCCGCCGACCAGTGGTCCGAGGATCGCGCCGATCGGGAAGACGCTGGTGAACAGGGCGAGCGCCCGGTCCCGGTCACGGCCGAACTGGTGGGCGACGATCCCGTTGGCGGCCGGCAGCATCACGCCGCCCGCGAGGCCCTGCACCAGCCGGCAGGCGATGAGCACGCCGATCGAGGGGCTGAGCGCGCTCAGCGCGGACATCACCGTGAACGCGGTGACCCCGGCCAGGAACATCCGGCGGCCGCCGAAGCGGTCGGAGAGCCACCCGCCCAGCGGCAGCGCGAGGATCTGTCCGACGGCGGCGACGGTCACCACCCAGCCGGTCCAGGCCAGGTCGGCGCCGAGGTCGCCGCTGATCGTGGTCAGCGCGGTGGCGACCGACGTGCCGTCGAGGGAGAACATCAGCAGCGCCAGGCCGACGACGGCGAACACCGGCACCCGGCGGGGCAGCGGGTCGTCGCCGGGCAGGCCGGCGGAGCCGTCCCCGGGCGGGCGGTGGGTGTCGTGGGCGGCGTCGGTCACGTGGTGGGCACACCTGTCTTCCCGGAGGAAACGGACATGATGTGCTTACCACAAGCTAATCACCTCGGGCGGGGCGGCCAGCTCGCGATCACCCTGGCCTGCCCGGCGTCAGCGGCGGGAGCGGTTGCGGCGACGGCCGCGGTTCCAGCCGCCGAGGATGCCGATCGCCTCGACGAACGACTCGGCGGCCTTGGAGAGCTTGCGTCCGGCCTTCCGCATCGGGTTCCTCCGAAAGTTCCGTGGTGCTGGGGGCGAGACCCCACCGTGACAGACCGCGACGGGCCGCGAACACGGGGGCGCTGCTCCGCAGGGGTGGCGGACCGGGCGGCACCACTCCCCCGCTGCGGGTGTCCACCACCCGCTCGGACGACCACGACTCGGCGTGTCGGGTGGCGACGGCACGGACGGAGCAGCGCCGCGGCCGCTGCGACGCCTCACTGGTCCAGGTGGGCAGAAGCGCGTGTCACACCGCGGGCGCCGGGGTCCGGCGCAGCACGAGCGCCAGCGCCAGCGCGCCCAGCAGCAGCACGCTGACGTAGCCGGTCACCCCGGCCCAGCCTGCGTGGTCGTAGGCGACCCCACCGAGGGCGCCGCCGATGCTGGACCCGGCGTAGTAGCCGACCAGGTACAGCGACGAGGCCTGGGCCGGCACCGCCCCCGGCAGCATCGCCGAGCGGCGCCCCACCCAGGAGCTGGCGACCGAGTGCGCCCCGAAGAAGCCGACGGTGACCATCAGCAGCCCCGCGAGGGTGGTGGGCAGCAGATCGGGCAGGGTCACCCAGATCCCGGCGAGGGCGAGCAGCGTCGCCACCCACAGCACGGGGCGGCGCCCGAACCGGTCCCCCAGGCGTCCGGCAGCGGTGGAGGCCCAGCTGCCGGCGAGGTAGCCGAGGAACACCAGCCCGACGAGGGTGCCGGGCAGCGAGAACGGCGGGGCCAGCAGCCGGAAGCCGAGATAGTTGTAGACGGTCACGAACGCGCCCATCAGCAGGAACGCCATCCCGAACAGGCACAGCAGACCCCGGTCGGTGAGGTGGCGACGCAGCGGCCCGCCGAGGTCGCGCAGCCGGGTGCGGGCCGGGGCGGGCGCCGTCGCGGGCGGCAGGAGCAGCCGGAAGGCGACGGTCGCGAGCACCGAGACCACACCGACCGCGGCGAGGCCCGCCCGCCAGCCGCCGAGCTCGGCGACCCACGACGCGACGAGCCGCCCGGACAGCCCGCCGAGGGTGTTGCCGGCGATGAGCAGCCCGACCGCACCGCCGAGGTGCCGCGGGGCCACCTCGTGGGTGACGTGGGCCATCGACAGCGCGGGCAGTGCCGCGAGGGCGATCCCCTGCAGCCCGCGCACCACGACGAGGGTCTCGAACGTGGGCGCCAGCGGGGCGAGCAGCGCGAGCACCGCCGACGCCGCGAGTGCCCAGGTCATGACCCGCGCCCGCCCCCAGGACTCGGTGAGCGCGGACAGCGGCAGCACGGCCAGGGCGAGCGTGCCGGTGGTCGCCGACAGCACGAAGCTGGCCGTGGACGAGGAGACGCCGAACTCCGCCGAGAGCGTCGGCAGCAGCCCCTGCACGCTGTAGACCAGCACGAACGTCGCCAGACCGGACAGCCACAGGGCGATGCCGAGCCGCCGGTAGCCGGGCGTGCCGCGCTCGTGCGGCGGGGCGGTCCGGGTGGCGGTCGGGGCTGGCAGGTGCGCGGTCGTTGTCATCGCATACGACCGTAGGCACTGTCGATGCATGCGTCCAATGCATGCATCGACGCCGTATCATTCACTCATGCATGAGTCGTTGGCGCCGGCGCTGCACCGGTTCGTCGCGGTCGCGCGCGACGGTCACCTCACCCGCGCCGCGGAGCGGATCGGGGTCCCGCAGCCCACGCTGTCCCGGGCGATCGCCCGGCTGGAGGACGAGCTGGGCGTCGCGCTGTTCCGGCGGGCCGGGCGCGGGCTGGCCCTGACCGTGGCCGGGCGCACGCTGCTGCCGCGGGCCGAGGCCGCGCTGGCCGAGCTCGCCGCGGGCGTGGCCGAGGTCGCGGGCGACGCCGACCCGGTGACCGGCCGGGTCGCACTCGGCTTCCTCGGGACGATGGGCACCACCGCCGTGCCGGGCATCCTGCGGGAGTTCCGGGAGCACCACCCGCGGGTGCGGATCGAGCTGGTGCAGGTGCCGCACGCCGCGCTGCTGGAACGGGTCCGCGACGGCCGGGTCGACCTGGCGCTGACCTCCCCGATGCCCGACGAGCCGGGGCTCGTCGCGACCCCGCTGGCCGAGGAGGAACTGCTGCTGGCGGTGCCGTCCGGGCATCGGCTGGCGGGCGCGGACTCCGCGGATCTCACCGAGGTCGCCGACGACCCGTTCCTGCTGTTCGCCCGCGGCTACGGGCTCCAGGGCGTGGTGGAGTCGTGGTGCGCGCAGGCCGGGTTCCGCCCGCGGCGGGCGTTCGAGGGTGGGGAGACGGCGACACTACGCGGCCTGGTCGGGGCCGGGCTGGGCGTCGCGCTGCTCCCGGCCGGGCCGGATGTGCCGGGCGTGGTGCAGGTGCCGGTGCGCAGCCCGCACACGGTCCGGACGCTGGGGATGGTGCACGCGGCCGACCAGCGGCCGACCGCACCGGTGCGGGACCTGCGGGCCTTCGTCGTCCGGTACGGGCCGCGCTGGCTGGTGCCGACCGGCTGAGCCGGCGCCGCGGGCCCGACCGGAACGCCCGGGCCGACCGCCGTCCCCGGCCGGTCGACGCCCGCCGGGTTACGGTCGGCACCATGACTGCGGGAGTGGGGGCACCGGTCGACGACGAGGGCCGCGAGGTCGGTGTCCCGGGCACCGTGCGGCGGGTCGTGTCGATCGTGCCGTCGCTGACCGAGGCGCTGGAGGCGACCGCGCCCGGCATCGTGGTCGGCGCGACGGACTGGTGCACCCACCCCGCCGACCTCCGTGCGGAACGGGTCCGCGGGACGAAGAACCCCGACATCGAGCGGATCGTCGCGCTGGCGCCGGACCTCGTCGTCGCCAACCAGGAGGAGAACCGGCTCCCCGATCTGGACGCGCTGCGCGCCGCGGGGCTCCCGGTGTACGTGACCGACATCCGCGACGTCGACGGCGGGCTCGACTCGCTGGGGCGGATGCTGGCCGCGTGCGGGCTGGACGAGCCGGGCTGGCTGCGCGAGGCCCGTGCGCTGTGGGCGGCGGTCGAACCCGCCCGCGACCGTCGCCGGGCCGTGGTCCCGATCTGGCGCAGGCCCTGGATGGCGGTCGGCTCGGACACCTTCACCGGTGCCGTGCTGGACCGGCTCGGCGTCGACAACGTCCTGGCCGACTCCCCGGAGCGCTATCCCCGCTTCGACCCCGCCGACCTGCCCGACCACGATCTCGTCGTGCTGCCCGACGAGCCGTACCTGTTCACCGCCGAGGACGGCCCCGAGGCGTTCGACGCGCCGTCGGTGCTGGTCAGCGGGCGGCTGCTGACCTGGTACGGCCCGAGTCTGCTGGAGGCGGCGCGGGAGCTGCCCGGCGCGCTGGCGGGCGCGGGCCGACCGGCCCGCTGACCCGGCCCGGCGTCGGTACGGTCGAGCCCATGGCGACCGTCGACGAGGATCTGCTGACCACGCTCATCGCGCGACTCGACCTGGACGCGAAGGTCCGGCTGCTGACCGGGGCCGACTTCTGGTCCACCCCGGCGGAGCCCGCGATCGGGCTGCGCCGGATGGTGCTGTCCGACGGTCCGTCGGGCGTGCGCGGGGAGAGTTTCGACGAGCGGTCCCCGTCGCTGTCGCTGCCGTCGTCGACGGCCCTGGGGGCGACCTGGGACCCGGAGCTCGCCCGCCGCTACGGCTCGACCCTGGGCGCCGAGGCCCGCCGGCAGCACGCCGACGTCGTCCTCGGGCCGACGATCAACCTGCACCGCACCCCGTTCGGCGGCCGCCACTTCGAGGCGCTGTCGGAGGACCCGCTGCTGACCGGGGAGCTCGCCGCCGCGTACGTGGAGGGGCTGCAGGCGCACGGGGTCGCCGCGACACCGAAGCACTACGTCGCCAACGACGCCGAGTCCGAGCGCTTCACCGTGGACAACGCCGTCGGCGAGCGGGCGCTGCACGAGCTGTACCTGGCCGCGTTCGAACCGGCCGTCACCC
>NZ_JAHLJA010000104.1:0-23748 GCF_020496245.1 Pseudonocardia sp. ICBG601 | reverse complement strand
GACCGCGCCACCGCCCACACCGGTCACGCCCCGCAGGTCATGTCGGCGTGCGGAACCTCGCGATCACCGCGCTACGCCTGCACGGCGTCAGCAACATCGCCGCAGCACTCCGCCACCACGCCCGCGACCCCCATCGACCACTGACCACCTACAAGATCATCTAGCGACTTTGCCGGGGCCCTGGCTGGGGGAGACCGTGCCGCGTGTTCTGCAGATCTCGGTTCCCGGAGGTTTCGAGCACTTCATCGAAGACATGGAGGCTTATTCAGGCTCCGTCAGGTAAGTGCGTAGAAGATGAGTCCGATGACTGCCGAGATCGTCGTTTTAAATGTGGCGTAGGGTCGGCGGTAGTCTGTGTGGAGAACTTTCCACGACTTGATATGGGCGATGACTCGCTCGATGGTGGCGCGTGTGCGGTTGAGGCTCTTGTTGAATGTTTTCTGCCAGTCGAGAAGTTCCCGGCCGGGTTGTTTTTTGAACGGGGTGAGCATGCCGCGCCCGATGTAGCCTTTATCGCCGATCGGTGGGTATGTGGCGAGGTGGTCGAGGGCGCCGGATTGGTCGAGGCAATGTAGGTCGTGTCGGGAGCCTGGGGTCGGGTCGGAGATCCACGACAGCTGCCCTTCCAGGGTGGCTGCGACCTGGACGACGACGCCGGTGGTGCGATGCTTGCCCGACCACAGACCTGGTACGGCGGTCCATGACCAGCAGGGCAGCAGGGTTCCGTCGATGATGTACTGCCGATCGGCACGAAGCTCCTCCGCAGTCGGAACTACACTCCGCAGCGCCTGCGCCAGCAACGGTGTCACCCCCGCGATCGCTCGACTGACCGTCGACTGCGACACCCCGTAGGTTTCCGCCAACTCCCACTGCACACGATTCCCGCGCAGATACGCCAACGTGATCACCACCGACCAGAACAATCCCAGAATCGGCGGCCAAGGCCGTCGCAGGCCAGTCGCGTTCCGCTGATCCTGCTCATGCACCAGAGCGGCAAGATCCTGAATCTCATCACGCCGAAAGCCAGTGGTATAGTACATACTGCGACAGCCCATTCATCTCGGATTGATTCGACAAACCAATCTTCGCGATGGACGGGCTGTCGCCCAACCCGACACGCCGGGCTAGATCGTTATTTCACGGGCCCTGAATAAGCCTCATGGTCGAGCTCCAGGCCAAGGGAGACGCGATGGAAATCGATTCCGAGGAGTTCCGGGAGTTCGCGCGCAAGCACGACTGGACCCTGATCGGGTCGACCGGAAGCGCCGATCCCGACCCCGACCGACCGCAGGCCTCGTAGCCGCGGACGACGACCCACCGCCACACGGCCGGGCCCGACGGGGTCCGGCCGTACGGCGTCGCGGGCTACGGTCGCCGCATGGCCGCCCCGCCCGCACCCACCGTCCGTGCCGCCGTCCCGGCCGACGCTCCCGGCATCGCCGACGTCTGCACCCGGGCGTACCGGGCCACCTACCGGGACCTGCTGCCGGAGTCGTTCGTCGACGACGTCGTCGCCCGCTTCTACGACGAGGCGCGGGTCCGCGCCGAGACGGTCCCGGCCCCGCCGCACTGGCTGGGCTACGTGGTCGCCGAGGAGGCCGGCTCCGTGGTCGGCGCGGCAGGCGGAGCGGTCACGGGCGAGGGGGTCGGTGAGCTCTACGTCCTCTACCTCGACCCGGACCGTCGGGGCGAGGGGATCGGCACCCGGCCGCTCGACCACGTCACCGGGCAGCTGCGTGGCCACGGTGCGACCGAGATGTGGGTGAGCGTCGCCGAGGGCAACGACCTGGGCATCCCGTTCTACCGGGCCCGTGGCTTCGTCGAGCACGACCGCGTCCCGATGCACACCTCCGACGTGGCCGACGGGCTGTGGTCGCTGCGCATGCGCCGGGACATCACCCGACCGGACTATTGATGAGCCTAACCTCACCTGATGGGGTACGACGGCGCCGGCGAGGGACGCCGCCGTGGAGGTGGCGCAATGGTGCGGGCACGGGCACGACTGGGCGGACTGATCGCGACGGTGCTGGTCGCCGTCGTCCTGGCGGGGTGCGGTGGACCCGCCGCACCCGCCGCGGCACCCACCGGGGCGACGATCGAGCACCGCTACGGCACCACGACGGTCCCGGCGCAGGTCGAGCGCGTCGCCACGGTCGGCTGGAACGACCAGGACTTCGTGCTGGGGCTCGGGGTCGTCCCCGTCATGACCCGCTCGTGGTTCGACGCCTACTGGAGTTTCCCGTGGGTGCGGGCCGTGACGAAGGGGGCCGAGGTCCCGCGGTCCGGTGAGGACGGCATCGACCTGGAGGCCGTCGCCGCGAGCCGGCCGGACGTCATCATCGCGATCTACGAGGACATCGACGAGGACATGTACCGGAAGCTGTCCGCGATCGCGCCGACCGTCGTGCAGTCCTCCGCGTACCCACCGGAGAAGACCCCGTGGGACGTGCAGCTGCTCACCACGGGCAAGGCCATCGGCCGGGAGGACCTCGCCGAGCGGCGCGCGGCCGGAGTCCGTGACCGGATCGCCGCGGTCCGCGCGGCCCACCCGTCGTTCGCCGGGAAGGTGCTCGTCGAGGACTTCGGGCCGGAGAACGGCGGGCACTACCTGATCCCGGCCGGCGACCCGCGGCGCGCGCTGTTCGACGCGCTCGGCTTCGCGACGCAGGAGCACTCCGGGGACGTCAGCGAGGAGCGGCTGGACCTGCTCGACCGCGACGTGCTGTTCGTCAACGGCGCGACCGAGCAGCAGATGACGGCGTCGGTGCCGTTCGCCCGACTCGACGTCGTCCGTGAGGGCCGGACGCTGTACACGACGTTCTCCGACCCGCTGGGTGGCGCGTTGTCCTACGGCGGCCCGGACGCGTTGCTGTACGCGATCGACCAGCTGGAGCCGCAGCTCGCCGCCGCGACGAACCGCTGACCGCTCAGGCGGTGTGGGTGAGCGTGGCGGCCACCCCGGTCGCCCCGGCCAGCACCAGCACCTCCACCGCGGCCCACGCCAGCACCGGGAGCCGCCCGGCCCGCAGCCGGGACCGGGCGACGCCACCGAGCGCAGCGGCGACCGCGAGCAGCACGATCTTGGTGGCGACGACCGCGCCGTAGGCGGTCGTGACCAGCTCGACGGGTGAGGAGAGCCGTGCGGTGGCGGCGAGCGCCCCGGACACCCCCAACGCCACCACGGCGCCGAGCGCGAGCCGGGAGAACCGCGGCAGCGCGACCGCGAGCACGTCCGCGTCGCGGGCGGTGACCAGCACTGCGCCCAGCCCGCCGAGCCACAGCAGCGCCGCCGCGACGTGCACGACGACCGCGGGCACCGCGAACCAGGCGACCGTGGACGCCGCGGTGTGCCCGGTCGCCACCGGGGCCGCCGCCGCGACGACGACCAGCACCAGCGCGAGCGCGGCGGGCCCCGGCCCGGTGCCCGGCCGCGCGGGCCGCGACCCGGCGACCCCGGCCAACGCCAGCGCCGCGGCCACCGCGACGAGCTGACCGGCCCCGGCGCGGGGTCCGGTCAGGAACTCCAGCACGTCCGGTCCGCGGACCTCGGTGAGCCTCCGACCGGACACCAGCGCGCCGCGGACGAACGTCTCCGCCACCAGCACGGCCGACCACAGCGGGGCGGCGGCGGTCAGCACCCGGTCCGCGCCCGGCGTCCGGCCGGGGGCGAGCAGCACGGCCAGCGCCGCCCCCGCCGCGACGACCGCGAGGAGGTCGGCCGCGGCGCGCGCGAGGGTCTGCGCGAGGTCCACGGCGACCCCGTCCGGCCCGATCCCGCCGGTGACCACGGCGACGACGACCGCGGCCCCGAGCAGCACGGCACCCCACCCGGCGACGGTCGGAGCGGGCTCGCGCACCCGGCCGCCCGGCGTCCCGGCGCCACCGTCGCCCGGCACACCGTCGCCCGGCACACCGTCGCCCGGTACGGCGTCGGCCGGGATGCCGTCGCCCGGCACACCGTCTGGCGGGATGCGGTCGGCCGGGATGCCGTCGCCGGGGACGGGACCGGCGATGGTCAGCCCCGCGACCGGCGCAGCGCGAACGCCGCCCCGGCCCCGATCACCACGACGGCCGCCACGCCCCACGGCCAGACCGGCGGGCCGCCGTCGTCGGCCGCGGTGGGGACGGTCTGCGGCGCGGCCTCGGGCTCGGCGGCGGTCGCAGCCGCGGAGGTGTGCCCCGGAGTCGCGGCGGCCGCGCCCGGCCCGGGGGAGGTGAGGGTGAACGGCACCGTGCCCGAGACGGGGTGGCCGTCGTCGGAGACCACCCGGTAGGTGATCGTGTAGCCGCCGGCCGCACCGAGCGGGCGCAGCGGCACGGTGAGGGTGGCGCCGTCGCCGGTGGCGGGGCCCGCCGCGTAGTCGGTGCCGCCGGGGCCGGTCACCGCGACGGTGGCGTCGGCGGCCGCGATCTCCTCGGAGAAGGTCAGCGACACCGATGTCGGCGCGGTGCCGACCTGCGCGTTCGCGGCGGGACTGCTGGACTCGAGCTCGGTGTGCGCCCAGGCCGGCGCGGCCCCGACGACGAGGGCGAGCAGCACGGCGGGGAGGGCGACCGCGAGGCGGCGGAGAACGGGGCTCACGCCCCGGTCGGTCGTCGTACCGGGCGCGACGGTTCCCGATGTCACCCGGACGGAGCAGCAGCGGTCAGCGCCAGGACGGCAGCCACAGCTCGGCCTGCCAGTGCGCCGCGGTGATCGGGTCGCCGACCAGGATCGGCCACAACCACACGAAGTTGACCCCGATCAGCGCCACCCACGTCGCGACGACGAGCAGCCCGTTGCGGCGCCGGCGCGCGCTCATCCGGGAGTGGCCCAGCATCTGTCCCATCGCCAGCACGACGCCCAGGACCAGGAACGGCACCACCGGCATCATGTAGAAGAAGTACATCTGCCGGTCGATGTTGAAGAACCACGGGACGAACCCGGCGCCGTAGCCGACGAGCACCGCGGCCCACCGCCAGTCGACCCGGGTCACCGCCCGCCACAGCCCCCAGAGCAGCACCGGGATCGCCGGCCACCACAGCGCGGGGGTGCCGATCAGCATCACCGCGGAGACGCAGTCGGTCTCCCCGCAGCCGGTCGCGTCGTCGGCGTAGCGGTAGAGCATCGGCCGCAGCCCCATCGGCCAGGTCCAGGGTTTGGACTCCCAGGGGTGCGCCCCGGCGGACTGGGTCGTCAGGTTCTCGTGGAAGGCGAGGACCTGACCTTGGTAGTACCAGAGCGACCGCAGGGCGTCGGGCACCCAGGCGAACGCCCCGCCGGTGCCGATCTCCCGGCCGACCTCGTGGCGGTCGATGCCGGTCTCGCTGCCGAACCACGCCCACCAGGACCCGAGGTAGGTCAGCGCCGGGATCAGGACCAGCGCCCACAGCGCGGGGGCGACGTCGCGCACCATCGTCCCCACCCACGGCCGGGCCACCCCGGCGCGGCGGCGCACCGAGACGTCCCACAGCACGCACAGGAGCCCGAAAGCGGCGACGTAGTAGGCGCCGTTCCACTTCACCGCGCACGCCAGGCCGAGCGAGACGCCCGCGGCCACCCGCCACCAGCGCACGCCCCAGCGCGGGCCCCACACGGTGTCGTCGACCCGCCCCTGCGCGACGACGCGTGCCATCCGGCCGCGGACGTCGTCGCGGTCGGCGAGCAGTGCGGCGAACGCGGCCACCACGAACAGCGCGGAGAAGACGTCGAGCATCCCCATCCGCGACTGCACGTGCGACAGCCCGTCGGCGCACAGCAGCAGCCCGGCGAGCCCGCCCAGCGCCGTCGAGCGGGTGAGGCGCCGTCCGGCCCGGACGACGAGCAGCACGGTGAGCACCCCGGCCAGCGCGGACGAGGCCCGCCAGCCGACGCCGTCGTAGCCGAAGACCATCTGGCCCAGCGCGATCAGCTGTTTCGCCAGCGGCGGGTGGACGATCTTCTCGTAGCCGGGGTTGCTCTCCACCCCGCCGTTGCGGACCATGTCCCAGGCCTGCGGGACGTAGTGCTTCTCGTCGAAGACGGGCGTTCCGCGGTCGGTGGGCTCACCCAGGTCGTAGAAGCGCAGCAGCGCCGCGACCAGCACCACCCCCGCGGTGACCAGCCAGCCCCGCAGCCGGTCCGACGGTGGCGGGGCGCCGAGCCGCGCCACCGGGCCGGGATCGGCGCGGCGCAGCGGTGGCGGGGTGCCGCGCGGGGTCAGACCGGGTTCGGGTGCCGCTCCGGCGACCCGGCTCCCGGCATCGGCGCTCGTGGTGGCCATCGCGTCCGATCGTAGGCTGGCCGACGTGACTCCCGCCCCCGACTCCACGCCCGACACGGCCACGACGACCGGTCGCCTGGTCCTGGCCGCGACCCCGCTGGGCGACCCGCGGGACGCCTCGCCGCGGCTGCGGGAGCTCATCGCCACCGCCGACGTCATCGCCGCCGAGGACACCCGCCGGTTCCGGACCCTCGCCGCGGCGCTGCCGGTCACCTACACGGGCCGGATCGTCAGCCACTACGACGCCGTCGAGGCCGAGCGGCTTCCCGGCCTGCTGTCCGCGGTCCGCGACGGCGCGACCGTGCTGGTGGTGTCCGACGCCGGCATGCCCGCCGTCTCCGACCCGGGCTACCGGCTCGTCGCCGCTGCCGCCGCGGAGGACCTGCCGGTCACCTGCGCGCCCGGACCGTCCGCGGTGACCACCGCGCTGGTCCTGTCCGGGCTGCCGTGCGAGCGGTTCTGCTTCGACGGCTTCCCGCCGCGCCGCTCCGGCGAGCGCCGCCGGTGGCTGGAGAGCCTGCGCGACGAGCGCCGCGCCGTGGTGTTCTTCGAGTCCCCGCGGCGGACCGCGGACACCCTCGCCGACGCCGTCGCCGTGCTGGGGGAGACCCGCCGTGCCGCGGTGTGCCGGGAGCTGACCAAGACCCACGAGCAGGTCGTGCGCGGCACCCTGGCCGAGCTGCACGCCTGGGCGACCTCCGGCGACGTGCTCGGCGAGGTGACCGTGGTGCTGGCCGGTGCCGAGGCCCGCGAGGCGCCGCCGGTGGAGTCCCTGGTCGACGCCGTGCGCGAGCGCACCGACGACGGCGAGCGCCTCAAGGACGCCGTCGCCGCCGTCGCCGAGGCCGCGGGCGTGCCGAAGCGGGACCTCTACAACGCGACCCTCGCCGCCCGGGACTGACGCCGCACCCCGCGTGCGGTCGCCGCACCCGTCGCGGCGGGTGCGACGGCCCCCGGTGGGGTGCGACAGCGCGGCGGGAAGGGCGTGCCCGGGAAGGGCGGGGCGGGCGGTCAGGCGGTCGCGGGGGTGCGCGTCGGGATCGCCCGCATGACCGGCTCGACGTAGCGCGCGGCGATCGGGCCCAGCACCGCCATGATCAGCACGTACGCCGTGGCCAGCGCGGACAGCTCGGCGGGGACGGCCGCGTAGCCGACGGCGAGCCCGGCGATGACGATCGAGAACTCGCCGCGGGCGATCAGCGCCGCACCGGCGCGGGCCCGGCCCATCCGCCCGATCCGCGCCCGCTTCGCCGCCCACCAGCCCGTCGCGTACTTGGTGGCCGCGGTCGACACGGCGAGCACCAGCGCCCAGCCGAGCACCGGCGGGATCGCCCGCGGGTCGGTCGAGAGCCCGAACACCACGAAGAACACCGCGGCGAACAGGTCGCGCAGCGGTTCCAGCAGCTTGGTGGCGTTCTCCGCGGTCGAGCCGGAGATCGCGATGCCCAGCAGGAAGGCGCCGACCGCCGCCGACACCTGCATCGCCTGGGCGAACCCGGCGACCAGCAGTGCGGCACCGAGCACCTTGAGCAGGAAGACCTCGCGGTCGTCGGAGTCGACGACCGCGGAGACGTAGCGGCCGTAGCGCAGCGCGACCACCAGCACCACGGAGATCACCGCGAGCGACACCGCGACCGCGCTGACCCCGCCCCACAGCGTCACGCCGAGCAGCAGCGCGGTGAGGATCGGCAGGTACAGCGCCATCACGAGGTCCTCGAACACGAGCACCGACAGCACCACCGGCGTCTCCCGGTTGCCGAGCCTGCCCAGGTCGGACAGGACCTTCGCGACGATCCCGGAGGAGGAGATGTAGGTGACCCCGCCCAGCACCATCGCCCCGACCACACCCCAGCCCAGGATCAGCGCGACCGCGACGCCCGGCGCGGCGTTGAGCACGATGTCGACGATCCCGGCGGTCCAGGACCGCTTCAGCCCGGTGACCAGCTCGACCGCGGAGTACTCCAACCCGAGCAGCAGGAGCAGCAGCACGACGCCGACCTCGCCGGCGAGCGAGGTGAAGTCGCCGATGTCGCCGAGCGGGATGATCCCGCCAGCGCCGAACGCGAGGCCGCCGAGCAGGTAGAGCGGGATGGGGGACAGGGCGATCCGCTGGGCGAGCCGGCCCAGCAGGCCGAGCCCGAAGAAGACGGCGCCGAGCTCCAGCAGTTCCAGTGCGGTGTGGTCCACGGCTTGCGGGGCGGCCTCAGCCGTGGGCGAGGATGTCGGCGGCCTGCTCCAGCTTCTCGGCCGTGCCCACGGCGATGACGATGTCCCCGGCGGCCAGCACGTGGGCCGGCGTCGGCGACGGGATCACCTGGCCGGCACGCATGATGGCGACCACCGAGACCTGGGTGCGGGTGCGCAGCGCGGTGTCGCCCAGCGGGCGGCCGTCGAACGGGCTGTTGAGCTTGATCGGCATCTTGCGGGTGGTGATGCCCGGTACGTCCGCGTGCTCGTCCTTCAGCTGGTTGACCAGCTGCGGGGCGCCGAGCAGGTTCGCCAGGGCGCCCGCCTCCTCGGTGGTCAGCGGCAGCTCGGCGACGCAGGCGTCCGGGTCGTCGGCACGGGAGAGGATCAGGTCGACCTTCCCGTCGCGGTGCGCGATGACCCCGACCCTGCGGCCGTTGCGCAGCTCGATCTCCTTGCGCACCCCGATCCCGGGCAGCGGTGTCACGTCGACGTTCACACCTGCAACGGTACGCCGCGCGGACCGGCCGGTGGAAACACGCTCGTGACCGGGCCGCCGAATGGCCGGGCCCGGCCGGGGGTAGCCCGGGACCATGCCTTCGGACCTGCCCCCACACGTGATCGTGCTGTTCGGCGCCACCGGCGACCTCGCGAAGCGCAAGCTCTTCCCGGGTCTGCTCCACCTGCAGAACGAGGGACTGCTCCCCGAGGACTTCCGGGTGATCGGGTCCGGTCGGCACTCGCCCGGCTCCGACGACGAGTTCCGCGACCGCATCCGCGGCGCCCTGCCCGACGACACCGGCTGGGACGACTTCGCGCCCCGGCTGAGCTTCGTCGTCTCCGACGCCGAGGACGGCGCCGACCTCGCCGACGCCGTCCTCGCCGCCGAGAAGGAGCTGGCCGGTGGCGGCGCCGAGGTCCGCCGGCTCGTCTACCTGTCCGTGCCGCCGACGGCGATGACCCCGATGGTCGCGATGCTGGGGGAGACCGGCCTCGCCGAGCGCTCCCGGCTGGTGCTGGAGAAGCCGTTCGGCACCGACCTGGAGTCCGCGAAGAAGCTCAACGCGGGCCTGAAGGACGTCTACGACGAGGCCGACATCTTCCGCATCGACCACTTCCTGGGCAAGGAGTCGGTGCAGAACATCCTCGCGCTGCGCTTCGCCAACGGCCTGTTCGAGCCGGTCTGGAACCGGCAGAACATCCGCTACGTGCAGATCGACGTCCCCGAGGAGATCGGGATCGAGGGCCGGGCGTCGTTCATGGAGTCCACCGGCACGTTCCGGGACATGATCTCCACCCACCTGTTCCAGATCCTCGGGTTCGTGGCGCTGGAGCCGCCGTACGAGATCGCTCCGGACGCGCTGCACGCGGAGAAGGCGAAGGTCTTCTACTCCGTCCGGCGGCTCGACCCGTCGCGGGTGGTGTTCGGCCAGTACGCCTCCTACCGCGACGAGGACGGGGTCGCGGACGACTCGGAGTCCGAGACGTTCGTCGCGCTGGAGGCCTACGTCGACAACTGGCGCTGGTTCGGGGTCCCGTTCTTCCTGCGCACCGGGAAGAAGATGGGCGCGACCCGGCGCACCGTCACCATCGGCTTCGACGAGCCGGCACTGACGATGTTCCCGGGCGGCTCGTTCACCGGCGCCGCCACCGGCAGCGCCCCGACCGAGCTCGTCATCGAGCTGGCCGACCAGGTCACCGCCGAGCTCGACGTGCGGGCGAAGGTGCCCGGCCCGGAGCTGAAGGTCGGCCGCGGCCGGATGCGGCTGGACCTCGACGGCGTCGGCGATCCCGACGACGCCCTGGAGGCCTACGAGCGGCTGCTCCTGGACGTGATGAAGGGCGACCGCACCCTGTTCACCACCACTGAGGAGGTCGAGCGGCTCTGGGAGCTGTGCGACCCGGTGCTCGCCGACCCGCCCCCGACCCAGACCTACGACGACGGCTCCTGGGGCCCGCAGGACGCGCTCGACCTGCCCGGCCCGCGTGGCTGGCGGGTGCCGGAGTGAGTCCCACGCGCTCCGCCGACCAGCTGCCGATCGCCGAGCACGGGATCGTCGGGGACCTGCGCTCCGCGGCGCTGGTCGGCACCGACGGCACCGTCGACTGGTTCTGTCCCGGCCGGTTCGACGCGCCCAGCGTGTTCGCCTCGCTGCTCGACGCCGGCCGCGGCGGGCACTGGCGGCTCGCGCCCTGCGTCGACGAGACCGAGCTGGCCAGCCAGCAGCAGTTCTACTACCCCGACTCCACCATCCTCATCACCCGCTTCCTCACCTCCGACGGCATCGTCGAGGTGCAGGACTTCATGTCCCTGCTGCGCCCGCACGACCCGGACCACCGGCAGCGCCTGGTCCGGCGGGTCACCGGCGTCCGCGGCTCGGTGCCGATGGCGGTCGAGGTCGTGCCCCGGCCGGACTACGCCCGCGAGACCCCGAAGGTGGAGACCGCCGGGGCCGGCATCCGGTTCACCGGCAGCGGCGTCACCCTGGACCTGACGTCGTCGGTGGAGCTGGAGATCACCGACCACGCCGCGGGCGCGGAGTTCCGCACGGCCGAGGGGCGCACCGAGGTGTTCGTGCTGGAGGTCGACGCGGCCGAGGAGCCCACCGCGTGCGACGACGCCGCGGAGGCCCTGTTCACCGGGACGGTCGCGTTCTGGAAGGACTGGCTGGCGCACTCGTCGTACACCGGGGGGTGGCGCGAGCGCGTGCACCGCTCCGCGCTCACCCTCAAGCTGCTCACCCACGAGCCGACCGGCGCGGTGATCGCGTCGCCGACGATGGGGCTGCCCGAGCAGCTCGGCGGCGAGCGGAACTGGGACTACCGCTACGTCTGGATGCGCGACGCCGCCTTCACCCTCTACGCGTTGCTGCGGCTCGGGTTCACCGAGGAGGCCGGCGCGTTCATCGCGTGGCTGTCCGGACGCTTCGGGAGCACCCGCGACGGAGACCAGGGCCCGCTGCGCGTCATGTACACGATCGACGGCGACGAGACCCCCGACGAGGTGGAGCTCGACCACCTCGAGGGCTACCGCGGTTCGCGCCCGGTGCTGGCCGGCAACGGCGCCTCGGCGCAGCTGCAGCTCGACATCTACGGCGAGATCATCGACTCGGTCTACCTGTACGACAAGTACGGCGACGGCGTCGGCCACGAGGACTGGACGAACCTCTGCACGATCCTCGACTGGCTGCGCGAGCACTGGGACTCACCCGACGAGGGCATCTGGGAGACCCGGGCCGGCCGCCAGGACCACGTGTTCTCCCGGCTCATGTGCTGGGTCGCGGTCGAGCGGATGATCCGGATGGCGCGCCGGCGCGGCCTGCCCGGCGACGTCGGGGCCTGGACCGCCACCCGCGACGAGATCTACCACCAGATCATGGACCGTGGCTGGGACCCCGACGTGCCGCCGCGCGGGTCGTTCGTGCAGCGCTACGGCGCCCGCACGCTGGACGCGGCGGTGCTGCTCATGCCGATGGTCAAGTTCTGCGCGCCCACCGAACCGCGGTTCCTCGCGACCCTGGACGCGATCAACGACGACCTCGTCGTCGACACCCTGGTGTTCCGCTACGACGTCGAGGACTCACCCGACGGCCTCGACGGCGAGGAGGGCACGTTCTCGATGTGCTCGTTCTGGAACGTCGAGGCGATGACCAGGGCGGGGCGCCTCGAACAGGCCCGGATCGCGCTGGAGAAGATGTTCTCCTACGGCAACCACCTGGGTCTCTACGCCGAGGAGATCGGCCTGACCGGGGAGCAGCTGGGCAACTTCCCCCAGGCGTTCACCCACCTGTCGCTGATCAGCTCCGCGATCAACCTGGACCGGGCGCTGGGCTGAGCCTCAGCGGGTGGTCGCGCACGCCTCGAGCAGCTTGGCGCCGTGCTCGATCGCCCGCTCCCGGTCCACCGGGCTGTCCGGGTCGACGCAGGCCAGGACGATCTCGGCGAGCCCGCCGATGACGAAGTGCCCCGCCAGGCGCAGGTCGTCCGGCTCGACGCCGTCGCCGACCGGCTGGGAGGCGACGATCTCGGCGAACCCGCGGTTGGCGCTGCGGCGCCGTGCCACCAGCGGCGGGCAGCCGATCGCGTCGGCGAGGACGACGGCGCGGTGCGGGTCGCGGACGACGTCGTCGAGCATCACCGTCGTCATGACCCGGAACCGGTCGATCGGGGAGCTGCCGGCGGCGGCCGCCTCGGCGAAGGACTGCAGCATGTTCGCCGAGCGGTCGTCGACGATGTGGTCGAACACCGCGCAGACGAGCTCGGCGCCCGAGGTGAACTCGGCCGCGCAGGAGGCCGGGACCCCCGACCCGGCGCACGGCCTCCCGCGGGTCGACGGCCGTCCAGCCGCCGTCCGCCCACTGCTGCAGGGCCGCGTCGAGGAGTGCCTCGCGCTCCTGTTCACACCGGTCCATGGGCGCCACTATGACACCAGTAGGCCCCCCGACACCTCAGGATCCGGGAGCTATCCCCACCTTTGGTGATGTGCCGCCGCAGAACGTGATGGCACGGTGAATACGCTGGAGGGCATGAGCAAAGCCGTGCTGACCGCCGTGGCGTGGCCCTACGCCAACGGCCCCCGGCACATCGGCCACGTGTCCGGCTTCGGTGTGCCCTCCGACGTGTTCGCCCGGTACCGGCGGATGGCGGGGGACCGGGTGCTGATGGTGTCCGGCACCGACGAGCACGGCACCCCGATCCAGGTCCAGGCCGACGCCGAGGGGCTGACCCCGCGCCAGCTCGCCGACAAGTACAACGGCGTGATCACCGACGACCTGCAGGGTCTCGGGCTCTACGACCTGTTCACCTGCGGACCACGACGTCGAACCACTACCGCGTCGTGCAGGACATGTTCACCGCGCTGTACAAGAACGGATACGTCGTCCCGAAGACCAGCTGGGCGCGATCAGCCCGTCCACCGGCCGCACCCTGCCCGACCGCTACATCGAGGGCACCTGCCCGATCTGCGGCTACGACGGCGCCCGCGGCGACCAGTGCGACAACTGCGGCAACCAGCTCGACCCGGCCGACCTCAAGAACCCGCGCTCGCGGATCAACGGGGAGACGCCGAAGTTCGTCGAGACCGAGCACTTCTTCCTCGACCTGCCCGCCTTCTCCGAGGCGCTCGGGAGCTGGCTGTCGACCCGCACCGACTGGCGCCCCAACGTGCTCAAGTTCTCCGCCAACCTGGTGGAGAACCTCAAGCCGCGCGCCATCACCCGGGACCTGGAGTGGGGCGTGCCCGTCCCGCTCGACGTCTGGTCGGACAACCCGCTCAAGAAGATCTACGTCTGGTTCGACGCCGTCATCGGCTACCTGTCCGCCTCGGTGGAATGGGCCCGCCGCGGCCCGGACCCGGACGCGTGGAAGCAGTGGTGGACCGACCCGGCCGCCGAGGCCTTCTACTTCATGGGCAAGGACAACATCACCTTCCACTCGGTGATGTGGCCGGCGATCCTGCTCGGGCAGAACGGCGCGGGCGACCGCGGCGGCGAGCCCGGCCCGTACGGGACGCTCGACCTGCCCAGCGAGGTCGTGTCCTCGGAGTACCTGACGATGAGCGGGTCGAAGTTCTCGACCAGCCGCGGCACCGTCATCTACGTCGGGGACTTCCTGCGCGAGTTCGGACCGGACGCGCTGCGCTACCACATCGCCGTCGCCGGGCCGGAGAACCAGGACGTCGACTTCACCTGGGACGAGTTCGTCCGCCGGGTCAACTTCGAGCTGGCCAACGAGTGGGGCAACCTGGTCAACCGGTCCATCTCGATGGCCCACAAGAACGTGGGGGCGATCCCGACGCCGACGGCGCCGCAGCAGGCCGACGCCGAGCTGCTCGCGTACTCGAAGCGGGGTTCGACACCGTCGGCGGGCTGCTCGCGCGGAACCGGTTCAAGCAGGCCGCGGGTGAGGCGATGCGGGTGGTCACCGCCGCGAACCGGTACCTGTCCGACCAGGAGCCGTGGAAGCGCAAGGACGACCCGGAGCGCCGGGACACGATCCTGCACACCGCGCTGCAGGTCGTGCAGGACGCCAACACCCTGCTCACCCCGTTCCTGCCGCACGCCGCGCAGAAGGTGCACGAGGCGCTCGGCGGCACCGGGGTGTGGGCCGCGCAGCCGGAGAAGACGACCGTCGACGACCTCGGCGATGGCCCCGCCTACCCGGTCCTCACCGGCGACTACGCCGCCGAGCAGGCCCACTGGGGTCCACGCCCATCGAGGTGGGGCGCCCACTGGCCAAGCCGTCGCCGATCATCGCCAAGCTCGCGCCCGAGCTGGGGGAGACCGGGCCGGAGTGGGCTCCGGTCCAGAAGTGAGCTCGGACGGCGGGACGCGGCCGGCCGGCCGGCGTCCCGCCCCGAGCCGCCGGACCGCTCGCCGCGCACCCACGATCGACAGCCACACCCACCTCGACGCGTGCGGCTGCGAGACCGACGCCGACGTCGTCGCCGCGATGGACCGGGCGCGGCGGTCGGCGTCGTCGGCGCGGTCACCATCGCCGACGACCTCGACGGCGCCCGGTCCGCGGTCCGGCCGCACACGCCGACGACCGGGTGTGGGCGGCCGTCGCGCTGCACCCCACCCGGACGGCGCGGGTCCGGCCGCCGACCTCGCCGAGATCGAGCGGCTGGCCGCCGACGACCGCGTCGTGTCGATCGGCGAGACCGGCCTGGACTACTACTGGGACCACAGCCCGCCCGCCGCGCAGCAGGACGCGTTCCGCTGGCACATCGGGCTGGCCAAGCGCACCGGCAAGCCGCTGATGATCCACGACCGGGACGCCCACGACGACGTCCTGCGCATCCTCCGCGAGGAGGGCGCCCCGGACACCGTGGTCTTCCACTGCTTCTCCGGCGACGCCGCGATGGCCCGGGAGTGCGCCGACGCCGGGTACGTCCTGTCCTTCGCCGGCCCGGTCACCTTCAAGCGCAACGACGAGCTGCGCGCCGCGGCGGCCTGGTGCCCGCCGGGCAGTACCTCGTGGAGACCGACGCGCCGTTCCTCACCCCGCACCCGCACCGCGGCCGGGCCAACGAGCCCTACGTGCTGCCGTGGACCGTGCGCGGGGATCGCCGCGACCCGCGGGGAGTCCGAAGCCCTGGTCGCCGAGACGGCCCGCCGTAACGCCGAACGGATCTTCCGGCTGCGCACAACCGATTGACGCCGTCCGCCGTGACGAGTGGCGGGGTTGTCGTCACTCACCGTCGATCCCGCCGCTCGTCGCCACGCGCGCGTCGGAAACGCTGCGCCGGGTCACGGTCCGCTAACGTCCCTCGTCGTACCCGCCGGGACGGGGTCGCTCCCCCGACCCGCGGGACGACGACCGGTCCGCTCCCCAGCGACGGTTCCGCTCCCCGGCACCGCGCCGGTCGTCGTTCCCGCAGGTCATGGCTCCTTCCCGGACAGCCGAGACCCCGGGAAGTCATGTCTTCGCGTCACGCCGCACCGCTCGCCGACGACGAGCTCACGCGACCGCTCCCCGTCATCGCGCCCGCCGGTCTCGCCGGCGACGAGGCCGGGTACGTCACCTACGAGGGCCGTCACCGCACCGCCGCCGCCCGCTCCCGGGCCGGGGTCCGGACCGCCGCCGCGGCCGCGCTGTTCTCGGTCCCGACCGGTGGCTCGCCGCCGCGGTGCTCTCCGCCCCCGCCGAGCAGCCCGCCCAGGAGCTCCAGGCGGGGCTCGCCGCGAACGCCACCGACCTCGGCACGGCGTCGATGAGCCTCGACCGGGCCTCCTCCCCGCGTCGTTCGCCCCGGTCGCCGCTCCGACCACCGGCTCGGACATCGTAAACGCCCAGATCGTCGAGTCGCAGAAGCTCCCGGTGCCGGAGCAGGAGGTGCAGGACCCGTCGCTCGACGAGGGCACCCGCACCGTCGTCGACCCGGGCCGCGAGGGCGCCCGCAGCATCATCTGGCGGGTCACCTACGACCAGGGCCGCGAGGTCGCCCGCGAGCGCGTCGGCGCCGGTCAGGACACCCCGGCCCCCCGCGCGTGGTGAAGGTCGGCACCAAGAAGAAGGTCGAGGAGATCATCGCGAAGGCGAAGGCGACGTCCTCGGCGCCCGCCGTCTCCAACGGCGCGACCTGGGACAAGCTGCCAAGTGCGAGTCCGGCGGCGACTGGAACATCAACACCGGCAACGGCTACCAGGGCGGGCTGCAGTTCAACAAGCAGACCTGGCAGGCCTACGGCGGCGGGCAGTACGCCCCGACCGCGGACCAGGCCTCCCGCGAGGAGCAGATCGCGGTCGCCGAGAAGGTCAAGGACGACCGCGGCGGCTACAGCGCCTGGCCGTCCTGCTCCTCCAAGCTCGGCCTGAGCTGATCCCGCACGCACCCCGCCCGGGGTGCCCCGCGAGAATGGTGCCGTGAGCGACCACGGGACCGACGGCGGCCGGAGCCGGAGCATCGACGCCGACGGCGACGGGAGCCGGACCACCACCGCACGCCTGCTGGGCCCGGCCGACGTCCGGGTCCTGGCCGAGCGGCTCGGTCTGCGCCCCACCAAGAAGCTCGGCCAGAACTTCGTCCACGACGCCAACACCGTCCGCCGGATCGTGAAGTCCGCCGGCGTCGACGGCGACGACGTCGTCCTCGAGGTCGGCCCCGGGCTCGGCTCGCTCACCCTGGCGCTGCTGCCGGTCGCGGCCCGGGTGCACGTCGTCGAGATCGACCCGGTGCTGGCGGGGCTGCTTCCCGACACCGTCGCCGAGCGCGCCCCCGAGCTGGCCGGGCGCCTCACCGTGACCGGTGCCGACGCCATGCGGGTCGGCGCGGACCGGCTCGCGACCGACGCCGGGCCCGGTGCGGCGCCGCCCACCGCGATCGTCGCGAACCTGCCCTACAACGTCGCGGTGCCGGTGATCCTGCACCTGCTCGCCGAGCTGCCGTCGCTGCGGACCGGGCTGGTCATGGTGCAGGCCGAGGTCGCCGACCGGCTCGCCGCGGGACCCGGCTCGCGCGAGTACGGCGCCCCCAGCGCCAAGCTCGCCTGGTACGCCGGCGGCCCGCCGCGCCGGGCCGGTGCCGCGCGCGGTGTTCTGGCCGGTCCCCGGCGTCGACTCCGGACTGCTGGCCTTCACCCGGCACGACCCGCCCGCCGACGCCGACCGGGCGGCGACCTTCGCGGTCGTCGACGCGGCCTTCGCCCAGCGCCGCAAGGTGCTGCGGGGAGCTGTCGGGCTGGGCGGGTTCGGCCGCGGCGGCCGAACAGGCCCTGCGCGCCGCCGGCGTCGACCCCACCGCGCGCGCCGAGACCCTCGCGGTGTCCGACTTCGCCCGGATCGCCCGGAACCGCCCCGCGGGGCCCCTCCCGCCTGACGACGGCCGGGGGCAGCGCATGATGGCGTGGTGACGCGGTCGAGGGAACAGGTGGTCAGCGCCGACGGGACGAGCCCGTGGCCCGCGTTGTGGGCCCTGGTGATCGGGTTCTTCATGATCCTGGTCGACGCCACGATCGTCACCGTCGCGACGCCCGCGCTGCTGACGTCGCTGGACGCCGACGTCAACTCCGTGGTCTGGGTGACCAGCGCCTACCTGCTCGCCTATGTCGTCCCGCTGCTGGTCACCGGCCGGCTGGGGGACCGGTTCGGGCCCAAGCGCGTCTACCTGTGCGGGCTCGCGGTCTTCACCCTGGCCTCGCTGTGGTGCGGGCTCACGTCGACCGTCGGCGCCCTGATCGTCGCGCGGGTCGCCCAGGGCTCGGCGCCGCGATGATGACGCCGCAGACCATGGCCGTCATCACCCGGACCTTCCCGGCGGCCCAGCGCGGACGCGCGATGAGCCTGTGGGGCGCCGTCGCCGGCGTCGCGACGCCTCACCGGGCCGATCGTCGGCGGGCTCCTCGTCGGCGGCCTCGGCTGGGAGTGGATCTTCTTCGTGAACGTGCCGGTCGGGGTGATCGCCTTCGTCGCCGCGTGGCGGCTGGTCCCCTCGCTCGAGACCTCGCGCCGCCGGTTCGACGTCGTCGGCGTGGTGCTGTCCGCCGCGGGCATGTTCCTGCTGGTCTTCGGCATCCAGGAGGGCAGAAGTTCGGCTGGAGCGTCGGCATCTGGGCGCTGATCGGCAGCGGGGTCGTCGTGCTGGTCGCGTTCGTGTGGTGGCAGCGGGTCACCACCAGCGAGCCGCTGGTCACGCTGCGCCTGTTCCGGGACCGGAACTTCTCGCTGGCCAACATCGCGATCTGCACCGTCGGCTTCGCGATCACCGCGCAGGGCTTCCCGCTGATGATCTACGCGCAGAGCGTGCGCGGCTTCACCCCACCGAGGCGGCGCTGCTGCTCGCACCGCTGGCGATCTTCTCCGGCGCACTCGCCCCGTACACCGGGCGGTTGACCGACCGCGTCACCCGCGGCTGATCGGCGGATTCGGGATGTCGACGTTCGTCATCGCGCTGGTCTGGCTGGCGGGGGTGATGGGCCCGGACACCCCGGTCTGGCAGCTGCTGCTGCCGCTCACCCTGCTCGGATCTCCAACTCCTGCGTCTGGGCGCCGATCTCCACCAGCGCCACCCGCAACCTGCCGATGGACCAGGCCGGATCCGGGTCGGGCGTCTACAACACGACCCGTCAGGTCGGCGCGGTGCTCGGCAGCGCGGGCATCGCCGTGCTCATGGAGTCGCGGATCGCCGCGCTCGTCCCGGGCACGTCGACGACCGGCGGTTCCCCGGAGGTCGCCGCGGCCGGCGGGCCGCTGCCCGAGGCGCTGCGCGATCCCTTCGCGACGGCGATGGCCCAGTCGATGCTGTTGCCCGCGGCCGTGCTGGTCATCGGTGTCGTGGCCGTCGCCTGCTTCGCGACGCCGCGCCACCTGTCCGAGCGCCGTGCCGCCGCCGCGGAGCGTGCTGTCTCGGAGGACTCCCTCACCCGGTAGGCGCAGGCAGCACCGTCGTGCCACTCGCCGGGAACGGCGTCGGCGTGGGCCGGCGTCGGTCCTACCGGGTGCCGGTCGTACGGATTCGCTTACCCGGTAAGCGAGTTCGCAGGAGAGACGGTGTCGGTGTCGGGGGCGTCAGGTGGGGCGGTGGCCGGCCTCCCGGTCGTCGCGGGTGCCGGTCCTCCGAGTTCGCTTACCGGGTAAGCGAGTTCCGGAAAGGGGGTGCTCGTGGCGGGCCGGCCCGCCCCTGCCGCCTGGTCGGGGGCGCGTCGCCCGGAACCGGTGAGCCCGGCCACCCCGAGCGCCGGGCGGCGGCGGTCCGTCCCGTGCTGCCCGTAGGGTTGAGCAGTGCTGTCCGCCGTGCCGCGACCGGTCACCGTCCGGGTTCCCGCGAAGATCAACCTGCACCTCGCCGTGGGCGGGGTGCGGCCGGACGGCTTCCACGACCTGTGACGGTCTTCCACGCCGTCAGCCTGTTCGACGAGATCTCGTCGAGCCGGCGCAGGAGCCCGCGTTGGAGGTGCACGGCGACGGGGTGGCCGAGGTGCCGCTGGACGCCACCAACCTGGCCTGGCGGGCGGTCGAGCTGCTCGCGGAGCGGCCGGGCGGGCCCCGGACGTGCGGGTGACCCTGCGCAAGGGCATCCCGGTCGCGGGCGGGATGGCGGGCGGCTCCGCCGACGCGGCGGGCACGCTCGTCGCGCTGTCGTCGCTGTGGCGGTTGGAGCTGGGCCGCGACGATCTGTCCGAGCTGGCCGCCGAGCTCGGATCGGACGTCACGTTCGGTCTGCACGGCGGCACCGCGCTCGGCACCGGCCGTGGCGAGAAGATCATCCCGGTGCTCGCCCGGCACCGGCTGCACTGGGTGATCGCGCTGGCCCGCGGTGGGCTGTCCACCCCGCGGTGTTCGCCGAGCTGGACCGGCTGCGTGGCGACGGCCCGATCACCGAGCGGCCGGTCGAGCCCGTCCTGGAGGCACTGTCCTCGGGCGACCCGCGCCGGCTCGCGCTGAACCTGGGCAACGACCTGCAGGTCGCCGCCGTCTCGACGGCCCCGGATCTGCGCCGCACCCTGCGCGCCGGGGTCAACGCCGGCGCGCTCGCCGGTCTGGTGTCCGGGTCGGGGCCGACGTGCGCGTTCCTGTGCGCCGACGCCGACTCCGCCGTCGAGGTGGCGACCGAGCTCGCCGGCATGGGGGTGTGCCGCACGGTGCGGGTCGCCCACGGCCCGGCCGGCGGCGCCCGCATCGTCGACACCTCGGAGACGGGCGGCGACCACCCCCCCGACCGCGGCGGCCCTCGAGCTCCGGCTCGTGGCCCCCGGTCCGTGCCTGACCTTCCCAACGGTGGAGACGTAGTTGCCCGAGAACCTGCTCAACCTGGAGAACGTCACCGCGCACGTGCCCGGTGACGCCTCCCGCGTCCTGCTCGACGGCGTCTCGCTCGGCGTCGAGCGCGGCGACCGGATCGGCGTCGTCGGCCTCAACGGCGGCGGGAAGTCGACCCTGCTCGACGTGATCACCGGCGACCGCCCGGTCGAGGGCGGCCGGGTCAGCCGCCTCGGTGGCCTGCGGATGGCGCACCGGTGCAGCACGACCGCTTCCCGGCCGGGTCGACGGTGCGCGACATCGTCCTCGCCGAGTACGGCGCCGACCACGAGTGGGCCGCCGACGCCCGGGTCCGCGACGTCCTCGACGGGCTCGCCATCTCCGACATCGAGCGGCCCACCGATGGCCTGTCCGGTGGCGAGAAGCGCCGGGTCGCGCTCGCCGCGGCGCTGATCGGGGCTCGACCTCGTCGTCCTCGACGAGCCCACCAACCACCTCGACGTCGAGGGCATCGGCTGGCTCGCGACGCACCTGACGTCGCGGCGGATCGCACTCGTCGTCGTCACCCACGACCGCTGGTTCCTCGACACCGTCTGCACCCGCACCTGGGAGGTCGCGAACGGCCGGTCGAGTCCTACACCGGTGGCTACGCGACTGGGTCTATGCCCGGCCGATCGCGGCAGGCAGGCCGACGCCGCCGAGCAGCGCCGCCGCAACCTGGCCCGCAAGGAGCTGGCCTGGCTGCGCCGCGGCCCGCCCGCCCGGACCTCGAAGCCCCGTACCGGATCGAGGCGCCCGAGGCCCTGATCGCCGACGTGCCCGCGCCGCGCGACACCGTCGAGTTGATGGCGTTCGCGACCAACCGGCTCGGGCGCACCGTGCTGGAGCTGGAGGACGCGACCGTCTCCGTCGCCGGGCGCACCCTGCTCGCCGGCGTGACCTGGCGGCTCGGCCCGGGCGACCGGGTCGGCATCGTCGGGATCAACGGCTCCGGCAAGACGACGCTGCTGCGTGCCCTGTCCGGGGAACGCGCGCTCGACTCGGGCAAGCGCGTCCAGGGCAGCACCGTGAAGATGGCGCAGCTGTCCAGGAGCTCGTCGATCTGCCCGCCGAGATGCGCGTGCTGGAGGCCACCGAGGCCGTCGCCAAGTACGTGCGGTTCGGCAAGCAGGAGATGACCGCGTCGCAGGTGCTGGAGCGGCTCGGCTTCCCCGCGGCCCGCCAGTGGACCCCGGTCGGACGCCTGTCCGGTGGCGAGCGACGGCGGCTGCAGCTGACCCGGCTGCTGATGGACGAGCCCAACGTCCTGCTGCTCGACGAGCCCCACCAACGACCTGGACGTCGACACCCTCGCCGGGCTGGAGGACCTCCTCGACGGCTGGCCGGGCACGCTGGTGGTCGTCAGCCACGACCGGTATCTCACCGAGCGTGTCTGCGACCAGGTCGTCGCCCTGTTCGGCGACGGCCGGCTCACCCACCTGCCCGGCGGGATCGGTGAGTACCTGACCCGCCGCGCCGCCACCGGGCGTGGGCCGGCCGGGGCCGCCCCGACCGCGCCGGTGCCGGCGGGGCGCCCGTCGCGCAGGCGGCAGGGCCGAAGGCGAGCGCCGCGGAGCAGCGGGCCGCCCGCAAGGACGCCCAGCGCCTGGAGCGGCGGATGGGGCAGCTCACCGCGCAGGAGGAGAAGCTGCACGCCAAGCTCGCCGAGGCCGCGACCGAGCCCGGCCGGCTGATGGAGCTGGACCGGGAGCTGAAGGCCGTCGTCGCCGAGCGCGAGAGCGTCGAGCTGGAGTGGCTCGAGGCCGCCGAGCGCGCCGAGGGATGAGGGGTCTCTCCTACCCAGGTAGGAGAGACCCCGGGTAAGAGATCGGTAGTTCGACCGATCCGCGGCCCCCGGCGTGCCGATACCGTCGTACTCGCGTCACGGCGGGCTGGGGAGCCTCGCCGGGGCGCGGGGGGAGGACGGGCCGGTTCCGTCGCCACAGTCGGGGGGTGGCGACGGGACCGGGCCGTGCCGACACCACCCGCAGCCAGGTCCGCGGCCGTCGCCGCGATGCCACGGTTCTCGCCGTCGCCTCTCTGCGCCGCCGCGGTGCCAGCGCCGTGCCAGCGCCGGCCAGGGCCGTGTCAGCGCCCGGGCGCACGCTCATCGGCATGAACACCCCCGCTATCGAGGTCGACGGCCTGGTCCGGACCTTCGGTGAGGTCCGCGCCGTCGACGGGATCTCCTTCTCCGCCGGGCGCGGACAGGTCCTGGGCCTGCTCGGCCCCAACGGCTCCGGCAAGACGACGACCGTCCGCATGCTGGCCACGCTGCTCCCGCCGTCGGCCGGCCGGGCCGCGGTGCTCGGCCGCGACGTCGTCGGCGACGCCGCCGGGGTCCGCTCCCTGATCGGCCTCACCGGCCAGTACGCCGCCGTCGACGAGGCCCTGACCGGCCGCGACAACCTGTACCTGATCGGCAGGCTGCTCGACCTGCCGCGCCCGGCCGCGCGGGCCCGCGCCGCCGAGCTGATCGACCGCTTCGGGCTCACCGACGCCGCCGGGCGCCGCGCCGGCACCTACTCCGGCGGCATGCGCCGCCGGCTCGACCTGGCCGCGAGCCTCGTCGGGCGCCCCGAGGTGCTGTTCCTCGACGAGCCCACCACCGGGCTGGACCCGCTGCACCGCAACGAGGTGTGGGACGCCGTGCGGCGGCTCGCCGAGGACGGTGTCACCGTCCTGCTCACCACCCAGTACCTGGAGGAGGCCGACCAGCTCGCGCACGACCTCGTCGTCCTGGACCACGGCGGGTCATCGCCTCGGCACGGCCGCCCAGCTGAAGTCCCGGGCCGGCGCCGACGCCTGCACGTGCGCCCGAGCTGCCGCGCGAGGCGCCGCTGGTCGCCGCCGTCGTCGCCCAGGAGACCGGCGCCGAGCCGACGGTCGAGCCGTCCGGGAGGTCACCGCGGCCGTCGCCGACCACGGCGCGCTGCGTCGCACCGAGGACCGGCTGGTCGCCGAGGGCGTCGCCGTCGCCGAGATCGGCCTGCGGCTCCCCAGCCTCGACGACGTCTTCCTCTCCCTCACCGGCCACGCGGCCGAGACCACCTCCGGAGGCCCCCGATGACCGCCACCCTCGA
>NZ_JAHLJA010000103.1:0-15733 GCF_020496245.1 Pseudonocardia sp. ICBG601 | reverse complement strand
CGGCTCGGCGTAGCGCAGCCCGGTCATCCGGGTGCCGGTGAACTCGATGCTGGTCAGCGAGGCCAGCGCGCACTGGCGGCGGCGCGGGTCGTGCCAGAGCCGCTGGCCCATCAGGTAGCGGCGCAGCGTCCAGATCGGCAGCTGGTGCGACACGCACACGACCTCGCGGCCGGGGGCGAGCGCCCGTGCGGCGTGCACGGCGCCGAGCATCCGGTGTGCGATCGCGATGTAGGGCTCGCCCCAGGACGGGGTGAACGGGTCGCGCAGCAGCCGCCACACCTGCGGGCGCTTGAGCGCGCCGTCGCCGACGCCGAACCGCTTGCCCTCGAAGAGGTTGCCGGACTCGATCAGTCCCTCGTCGGTGTGGATGTCGACGCCGTGGGCGTCCGCGATCGGGCGGGCGGTCTCCTGCGCGCGCTGCAGCGGCGACGCGACGACGGCGGCGACGTCGTTGCCGTCCAGGTACGCGGCGACGGTCTTGGCCTGGGCCCGGCCGTGGTCGGACAGGTGGTAGCCGGGGATGCGGCCGTAGAGGACGCCCTCGGGGTTGTGCACCTCGCCGTGGCGCAGCACGTGCACCACGGTCACCGGTCCCGACGCGGGCGGGCTGGTCCGGTCACCCATGGTCAGACCCCGTCCGGTCGGGTGGCGGCGGCCGCGGCGCCCGCGGCGGCGACGAGGCCGGTCTCGATCCGCTCGAAGGCCTCGTCGTCCAGCGCGGTGGAGACGAACCAGCCCTCGAAGGCGCTGGGCGGCAGGTAGACCCCGTGGTCGAGCATGGCGTGGAAGAACGCCGGGTAACGCCAGGTCTCGGCGGCCTTGGCACCCGCGTAGTCGGTGACCGGGTCGGCGGTGAAGAACGGGGAGAACATGGTGCCCGCGTACTGGATCGTGTGGGCGACGCCCTCCCGGTCCAGCGCCGCGGTCACCATGGCGCCGATCCGGTCGGCGTTGGCCGCCAAGGTGGCGTAGACGGCCTCGTCGGCGTGGCGCAGCGTGGTGAGCCCGGCGGCGACGGCGACGGGGTTCCCGGCGAGCGTGCCCGCCTGGTAGACCGGGCCGGCCGGTGCCAGGTACGACATGTGCTCGGCGGACCCGCCGAACGCGGCGGCGGGCAGGCCGCCGGACATGACCTTGCCGAAGGTGTAGAGGTCCCCGGCGACGCCGTCGCAGCCGAACCAGCCCTGACGCGAGGCCCGGAAGCCGGTCATGACCTCGTCGATCACCAGCAGCGCGCCGTGCTCGTGCGCGAGGTCGCGCAGCGCGGCGTTGAACCCGGGGACCGGCGGGACGACGCCCATGTTCCCGGCGGCGGCCTCGGTGATCACGCAGGCGATTTCCGGGCCGCGCTGCTCGAACACGGTGCGGACGGCGTCGAGGTCGTTGTAGGGCAGCACCACGGTGTCGGCGGCCTGGGCGCCGGTGACGCCCGGGCTGGTCGGCAGGCCGAGGGTGGCGATGCCGGAGCCCGCGTCGGCGAGCAGCGCGTCCACGTGGCCATGGTAGCAGCCGGAGAACTTCACGATCACCGTGCGACCGGTGATGCCGCGGGCGAGCCGGATGGCGCTCATCGTCGCCTCGGTGCCCGAGTTGACCAGGCGGACCTGCTCGACCGGGGTGCGGTCGACGATCTCGGCGGCGAGATCGATCTCGCCCGGGGTCGGGGTGCCGAACGACAGCCCCTGCGACGCCGCGGACCGCACCGCCTCGACGACGGCCGGGTGCGCATGCCCCAGGATCATCGGCCCCCAGGAGGAGACGAGGTCGACGTAGGTGGCGCCGTCGGCGTCGGTGAGGCGGCAGCCCTCGCCCGAGACCATGAACCGCGGGGTGCCGCCGACCGAGTTGAACGCCCGCACCGGGGAGTTCACCCCGCCGGGGATCAGCTCGGTCGCCCGCTCGAAGAGGCGGGCCGACTCCTTCGGTTCCGGGTTGCTCACGGTGGTCCCTGCGCTTCCGGTGCTCACGGGCCCAGTCTCGCAGCCGGTGTCAGGACCGGCTCGCGCCCCCGAGCTTGCGGGCGGCGTACCACTCCTTCGCAGGGCGACCGAACAGCAGCGCGACCCCGGCAGCGGCGACACCGACGACCAGCACCGCGAACACCGGCTGCCCGCCGATCAACATGATCAGCAGTAGTGGGATCCCGTAGAGCACGAGCAGCACGATCAGCGCGATCCGCGCCCCGGCAGCACCGAGGAACGCGGCGACCGCCAGCGCGATCCAGACCAGTGCCAGCACCAGGAAGACCACGCCCATGACCCGCACCGCCTGGCCGAACTGGGCCATCGTCATCCCGGCCGCGGCCAGCGCGGCGTCGAACTCCCCGCGCGGGATGCCGGAGTCGTTCAGCAGCGACTCGTTGACGGTCACGAACAGCGAACCGATGCCGGTGACCACGAACGGCACCGCCGCCGCGATCAACGCGACGAGCGCGGTCACGACCTGACGAGGCCGGGCCGGACGGCCCTGTGGCCCGCTGCCGAGACCCGCCGGGGGCGGTCCCCAGCCCGACGTGGTGTTCCACTGCGGGCCCTGCCCCGCCTGCGGCCCGGGGCCAGACTGCTGCCCGGGCCCCGGCTGCGCGGCAGAACCCGGCTGTGCTGCGGAGCCCGGGTGCCCGGTCGAGCCCGGCTGCGGTGCCGGCGCGGCGGGTGCCTGCGACGGCGACGGCGGCGTGGAGCCGCCGTGCCAGCCGTTCGGGTACGGGTTCTGCGGGTACTGCGGGTAGCGCCCCGTCGACGGCCCGGGCCGGTAGTACTGCGGGGCGTCGTGCTGTCCGGGGTCGCTGCTCACGTCGTCCACGGTAGCCGTGCCGGTGTCCGGTTTGCCACGTTCGGCGGTACCCGACGGCGCGATTCACTCTTCGCCGGACGCCCGGCCCGAGAGCCGCCCACAGCGCCGCCCACAGCACTGCCACGGCACGAGGCCGTACGCCGTCCGGTCGTCACCCGGCACGGCCACGATCGGGCGCGCGAGGTCCTCCGGCTCGTTCGGGAGGCGAACTCGAACTCGGGCCGGGAGCGGGGCCGGGCCCGGGAGCGGGCACGGGTCCGGGGCCGAGCTCGGGGCCCAGAGTCTGCGAATTCGCTTACCGGGTAAGCGAACTCGGAGAAAGGTGGCCTCGCTGGAACTTCCCCGGGCCGCCCACGGCGGACACGCTCTCCACCGCGCGAGCAGAAGATCGTCCCGACGGTGGCGGGATCAGCCCCGGTCGAGCCAGGACGCGACCTCGGTGGCCCAGTAGGTCAGGATCACGTCCGCACCGGCGCGGCGGATCGAGGTCAGCGTCTCCATGATGGTCCGCTCGCGCTCGAGCCAGCCCCGGGCGACGGCGGCCTCGACCATCGCGTACTCACCGGAGATCTGGTACGCCGCGACGGGCACGTCGGCGACGTCGGCCACCCGGGCCAGGATGTCGAGGTAGGCCAGGGCGGGCTTGACCATCACCATGTCGGCGCCCTCGTCGAGGTCGAGCGCGAGCTCGCGCAGGGCCTCACGCGCGTTGCCGCCGTCCTGCTGGTAGGTCTTGCGGTCGCCCGTGAGCTGCGAGTTCACCGCCTCGCGGAACGGGCCGTAGAACGCCGAGGCGTACTTCGCGGTGTAGGCGAGGATGCCGGTGTCGGTGAACCCGGCCTCGTCGAGCGCGGCGCGGATGACGCCGACCTGGCCGTCCATCATGCCGCTGGGGCCCGACCAGGTGGGCGCCCGCGCGGGCCTGCTCGACACCCATCGCGCGTAGATCTCCAGCGTCGCGTCGTTGTCGACGCCGCCGTCGGCGTCCCAGCACGCCGCAGTGGCCGTGGTCGGTGAACTCGTCGAGGCACAGGTCGGACATCACGACAAGGTCGTCGCCGACCTCGGAGCGCACGTCGCGCAGGCCGACGTTGAGAATGCCGTCCGGGTCGACGGCGCCGGAGCCGGTCGCGTCGTGGTGCTCGGGGACGCCGAACAGCATCACGCCGCCGACGCCCGCGGCCGCCGCCTCCGCGGCCGCCTTGCGCAGCGAGTCGCGGGTGTGCTGCACGACCCCGGGCATCGAGCCGATCAGGACCGGCTCCGTCGCGCCCTCACGGACGAACATCGGCAGCACCAGCTGCCGCGGACGGACCTCGGTCTCGGAGACCAGCCGCCGCATCGCGGGGGTGTTCCGCAACCGTCGGGGACGCTGCGCCGGAAAACCCATGCGGACCAGGCTACGACCGCCCCGGACACACGTCGGCCCCGCACCACCTCGGAGAGGCGGGACGGGGCCGGACGGGGACGGCAGCGGGCTCAGCGGCAGTGCCGATGCGCCCTTCGCTCCGCTCAGCGGCAGTGCCGATGCGCCCTTCGCACGCTCAGCGGCGGCGAGCCTTCACCTTCTTCGGCGGCGGCAGGTTGCCCTCGGCGCGCAGCTTCGCGGTGTGGCTGGCCAGCGCGTCGACCAGGGTCGGGACGCGGGACTCCTCGGGCTGCACGTCGACCCGCAGGCCGAACTCGCGCGCGGTCTCCGCGGTGGCCGGGCCGATGCAGGCGACCAGGGTCCTGGCGTGCGGCTTGCCGGCGATGCCGACCAGGTTCCGCACCGTCGACGACGAGGTGAAGCACACCGCGTCGAAGCCGCCGGTCTTGATCGCCTCACGGATCGGCGCGGGCGGCGGGGCGGCCCGGACGGTCCGGTAGGCCGTCACGTCGTCGACCTCCCAGCCGCGCTCCTGCAGCCCGGCCGACAGCGTCTCGGTGGCGATGTCGGCGCGCGGGAGCAGTACCCGGTCGACCGGGTCGAGGACGTCGTCGTGCGGCGGGAAGATGTCCAGCAGGCCCTCGGACGTCGAGGACTGGGCCTCGTCGATGTCGGGGACGAGCTCGGGCTCGATGCCGAACTCGCGGACCTTCTCCGCGGTCGAGCGGCCGACGCAGGCGATCTTCACGCCGGAGAAGGCGCGGGCGTCGAGGCCGAACTCACCGAACTTCTCCCAGACGGCCTTGACCGCGTTGGTCGAAGTGAACACGACCCACTGGTAGCGGCCGTCGACCAGGCCCTTGACCGAGCGCTCCATCTGCGCGGGCGACCGGGGCGGCTCGACGGCGATCGTCGGCACCTCCTCCGGGATGGCGCCGTGCATCCGCAGCCGCTCGCTCATCACGCCGGCCTGGTCCTTGGTGCGCGGCACCAGGACCCGCCAGCCGTAGAGCGCGCGCGACTCCCACCAGGACAGCTCGCCACGGCGACCGGCGGCCTCGCCGACGGTGAGGACGAGCGCGCCCTCCAGGTCACCGCCGTCGGCGGCGATCCGCCCGACCGACGACGAGATGGTCCGCTGGGTGGAGGTGGTGCCGCCCGCGGTGATGGCGACCGGCGTCTCGTCCGGGACGCCCTGGGCGGTCAGACCGGCGGCGACGTCGCCGAGCAGCGCGCTCGTCGCGTGCAGCACGACCGGACCCGGGCTCGCGGCCAGCGCGGCCCAGTCGACGCCCGCGCGGACGTCGGCCTCGACGTGCGCCGACCCGAGCGCGACACCGGCGTAGGCCGGGACCGCGGTCGAGGACGGGACGCCCGGAACCACGTCGAACGGCGTGCCCGAGGCGGACACGGCCATCGCCTCAGCGACGACGGCGTCGTTGGTCAGCGGGTCGCCGGAGACCAGCCGGGCCACCGAGCGGCCCTGGCCGGCCTCGCTGAGCAGGTCGCTCGCGATGTCGGCGGGCTGCCCGACGGCCGGGCGCACCTCGGCGCCGTCCGCGGCCAGGGCGAGGATGCCCTCGGGCACGTCCGGGTCGGTGATGACCAGCGGCGAGCCAGCGAGCACGTCCCGGGCACGCACGGTGAGCAGCGCCGGGTCCCCCGGTCCGCTGCCCACGAAGGCGATCCGCCCCGAGGTGTTGGCAGGTCCTGTCATTGAAGAAACTCCCGAATCAGCGGTTGGCGGGACCACCGGGACCTGCGGGGCGCAGGTCCTCGGCTCCCAGGTCGAGAAGCTCGAGGGCGACCGCGGCCCCGATCTTCTCTGCGTCGTCCATGTCTCCGGTGGCGGAGGCGCGCACCACGTCGCCCCCCGCGATGTCCCCGATCCCCAGCGCGCCGCGCAGCGACAGCCGGTCGACCGCGCGGCCGTCGTCGTCGAGGTCGGAGACGACCTCGGCGAGCGCGCCGACGGGGGTCGTGCACTCGGCCTCCAGCCCCGCCAGCACCGCACGCTCGGCGGTGACGGCGAAGCGCACACCGCTGTCGTCCAGCACCGCGGCCAGCACCGCCGCCAGGTCGGTGTCGGCGGTGCGGCACTCGATCGCCAGCGCGCCCTGGGCCGGGGCGGGCAGCATCTGCAGCGGGTCGATCAGCTCGTCCGCCTCGTCGACGCGGCCCAGCCTGCGCAGTCCCGCGGCGGCCACGACCACCGCGTCCAGCTCGCCGGACCGCACCTTCCCGATCCGGGTGTCCACGTTCCCGCGGATCGGCAGCACCTCCAGCCCCAGGCCGAGCGCGTGCAGCTGCACGGTCCGGCGCGGGGACCCCGTCCCGACCCGGGCACCACGGCCCAGCTCGCCGAGCACCCGACCGCCGGTGACCAGCGCGTCGCGGACGTCCTCGCGCTCGGGGACCGCCGCGATCGTCAGCCCCTCGGGCTGCGCGCTCGGCAGGTCCTTGTACGAGTGCACGGCCACGTCGATCTCGCCGGCGTAGAGCGCGTCGCGCAGCTGCGAGACGAACACCCCCACCCCGATCTGCGGGATCGGCGCCGACGAGCGGTCACCGCTGGTCGAGATGGTGACCAGCTCGCACGGGTGGCCGGCGGCGACGAGCCGGTCGGCCACGGTGGTGGACTGCGCGACCGCCAGCTTCGACGGCCGGGTGCCGATCTTCAGGACGCTCACGAGATCTGCTCCGGGGGACGGGACCCGATCGACGGGGTGACGTCGAACGGCACGGTGGGGTCGCTGAAGCGCAGGGCGGCGGCGACGTCGCCGCCGTCGACGCTGGCGTCGGCGCCACGGACCGGGGCGGCGACCGCGGCGGCGGCCTGCGGGTCGAGCTCGAACAGGGTGCGCAGCGCCGCGGCGTAGCTGTCCCCGTCCGGACCCTCGGCCAGGCGCTTCACCTGGACGGTGGGGGTGTGCAGCAGCTTGTCGACGACCCGGCGCACGGTGCGGGAGAGCTCCTCGCGGACCCGGGCGTCCAGATCGGGCAGCCGCGAGTCGAGGCGCAGCAGCTCGGCGTCGACGACCTCCGAGGCGCGCCGGCGCAGCGCGGTGACCGTCGGCGTGACCTCGGCCGAGCGCTGCCCGGCCAGGTACTGCTGGGCCTCGGCGTCGACCATCTTCTGGGCCACGGCGACCGAACCGCCGTCGGCGACGTCGAGCAGCCGACGCTGCAGGGTGATCAGGTCGACCATGCGCACGCCGGCCAGCTCGCCGACGGCCGGGTCGACGTCGCGCGGCAGGCCCAGGTCGCACACGACCAGGGGGGAGGTGCGGCCGTTCAGTGCCTGCGCGACCGGCTCGACGTCGACGACGTGGCCGATCGCGCCGGTACAGGCCAGCAGCAGGTCCGCGTCGCGCAGCTCGGCGGCCAGGTCGTCCATCACCGCGAAGCGCGCCGTGGTGCCCGGGTCCGCGTGCTCCCGGATCTTCTCGACGAGCCGCTCGCCGCGCTCGGCCGACCGGTTCAGCACGACGATCTCGCCCGCCCCGGCGCGACGCAGGTGGGCCGCGGCCAGCGCGCCCATCGCGCCCGCCCCGACGATGACGGCGCGGCGCCCGGCCAGACCGTCCCCGCCGAGCTCGCGGTCGGCGTCGCGCAGGGCCTCCGACACGACCGAGGCACCCGCCTCGTCGATACCGGTCCCGGCGTGCACCCGCTTGCCGACCCGCAGCGCCTGCTGCACCAGCTCGTGCAGGACCTTGCCGACGGCGCCCGCGCTGTCCGCGGCCGCGTAGGCCCCGCGCAGCTGACCGAGGATCTGCGACTCGCCGACCACCATCGAGTCCAGGCCCGCCGCCAGCGCGAACAGGTGCTGGACCGCCGAGCCCGCGTAGTGCACGAACAGGTGCTCGGACAGCTCGCCGATCGGGAACCCGGCATGGGCACCGAGCACGTCGGTGACGTCGCCGAGGCCGCCGTGGAACGCGTCCACGACCGCGCAGATCTCGATCCGGTTGCACGTGGAGAGGACGACCGCCTCCTCCACGTGCGAGCGGTCGAGCATCTCCTCGAGCAGCTTGGGCACGTCACCCGGAGCGACCGCGAGGCGCTCCAGCACCTCGACCGGCGCGCTGCGGTGCGACAGGCCGACCACGAGGACGCTCATGGCTCTACGACACCACCGATTCGTTCGTCTTGTCCGTCACCGCGGCGGCACCGGTGTGCCGTCGCGCCACGTGGAACGCGAGGACCTGCAGCTCGACCGACAGGTCGACCTTGCGGACCTCGACGTCGTCCGGACCGTGAGCAGCACCGGAGCGAAGTTGAGGATGGACTGCACACCCGCCGCCACGAGCAGGTCGCAGACCTTCTGGGCAGCCGGCCCCGGCGTCGCGATCATCCCGATGGTGACGCCGTCACCGGCGCACACCTCGGGGATCTCGCGCGCGTGCCGCACCCGGATGCCGTTGATCTCACTGCCGACGAGGTCGTCGTCGACGTCGAACAGGGAGCTGACCGGGAAGCCCCGGCCCGCGAAGCCGGAGTAGCCGGCCAGGGCGTGGCCCAGGTTGCCGACGCCGACCAGCGCGACCGACTGCCGCTGGTCCATGCCCAGCTCGCCCTGCAGCCGACCCTGCAGCGAGGCGACGTCGTAACCGACGCCGCGCACGCCGTAGGAACCCAGGTAGGACAGGTCCTTGCGGAGCTTGGCCGAGTTGACCCCGGAGGCACCGGCGAGCTCCTCGGACGACACCGTCTCGACGCCCGCGTCGCGCAGCTCACCGAGCACGCGCAGGTACACCGCGAGCCGGGACACGGTCGCCTCGGGCACCGGGCGCGCGGGGCGCTCGCCGGTGCCGTCGGGCGCGGCGACGCCGGACTCGGGCGGCAGGGTCACGGGCCGTCCTCCTCGGGCGTCGGTCGGCGGGCGGCCGGGGTCCCGGTGGCCGTCCTGCTCACGGGGGCTTGTCCGCGGGCGGTCGGTCATCGAGACTGGGCGTGCTCCGTTCGGGGATGTACAGGGGCCGGTCGTCGGCGTGCTCGCGGCACGCCCGCGAACCGGCCGGGCGGGCCGGACGGGCTGCGGACGGACGAGACCCGGCGTCCTCGGCGCCGCAGGGGCACCGTGCCACCGGGACCGGCGACGGGAACCCACGGTAGCCGCTTGTGAAGGCACGCACAAAGTTGCGATCTTGGTCCTCTCCGTGCTCGACCCCGCCCCTGACCTGGAGCTACCGGTGATCGACGGGCAGGAACCGCTCGTCGTGCGACGACCGCCACGTCGTTCCCCACGACACCACCGTCACGCAGTCCTGACGACCGCTCGTGACACAGCTCTCCGCGCGGAGGGGGCCCACCGGGATCCAGGTCGGCGCCGCCGTCGGCGCCGCTCAGGTCACGGTGACCGTGCGAGTCGGCCAGCCGGTCGCCGCCCCCGGCAGCGGGGAGCGGCGCTCGGCGGTCTGGACGACGCCGTCGCCGTCGGTGGCACGGCACACCAGGGTGTACCCGCCCGGCGGTAGGTCCAGCTCGGCGCGCCACTGCCGCCAGGTCGCCCCGCCGGCGGGCACCGGCGCGAGCTCGGCGGTCACCCAGGACCCGGATCCGCCGCCGTCCTGCACCCCGACCTCGACCCGGCGGATCCCCCGGGGCACCGCCCAGGCGGTGCCGGTGACCACGACCCGACCGGCGGGCACGCTCGCGTACGAGGCGGGCGACTCGATCCGCGCGGCCGTCTCCATCGGTCCGGGCGGGGCCCACCCGCGGGCGCGCCAGTAGTCGGCGCGCGCGCCGAACGTCGTGAACTCGATGTCGGTGACCCACTTGGTGGCCGAGACGTAGCCGTAGAGCCCGGGGACGACGATCCGCACCGGGAAGCCGTGCTCGGGCGGGAGCGCGACCGGGCCGTCGGGTCCGGCCATCGCGACCGCGAGCAGCGCGCCGCGGGCGGGGTCGAGCAGCAGCGACGACGGGCTGCCCGCCGTCCAGCCGTCGGTGGAGGTGGACAGCGCCTGGTCCGCGGCCGGGTCGGGCTCCGCGGCCGCGAGCAGCGGCGCGAGCTCGACGCCGGTGAACCGGGTGGTGGAGACGAGGTCGCCGCCGACCTCGTTGGAGACGCACGCCATCGTCACCCAGCGTTCGACGAGCGGGCGGGCCAGCAGGTCGTCGAGGGTGAGGGTGAGCTCGCGCCCGACCCGCCCGTGCACCCGCAGGCTCCACGACGCCGGGTCGACCGACGGGACCCGCAGCGCGGTGTCGATCCGGTAGAAGGCGTCGACGGCGGTGGTGAACGCGGCCGCGCCGGGCACCTGTGCCCCCGCGGGCAGCGTCGGTGCGGCCGCGATGCGGCCCTGCGCGGCGAGCATCCGGATCCGGGCGGTGAGCGCCTCGCGTGCAGGCCCGATGCGGCCCGAGGGCAGCAGCGGCGCGGCGGCCGCGGCCCCGGCGCCCAGCACGACCCCGCCCGCCCCCGCCAGCGCGGTGGTGCGCAGGAACCGCCGCCGGGTCAGCGACGACCGGACCGGCCGCCCGTCGGGCAGCGTCCCGTCCGCGGTCGGGGCGGGGATCCGGGCCGCCAGCGCGTGCAGCTTCCGGAACACCGTCACCGCGACGACCGCGGCGGCACCCGCCGGGACCATGTCGAGCTGACCGGCGCCCGACGCCGTCGCCGCGGCGACCACGCCCGCCAGCCCGAGCACCGCGAGCCCCCACGCACCGGGCCACGGTGAGCGGCGCGACAGCGCCCCGAGCCCGGCCGCGGCGAGCGCAAGGACGACGAGCACCCCGGCGACGACGGTGTAGCGGCTGCCGATCCCGGCCCCGACCGTCGCCGCACCGGCCAGCGCGGGCGGGGTGAGCGCCACGACCTGCTCGGCGACGGCGTTCACCGGCCCGGCGGCCGGGGCGATCAGCAGCGCGAGAGCCTGCCCGGCGCCGACGCCCAGTGCGGCCGCGGCCAGCCCGGCCAGGGCGGTGCGGGCGGGCGGCGCGGGACGGGCCAGCCGCGTCCCCCGGCCGGCCGGGCCTCCGGCGGGGAAGGCCCGACCGTCGACGGTGGAGGCCGGACCGTCCGGGGCCGGGCTCACCGCCGGGCCAGGTCCGCGCGCAGGCGCTCCTCGTCGACCCGGAACGAGTCGTGCTCACGGCCGTCGAGCAGCACCACCGGCACCTGGTCGCCGTACTCCGGCGCAGCTCGTCGTCGGAGTCGACGTCGACGGTGTCCCAGCCGGTGTCCGTCTCGGCGCACACCCGGGCCAGCACCTCGGCGGCGTCGTCGCACAGGTGGCAGCCCACCCGGGTCAGCAGTCGTACCCGCATCTCACATCCTCGCCAGTGTCCTCCGGGCGATCTTGCCGTCGGGGTGCGGGCAGCTCGTCGACGAACGCGACGACGGCGGGCGCTTGAACCGGGCGAGCCGGGCCGCGCAGTGCTCGGCGACCGCCTCCCGGTGAGCTCGGCGCCCGCGACGGGCACGACGACCGCCTTGACCGCGGCGCCGGTCCGGTCGTCGGGCACCCCGACGACGGCGACCTCGGCCACCGCGTCCAGCTCGGCGACGACCTGTTCCACCTCGCGCGGTAGACGTTGAAACCGTTGACGATGACCAGGTCCGAGGACCGGTCGACGAGGTGCAGGTCGCCGTCGGCGTCGAGGTAGCCGACGTCGGCGGTGACGAACCAGCCGTCCTCACCGGGGCCGCCGCAGCCGTCGGGCCAGTAGCCGGAGAACAGGTTGGGACCGCGCAGCGCGATCAGGCCGGTGTCGTCGGCGGGGTCGGAGTCGTCGTCGTAGTCGAGGTCGTCGAGCGGGTCCTCGCCGCGCGGTGCCGGCTCCGGGTCGCGCTGCGGCAGCGGCTGCCCCGCGGGTCGACCAGACGCAGCTCCACCCCGGGCAGCGGCCGGCCGACCGAGCCCGGCTTGGCCGGGCGGCCCAGGTCGTTGCTGGTGACGACGGGCCCGCCCTCGGTGAGGCCGTAGCCCTCGTGCAGGTCCAGCCCGCTCGCCGCGCGGAAGTCCGTGAGCCAGCTCGCGGGCAGCGGGGCGCCGCCGGAGGTGCACAGCCGCACCCCCGCCATCGCGGCGCGCAGCCGCTCGGGCCCGAGGTCGAGCAGCATCCGGAACATCGACGGCACCCCGGCCACGACGCTGACCCGCTCCTGCACGACCGCCTCGGCCAGCCGGTCCGGGGAGAACCGGCCGGGCAGGACGACGGTGGCGCCGGTCCAGCAGACCTGCAGCAGCCCGGCGGCGAGCCCGTAGACGTGGAACAGCGGCAGCGCCAGCAGGACCCGGTCGACCGCATTGACCGGTGCCGGGCGGAGCTCCCCCGCCTGCTCGCGGTTGGCCAGCAGCGCGCGGTGCGACAGCCGCACCCCGCGCGGACGCCCGGTGGTGCCGGAGGTGAACACGACCAGCGCGATCCGCTCGGGGTCGGCGGGGGCCCGGTCGACCGGGGCGTCCGGGACCGGGCGGCCAGGTCCGGCGGGCCCAGCAGGGTCGCGCCGACGCCCTCGGCGCAGCCGGCCGCGACGGCGTCGTCGGGCCGGGCGACGACCGCGACCGGCCGGGCCTGGTCGAGCACGACCTCCAGCTCGCGGGTCACCGCGCCTGCGCCGAACGGTACGACGACCGCGTCGGCCCGCAGCGCTCCGAACAACGCCACGCAGTAGTCGGCCCCGTCGGGCAGGCCGATCGCGACCCGGTCACCGTGGCGGACGCCCGCCGCACGCAGCCGGGCGGCCTCGGCGGAGACCGCCGCGTCGAACGCCGACCAGGTCAGGGTGAGCGGTGCCGCGCCGGACAAGTCGCGGACGGCGTCGTGCCCGGGGCGCTCGGAGGCGTTGCGCGCCACCAGGTCGGCGAGGTGGGTGGGCCGCTCGGGACGGTGGCCCGGCGCGGGGTCGGAACTCGGCACGGCGGTCTCCATCCTCGGACCCCGCCGGGGCGGGGTCGGCTCGTCGGCACGCGTCACGGCCAGTGTTCCAAACCCGGCCGGGACCGTCGCGCCCCGAGGGACCGTTCACCGCTGTGTACGCCACGTGTCGATTCGGACACGCTTCGCGCACGGTTCGTCCACCGCGCGTATCGGGCCGCTCGCCGGAACGGCACGCGACGAGAGGCGGCGAGTGCGCTGCGCCACTCGACAGACGTCTATGCTCCGCCGCTACATGTAGTTCAACGCGTGAACCGCCGGTTCGTCGCGCGACTCACCCGAGGGAGTGGCATGCAGCTCGACGCCAGCGCGCCACGGTGCACACCGTGCCGCGCCGCGCGGGACGCGCCGGCGGTCCCCGCCCGCCGGGTCGCCCGCCGAGCCGTACCCCGTCCAACCCCCCGGGATCCATGACCCGGCCGACGCGACCGCACCGGCTGCTCCGACAGCAGCGCTCCGAGACCATCCCCGAGACCGTCCGTCCGCTCCGGGCCCCCGAACCCGGCCAGGACAGACCCGACACCGTCCGCCCCCAGCCGGACGGGGAGGTGTCCGTGACTTCAGCGACCTCTGCGCCGTCCCAGCCGACGGGGCCGATCGCGTCCGCTCCCCTGGTCGACGCTCCCCCCACGTACCCCGCAGGCCCTGCGCTACACCGCCCGGACGGCCGGACCACCCGGTCGGGTCCGCCGGGCCGTACCGAGCAGGACATGCCGATGCCACGACGGGCACCGCAGATCTCGCAGGAGCTGCAGCGACCGGAGGCCGACCCGGCCGACGAGGCCGCCCGCGCCGTCGAGGACGCGAACAGCTCCTGGGCGCTGGTCGAGGCCTGCCAGGCCGGCGACGTGGCCGCGTTCGGCGAGCTCTACGAGCGCTACCACGACGTCGTCTACCGGTACGTGCTGTTCCGGATGGGCGACCGGTCCTTCGCCGAGGACGTAACCCAGGAGACCTTCGTCCGGGCCCTGCGCCGGATCTCCTCGGTCAGCTACCAGGGCCGCGACATCGGGGCCTGGTTCGTCACCATCGCCCGGAATCTGATCTTCGACTACGTCAAGTCCAGCCGCTTCCGGCTGGAGCAGACGACCTCGGAGATCGTCGAGCTGTCGCCCAGCACCGGTGGCCCCGAGCAGCAGGTGCTCGACATGGCCACCAACGACGAGCTGCTGGCCTCGATCGCCAAGCTCAACTCCGACCAGCGCGAATGCATCCAGTACCGGTTCCTCAAGGGCCTCTCGGTCGCCGAGACCGCCGAGCTGATGGACCGCAACGAGGGTGCGGTCAAGGCGCTGCAGCACCGCGCGTGCGCCGCCTCGCACAGCTCCTCCCGGACGGCCTGCGGTGAGCGGGTCTCCCGCCGGAACAGCCGGAACGCGAGAGGGTGTGTCGATCACTGCGCCGAACGCACTACTCGATGCGGTGAACGGTTGGAAGGCCGTAACCTCGTCCGCAGTCGGTCGTTGTACCGACCGGCGCGCACTGACGGCGCCACACGCGCCGACGAGCAGCGCGAGACTGCAGTGAGGACGGACGGCATGCCCAGGGCATGGGACGACGGGTATCCCGGCGACGACGGTTTCGACCGCGCGCCGGCGGGTGCCCCTGCATCGGAGGAGCTGGCGCACGAGATCGCGCTGGCCGCCGCGCTGGACCGTTCGCGGCGTGACCTCTCGCCCGATCCGCACGCCTCGGCCCGGATGCGGGCACGGCTGTTCGAGGTGCTGGCCCAGGAGGGCGTCGGGCAGCAGTCCGGCGGGCCCTCGTTCGGCGACCGGTTCGACCGCGTCGACCCGGCCGACCTCACCGCGCCGATCGGCCCGCCGATCGCCGACGACCTCGACTGGGACGCGGTGTCCAACCGCCGCGCCGCCGGCGAGCACGCCCCGGCCGCGGACGACCCGACCGGTCGCGGCGGCCGTCCGCGCCGTGGCCGCCACGTGCTGCCGTCGGACCACCCGGACCACCCCGAGCAGGTGAGCGCCCCGGCCGGACGGGCCCGCGACGCCGAGGCGGGGCCCGGCCGCGACGACTCCGCCCGTCCGGCGCCGTCCGGCGCCCGGATGCTGGACCGCCGCCGCCCGAGCGTGCGCAAGCGCTTCGGCGTCGTCGTCGGCGGGTTCGCCGCGCTCGCGGTGATCGCCGGTGTGACCTCGACCGTCAGCCGCGACGCCCTGCCCGGCGACGCGATGTACGGCATGAAGCGCGCCAGCGAGAGCGTCGGCGGGGTGTTCACCGTCGGCCAGCAGGCCGAGGCCGCCCGCCAGCTCGACCTGGCCCGCTCCCGGGTCGACGAGCTGGAGAGCCTGGTCGCGCGGTCCACGCCGCCGTCGCCGGACGCGGTGGCGTCCGCGATGGGCGACTTCGACGGGCCACCAGCACCGGCAGCAGGCTGATGCTGGCCGGCGCGGGCACCGACGGCGCGGACACCTCGCGCCTGGCCGAGCTGCGGACCTGGGCGGCCGCCCAGTCCGGGCGCATCACCCGTCTGCAGTCCGACCTGCCCGCCGAGAGCCGCGGGGAGACCTCGGAGGCCATCCGCCTGCTGGACCGGGTGCTGACCCGGGCCGAGGCGCTGCGGGCCGGCACCGGCTGCGCCGCGGACAGCGGCGGCACCGTCGACGACCTCGGCCCGGTGCCGGCGAGTGCCCGCACCGCGGGTGGGCCGTCCTCGGCCCAGGC
>NZ_JAHLJA010000102.1:0-14778 GCF_020496245.1 Pseudonocardia sp. ICBG601 | reverse complement strand
TCGGCACCGCGAAGCTCGCCCCGCACGAGCGGCGCGGCGTCGTCCACCACCAGCTGGACGTCCTCGACGTCACCGAGACCGCCTCGGTCGCGGCCTACCAGCGGGGGCCCGCGCGGTCATCGAGGAGCTGCGCGCCGCCGGGCGCACCCCGGTGCTGGTCGGCGGCTCGGGGCTCTACGTGCAGGCCGTGCTCGACGAGCTGGAGTTCCCCGGCACCGACCCGGAGCTGCGCGCCGCGCTGGAGGCCGAGCTGGAACGTGACGGGTCCGGCGCGCTGCACGCGCCGCCTCGCCGCGGCCGACCCGGTCGCCGCCGAGCAGGTGCTGCCCTCGAACGGCGGCGGATCGTCCGCGCGCTGGAGGTGATCGCACTGACCGGCAGGCCGTTCCGCGCGACCCTGCCCGGCGCCGGCACCCCCCGCTACGACGCCGTGCTGCTCGGCGTGGACCGCGACGTCGCCGAGCTCGACGAGCGGGTCGCGCTGCGGGTGGACCGGATGCTCGACGACGGCCTGGTCGACGAGACCCCGCGCGCTGCTCCCCGCGCGGGCTCGCCCACGGCCGCACCGCGTCCCGCGCGCTGGGCTACCGGCAGGTGATCGAGGCCCTCGACCGCGACCCCGACCACCCCGACCTCGCCGTCGTCCGGGAGGAGACGGTCCGCGCGACCCGGCGGTTCGTGCGCCGCCAGCGCTCCTGGTTCCGCCGGGACCGGCCGCATCCACTGGCTCGACGGCGCCGACCCGGACCTGGTGGCCTCGGCGCGTGCGGTGCTCGCTCGTAGGCTGGTGGCATGACCGGCGGCATCGCGTTCAGCAAGGGGCACGGCACGCAGAACGACTTCGTGGTGCTGCCCGACCCGGACGCCGCGCTCGACCTCACCCCGGCCGGGTCGCCGCGGTGTGCGACCGCCGCCGCGGCCTCGGCGCGGACGGGGTGCTGCGGGTCGTGCGCTGGGCGAAGCTCGCCGGTGAGCCCGGCGTCGGGGAGCCCGTCGACGGCGTCGAGTGGTTCATGGACTACCGCAACGCCGACGGCTCGCTCGCCGAGATGTGCGGCAACGGCTTGCGTGTGTTCGCCCGCTACCTGCACGAGCGCGGCTGGGCCACGGGTGGCCCGGTCGGCACCCGCAACGGGTGCTCGACACCGCGTCGGGCCGGACGGGGTCTCGGTCGGGCTCGGGACGGTCGGCGTCGGCCCGGCGTCGGTCGCCACCAGCGGCGACGCGCGCTTCGACGGCATCGCCCTCGACGTCGGGAACCCGCACCTGGCCTGCGTCACCGCGGCCGACCCGGACACCCTCGACCTGACCCGCGCGCCCTCCTACGACCCGGCGCTGTTCCCGAACGGGGTGAACGTCGAGTTCCTGACCCCACTGGACGGCCCCGCCGACGGCGGCCGCATCCGGATGCGGGTGCACGAACGCGGTGTGGGGGAGACCCGCTCCTGCGGCACCGGGACCGTCGCGGCCGCCGTCGCCGCGCTGCGGCACGCCGGGCACACCGCCGGGGACGTGCAGGTCACCGTTCCGGGCGGGTTGCTGCGGGTGACGGTGGAGGCCGGCACCGACGAGCGGACCGGGCCCACGACGCTGCACGGCCCCGCGGTGCTGCTCGCGTCCGGCGAGCTGGACCGTGCGTGGTGGGACGCTCCCGCCTGAGCATCCGCGAATCGGGGCGGACACGAGCCCCGCGACGTGGGAGGATGGGGGCAAGATGACTGATGCCCACACGCACCCCTCCGTGACCCCCTCCACGTCGAACCCGGTTCCGACGGGTGGCGAGCTCGACCTGGAGGAGCGCACGTCGCTGCGCCGGATCCACGGGCTGTCCACCGAGCTCACCGACATCACCGAGGTCGAGTACCGCAAGCTCCAGCTGGAGCGGGTCGTGCTCGTCGGCGTCTGGACCGAGGGCACGGCCGAGCAGGCCGAGAACTCGATGACCGAGCTGGCCCGCCTCGCCGAGACCGCCGGTTCCGAGGTGATGGACGGCCTCGTCCAGCGCCGCTCCAGCCCGGACCCGGCCACGTTCATCGGCTCCGGCAAGGTCGAGGAGCTGCTCGGGACCGTCCGCGCCACCGGCGCCGACACCGTGATCTGCGACGGCGAGCTCTCGCCCGGCCAGCTCCGTCAGCTGGAGGAGCGGCTCAAGGTCAAGGTCATCGACCGGACCGCGCTGATCCTCGACATCTTCGCCCAGCACGCCCGTTCCCGGGACGGCAAGGCCCAGGTCGAGCTCGCGCAGCTGTCCTACCTGCTGCCGCGGCTGCGCGGCTGGGGTGAGGCGCTGTCCCGGCAGGTCGGTGGCCGCGCCGCGGGCGGTGTCGGTATCGGTGGCCGTGGCCCCGGTGAGACGAAGATCGAGCTGGACCGGCGCCGATCCGCGCGCGCATGTCGAAGCTGCGCCGCGAGATCGGTGCGATGCGCCAGGTCCGCGAGACCCAGCGCGGCAGCCGTCGCCGCAACGAGATCCCCTCGGTCGCGATCGTCGGCTACACCAACGCGGGCAAGTCGAGCCTGCTCAACCAGCTCACCGACGCCGGGGTGCTGGTGCAGGACGCGCTGTTCGCGACGCTGGACCCGACCACCCGCAAGGCGCAGACGCCCGACGGGCACGACTACACCCTCACCGACACCGTCGGGTTCGTGCGGCACCTGCCGCACCAGCTCGTCGAGGCGTTCCGCTCCACGCTGGAGGAGGCCGCCCGGGCCGACCTGCTGGTGCACGTCGTCGACGGGTCCGACCCGCTGCCCGACGACCAGATCGCCGCGGTCCGTCAGGTGCTCGTCGAGGTGGGGAGGCCGCGGGCGACACGATGCCCCCCGAGCTGCTCGTGATCAACAAGATCGACGCGGCCGGTGACCTCGCGCTGGCCCGGCTGCGGCACGCCCAGCCGGACGCCGTGTTCGTCTCGGCACACAGCGGCACCGGGATCGACCGCTCCGCGAGCACATCGCCGAGCGCCTGCCGCGCCCGGACTACGAGGTCGACCTCCTGCTGCCCTACACCGAGGGTGCGCTGGTCGCGCGGCTGCACGACGACGGCGAGATCCTCGCCGAGTCCCACACCGCCGACGGCACCCGGATCCGGGCGCGGGTGAAGCCGGAGCTGGGCACCGCGGTGCTGCCGTTCGCGGTGGCGGGCTCTGCCGTCCCGACCGGGACCGGCGCCGACCTGCCGGCGACGGCAGCGGGCCACTGAGTGGGCGACCGGGTGGGCGGCCGGGTGGCCACCGCGTCCGGGGGTCGTGGCCCGCCGCCTGACCATTGTCGTCTGCCTGAGCACTGTCCTCTGCCTGACCGGTGCGCTCACGGGTGCGGCCGCGCCGCCGCCCGGGGCGCACCCGGTCTGCACCGTCGACGACCCGCGGCTGGCGGAGCTGTCCGGGCTGGTCGCCGAGGGCCCGCCGGCGGAGCCCCGCAGCGGTACCACGCGATCGTCGACGGCGGGGGGACCGCGCGGACGTTCACCCTGGACCCGTCCGGCTGCGCGGTCACCGGAACCCGGCAGGCCGACGTCCCGGTCACCGACGTCGAGGACCTCGGGCTCGGGCCGGGCGGGGATCTCTGGCTCGCCGACACCGGTGACAACGGGGCACAGCGTGGCTCGGTCCGGCTCGTCGTGCTGCCCCCGGCCGGGCCGCCACGCGTGTACGACCTGGACTATCCGGACGGTCCGCGCGACGTCGAGGCGCTGCTGGTCGGCGACGACGGCGTGCCCTGCTGGTCGACAAGACCACCGGGGCCGCCGGGGTGTACCGACCCGACGCCGCTGCGCGACGGCGGGGGCCCGGTCCCGCTGCGCCGGGTGGCACAGGTCGTGCTGCCCTGGTCGGGCACCGGCGGCGGGCCGCTCGGGCCGCCGGTCCCGCACGATCACCGGCGGCGGGGTCTCACCGACCGGGCCGACGGCGGACGCGCCGCCGTGCTGCGGACCTACACCGACGCCTGGGTGTTCCCGCTGCCCGTCGGCGGACCGGCGACGGCCGGACGTGCTGGTCGCGGCGCTGGGCGGGGCACCACTGCCGGTGCCGTTGCCGGACGAGGCCCAGGGCGAGGCGATCGCCCCGGACGGCCGGGGTGCACTGCACTCCGGCAGCGAGGCCGCGGGGCCCGACCGCGGCGGCGATCACCGTCGTCCCGGGCGCGGTGCCCGCGGCGACCGCCCGCAGGCACCGGTCGTGGCCCAGCCCGCCGAGGTGGTGCGGAGTACCGCACGTATACCCGTCGTGGCTGCCCGCCGCGGGCGGGGGCCGCGGTGCTCGCGGTTGCTGCTGGTGACGGTTGCCCGTCGCGATGTCCCTGCACGGACGGCGCCGCCGGTCCAGCTGACCGCGGGAACCGGGCGCCGCCGAGGAGGTCAGAGGCGGCGCAGGACCGCCACGACGCGGCCGAGGATCGACGCGTCGTCACCCGGGATCGGGTCGTAGGCGTCGTTCGCCGGCATCAGCCAGATGTGCCCGTCCTTGCGGCGGAACGTCTTCACCGTCGCCTCGCCGTCGATCATCGCGGCCACGATCTCGCCCTGCTCGGCCACCGGCTGCTGACGCACGACGACCCAGTCGCCGTCGGTGATCGCGGCGTCGACCATCGAGTTCACCCTTGACGTTGAGCAGGAACAGCGTGCCCTCGCCGACGATCTCACGCGGCAGCGGGAACACGTCCTGCACGGCCTGCTCGGCCAGGATCGGGCCACCGGCGGCGATGTCGCCGATGAGCGGCACGAACGCCGGCGCCGGCCGCGCGGAACGCAGCTCGGCGGTGTCGGCGTCGGAGTCCGACCCGTCGGTGCCGGCGATCTGCTCCGGGCTGCGGACATCGACGCGCGGGTGCGGGTTCGGGTCGCGCCGGAGGAAGCCCTTGCGCTCCAGGGTCCGGAGCTGGTGTGTGCACCGACGAGGTGGACGTGAGGCCCACCGCGTCACCGATCTCGCGGACGCTGGGCGGGTAGCCGTACCGGTCCACCAGTCCCGGATGACGGCCAGGACCTTCTTCTGCCGCGGGGTCAGGCCGCGGGTGTCGGTCGCGGGGTCGGGGAACTCCCGGACCGTCGCGGATCCCCGGTCCGCGGCGGTGCCGGTCACGCCGGGACCACCGTGTCCGGTGTCGTCCGCTGCCATCGCATTCGCCTCCTCGGGGTACTTACGGCGACGACCCTAGCCGTCGCGGGCCCGTTCGCAAACATGCGTTCGAAGTCGCCCGGGGCGTGTCGTGGATTCCGCCGGGCCGTGGTGGTAGAACATCGCACAGGCGTTCGATCGAACACCAGTTCGATCGTTCTGGTCCGATCGGATGCCGTCCGCGTCGCCGTCCGGCCGCGCGGGCGACCGGCAGCGGGAACGGCAGTGGGGGTGGCGATCGTGGACGCAGCGGTCATCGGGGCATGACGGTCATCGGACGGGCCGGTCGGCACCGCGGCCGGCGTGGTGCGGCCCGTACCGACGTCGGGTCCCGTGCGCCGCGTGGTGGCGGCGGTGGGTGTCCTGCTGGCCTCGGCGGCCGCGGTCGTCGCGCTCGGGGTGGTCGCCGACGTCGCCGCCCACGGCCCGGCCGTGCGCCGCGGTCGGCGCGCCACGCTGAGAGCGTCCCCGGCACGGGCGGTGACCTGCGGAGACGTGGTTGTTGTCGGTGTCGGGTGCTACACCGCTCGTACGCCCGTTCGACCGGGCTCGGGGAGGGCCGGTCGGGAGCGGGGGAGACGAGACCGCCCGGGGGACGGGCGGTCCGACGGCAGGAGGAACCATGCGAGAGCTCGACGAGCGGATCCGCGACCACGGCGCGGTCGGCTGCCTGACCGGGCCCCCGCGCCCGGCACCCCCACCTCGCGCGCCCGGCGCGCCGCCCGGGAGCGGGTGCGGGCCGCGGAGGGTGTGGCCGGTCCGGCCGGTGCCGGCTCGTCGGCCGTCGCGCGCGCCGCGCACCGGTGGGCCGCCCACGGTGCACGGGAGCGCGCACTGACCGAGTCGGTCGCACGGCACCCCGCCGCCCGTTCCCGGCGTGCCACCGGCGCCGGGGGTCTCGGCATCCGGTGTCCCGGCATCCGGTGTTCCGGCGCCTGGTGTCACGGCGCCCGGTGTTCCGACGTCCGGTCCGACGGCGCCCGGTCCGGCAGCTCACGGGCGTGCGGCCCGGACCACGGCACCGGCCGGTCGGTCCGGCGGTCCCGCGTGGCGTCACGGTGGTCGAAACGTCGCGGTCCGGACGCCCCGCTGCAACACCTCGGCGCCGGGCTCCACGGCGACCCTGGAGCGGCCCGCACGGGTCGCGGCGCCGTCCGGTCCGCGGTCGGTGGCCGTGCCGGCGCCGCGCACGGTCCGTCCGCTGGACCGGCGTTGCCTGGTCCCGGCCCGCCCCCGCCCGGCCCGCAGTCGGGTCCGCGGGCGCCTGGAGCGGTCCTGACGGGGTCGCGGTGCTGCTGTGCGCCACGACCGCGGTGGTGGCGCTCGGCCTGCTGGGCGACGCGGCGGCGGGCTGGAACGCCCCCGCGGCCGCCGTGCCGTCGGTCGGTGCCGTGCGCTGAGGAGTATCAGGGCCGCGGTGCGGTCCCGGTGGGCCGGGCCCGTGGCGCGGAGTGGTGCCGGCGTGTCCGGCCCGGGGTGTGCAGTGGTGCGGTGCCGACGTGTCGGGCTCCCGGGGCGGAGCCGGTCGGGCGTGCCGTGGGCGGTGCCGGCGCGGCGACCGTGGTCACGGCGGTGGCGGTGCGGTGACGGTGTGGAGCGATCCGGCGCCGTGTCGGCGTCGCATCGGGTGACGACATGCGCCGGGCCGGCACGCGGATGTCGGGCGGCGGTCGCCGGGATGTCGCCGGATCGTCGGCGGCGTGCCGCCGGGCGCGTCGCCAGGGCGTGTCCCGCATCGGTTGGCCGCCGGTCGCGGTCCCCGCGGCGCGACGGACGGCGCGCCGGGCGTGACGTTCCTCGGCGCCACCCAGCGCCGATATCCCCCTCCATGATCGTCGGCGACGAGCCGGTCGCGGAACGTGGTGTGCAAGGCTCGGATCCCGATCGGGCGAAGCTCGGCGCGGGGCGTGGGCCCCGGATGGCGGACCCTAGATGTAGGGGTTACATTGACGTTGTTCCGCCACTGGTTGGGGGATGGATTGCTGCGGAGAGTTTCCGGAACGTTACGGGAGAGGGTGTGAGCGTCCATGCGCTGCCCGTTCTGCCGGCACCCGGACTCCCGCGTGATCGACTCAATCACGGACGGCCGACGACGGGACCTGCACCCGTCGGCGCCGGTCCTGCACCTCGTGCGGACGACGGTTCACCACGGTCGAGGAGGCCGTGCTCGCCGTCGTCAAGCGCAGCGGGGTGACCGAGCCCTTCAGCCGACAGAAGGTCGTCAGCGGGGTTCGGCGGGCGGGTCAGGGCCGGCCGGTCGACGAGGACGACCTGCAGCAGCTCGCCCACCGGGTCGAGGAGACCGTGCGGGCACGCGGGGCGGCGGAGCTTCCCAGCCACGAGGTCGGACTGGCGATCCTCGGGCCGCTGCGTGAGCTCGACGAGGTCGCGTACCTGAGATTTGCGAGCGTCTATCGCTCCTTCTCCTCCATCGAGGACTTCGAGAAGGAGATCGCCGACCTGCGTTCGGCGGCTGCCGGGGAAGCAGCCGACGACGAGCCGGCCACAACCGGGACGGGGTGAGCCGCTCGGCGGCACGGGTCCGGCGCGCACCCCGCGAGGGGGCGACCGGTACCGGCCGTCGTCGCAGGTCGTACCGGAGGGGAAGACCGTCCGCGCACCCCAGCGCGCGGGGGTGGTACACGGTGACAAGTGCGGAGGCATGCATGACCGAGACCGTCGGGGGCCCGACGACAGACACCGGTGAGAGCGCGGCTACCAAGCCGGCGCGCAGCCGCGGGAAGACCGGCGCCAAGCGCGCGCCCGGCCTGACCGTCCAGCGTGTCTTCACCACCGAAGGGGTCCACCCCTACGAGGAGGTGGAGTGGGAGCGCCGCGACGTCGTCATGACCAACTGGCGCGACGGCACGGTCAACTTCGAGCAGCGCGGCGTCGAGTTCCCGCGCAGCTGGTCGGTCAACGCCACCAACATCGTCACCAGCAAGTACTTCCGCGGCGCGGTGGGCTCGGACACCCGTGAGTCGAGCCTGAAGCAGCTCGTCGAGCGGGTCGTCGGCACCTACAAGCGGGCCGGTCTCGAGCACGGCTACTTCGCCACCGAGGGCGACGCCGAGATCTTCGACCACGAGCTGACCTGGATGCTGATCCACCAGGTGTTCAGCTTCAACTCGCCGGTGTGGTTCAACGTCGGCACCGCCAGCCCGCAGCAGGTCAGCGCCTGCTTCATCCTCTCGGTCGACGACACCATGGAGTCGATCCTGAACTGGTACCGCGAGGAGGGCCTGATCTTCAAGGGCGGCTCCGGCGCCGGCCTGAACCTCTCGCGCATCCGGTCGTCGAAGGAGCTGCTGTCCTCGGGCGGCACCGCCTCGGGCCCGGTCTCGTTCATGCGCGGTGCCGACGCCTCCGCGGGCACCATCAAGTCCGGCGGCGCCACGCGGCGCGCGGCGAAGATGGTCGTCCTCGACGTCGACCACCCCGACATCGAGGAGTTCGTCGAGACCAAGGCCAAGGAGGAGGCCAAGGTCCGCGTCCTGCGCGACGCCGGCTTCGACATGGACCTGGGCGGCTCCGACATCACCTCGGTGCAGTACCAGAACGCCAACAACTCCGTCCGCGTCACCGACGAGTTCATGCGCGCGGTCGAGGAGGGCACCGACTTCGGTCTGCGTGCCCGGATGACCGGTGAGGTCATCGAGCGCGTCGACGCCCGCAAGCTCTTCCGCGGCATCGCCGAGGCGGCCTGGAACTGCGCCGACCCGGGCATCCAGTACGACGGCACGATCAACGACTGGCACACCACCCCGGAGTCCGGCCGCATCAGCGCGTCGAACCCGTGCTCGGAGTACATGCACCTGGACAACTCCAGCTGCAACCTGGCGTCGCTGAACCTGCTGAAGTTCCTCGACTCCGGCGACCGGTTCGACGCCGAGACCTTCGCCAAGGCCGTCGAGCTGATCATCACCGCGATGGACATCTCGATCTGCTTCGCGGACTTCCCGACCGAGCCGATCGCCGACACCACCCGCAAGTTCCGGCAGCTGGGCATCGGCTACGCCAACCTCGGCGCGCTGCTCATGGCGACCGGCCACGCGTACGACTCCGAGGGTGGCCGCGCGCTCGCCGGGTCCATCACCTCGCTGATGACCGGTGCCGCGTACAAGCGCTCCGCCGAGCTCGCCGGTGTCGTCGGCCCGTACGAGGGCTACGCCCGCAACGCCGAGGCCCACCAGCGGGTCATCCGCAAGCACGCCGCGGAGAACGACCGCATCCGCACCTTCGCCTCCAGCACCCCGGTGCAGAAGCTCGCCACCCAGGTCTGGAAGCAGTGCCAGGACATCGGTGAGGTCAACGGCTGGCGCAACGCGCAGGCGTCGGTGCTGGCCCCGACCGGCACGATCGGCCTGATGATGGACTGCGACACGACCGGCATCGAGCCGGACCTGGCGCTGGTCAAGTTCAAGAAGCTGGTCGGCGGCGGCTCCATGCAGATCGTCAACCAGTCGGTGCGCCGGGCCCTGGACAACCTCGGCTACCAGGCCGAGCAGGCCGAGGCGATCGTCGAGTACGTCGCCGAGCACGGCCACGTCGTCGACGCCCCGGGCATGAAGCCCGAGCACTACGAGGTGTTCGACTGTGCCATGGGCGACCGGACGATCGCCCCGATGGGCCACGTCCGCATGATGGCCGCCGCGCAGCCGTTCCTGTCCGGCGCCATCTCCAAGACGGTCAACATGCCCGAGCGGGCGACCGTCGAGGACGTCGAGCGGATCTACCTCGAGGGGTGGCGCCTCGGCCTCAAGGCCCTGGCGATCTACCGCGACAACTGCAAGGTCGGCCAGCCGCTGTCCGCGGGCAAGGGCGGCGACAAGAAGGCCGGCGGTGACACCGCGGAGGCCGAGAAGGTCACGGTCGTCGAGCAGCGGCCGGTCCGCAAGCGGCTGCCCAAGAAGCGGCCCAGCGAGACCGTGTCGTTCACCGTCGGCGGCGCCGAGGGCTACCTCACCGCCGGCAGCTACCCCGACGACGGCCTCGGCGAGATCTTCGTCAAGCTCGGCAAGCAGGGCTCGACCCTGGCCGGTGTGATGGACGCCTTCTCGATGTCGATCTCGGTGGGTCTGCAGTACGGCATCCCGCTGGAGTTCTACGTCTCGAAGTTCTCCAACCTGCGCTTCGAGCCGGCCGGGATGACCGATGACCCGGACGTGCGGATCGCGACCTCGGTGCTGGACTACCTGTTCCGCCGCCTGGCGCTGGACCACCTGCCGTACGAGAAGCGCGCCCAGCTGGGCATCTTCTCCTCCGACGAGCGGTCCGCCCAGGTCGAGAACGACTACGGCACCGGCGAGAAGCTCGACATCGAGGAGTTCCGTTCCTCGGTGCCGACGATCGAGGAGCGCAAGGAGGCCGGTGCCGAGCCCGCGCCGGTCGAGGTCGGCAGCTCCACCGAGCTGCTCGAGCTGCGGCTGGGCAAGGCCGCCGACGCCCCGCTGTGCATGACCTGCGGGACGAAGATGCGCCCCGCCGGGTCCTGCTACCTCTGCGAGGGTTGCGGCTCCACCAGCGGCTGCAGCTGAGCGACACCGCACCACACCGGGGCGGCTCCGACATCGGGGCCGCCCCGGCGCGCGTGGCGGTGCAGGATCGTCGGTGCAGGGATCGTCGGTGCAGGGATCGGAGACCGGGTGACCGAGGACCGCACCGCGGAGGTGGCCGGGCGCCTGCGCGTCGACGCGCGGGTGCTCGCCGTGCTCGTCGCCGCCCCGTGGCGCGTCGCGGACGGCCACGACACCGCGCCCGTCGCCGAGCGGCCGGGGGAGCGCGGCACCGTCTACGTGGGCGTCCCGTCCCCGGCGGAGCTGCGTGAGCTCGACCTGCCGACCGACGGGCTGCGGCACTTCGGGCTCACCCCGGCCGACCTGCGACGCGGCGGCTGGACCGATGCGGACCTGCGTTCGGCGGGGCTCCTCCCACCCGGCGCGGAGCCGGACCCGGTGGCCTGGTTCGTCGCGGGGGAGCCGCCGCAGCTGATGCTCGGGTTCGACCCGTCGGGGCCGGTGCTGCTCGCCCGACCGGAGCCCCGCTGGGACGGCCACCTCCCGGTGCTCGACCCGGCCGACGCCGTCGAGGTGCCGGTCCTGCCCGGCTGCGACGACCCGGACGGCGACGCCGGGCTCGCCGTCCGCCAGGTGCGTGACGGGCTGCTGCGCCGGGCCCGGCGCCGGCTCACCCACTGCGTGATCTGCCTGCGCCCGGTGCACCGGGCCGCGACGGTGCACGGCGCCTGCCACGGCTGCGCCGGCAGCTGGCTCGGCGTCGTCCTCTGACGCCGGCCCGGGTCAGGTCGCCGACACCGGACCCGGCCGCGCCCCGGCACCGGCGGGCGGGGGAGGGCAGCGCAGCAGCTGACGCCACTGCTCGGGGCTCCACCGTGCCGGGTCGGTGGAGTCGAGGAACTCCTCCAGCACCCCCACGAACCGTGCCGGGTCGCTGTGGTGCGGGAAGTGCCCGGCGTCGTCGAACACCTCCAGCCGGCTGCCCGGCATCGCCGCGTGCGCGGTGTGGGCGTGCGCGAGCGGCACCACCGCGTCCGGGCGCCCCACACCAGCATCGTCGGCATCCCGCGGGTCAGGTAGCAGCGGTCCAGCATGGTCACGACCTGCCCGCGCCAGTCGACGACGGCCCGCAGCGTCCGGATGAACGCCGCCCGCGACGTCGCGTCGGGCAGCGCGTCGACCAGCCGGAGCAGGTCGGCGGCGTCACGACCGAGGTCGGCGCCGACCAGCCGCAGCGCGTCGAGGGCCCACCCGATCTGCCACCGCAACGGCGGCAGCTGCGAGGCAGCCAGCACCGCCTGCGCACCGGGCAGGCTGACCGCGCGCAGCAGCGGCGTCACGTCCGGGCCCGCCCCGCCGGTGCCGACCAGCACGAGGCGCTCGGTCCGGTCGGGGTACTGGTAGGCGAACTGCATCGCGACGCCACCGCCCAGCGAGTGCCCCACCAGCGTCGCGCGCGGGACACCGAGGACGCCGAGGAGGTCCCGCACGCCGTTGGCGTAGGCGGCGACCGAGTAGTCCGCGCGCGGCTTGTCCGAGTGCCCGTGCCCCAGCAGGTCGGGGGCGATCACCAGGTGCCGCCGGGCCAGCGCGGGGAACACCGCCTCCCACGTCGCCGAGCTGTCCCCGATGCCGTGCACGAGCACCACCGCCGGCCCGGACCCGGCCACCCGGAACGCCCGCCGGTAGCCGTGCACGGTGCGGAACCGCAGCTCCGAGTCCCGCGGCGGCACGACGCCGAGCCGGTCGCCGACCGGTGCCGGGCGCGAGGTGGGGGCCGCCATCGGACGACGGTAGGACCGCCGCGTTACCCCGGTGTTGCCGTCGGCGAACGGCGCCACGGCACCTAGGGTCGGCGGCGTGAGCAAGCGCTACCGGGTCGTCCCGGCGTCCTACGTCCTGCTGCTGCGCGGCACCGGTGAGCGCACCGAGGTGCTGCTCCAGCTGCGTGCCGGCACCGGGTTCATGGACGGTCACTGGGCCGCCGCCGCGGCCGGGCACGTCGAGGCCGGCGAGGACGCGGTCGCAGCCGCGGTGCGCGAGGCCCGGGAGGAGCTCGGCGTCACCGTCGACCCCGCCGACCTGGTCCCGCTCACGGCCGTGCACCGCACCGGGCGCACCGGGGACCCGGTCGACGAACGCGTCGACTTCTTCTTCACCTGCCGTCGCTGGACCGGCGAGCCACGCCGCGCCGAGGACGGGAAGACCGCGGGCCTGGACTGGTTCGCGCTCGCCGACCTGCCCGCCGAGACGGTCCCGCACGAACGCGCGGTGCTCGACGCCCTGCGCGACGGCGACGTGGCCGCGGTCCGCAGCCACGGCTTCCGGTAGCGCCCTACTCCGGGTCGACGAGCTGGATCTCGACGGTGACGTCCGGGCTGTCGCTGTCGTCGGGGTCGATCGCCCAGTGCAGCACCCAGTCGACCTCGTAGTCGTCGCGCCGCCGGCCGGGTGGGGCGAAGTTGACCCACTCCCCGGCCCGGGGGAGCGTCTGGAACAGCCGGACGAAGTCGGGCTGCTGCCCGATCCTCACCCGCGCGGTGATCGGTGTCTGCGACGACGGGGAGCCCACGGCCCGAGATGCTGCCCGACCGGCGCCCCGCGCGCCACGCCCCGTCCGCACGCGGTTCAGGGCCGGACGGCGCCCAGGAACCAGCGGTCCACCGAGAACGGCTCGTCGCCGCAGGACGCGACGCCCGACGCCCACGCGTCGACCTCGGCCCGGGTGAGCCCGCACCGGCCCGGCGCGGCCTCGGCGACCATCTCCCGCAGCGCGGCGCCGTAGCCGGTGGAGGCCGGCCCGCGCATCGGCATCCGTCGCGTCCACTCCCCGTCGAACCCGGCGCGCTGCAGCAGCGGGCCCAGCTCGTAGGGCAGCCGCGACCGCGGCACCGTGCTGCACCACGCGTCGCGGATGCGGCGGTGCCGGTCCTGTCCCGGCCCGGGCCAGTGCAGCGAGGTCCAGTCCGTGTCCAGCACGAGCAGCCGCCCACCCGGGCGCAGGACCCGGTACAGCTCGGTGACGGCGGCCGGAAGGTCGTCGACGAACTCCAGGACCTGCAGGCAGGCCACGGCGTCGTCCGGACCGCCGGGCAGCGAACCCGGACCGGCCAGCGCGCGCTGGGTGACGACGGCACGGGTGCCGCACCGACGTCGTGCCAGCGTCACCATCACCGGGTCCGGGTCGACCCCCGTGGCACCCGGGCCGACGGCCCTGGCGACGTCGTCGAGCAGCTGCCCCGGTCCGGTCCCGACGACCAGGATCTGCTCGCCGGCCCGCGGGCCCAGCAGCTCCAGGGTCCGTTCCCGTTCGGTCCGGGCCTCGGGGGTGTCGTAGGTGTCCGCGACCCTCGGTGCGCTCGCGGCGTCGACCGGCAGCATTCCGGCTCCCTGTCTCAACCGCCGGTGTAGCGCGCCGACTCGATCAGCGCCTCCACCGACTCCGGTGGCACTCGGAACGAGCGCCCGAACCGCACCGCGGGGAGCTCCCCGGAGTGCACCAGCCGGTACACCGTCATCCGGGAGACCCGCATCCGGTCCGCCACCTCTGCCACGGTGAGGAACGGCGCGTCCTGCCCGGACCGTTGCTCCGGGATCCCCGCCGCCATGCTGCGTCCCTCCTTCGCCGACCCGCCCCCAGGCCGACCTCTGATCACCGAACGCAGGGACGGTAGCGCGGATCGGGCCACCCTCCCGGTGCGATCGTGTACCACCCTCGGGTGGACTGTCCGGAAAACGTCGACTGTCGGTGTCCAGCCCGACACGTGGGGTGATGATGTGCCCCGCAGGAGGGTGCGGCGCCCCCGGATCCGGTCATCTATCGTCGGGCGGTGACCGCCGCTTCCACCCCGTGACCGATGACGCCCGGACGGCGACTGGCCGCGCCGGGCGTGTTCCGCAGCGCCCCGGGGGTGTACCGGATCCCGCTGCCGCTGCCCCAGGACGGGCTGCGGGCGGTGAACGTCTACGCACTCGCCGACGACACGGCTGGACCCTGATCGACTCCGGATGGCGATCGACGAGGCCCGCGACCTGCTGGGCCAAGGCGCTGGCGGCGCTGGGCTCGGTTTCGGCGACGTCCGCCGCTTCCTGGTCACCACGCCCACCGCGACCACTACACGCTGGCCTCGGTGCTGCGCCGC
>NZ_JAHLJA010000101.1:0-21054 GCF_020496245.1 Pseudonocardia sp. ICBG601 | reverse complement strand
CCCGCGCCGGGCCGGGAACCGGCCGTCGAAACGGACCGCGCGACGCCGCCCGGCGCCCGACCGGACCGCGCGCGACGGCGCCGGGGTTCAGCCGCCGAACCGGTCCGGGTGCAGCCGGCGGGCGAGCGTCGCGACCGCGTCGGCGTTGCGGATGCCGGGGCTGACCTCGGCGAAGGTCGTGGTGAACACCTTGCCGTCGCGGACCGCGGGGACCGTGGCCAGGGCCGGGTCGTTCCGCAGACGCTCGGCCAGCGGCTCCGCGCCCTCCGGTCCGACATCGCGCCCGCAGCAGGCCGGGATCACGATCACGTCCGGGCGGGCCGCGACGATGCCCTCCAGCGACACGGTGCGCTGCCGGCCGGCGATGGTGTCGAACGCCTGCCGCCCGCCCGCGGCCTCGATGATCGTCGTCGCGACGTCGCCGGTGCCGAAGACCCGCAGCTCACCGGAGCTGCCGGGGAGTTCAGCATCGCCACCCGCGGACGGTCGGCGACCCCGGCGAGCCGGCCCGCCACGTCGCCGAGGGTGCTGCGCATGCCGGCGACGACCTGCGCGGCCCGGTCCTCGGCGCCGAGCAGCCGACCGAGGTCGGTGAGGTCGCGCTCGACGCCGGCGAAGGACACGTCGTTGGCGCCGATGCTCTGCTGACCGCCGCCGTCGGCGGTGGGGCAGTAGGCGCTGAACAGGAAGGTCTCCGTGCCGGTGGCGCCGAGCTCGGCGCGGGTGCCGAGGCCCTCCCGGGTGAACGCGCCGGTGAAGCCGGAGACGACGAGGTCCGGATCGACCCGCAGCACCTCCTCGCGCGACGGGTACTCCTCGGGCCAGTAGCTCTGCGGGCGGAAGTCACCGTCGAGCTGCGCCGGCAGCGGGTTGTCCAGGTAGGCCGCTCCGACGAGCCGGTCCCCCGCCCCGAGCGCGAGGACGGCCTCGATGCCGTTCTGGAACATCGCGACGACCCGCTCCGGGCGCTGCACCGGGACGTCGACGCCGCAGTTCACCACCGACGCCGTGGCAGGTGCGGCGCCGTGGTCGCCGAGGTCGCCGGGCGCCGTAGCCGGGTCACCCGCGCCGCACCCCGCGAGGAGCAGCAGCCCGGCGAGCAGCGGCGCCCAGCGGCGCGGGTTCCCGATCACCGCGACAGCATAGCCACGACACCTGATTAGCTCTTCAGATGTGCGGCTCTCGTCACGGGCCGGTCCCCGCGCCGCCCGGCGTCAGAGGGTGTGCTGCAGCCGCTCCGCGAGCAGCCCCACGAACCGGGACGGGTCGGCGAGCTCGCCGCCCTCGGCCAGCAGCGCCATGCCGTGCAGCAGCTCGACGGTGCCGCTCTCGTCCTTGCCGGCCGCGCGCGCGTCCCGCAGCCCGGTGACCAGCGGGTGCGACGGGTTGAGCTCGAGGATCCGCTTCACCTTCGGCGGCTCCTGCCCCATCGCCCGGTACATCTTCTCCAGGGTCGGGGTCATGTCGAACTCGTCGCCGACGAGGACGGCCGGGGAGGTGGTGAGCCGGGTGGAGAGCCGCACCTCCTTGACGTCCTCGGTCAGGACCTCGGCCATCCAGGTGCAGAGGTCGGCGAACTCGGTCTGCTTGGCCGCCGCCTCCTCCTTCTCCTCGTCGGTCTGCAGGTCGACCTGGCCCTTGGCGATCGAGCGCAGCGGGGTGCCGTCGAAGCCGTCGACGGCGTCGACCCACACCTCGTCGACCGGGTCGGTCAGCAGCAGGACCTCGTAGCCCTTGTCCCGGAACGCCTCCATGTGCGGGGAGGCCTCGATCGCGGTCCGCGAGTCCCCGGTCATGTAGTAGATCGCGTCCTGACCCTCGCGCATCCGCTCCTTGTAGGCGGCGAGCGAGGTCGGCTTCTCCGCGTCGTGGGTGCTCTCGAACACCGACACCCCGAGGATGGTGTCGCGGTTGTCGGCGTCGGACAGCAGGCCCTCCTTGAGCGCCCGGCCGCACTGCTCCCAGAAGATCGCGAACTTCTCCGGCTCGTTGTCGCGCATCGACCCGAGGACCGACAGCACCTTCTTCACCAGGCGCCTGCGGATCGCCGAGATCTGGCGGTCCTGCTGCAGGATCTCCCGCGACACGTTCAGCGAGAGGTCCGCGGCGTCGACGACGCCCTTGACGAACCGCAGGTACTCGGGGACGAGCGCCTCGCAGTCGTCCATGATGAACACCCGCCGGACGTAGAGCTGCACCCCACGGCGGGCGTCGCGCATGTAGAGGTCCATCGGTGCGACCTTCGGCAGGAACAGCAGCGCCTGGTACTCGAAGGTGCCCTCGGCGGCGAGCCGGATCGTCTCCAGCGGCTCCTGCCAGTCGTGGCTGACGTGCCGGTAGAACTCGGCGTACTCCTCCTCGGTCACGTCCTTCTGCGGGCGGGCCCACAGCGCCTTCATCGAGTTCAGCGTCTCGGGCGCGGCGTCGTCGGTGTCCTCCGCCGTGCCGGTTCCGGCAGGCATGCGGACCGGCCAGGTGATGAAGTCGGAGTAGGTCTTCACGATGCGCCGCAGGACCGAGGGGTCGGCGTAGTCGTGCAGCTGGTCCTCGGCGTCGGACGCCTTGAGGTGCAGGGTGACCGCGGTGCCCTGCGGGGCGTCGGCGACCGGCTCGATCGTGTAGGTGCCCTCGCCGTCGGAGCTCCAGCGCACGCCCTCGGACGTGCCGGCCTTGCGGGTCACGAGCTCGACCCGGTCGGCCACCATGAACGAGGAGTAGAAGCCGACGCCGAACTGGCCGATCAGCTCCTGGCGGGCGTCGTCACCCGCCTCCCGGAGCTTCGCGAGGAGCTCCGCGGTGCCCGACCGCGCGATCGTGCCGATCAGGTCGACGACCTCGTCGCGGGTCATGCCGATGCCGTTGTCGCGCACGGTGAGGGTGCGCGCCTCGGCGTCCGGCACGAGATCGACGTGCAGGTCGTCGGTGTCGGCGCCCAGGTCCTTGTCCTGGTAGGCGGCGAGACGGAGCTTGTCCAGCGCGTCGGAGGCGTTGGAGATCAGCTCGCGCAGGAAGACGTCCTTGTTCGAGTAGATCGAGTGGATCATCAACCGCAGCAGCTGCCGGGCCTCGGCCTGGAACTCGATCGTCTCGCCGCCGGTCGTCCCGCCGCCGGTCTCCGCGGAGTCGGTGTTCTGGCTGGTCGACGGATCCGTGCTCACGTCAGTCGTCCTCTCGGGTCTTCACGGGGTGGTGCGGCCATGATTGTGCCGAACCGGGACGGTCGCGCGCCCCCCAGTCCGACCCCTGCTCCGTCGTCGGCGGCGCGGTGACCGGTACCGTCGCGGGCGGAAACCCCCGAACCGGACGGATCACCCTCGTGCGCACGACCCGCAGCCCGGCCCGCCGCCTCGTCGCGGTGCTGCTGCTGTCGCTGGTGGCCGCGCTCGCCCCGGTCGCCGGGTCGCTGACCGCCGAGGCCGTCCCGGCCACGGCGGCGGCCTCGGTCGGGCAGGACGTCGCTCCCGCCGAGGCGCCCCGGCCCGCGCTGCTGGGGCGCTCCGCCCACGACGGTCCGGTCGCACCCGACGCGACCGGCCACCCCGGCCCGGCCCTGGACCTGCTGGTCCTCGACGCCGCCGGGCTCCCGCACGAGGCGCCCGGCCGCGTCGACGACCGCACGACGGCCGCCGCCCCGGAGCCCGGGACCGGCGCGGACATCGGGTCGCGGGGACCCCGCGGGCCTGACCGGACGACCCCACCGGTCGCCGCCGCCCGCGACTCCCCCGCACCCCCGCCGTGCCCCGGTCCTGACCGGGGTGCCCGCCGCCGAGGATCCCTGTGAAGCCACGCCCCGTGCTCTGGCGGGCGCTCATCGCGCTCGCCGTGCTCGCCCTGTCCTCCGTCGTCGCGCTCACCACCGCCCCCACGCTGGGCCTGGACCTGCGCGGCGGCACCCAGATCGTCCTGGAGACCCGCGACACCCCCGAGGTCGCCGCCGACGGTGAGGCCACCGACCGCGTGCTGGAGGTGCTGCGCGGGCGCATCGACGGGCTCGGTGTGGCCGAGCCGAGCCTGGCCCGGTCCGGGGAGAACCGGATCATCGTCGAGCTCCCCGGGCTGACCGACCCCGCGGAGGCCGCGGAGACGCTCGGGCGCACCGCGCAGCTGACGATGCACCCGGTGCTGGGGGTCGGTGACCCCGCCGCCGGGGGACCGGCGTCGACGAGCAGGGCCAACCGCTGCAGCTCGGCCCGCCGGCCCTGACCGGCGACATGGTCGGCTCGGCGATGTCCTCGCCCAACCCGCAGGGCGTCGGGCACATCGTCAACATCTCCTTCGACGGTGACGGCCCCGCCCGCTGGCAGGCCCTCACCGGCCAGGCCGCCTGCGCGCCGTCCGGCGACCCGCAGCGTCGGGTCGCGATCGTGCTCGACCAGCAGGTCATCTCCTCCCCGCAGGTCGTCGAGGACATCCCGTGCAACGTCGGCATGCTCGGCGGGCAGACCCAGATCACCGGCAACTTCTCCCCCGAGCAGGCCTCCGAGCTGGCCGTGCTGATCGAGGGCGGCGCCCTCCCGCTGCCGGTGGAGATCATCGAGCAGCGGACCGTCGGCCCGACCCTGGGCGCCGACGCGATCTCCGCGAGCGCCTGGGCCGCGATCATCGGCTCCGCGCTGGCCGGGGCCTTCCTCATCGTGGTGTACCGGCTCGTCGGGTTCGTCGCCGTCGTCGCGCTCGGCGGGTACGCGCTCGTCGCCTACGCGGTGCAGACCGGGCTCGGCGCGACGCTCACGCTGCCCGGCCTGGCCGCCTTCGTGCTCGCGGTCGGCATGGCCGTCGACGCGAACGTGCTGATCGCCGAACGCTCCCGCGAGGAGTACGCGGCGAAGCCACGCCTGGAACGCGCCTCGGAGATGGGCTACGCCAACTCGCTGTCCGCGGTCGGCGACGTCGCGGTGACCTCGCTGCTCGCCGCCGTGCTGCTGTTCGGACTCGCGTCGGGGCCGGTCCGCGGGTTCGGTGTCACGCTGGTCATCGGTGTGGTCGTGTCGCTGTTCTCGGCGCTGGTGCTGTCCCGGCTGCTCACCCTCGCCGTCCTGCGGATCCCCGCGGTGAAGCGCAGGCCGCGGATCACCGGCATCACCGAGATCGGCCCCGTCCGGCGCAGGCTGGAGGCGAGCGACCCCGGGTTCCTGCGGCGCCCGGCCCGCTACCTCGCCGTCGCCGGGGTCGTCGTGGTGGTGATGGTGTCCGGGCTGTTCGTACGCGGCCTGGAGCTCGGTGTCGAGTTCACCGGCGGCCGACTGGTCGAGTTCACGACGTCGAACCCGGTGAGCGTGGAGCAGGTCCGCGGCGCCGTGGACGCCACCGGGATCGGCGGGCTCACCGTCACCGAGACCGGCGACGGCGCGGTGGCCCTGCGCTCCGGCGAGCTCACCGACGCCCAGGTCGGGCAGCTGCGCGAGGCCGTCGGCGCGGCGGGCGGCGGCGCCGAGCTGCTCCGCGACGAGCTCATCGGCCCAGCCTCGGTGCCGAACTGGCCCGCGGCGGGATCATCGCGCTGGGTGTCGCGCTCGCCGCGCAGTTCCTGTATCTGGCGTTCCGGTTCCGCTGGACGCTCGGCGCCGGCGCGGTCGCGGCGCTGCTGACCAACGTCCTCGTGGTGGTCGGGGTGTTCGCCTGGACCGGCCGCACCGCCGACGGGGTGTTCCTCGCGGCGCTGCTCACCGTCATCGGCTACTCGGTCAACGACACCGTCGTCGTGTTCGACCGCGTCCGCGAGCACTGGGCACGCAACGCGACGCTCCCGTTCCACACGTTCGTGGGGTCGGCAGTGCTCTCGACCCTGCCGCGGACGGTGAACACCGGCATCTCGACGCTGACGATCCTGACCGTGCTGCTCTTCCTCGGCGGGGCGACCCTCGGCGACTTCGCGCTGGCGCTGATCGTGGGCATCGTGGTCGGGACGGTGTCGACGATCGTCGTCGCCGGGCCGGTGTCGATCCTGTTGCAGCGGCGCTGGCCGGGGCCCGCGCCGCGGACGTCCGGAGCGAAGCAGCCGTCGGCAAGGCGGGACGGCGCCACCCGTCGAAGGCCGACCGGGCACGGCGCCGCGCGGGCGACGGCGCGGTCGTCTGAGTGCGCGCGGGTCACGAGCGGTCACCGAGGTCGAGGCGTTCACCGCAGCGGTCGATCCCGGCGCGGATCATCGCGCCGTAGCCGTCGTCGGGCAGCGCCCCCACCCGGTCCCGGGCACGGGTCAGGTGGTGGCGCGCCCGCTCGTCGTCGCCGAGGCGGCGGTGCACGTCGGCGAGGTTGAGGTGCAGCGAGGGCAGGAACCCACCGACGCTCAGCGACGCGTGGTGGCGCTGCACCCGCTCGTCGGTCAGCTCGTCGGCGGCGGCCAGGGCGCGCTCGTCCCACACCAGTTCGGTGTGCGGGTCGTCCTGCACGTCGGCGGCGTAGTGGGCCAGCGTGCACCGGTGGAAACGGGTCGCCGTCGGCACCCACCTGCTCCCACAGGGCGTCGAACCGGGCACGTGCGCCGGTCCGGTCCCCGGCACGGCCCGCCTCGACGGCGACGACGACGGCGTCCATGACCGGGTCCATGACGGGGTCGGTGGTGGCGGGCTGGTCCACGGGTCCTCCGGCGCTCGGGGGCGGGTTCGGGACGCATGCTGCACCGGACCCCCGACAGTTCCGTTCACCCGCTGGGCAGCTCCCGCCAGCGCGCCTCGACCGCACGCCACTCACGGTCCACCCGTCCCGACGCCCGGGCCCGGCCCAGGACGCCGGCGGCCGTGTACAGCGCGACCAGCAGGAACCCACCGACGGCCAGCACCGTCGCCGACCGCAGGATGCCGGCCGTCCGGACCTCGGTCGGGCGGGTCGGAGCGGCCGGGGCACCGTCCGGGCCGAGCCACAACCCGACCGTCCGGCCGGGGTCGACCCGCCCGCCGACGGTCACCGTGGCGGTCCGCACCACGCCGCGGTCGTCGGTCCAGCCGACCACGACCGGCCCGGGCCCCGCGGTCGTCCCGAGCACGGTCGCGCCCACCCGCGTGGTTCCGGTCGCCTCGGCGGCGGCGGTCTCGGCGGCGTCACCGGCCGCGATCGCCAGCAGCAGGAGCAGCCCGGCCGCGACGGGCACGACGACCCGCCGGAGCCAGGCCAGGGCCCGCTCGACACCGTCGGGCTCGTCGCAGAGGTTCATGGGTCGAGGGTCGACCCGTCCGGTCCACCGGACAATGCGGAAGTTCCGCTCTCAGCCTTCGGCAGTGACAGAGACAGAACGGATGTGGTCGGCGAGCGCCTGCACGGCGGGCCACCCGGGAGAGCTCGGCTCCAGGGCCGCGCCCCAGCACAGCGACAGCCCGCGCCGGGCCCACGACTCCTCCAACGCGACCACCTGCAGGCGGCCGGCGCGGGACGGGACGGCGGCCGCGCGACGGGGCACGACGGCGAGTCCGGCCCCCGCCTCGGCCAGCGCGACCACCGTGCCCAGGTCCGCGGCGCGGGTGCGGTACCGCGGCGCGAGTCCGGCCTCGGCCGCCTGCGCGTCGAGCGAGAGCTGCAGCGGTGCCGACGCGGCCAGCCCCACCATGGGGTGCTCGGCCGCCTCGGCGAACGCGATCGTGTCCCGCCCGTCGAGCACACCGCGCCCGGTGCCGACGACGACCAGCGAGTCGTCGCACAGCGGCTCCGCGCGCAGTCCCTGCCCGGCGGCCACCTGGTCGAGCACGATCCCCAGGTCCGCTCCACCGTCGGCGAGTGTGCGGGCAGTCTCGACGCTGCGCCGCAGGGTGACGTCGACGTCGGAGTGGCGGCCGGGCCAGCAGGAACGCCGTCCACCGCCCGCGGCACGAGGTTCGTGCATCGCGGAGCTCCCCGGCGAGCAGCGAGAGGGGCGCGCTCGCCGGCCGGGAGTAGGAGGCGATCGCGCCGTCGAGGCGCGCCGCCCGGTCGAGGACGTCGCGGGCGTGGCGGGCCAGTGCCCGCCCGGCCGGGGTGGTGCGCACACCGCGCCGCTCCCGGACCAGCAGCTCGACCCCGGCGTGCCGCTCCAGGGCCCGGACCCGCGCGCTCGCCGACGGCAGGCTCAGGTTGGCCCGCGCGGCGCCACCGGTGATGGAGCCCTCGGCGACGACGTGCAGGAACAGTCGCAGGTCGGTGAAGTCGTACTGCACCCGTCGAGCCTATGGCAGTGCCGTACCCAGTGGGTCTCCTCAGGCGGACAGGGGCTGTCCGCGTCGTGGGCCAGGATCGTCGCCATGACCCCGACCCTGCAGATCGCGTTCGACGCCGCGGACCCGCACGCCCTCGTGCGGTTCTGGGCGGCTGCCCTCGGTTACGAGGTGGAGGACCACACGACGGTCGTCGACGGCCTGCTGGCCGCCGGCCACCTCGGCGAGGCCGACGTGCTGGCCGACGGCGACCGCCGCGGGTTCCGGGACGTCGCCACCGCCCGCGGCCCGGGCCCGCGGCTGTTCGTGCAGCGTGTCCCCGAGTCGAAGTCGGCCAAGAACCGGGTGCACCTGGACCTGCAGGTCGGGCCGACCGAGGCGCCCGCGGAGGTGGAGCGCCTGGTCGCGCTCGGGGCGCGGGTGCTGTGGACGACGAGCGACCGGGGCCCGGTGACCACCACGCTCACCGACCCCGAGGGCAACGAGTTCTGTGTGAGCTGAGACCCGCCCGGCTCAGGCGGGTTCGAAGTCGTAGACCCGGCCGCCGACCTGCATCAGGTCGACCGCGCCGACCAGGCCGCCGTCGCCCCCGCCCTGGTTGAACCCGGCGGCGTAGGCGGTCATCTGCGGGTACTCGGCCATGATCTGTTTCAGGGTGCGCTGCTCGCCGCCGTCGCGGCACTGCCGGTAGGCGTCCACCCGGCCGATCTGGTGGGTCAGACAGAAGGTGCCGGCGCCGACGTCGTAACGGGTCCAGGTGCCGGCGGGCGCCCGGTCGGGCAGGTAGGTGAGGACGTACAGGTCACGGGCTTCCAGGGTGCTCCCGTTGACGTCGACGGCGATCGCGAACGACGGCATCTGCCCGCTCGAGGACGCCGGGTCGCGGTACGCCCAGTAGCTGGCGTCGGTGAACCGGGACAACGGCCCGGCGACCTCGTCGGTGGCGTACTGACGCTTGTCGCCGTCGCCCGGGGTGCGCAGCTCGAGCGCGCCGGTGCCGCCGTCGGGCGGGGCACCGTGGCGGGCGGTGTACTCGCGGCTGCCGGAGCCCTCGTCGAGGGTCCCGGCGAACTGGTTGGAGGCCGTCGGGGTGACGGTCACCCGCCCCGAGGGGCCGAACGGGCCGATCGCCAGTGCGGGCTGCAGTGAAGCGAGCCCGACCAGGGCCGCCACCGCCAGGGCGGCCGCGACCGCTCCGTTCCGTCGTCGTCGACGCATCCGTCCTCCTCGAGCGGGTCCGTGCTGGTCAACGACCGGACCGGCGCGGGGATACCGTCACCGACGGGTACGGATCTCCAGCTCGACCTGCACGACGTCGCCGACCTCGACCTCCTCGGCCCGGCGTACGGCATCCTTCACGGGCAGGAGGAACCCGCCGTCGCGCGGGAAGAGCGAGGTGCTGAACCGGGTCGCGCCCAGCACGGCGTCGACGGGGACCATGCCCCAGCCGTAGGTGACGTCCCGCGCGACGTCGGCGACGACCGCCGCGGCATCGTCCGGCAGCCGGACGAAGTGGTACGGCGCCGGACCCCGCCAGTGCACGATCTCCCCCGCGATCCGCATGGCGACGATCCTGGCACCGCTCAGGCCAGCACGGTGCCCGGCGCGGCCTCGTACGGGGTGAAGACAGTCGTTCGCGGGGGCCCGGCGAGGGTGAGCTCCAGCGCCGGGACGGCGGCACCGTCGATCTGCTCGCGGATGATGTCGGCGTGGCCCGCGTGCCGGGCGAACTCCTCGACCAGGTGGACGAGGTAGTAGCGGGTGTGGATCGGGCGCGCGTCGTGGATCCCGTTCCACGGGGTGGGCGGTGCCGTGGACTCCGCCGCCGGGTCGGTCCGCGAGACGACGACGAGCAGCTCGGTCCGTGCGTCGTCGAACTGGGCCAGGGTGCCGGCGACCGTCTCGTGGTCGCCGATCGCGAAGCCGGCGGTGAACTCGGCGACCGCGGCCGCGTCGAGGGGCTGGGTGGTGACCTCGGTGGTCAGCCGCTGCACCGCGCCGCGCATGCAGTAGGCGGCGTGCTTGACCAGGCCGCCGATCGACAGCGCGCTGCGGCACGGGGTCGCACGGGCCTGCTCCTCGGTGAGGCCGTACAGGGCCGAACGGATCGCCGTGAGCTGCTGGTCGATGTAGTGGAGGAGTCCGGTGGTCTCGTCGTGGCGGGCGGGTGCGTACATGGCGTCCTCCGGGGTGTTCGGGAGCGGTCGAGGACGACCCTGCCGCCCGATGCGGTCAGGTCCGGTCCTCGGCGGCGGAGGAGGCCGGGAAACCGGTGGGCGGCCGGCCACTGCGCCCCGGCCCGGCGACGAGCTGACCCGCCCCGACCGCGGGAGTCAGTCCATTCCGGTCCTCCCCGGCGCCCAGAACGGCTTGGTCACGACGTTGCGCCGGTGCCAGCCCCGGTCGCGGACCAGGTGCTCGCGCACCATCTGAATGGTCCCGGCCTCGCCCGCCAGGTACGCCGTCCCCGGTGTCTCCGGCAGGTCCAGCTTCGCCACGGCCACGACGAGATCGGCGGACTTGACGGCCGATCGGCCGTTGCGGTGGATCCAGGTGACCTCGCCGGGTATCGGCAGCCGCTCCTGCTCGGTGTCGACCTCGATCGCCACGTGCACCGGGGCGCCGTCGCCCAGACCGCGGATCATCGCGCCGAACGCGACCGCGGCGGTCTCGTCCCCGGCGAAGAGGTGGTAGGCGCTGGGCCGGGTGACGAACGAGCCCTCCGGCCCGAACACGCTGACCTCCTCGCCCGGACGGACCCGCCGTGCCCACTGCGCGCCCGGCCCCTCGCCGTGATCGAAGATCCGCAGCTCCATGCGGGTTCCGTCGTACTCCCAGATCGAGTAGGTCCGCAGCGCGCCGACCAGCAGGTCGACGACCGGGTTGGCCGCCCCGGCCTGCACACGGATCTGCTGACCGGGCTTCACCTCGAGGTCGCGAATCCCGGCGCCGGTGAGGGTGATCGCCCGGAAGCGGCCCGCGAGGGGCTCGACGTGCTCGACGGTCGCCGTCCGGAGCAGGGTGTCGATGAGTCGTTTCACGCGGGCACCGCCTCGGTCAGCACGGAGAACTCGGTGCCGCCGTGGAACGGGATGCGGACCGAGACGAACCCGTGCGCTGGGTCGCGGATCCAGGCGAGGTAGTCGGCGTAGAGGTCCGGCATCAGCCCGACGTTGTCGGTGATGACCAGGGCGCCCGGCCTCAGTGCCGGGGTCACCAGGCGGTGGACCTCGAGTGCGACGTCCGGGAAGCCGTCGTTGAGAAACATGTCGACCGGGCCGTCGAGGGCGCGCAGGGTCTCGCGGGCGTCGCCGACCCGGATCTCGACGTACTGCTCCAGACCCGCCTCGGCGATGTGGGCGCGGGCCCGCTCCGCCTTGCGCGGCACCCGCTCGGCGCTGATCACCGTTCCGCCGCCGTTGTCCCGGACCGCGGCGGCCAGCCAGATCGTCGAGATCCCGAACGACGTCCCGAACTCGACGATCGTGCGCGCGCCCGTGGCGCGGGCCTGGGTGTAGCAGTACGCCGCCTGCTCCTTCTCCAGGGTCAGGAACTCGTCGTCGAACGCGCGGACCTGCTCCTCGGTGAGCTCGCCGGGACGCGGGTACTCCGCGAGGTCCTTCGGCGGGACAGGCTCGGGCCGGCTGTCGGACTCGGCGTACAGCCGTTCGAGGACGGCGGCGGTTCGCGGGTCGAGCGTGCTGAGCACCTGGAGCATGGTGAGCCTTCCCTTGGTTGTATCGTCGCAGGTAGAAGCCATATTCTAAGTAGGAGCTCACTTTCTGGGCTACTCGCTTTCGGCCCGCGCACCCGGGAGGGACATGACCCCGCAACAGCGCCGGATCGCCGCACGTCGGCGGCCGCGTCAGGTCCGGGCAGAACTCACCCGCGAGCGGATCCTCACCGCGGCTGCTCACGTTTTCACCACGTACGGCTACGCCGCAGGCACCACGAACCGGATCGCCGAGGAGGCCCGGTGCTCGATCGGCTCGCTGTACCAGTACTTCCCGAACAAGGACGCGATCCTGGCCGAGCTCCTGACCCGGCACCTGGACCAGGGTGCCGCGCCGCTGACGACCGGTGAGGACGCAGGCGATCAGCCGTTGGAGGAGCTCGTGCGGGCGATGGTGCGCACGGCGATCGCGAACCACCGCGACGACCCACGACTGCTGCGGCTGTTCATGGAGGAAGCGCCACGCGCCGGCGCCGTCATGACGAAGATCGAGGCGTACCAGCGCGGCCGGATGCGCAGGTTCCGGGACCTCCTGGTCCGTCATCCCGACGCGGGCGTCGAGGACACGGAGGCCGCCGCGCAGATCGTCACGACCACCCTGGAGATCATGGTCCACGCGCTGTCGGCGGCGCCGGACCGGATCCCCGCGCGACGGCTGGAGAACGAGCTGACCGCGATGATCACCGCGTATCTCCGAGGGAGGTAGTCGGCCCGTCGACAGGGATCTGTGCACTTCCCCGACCCCGCCGTCCGCGCCTCGCAGTCCGTCCGAGGGTTCGTGGATCCGGAGCCACCACCCGCATCATCGCCGGGCTAGCGCGCGCGAATGCCTCCGACCGGTCGCACTCCGGCGCGGGCCAACCGATCTGCCGCCTGCTCGATCAGAGCCGTGGTCGACGGTGACTCCGGTTCCCCGTGCAGAGCGTCCCAGCGGGCGTTGTGAGCAGCCGGCCACAGACTTGCTGCCCACGCGAGTTCCAGCTCGTCGGGCGTGAAGGGTCGACCGCGCACGTTCTGATAAGCGTTCAGGAACGCCTCGGAGCTGGTGAGGCTCGCCAGCGTCGGTGGTTCACCGGGCGAGCGGGGGAACGCCCCGCTCGCAGCACCGACGAGCGCAGCTTCCGGCTGCCAGGCAAGACTGTCCCAGTCGTGTAGCGCCCACAGCGTCGGTCCGTGCCAGCGCAGGTTCTGCGCCTCGAAATCGGAATGCCCCAGGACGCAGGGCGCGTCCGCCCCGCGCAGCCTGGCCCGCACTCGCTGCGCGATGTCCTCGACGAACTGCGGCACCACACTCTGGTCCCGCTGGTCCAGGAACCCGATGCTCGGCCAGACACCGCGGCCGGCGTGGTCCCAGCGGACCCAGCGCGGATTCGGCAACGGCGGCGCCACCCGCACGTTCTGCAACTCGGCGAGCAGCCAGCCGAAGACTCCCCCATAGCGCGACGCGACCTCGGGAGTGTCACCACCCGAGACCTCCCCACCGGGCCTGAACTCCTCGGCATGGAGGACCATCCCGCCGGAACTGATCGCCGCGGTCAACGGCCTCGGGCACGGGAACCCGCGCTCGGCGAGCTGCGCCTGTGCCAGCACACATGCCTCCGCACGGCTGTCGTCCTCCCTGGCCTTCAGGACCACCTCAGCCCCGTCGTCGAGGCACAGCCCCAGCACCACGGACATCTGCGCCACAGCGAACAGCACCTCGACCGGCTCGCTGCCGAGATTCTCCCGGCACCACGGCCCGACCCAGGCGGGCACCTCGTCCACGAGCATCTCTGCACTGTCTCGCCGAGCCACCGAACCAGCAAGCAGGCCTTGTGCCCCCTGTGTGCCCCCGCCCGGGACCGGCCAGGCCGACCCGCGTCACCGACGACGGGAGGCCTCATGTCTCAAGCGCGGCAGTACCAATCGTCGTGTCCGGAGATCGAGTCGGTCTCGGTACCGGGGATCGGGAACTGGACACGGAACGTGAACGCCCGAGGCGTCGGTCCGTGAGCCCGGAGATGGGCGAGCCGCTCCTCTGCCTCGTCCACCGAAGGCCGATGCCCGGCCGGGACCCACCACAGCGCCTGATGCATCTCGCCGAGGCGCACGAAACTCTCCCGCTTTCGGCGGAGCACCGCGACATGGGCCGGGTCGCGGTACACGAAGTCGGCCAACGCCTCGACCGAGGCCCACACGGACATGTTGACGATGAGCCGGTCGTCCCCGAACGCCCGGACCGCAGTGGCGTCGCCGTCCTCGGTCTGCATGCGCCACAGGAATCCGGGCGCGTTGTCGACCACAGCGTTCACCGGGGCGAGGGCCTCGACGAACCACCCGAGTTCGGGCTCGGACAGCGGAACCACCGGTAGCGCGATGTTGACCTGTGCAATCTCCCAGTCGCTCACGGAGCCGGACGCTAGCGAGCAGACGGCCCACGGCGCCACCCCCGAGGAAGCGCACACATCAGGCTCCGCCCGGACCCGGCACCGCTCGGATATCAGGGAGGTGCGGCAGGGCCGGTGACCTCCGCACGGCGCGCCGCGCATGATCATGTCCCGGACCCATCGCCGGGCTGTGGCACGTCGCCGAGAGACGACGAGAGGTCGCGAGAGCATCTCCGCTGCTCAGCGCACGAACCCCGCTCCCCCGGCGCATGTCGGGGAGAACGGGGCGGACGAGTCGGTCTGTAAGCCGGATCCTGTTCCCGGGCACCTCACGGTGCTCCGTTCGGCGACCATCCATCTCGGCCTGCCGTCGCCGGCAGGCTCCAGCGGTCCACCCGCAGGCTCGGGCGGGCAGCCCTCGAACGCCTGCGCAGCCGTACACGTACGGCCTCTCGACCTTGCTCCGGGTGGGGTTTACCGAGCCACCCCGGTCACCCGGGGTGCTGGTGGTCTCTTACACCACCGTTTCACCCTTACCCCCGGCCCTGAGGCCGGTGGCGGTCTGTTCTCTGTGGCACTGTCCCGCGGGTTGCCCCGGGTTGCCGTTGACAACCACCCTGCCCTGTGGAGTCCGGACTTTCCTCGGCAGGACCCGGAGGTCCCGCCGCGGCCGCCCGACCGACTCGTCCGCAACGACGAGGATACTCATGCCGCCACGGCTGCCCGCACGACCTCCGCCAGTTCGGCGCGGCTGGGGCCCTCGGACAGCGGTGCGCCGACTGGTCGTGCTACGCGGCTGGCCGGTCGCGCGCTACCGGGACCGGCTGGTCTCGGTGGCGGAGTGCTCGCTGCTCACGTCCCGCAGAACGTCCTGAACGGCGGGGCGTCCGGCCCGGCCGGCAGGGCGTAGCGCTCGTAGCCCTCGCGATCGGTGAACGGGTCCGCGAGGACCTGCAGCAGCCACTGCACCGGTTCCAGGTCCCCCTCGACGGCGGCGTCCAGCGCCTCCTCGACGAGGTGGTTGCGCGGCACGTAGACCGGGTTGACCCGGTCCATCGCGTCGGCGTCCGGGCCGGCGGCCCGCCAGGACTCCAGCCACGGGTCCAGCGCGGCCGAGTCGGACAGCAGGTCGCGGACCGGCCCCGCGTCACCGCGGGCGGCCTCGGACAGCCGTCGGAAGAACAGGGTGTGGTCGGGCTTCTGGTCCTCGATCACCGCGAACAGGTCGGCGAGCAGCTCCGGGGTCCCGACGCCGATCTTGGCCAGGTAGCCGCGGTCGTGGGCGGCGCGGTAGGCGTCGGCGAAGCCCGCCAGCTCCTCGGTCGCCAGGCGGACCGCCTCCTCCTGGGAGTCGGCGAACAGGCCCAGCAGCGACTCCCCGAAGCGGGCGAGGTTCCACTGCGCGATGCCGGGCTGGTTGCCGTAGGCGTAGCGGCCGCCGGAATCGATCGAGGAGTACCAGGTCGACGGGTCGTGGGCGTCGAGGAACGCGCACGGGCCGTAGTCGATGGTCTCCCCGGAGATCGTCATGTTGTCGGTGTTCATGACGCCGTGCACGAACCCGATCTGCATCCAGCGCGCGATCAGCTCGGCCTGGGCGGCGATCACCGCGCGGTAGAACTCCAGCGGAGTGGACGCCTGCGGGTGGTGCCGGGCGATGGCGTACTCGGTGAGCCGGCGCAGCAGGTCGACCTCGCCGGTCGCGGTGTCGCCGCGCGATCCGCCTGCGCTGCTCGCTGCCGCGAACTGGAACGTCCCCACCCGCAGGTGGCTGGCCGCGGTGCGGGCGAGCACCGCACCCGGCTCCGGGCCGCGGTCGCGCAGCACGGGCTCACCGGTCGCGACGACGGCGAGCGAGCGCGTCGACGGAACCCCGAGCGCGTGCATCGCCTCGGAGATCACGTACTCGCGCAGCATCGGCCCGAGCGGGGCCTTCCCGTCGCCGCCGCGGGCGAACGGGGTCCGCCCCGATCCCTTCAGGTGCAGGTCGCGGCGGGTACCGTCCGGGGTGACGAGCTCACCGACGAGCAGTGCCCTGCCGTCGCCGAGCCGGGGCGAGTAGTTGCCGAACTGGTGGCCGGCATAGGCCTGCGCGACGGTCGTCGCCGAGTCGGGCACGGTCGTGCCGGTGAGCAGCGCGACCCCCTCGGGGGTGCGCAGCTGCGCCGGGTCCAGGCCCAGCTCACGGGCCAGGGACTCGTTGAGCAGCACCAGCCGCGCGTCCGGCGTCGGGGCGGCCTGCCAGGGGACGAAGAGCCCCTCCAGGGCGCGGACGAAGGTGTTCTCGAACGCGATCTCGGTGGCTGCGGTCATGGGTTCCAGGCTACGGACCCGAACGGTCGGCCGCCGGGGAGCACCGCGACGTTGCACCGGGATACCGTCCGGTGGTGATCGACCTCCTGCTGGCGGTCGCGCTGCTGGCCGCCGTCCTGGCCGCCGCGACGCTGCGCCCGTTCGGGCTCCCCGAGGCCGTGGTGGCGGTCCCGGCGGCGCTGGTCGCCGTCGTCGCCGGGCTGGTGACCCCGGCCGGGGCGTGGGCCGAGATCGGCGAGCTCGCCCCGACCGTCGGGTTCCTCGCCGCGATCCTGCTGCTCGGGCACCTCGCCGACGCCGAGGGCGTGTTCCGCTGGCTGGGCGCGCGGCTGGCGACGGCGGCGGCCGGGTCCCCGCGACGGCTGCTGGCCGCGGTGTTCGTCGCGGCGGCCGGGACGACGGCGGTGCTGAGCCTGGACGCGACGGTCGTGCTGCTGACCCCGGTGGTGCTCGCGACGGCGGCCCGGCTGGGGGTGGCGTCGCGGCCGCACTCGTTCGCCTGCGCACACCTGTCGAACTCGGCGTCGGGGCTGCTGCCGGTGTCGAACCTGACGAACCTGCTCGCGTTCTCGGCGTCGGGGGTGGGGTTCCTGACCTTCGCCGGTCTGATGGCCGGGCCGTGGGTGACGGTGATCGCCGTGGAGTACCTGGTGCTGCGATGGGTGTTCCGACGGGACCTGGCCGCATCGCCGGTGCCGGCCCCCGCCGACCCCACGGTACCCGTGCCGGCCGCGCCGGTCGTCGCGCTGGTGGTGCTCGGGCTGACCCTGGCCGGGTTCGCGGTGGCCTCACCGCTGGGCGTCGCGCCGGGCTGGGTCGCCGCGGCCGGTGCCGCGGTGCTGGCGGTCCGGGCACTGGTGCGGCGCGAGACCGGGCCGCTGCGCCTGGTCGCGGCCGCCTCCCCCGGGTTCTGCCTGTTCGTGCTGGCCCTGGGGGTGGTCGTCGCCGGGCTCAGCGCGCAGGGGCTGTCCGGCTGGATCGGTTCACTGCTGCCCGCCACCCCGGACCTGACCGGGCTGCTGGTCACCGCGGCCGTCGCGGCGGTACTGGCGAACCTGGTGAACAACCTGCCCGCGACGCTGGTGCTGCTCTCCGCGCTCGGCCCGGCCGCGCACCCCGGGCTGGTGCTCGCGATGCTGCTGGGCGTCAACATCGGGCCGAACCTCACCTACGCCGGGTCGCTCGCGACGCTGCTGTGGCGGCGCATCGCCACCGGCTACGGCGACCCGCCGCCGCTCGGGACGTTCCTGCGGCTGGGAGCGCTCACCGTCCCGCTGGGCCTGCTCGCCGCGACGACCGCGCTGTGGGCCGCGCTCGCGGTCGTGCCGCAGTAGCCCCGAGCGCACGACGGCCCCGCCCGGAGAGGGCGGGGCCGTCGCGGACGGTGGACAGGGATCAGAACTCGTGGGCCATGTCGTGGCCGAGGTCGGTGTCCGGGTCCATCTCGCGGGCCGGGACGCCCATCGGGCGCGAGCTGCCGCGCCGCTGCTGGGGCAGCCGGGCGATCACCTTCATCTCGTGTGCCAGGTCGTAGCCGTAGTCGTGCTCGTGGATCTGCGACATCGCTGTCCTCACCGTCTCTCTGTTCCCCGCCGCCACCGAGACCGTCGTTCACGCTCCGTAGGTTGACCGCCCCGTACGGTGCACGCGAAGCATCGCTCAGGCGAGGAAAGGGGACAACTGTCCGGAGTCGACACCGCCCGAACGGGTCAGGACGGTATCGATCCAGCAGGTGGTGGCGCGCCGCCGACGGGCCGCTGGCTACCGGAGGCCGTCCAGGTAGGACGTCTCGTTGACCAGACGCACCGAGGCGCCCCCGTCGGGGTAGAAGTCGGCGATGTTGAGACACGCCAGGTCGAGGTGCATGCGGTAGAGCACCTCGTCGCCGGCGCCGAGCGCGGTGCGCAGCAGCATCTTGATCGGCGTGACGTGGCTGACCAGGATCACCGTCCGCCCGGCGAACTCCTCCACGATCCGGGCCCGCTCGGCCTCGACCCGCTCCCCCACGGCGCGGAAGCTCTCCCCGCCCGGCGGTTCGACGTCGGCGGAGCCCAGCCAGCGGCCGTGCAGTTCGGGGTCGCGCTCGCGGGCCTCGGTGAAGGTGAGGCCCTCCCAGCCGCCGAAGTCGGTCTCGATCAGCCCCTCGCGGACCTCCAGCTCGGTCCCGGTCGACTCGGCGACGGCCGCGGCGGTCTGGCGGGCCCGGCGCAGCGGTGAGGACAGCACCGCCGCCGGCTCGACGCCCTGCCGCGAGAGCCGCTTCGCGATCGCGAGGGCCGCGGCGGCGGCCTGCTGCTGCCCCAGCTCGGTCAGCTCGGGATCCCCGTGGCCGGAATAGCGGCGCTCGATCGACAGCTCGGTCTGGCCGTGACGCAGCAGGATCAGCCGCACCGGGGACCCGGTCTGCCCGGTCCAGGCCGCCGCTGCCGCCGAGTCCGTCGACGCGGTCGTCCCGGCGGGTGGCTTCGGTGCGGGCCCTGCCGCGGCGGACGGGTCCAGAGTCGGGCTGGACTCGCCGTCCATCGCGCGGTTGGCGAGCGCGTCGGCGCGGGCGTTGTCCTTGCGCGGGATCCACACGAAGGTCACCGCGTCGAAGCCCGCGGCCAGCTCGCGCGCGGTGTCGGCGAGCTCCTGCAGCGGCGGGTGCTTGATCTTCCAGCGCCCGCTCATCTGCTCGACGACGAGCTTGGAGTCCATCCGGGCCTCGACCTCGGTGGCCCCCAGGTCACGGGCGGCGCTCAGCCCGGCGATCAGGCCGCGGTACTCGGCGACATTGTTGGTGGTGATCCCGAGGCCGTCGTAGACCTCACCGAGCACCTGGCGGGCTCCGGCGTCGAGCACGACCGCGCCGTAGCCGGCGGGCCCGGGGTTGCCGCGGGAGCCGCCGTCCGCCTCGACGACCAGCTTCACCGGCCACGCACCAGGATCGCTCCGCACTCCTCGCAGTGGACGACCTCGTCGGCGGGCGCCGTGCGGACCTGGCTGAGGAAGGTCCGGTCCAGCTCGAGCCGGCAGGCGCCGCAGCGGGACTCGCGCAGCTGCCCGGCCGCGACCCGGCCGCCGGCGCGGATGCGCTCGTAGTCGGCGAGCAGGTCCGCGGGCAGCGCGGCGACGAGCTCGGTGCGGGCACGGTCGCGCCCGGCGCGGGTGGCGTCGATGTCGCCCTCGGCGGACTCGCGCTTCGCGGTCACCTCGCCGACAGCGGTCTCGGCCTCGGCCAGCTCGCCACGGGCGTGGTCGAGCTCGATGCCGACCGCCTCGCGCTCCTCCATGATCCCGAGCTGCTCGTCCTCCAGGATGCCCTGGCGGCGGGCGAGGGTGTCGAGCTCGTGCTGCAGCTCGGTGGCCTGCTTGGCGGAGATGCCCGAGCCGGCGAGCAGGGTGTGGTCGCGCTCGGTGCGGGCCCGCACGCCGTCGATGTCGCGTTCGAGCCGGGCGATGTCGCGGTCGAGGTCACCGGCACGGGTCTCGGCGCGGACCACGGCGTCGCGCGCCGCCCGGACGCGCTGCTCGGCCTCGTCCAGCTGCGCGAGCTCGGGCAGCGTCGAGCGCCGGTGGGTGAGCCGGCCGATCTCGGCGTCCACCTCGGCCAGCGTCACCAGCTTCGCCTGCGCGGTGGGATCGGCCTTCATGCACTCGCCTCCGGTTGTCCTGCTGTCGTGTCGGACCCGCTGCTCGGGGCGGCGGTGGTCCAGGGGTCGGTACGGGCCTGCGAGACCGCGACCGAGACGCTACCTGCGAGGGCCTCGGCCACGACCCCGGCCGCCTGCCCGCACCACGGCCACTCCGAGGCCCAGTGCGCGACGTCGACCAACGCGGGGGTCGGGCCGCCGGGGCCGGTCCCGGCGAGCGCGTGCTCGGAGGCGGGGTGGTGGCGCAGGTCGGCGGTGACGAACGCGTCGACGCCGGCCCGGGCCACGGAGTCCAGTGCCGAGTCCCCGGCGCCGCCGCAGACGGCGACCCGGCGGATCGGACGGTCCGGGTCCCCGGCGCCGCGCACCCCCCAGGCGGTGGCGGGCAGCGCCGCGGCGACCCGGCGGGTGAACGCCGTGAACGGCTCGGCGTCGTCGAGCTCGCCGATCCGGCCCAGCCCCAGCGACGACGGCAGCGGCGCCATCTCCAGCAGGTCGAAGGCCGGTTCCTCGTAGGGGTGCGCGGCCCGCAGCGCGGCGACGACGTCGCGGCGGCGCGACCGGGGCAGCACCATCTCCAGCCGGGTCTCCGCGACGCGCTCCAGGCGCCGACCGACCCGATGGCCGGGGCGGCGCCGTCGAGGGGCAGGAAACTGGCCGGTCCCGGCGGTGGCGAACGAGCAGTGGGAGTAGTTGCCGATCGCGCCGGCTCCGGCGTCGGACAGCGCGGCGTGCACGGCGGCGATCGCCGGGCCGACCGGCACGAAGGTGACGATCTTGTCCAGGGCCGGGCCGGGGACCGGTTCCAGCGGGCCGGACACAGTCAGGCCTAGGGCGGCGGCGAGCGCGTCGGAGACACCGGGGTCGGCGACGTCGGCGTTGGTGTG
>NZ_JAHLJA010000100.1:0-33877 GCF_020496245.1 Pseudonocardia sp. ICBG601 | reverse complement strand
GCCGACTCGCTGAACCTGGCCGCGCTCGGCCCGGACGCGACGCCCGGCACCGCGGAGTTCGACCTGTTCGTGAAGGCCCTCACCACCGAGATGACGGTCAAGGCCGGACAGAAGTGCACCGCGATCCGGCGCGCCTTCGTGCCCGCGCGCACGTCGACGCCGTCGTCGAGGCGGTCACCTCGCGGCTCGCGACGGTCGTGGTCGGTGCGCCCGGTGCCGAGGGTGTCCGGATGGGGGCGCTCGGCGAGAGCCTCGACCAGCGCGAGGAGGTCCGCCGCAGCGTGGAAGTCCCTGCGCGACGCCGGCCGGATCGTGTTCTTCGCGACCCCGCACCGCGTCGAGGTGACCGGCGCCGACGCCGACCGCGGCGCGTTCGTCTCCCCGCTGCTGCTGGTCGGCGACCCGGACCGCGCCGAGCCGCACGAGGTCGAGGCGTTCGGCCCGGTGTCGACCGTGCTGCCCTACGACACCACCGACGAGCTGATCGACTACGCCGCCCGCGGCCAGGGCTCGCTCGCCGGCTCCGTCGTCTCCGCCGACCCCGCGTTCGTCCGCGAGGTCGTGCTCGGCGTCGCCCCGTTCCACGGCCGCGTGCACGTGCTCAACGCCCGCGACGCCGGGGAGTCCACCGGGCACGGGTCGCCGCTGCCGCAGCTCGTCCACGGCGGACCGGGCCGGGCCGGCGGTGGCGAGGAGATGGGCGGCGTGCGCGGGGTGTTCCACCACATGCAGCGCACCGCGGTCCAGGCCGACCCCGACTCGCTCGCCGCGATCACCGGCCGCTGGGTCACCGGAGCGCAGCGCCACACCACCGACGTGCACCCCTTCCGCAAGCACCTGGAGGAGCTGCGCCCGGGCGACTGCCTGGTCGCCGGCCCGCGCCGGGTGACCCGGGAGGACGTGGAGCACTTCGCCGAGTTCACCGGCGACACGTTCTACGCGCACATGGACGAGGCAGCCGCCGCGGCGAATCCGCTGTTCGGGCAGCGCGTCGCGCACGGCTACCTGGTCGTGTCCCTCGCCGCCGGGCTGTTCGTCGACCCCGACCCGGGCCCGGTGCTCGCGAACTTCGGCGTCGACGGGCTGCGGTTCCTCACTCCGGTCCGCTTCGATGACGAGCTCACCGTCACGCTGACCTGCAAGCAGCTCACCCCGCGCGAGTCCGCCGGGTACGGCGAGGTCCGCTGGGACGCCGACGTCACGCGGCAGGACGGCGAGTCCGTCGCCCGCTACGACGTGCTCACCCTCGTCGCGAAGAAGGACGCGTGATGACCGCGGCCACCAGGCGCCTCGGCGACGCGCCCCCGGCGGAGCTGCTGGACCCGGCCGAGCGGATGTCGGTCGACGAGCTGGGCACCCTGCAGCTGGGGCGTCTGCAGTGGACGTTGCGGCACGCCTGGGACAACGTCCCGCACTACCGGCGGAGGTTCGAGGAGCACGGCGTGCACCCCGACGACTGCCGCGAGCTCGCCGACATCGCGAAGTTCCCCACGACGACCAAGGCCGACCTGCGGGAGACCTACCCGTTCGGCATGTTCGCGGTGCCCCGGGAGCGGATCGCACGGATCCACGCGTCGTCGGGCACCACGGGCCGCCCGACCGTCGTCGGCTACACCGCGGGCGACCTCGACCGGTGGGCCGGGCTCGTCGCGCGGTCCATCCGGGCCGCGGGCGGGCGCCCCGGCCACCGCGTGCACGTCGCCTACGGGTACGGGCTGTTCACCGGCGGGCTCGGCGCGCACTACGGCGCGGAGAAGCTGGGTGCGACCGTCATCCCGGTCTCGGGCGGCATGACCCCGCGCCAGGTGCAACTCATCGGCGACTTCGCCCCCGAGGTCATCATGCTGACCCCGAGCTACATGCTGACCCTGCTCGACGAGTTCGAGCGCCAGGGCGTCGACCCGCGGGCCACGAGCCTGCAGGTCGGGATCCTCGGCGCCGAACCGTGGACCGAACGGATGCGCGCCGAGATCGAGGAGCGGGCCGGCATCCACGCCGTCGACATCTACGGGCTCTCCGAGGTCATGGGACCCGGTGTCTCGCAGGAGTGCGTGGAGACCAAGGACGGCCTGCACATCTGGGAGGACCACTTCCTGCCCGAGGTCGTCGACCCGCTCGACGGCACTCCGCTGCCCGACGGCGCCGAGGGCGAGCTGCTGTTCACCAGCCTCACCAAGGAGGGGCTGCCGATCATCCGCTACCGCACCCGCGACCTCACGACGCTGCTCCCGGGCACCGCGCGGCCGCAGATGCGGCGGATGGCCAAGATCACCGGCCGGTCCGACGACATGATCATCCTGCGCGGGGTGAACGTGTTCCCGACCCAGATCGAGGAGATCGTGCTCCGCACGCCCGGGTTCGCGCCGCACTTCCAGCTGGAGCTGACGACCCGGGGCAGGCTCGACGCGATGACCGTGCGCGTCGAGGCCCGCGGCGACACCCCCGCCGACCGCCGCGACCCGGCCGCCGCCGAGCTCGTGCGCGCGGTGAAGGAGACCGTCGGGATCTCGGTGACCTGTGAGGTCGTCGACCCGGACACCCTGGAGCGCTCGGTCGGGAAGCTGCAGCGCCTCAAGGACCGGCGGGAGCCGAGGGCCTGACCTGCCCGGCGCGGGAATGCCGCGGGTCCCGCGCGGGTTGCGACCGGTCGTGAAGCTCGAGATCTGGTCCGACGTCGTCTGTCCGTGGTGCGCGATCGGGCGGGCGCGCCTGGAGACGGCGTTGTCCGGCTTCGCGCACCGCGACGAGGTGACACTGCGTTGGCGCAGCTTCGAGCTCGACCCGGCCGCGCCGCGCGAGCAGCCCGGTGACCGCGCCGAGCACCTGGCGGCCAAGTACGGCGTGAGCGTCGCGGCGGCCCGCCGGATGGAGGAGCAGGTCACCGCCACCGCGGCCGCGGACGGGCTGGAGTTCCGCTTCGACCGGGCCCGCCACGGCAACACCGTCGACGCCCACCGGCTGCTCCACCACGCCTGGGCGACCGGCGGGTCCGCGCTGCAGGACACGCTGAAGGGGCGGCTGCTGCGCGCCTCGTTCACCGACGGCGAGCCGATCGGCGATCCCGAGGCGCTCGCCCGGATCGCGGTGGCCGCCGGTCTCGACGACGGCGGGGCGCGCGCCGTGCTCGGCTCCGACCGGTACCTCGACGACGTCCGCGCCGACGAGGACATGGCCCGCCGCCTCGGCATCACCTCGGTGCCGTTCCTCGTCGTCGACGACCGCTACGGCGTCGCGGGCGCCCAGCCGGTGGACGCGCTGCGCCGGCTCCTCGACACCGACTGGTCCGAGCAGGAGACACCCGCCCGGAGCTAGCGGGACTCGTCCTCGAAGATCAGGATCGTCCGCGTCGACACGACCGTCGGGAGCGCCTGCAGGCGTTCGAGCACGACGCTGCGCAACGCGTCGTTGCCGGTGGTGCGCACCAGCAGCAGCACGTCGAAGTCCCCGCCGACCAACGCCATGTGCCGGACCTCGGGGATCGCGCGCAGCTGTTCGCGCAGCTCGCGCCAGCTGTTCTGGCGCACCGTCAGCGTCACGTACGCCGAGGTGTGCAGCCCCACCCGGTGCGGGTCGACGACGGCGGTGAACCCGGTGATCACGCCGTCGTCGACGAGCCGGGCGAGGCGGGCGTAGGCGTTCGCCCGCGAGATCGTCAGGCGCTCGGCCAGCGCGCGCCCGGTCAGCCTGCCGTCGTGCTGCAGCTCCGCGACCATCCGCCGGTCGATGTCGTCGAGCACCGCCGCCTCCGTTCGTCTCGCCGGGACCCGCCGGGCGACGGTGCCCGGGACCACTCGTCCGGGGCGGTGTCGCACTCAGGGCCGATCGTCTCGTCCTCTCCCCGATCCAGGCTGATCGTACGGATCATGCGCCATTCTCGGAGCACTGTGTCCGCACGGAAGGGAGTCGTCGTGGACGACCGGCACGAGACCGTCCGCCTCGTGGAGCCCGACGGCACCACGGTTCCCGGGGCCCAGCTCCCGTCGCCCGACCGGCTGCTCGCCGGCTACCGCGGGCTGGTGCGCGCCCGTCGGCTCAACGAGCAGGCCGGCGCGCTGGTCCGGCAGGGACGCCTGGCCGTGTACCCGTCCTCGCGCGGGCAGGAGGCCTGCCAGGTGGCCGCGGCGATGGTGCTGTCCGACGGCGACTGGCTCTTCCCGACCTACCGCGACACCGCCGCGATCGTCGCCCGCGGTGTCGACCCGGTCGAGGTCCTCACGATGCTGCGCGGGGACCGGCACTGCGGCTACGACGTCGCCGCCCACCGCGTCGCCCCGCAGGCGACCCCGCTCGCGACGCAGCTGCTGCACGCGGTCGGCGTCGCCCACGCCGCGCGGCTCAAGGGCGAGCCAGACGCCGTCCTGGCGCTCTGCGGCGACGGCGCCACCAGCGAGGGCGACTTCCACGAGGCGCTGAACTTCGCCGCGGTCTTCCGGGCGCCGGTGGTGTTCCTGGTGCAGAACAACAAGTACGCGATCTCGGTGCCGCTGCACCGCCAGAGCGCCGCCGCCAGCCTCGCGGACAAGGCGGTCGGCTACGGCATGCCCGGTGTCCGGGTCGACGGCAACGACCTCGCCGCCCTGCTCACCGTGCTCGACGACGCCGTGGAGCGGGCCCGCGCCGGCGACGGCCCCACGCTGGTCGAGGCCGACACCTACCGGATGGACGCCCACACCAACGCCGACGACGCCGGCCGCTACCGCAGCGACGGCGAGGTCGCCTCCTGGGCCGCCCGCGACCCGCTCGCGCGCCTGCGCGCCCGGCTGCGTGCCGAGGGCCTGCTCGACGACGACGCCGAGCGCGCTCTCGTCGAGGAGACCGAGCAGATGGCCGCCGACCTGCGCGCCGGCATTGCGGCCGAGTCCCCGGTCGACCCCGAGGAGCTGTTCGCGCACGTCTACGCCCACCCCACCCCGCAGCTGCGCGAGCAGCGCGACCAGCTGCGTGCCGAGCTGGAGGTCACGCCGTGAACACCGGCACCGCGAACACCGACACCGTGCACACCGGTCCCGTGAAGCTCACGATGGCGCAGTCGATCAACACCGCGCTGCGCGAGGCGATGGCCGCCGACCCGACCGTCGTCGTGTTCGGGGAGGACGTCGGCCCGCTCGGCGGGGTCTTCCGGGTCACCGACGGGCTCACCGCCGAGTTCGGCGAGCACCGCTGCTTCGACACCCCGCTCGCCGAGTCCGGCATCGTCGGCACGGCGGTGGGAATGGCGATGAACGGGCTGCGGCCCGTCGTCGAGATGCAGTTCGACGCGTTCGCCTACCCGGCGTTCGAGCAGATCGTCAGCCACGTCGCGAAGTTCGGCAACCGCACCTCGGGCCGGATGCGGCTGCCGATGGTCATCCGGGTGCCCTACGCCGGCGGGATCGGCGGCGTCGAGCACCACTGCGACTCCTCCGAGGCGTACTACGCCCACACCGCAGGGCTGACCGTGGTCGCCCCGGCCACGAACGCCGACGCCCACGGCCTGCTCCGCGCGGCGATCGAGTACCCGGACCCGGTGATCTTCCTGGAGCCGAAGAAGCACTACTTCACCTCCGAGGAGGTCGACACGGCGGTGCCGGTGCCACCGATCGGACGTGCCGTGGTCCGCCGCCCCGGGGCCGACGCGACGCTCATCGCCTACGGGCCGACGGTCCCGGTCGCGCTCGCCGCCGCCGAGGAGGCCGCCCTGGAGGGCCGTGACCTGGGCGTGGTCGACCTGCGGTCGATCGTCCCGTTCGACGACGAGACCGTCTGCGCGCAGGTGCGCCGGACCGGGCGGGCGGTCGTCGTCGCGGAGGCACCGGGGTTCGCCTCGGTCGCCTCGGAGATCGCCGCCCGGGTCTCGGAGCGCTGCTTCCACCACCTCGAGGCACCGGTGCGCCGGGTGACCGGGTTCGACGTGCCCTACCCGCCGCCGAAGCTGGAGCAGCACCACCTGCCCGGGGTGGACCGGGTGCTCGACGCGGTCGACTCGCTCGGCTGGGAGGACGCGGCGTGAGCGCGCAGGTGTTCACCCTGCCCGACCTGGGGGAGGGGCTGACCGAGGCCGAGCTGGTCCGCTGGCTCGTGGCCGACGGGGACACCGTCGGTGTGGACCAGCCCGTCGCCGAGGTGGAGACGGCGAAGGCCGTGGTCGAGGTGCCCTCGCCGTACGCGGGCACGGTGCTGTCCCGGCACGGCGCGGAGGGCGAGACGCTGCGGGTCGGGGAGCCGCTGGTGTCGGTCGGGGATGCCACCGGGGCCACCGAGGCCGCCGGGGGCGCCGGGGACGCCGGGTCGGGCAACGTCCTGATCGGCTACGGGACGACCGGCGGGCACGAGGGGGCCCGCCGGCGTCGCCGGGCGGTGAAGCGCGCCTCCGCGGCCGCCACTCCCGCGGCCGCCGCACCCACGGCTGCCGTACCCGCGGACGCCCCCGCGTCGCCCCCGTCCGCGGTCCCGGCAGCGACATCCGCGGTCCCGGCGGCGACATCGGCCGCCGACGGCGCACCGGGCGAGCGTCGGCCGGTGCAGTCGCCGGTGGTGCGGCGGCTGGCCCGTGACCACGGCATCGACCTCGCGACGGTCGAGGGGACCGGACCCGACGGGATGGTGCTGCGCCACGACGTGGCCGTCGCCGCGGCCCGCGCTGCCGCACCGACCGCTGCCGCACCGACCGCTGCCGCCCCGCCGCCCGCCGCCGCGGAACGAGCCACCGTCCCGACCACGACGGCCGCGACCGGCACGGCCGCGATGGCGACGGCCGCGACCGGACCGACCGCTACCGGTCCGACCCCGGCCGCACCGGACCGCGACCCCCGCACCGGGCTCGCGGTCCGCGAGGTCGTGCCGCTCCGCGGCGTCCGCCGCGCCGTCGCCGATACCCTGACCCGCAGCCGCGCCGAGATCCCCGAGGCCACGACCTGGGTCGACGTCGACGCCACCGACCTGCTCGCCCTGCGCCAGCAGCTCACCGGCACCGACGGCCGTCCGGTCGGGCTGCTCGCGATCCTGGCGCGGTTCGTCGTCGCCGGTCTGGCCCGGTTCCCCGAGCTCAACGCCCGCGTCGACACCGGGTCCGCGCAGATCGTGCACCTCGACGGGGTGCACCTCGGCATCGCCGCGCAGACCGACCGCGGCCTGGTCGTCCCCTCGGTGGCCGACGCCCACCGTCTCGGGATGCGCGGCCTCGACACCGAGATCCGCCGCCTCACCGCGGCGGCCCGGGACGGCTCGGTCACCGCCACCGAGCTGACCCGCGGGTCGTTCACCCTGAACAACTACGGGGTGCTCGGCGTCGACGGCAGTGCCGCGATCATCAACCATCCCGAGGTCGCGATGCTGGGCGTCGGACGGGTGCTGCCGCGGCCGTGGGTCGTCGACGGCGCGGTCGTCCCGCGGTCGATCACCCAGCTGTCGCTGGTGTTCGACCACCGGGTCTGCGACGGCGGCACCGCGGGCGGATTCCTCCGCTTCGTCGCCGACGCCGTCGAGTCGCCGCTGTCCGCGCTCGCCGACCTCTGAGCGCGCCCGGTTGAGCGCGCCCGGTGCTCAGCGGCGGCGGGTGATCACCACCGGCTCGATCCGCTGGGGAACCTGCGCGAACGCCGACTCGGGCACCCCGAACGACGCGGCCAGCACGTCCCGCGGGATCGCGTTGAGGCTGCCGACGATGCCGATGTCGTCGTCCGGCTCGGCGGTCGAGGTGTTGAACACGATGAGCACGTCGAGCGGCTCGGTCGTCGACGCGTTCTCGAAGTAGTGGAACAGGCCCGTCGGCGCGAACACGAGGTCACCGCGCTCCGCGGTGAAGACGTCGTTGTGGTACTCGCCGTCGGGGTGGGTGCCGAGGATGGTCCACTTCGCGGTACCGGAGACGATGTAGTTCAGCTCCCACGCGGTCGGGTGCCAGTGCGGCTCCCGGATCCCGCCGGGGTCGAGGTGGGCCAGGTACACCGACCCCTGCTGGCCGGCGAGCACCGGGAAGTTCTGCTCGTTCGCCCCGCGCAGCCACCCGCCGTCGAAGGTGTTGGGCTCGGTCGCCGCGAGGTGGAACAGGTGGCCGGGCTGCCCGGTCCGCGGCGGCGTCGGAGCGCCCGCCCCGGCGGTCCCGCCCGTGGCGGCCAGTCCCGCCATCCCCGCCACCCCTGCGACACCCGCGCCCAGGGCCCGTCGCCTGCTGATCCCCGTCATGGTCTGCTCCTTCCACCGAAATCGTTGCCAGTCGCAACGGTATGGCGGACGGTGATCCATCGGGGTGATCACTTTCAGCGGCTTCCGTGATTGCGCAGTCACGGATCGGCGCAGCTCAGCGCGCCGGGACGGCCGTCCAGTACGGGGCCTTCGCCGGACGGCCGTCCCCGGACGACCGGCCCCGCAGACGTCGCCCGACCCAGGGCAGGACGTGGGTGCGGTAGTAGGCGAGCGCTGCGGCCGGTCCGGTCGGCGGGTCCGCGGCGACGGTCGTCGCGGGCGTCGCCCCACGCACACCGAGCGCCTCCAGCACGATTCCCGCGGCGCGCAGATGCCCGGGCGTGCCCAGGTGCAGGCGGTCGTCCGACCAATAGCCGGGCCGGCGGATCTCGGTGTCGCCGAACACGTCGACGAAGGTGAGTCCGCGTGTGGCGGCGAGCGTGCGCACCGCCGCCGACAGCTCCGCGCCGCGGCGGTGGACGACCCGTCCCAGTGGAAGCCGGTCCGACGGGTCGGCACCGCTGAGCAGCACCAGCCGGACCCCGGCCGCCGCGCAGCGGTCGACGGCGCGGGTGGTGAGCGCGGCGAGCCCGGCGACGTCGGTGCGGGGGCGGAGCATGTCGTTCCCCCCGCCGTTGAGGGTGATCAGGGTCGGCGCGGGGTCCAGCGCCAGTGCGGCATCGAGCTGCGGCCCGACGACGTCGGCCAGCAGCCGGCCCCGTACGGCCAGGTTCGCGTAGTGCACCGGCTCACCGGAGGCGCCGGCCAGCCCGGCGGCGACCCGGTCGGCCCAGCCGCGGGGGACACCCGCCGCGTCCTCGTCGCCCACGCCCTCGGTGAAACTGTCCCCGATCGCCACGTACCGCACGGCGCCAGCATCCGCGTTGCGGTCACCACGGCTCCGCCCGGGGGTGGTGACGGCTGTTACCCTCGACCCGTGCGCGGTCGGATCATTACCCGGCGCGCCGGCTGAACCCAGGGAGCCGGCGCGTGGCACGTGGTGCCCGCCGGACCTGGCCGGATCCTGACGTTCGCCCTCGAACACCGGAGATCCGATGAACGCCCCCACCGCCGAGCGCGCCCGCACCGGGACCGATCCCGCCGAGCACGGCCACGTCGTCTCGCTGCTCCTGACCGACGCCGATGACGGCCTCTACAAGGTCCTCACCATGCTGCGGTCGCGCCGCTGGAAGGTCCGCTCGCTGCAGGTCGACATGTCAGCCGAGATCAGCCGGGTCGACCTCGTCGTCGCCCACGACGGCCGGGACGCCGACCTGCTGCTCGAGCAGCTGCGCCGGGTCGTGCCGGTGGTACGCGCCGACCTGGGCTGAGCCGGGCGCGGTGCCGTCGTCCACCGCCGGGATCTCGTGCCCGCCGGGCGGAGACGCATCCTCCGGTCAGTCCGGTCCGCGGTAGGTGTGTCCGGTGGGTGTGGTCGTGAGGACGGTCCCGTCGGGTGCGCGGGCGATGTGCCATCCGGGTTGTTCGCGGATGTGGTTGTGGAACTCGCAGACCCCGCGGCCGTTCTCCAGTTCGGTGTGTCCGCCGTCGGTGTGGCGGTGGATGTGGTCGATGTGGCGGGCGGGTGCGTCGCAGTAGGGCTCGGTGCACCGGTTCCCGGCGCGGGCTTTCACGAGGGTGGCGAGCAGTCCGGTGAAGGTGCGTTGGCGTGAGTCGCCGCCGATGACAAGACCCTGGTCGGTGAGCAGCCGCCGTAGGGATGCGGTGCCCTCGCTGGTGGCGAGCAGGTCGGCCGGGACGGGTCCGAGTCCGGGGATCTCCGCGGGGAGTGGGGAGGTGGGGTCGAGCAGGGCCTGGACGGGGACGGTGACCTGGACTTGCAGGTTGACCGCGGTGGCGGTGGCTTGTCCGGTGAGGCGTTCGACCAATGTGTCGGCGAGTACCTGTCCGCGGCTGCGGGTCAACGGTGCCGGATCCACCTGGACCTGCACGAAGGCCTTCTGGAGCGCGGCGAGGCAGGCGGCGCCCTGTGCGACGGGGATGTAGGCGGTGAGGTAGCTCATCGCGTCCGGTGCGGGTCGCAGGGTGACCCGACGTTCGGCCGCGGCGGCGCGGACACGTGCCCGGAAGCGTTCGGGCGCGATCTCGGCGACCAGCCGGCGGGTCATCGCGCGGAGCCGGCCGATGCCGAGCCGGGTGAGATCGTGCGCAGCGAGGCGGGTGTCGACCTGCCTGCGCTGGCGTGGGTCGAGGTCGCGGCACTCGACGGCGATCGCGGTGACCTTCGCGGCGCTGAGCTCACCGGCGGTGTGCAGGCCGCGGACGTGGTCGAGTCCGGTGTGCAGGTCGCGGGCGTTGGCGAGGCGGGTGCGGGCTTCGGCGGTCGAGACCCGGCAGGCGAGCTGGATCTGGGCGACGACGCTGCGGTGGTGGAGCCGCTCGACGTCGGTCCGGGCGGCGCGGTCGCTCCCGTCGGTCCCGTCATCGGTGAGCCGGTTCTGGATGTGCGTCTGGGCGAACGCCCGGATCCGACTCGCCTGCAACGCGGCGAGGGAGGCCTGGAGCATCTCGATCTGCTGGATCTGGTCGATCAGTTCCGCCTCGGACACTGCAGAGGTGTCGGCGGCGTGAGTGTGATCGACGAGGAAGCGGAGCAGATCGAGGTCACCGGCCGGGGACCCACCGGAGCCCACGCCGGTGGCGTGGTCGGGTGGCTCCTGGGGCGCGGTCACATCGCCGATCCCAGTCGAACGTGTGTTCGATCGCTAGTTTCCGTTCGCAATCGCGAATCTCTGACCTGCGAGGACAGGGCAGCAGAGTCGTGCCCCGCCTACCCGCGAGGAGTCAACCGCGCGTTCGGCAGCTCCGGCGCCGGCAACGTCGAGTCCCAGGCGTCCGGGAACATCCCGAAGCGGCCACCGTCCCGCCCCCCGGCGGCACGCTCGTCCTGCCACTGCTCCCGGAAGGCCACGACCTCGTCGTGGGTGGAACCGACGAAGTTCCACCACATCACGATCTGCTCGCCCAGCGGCTCCCCGCCGAGCAGCACCAGGCGGGCGCCGTCGTCGCCGGCGTGCAGATCCAGGGCCGTCCGGCCCGGCGGGAGGTACACGAGCTCGGCGGCCGCGGCCGCGGTGCCGCTCACCCGCGCCGAGCCGGTGTCGACCAGCACACCGTGCTCGAACCCGGCGTCGACGTCCAGCGTCACCGACGCGCCGGCGGGCAGCACCACCTCGGCGCCGAGCAGCGGGGTGAACGTCGGGACCGGCGACGACGACCCGGCCAGCGATCCGAGGAACACCCGCGGCGCGGCGTCCCCGGCATGCACCCGGGGCGGTGCGTAGTGCTCGAAGCGGGGGGGTGGTCTCCCGGTGGGCGGCGGGCAGCGCCAGCCACAGCTGCACCCCGTGCAGCACCTCGGTGTCGGGGGTGGAGAACTCCGAGTGCGCGATGCCGGATCCCGCGGTCATCAGGTTCAGCTCACCCGGGCGCACGATCGCGTGCGCTCCGGTGGTGTCGCGGTGTTCGACCCGGCCGGTGAACAGCCACGACACCGTCGCGAGCCCGGTGTGCGGATGCCCCGGCACGGCCATCCCACCGGTGTCGGCGACCCGGTCCGGGCCGTAGTGGTCCAGGAAGCACCAGGCCCCGATCAGCGACCGGGTGCGCCGCGGCAGCGTCCGGCGCACCGTCATCGCGCGCGGCCCGCCCAGCGGCACGTCGCGCGGGGTCACCAGCTCCCCGTCGGCGGCGTCGCCCCCGCAGACGACCTCCTCCGGCGCGGTCTCGACGTTGCTCACCGCGCGCTCCTCCGGACGGCGGCGACGGCGTCGGGCGTCACCGGGTCGAGGATGTCGGCATAGCCCTGATGGGTCGACACCCAGCGCCGCACGTACGGGCAGACCGGCACGATGCGCTTCCCGGCGGTGCGGGTGTCGTCCAGCGCGAAGCGGACCAGGGTGCTCGCGAGCCCGCGCCCGGACAGCTCCGGATCGACCTCGGTGTGGTGGAAGATCCGCTGCCCGTGGTCGTCGACGTACTCGGCCCTGCCGACCACGGTGCCGTCGATCAGGATCTCGTAGCCGTGGTGGCCCGTGTCGTGGGTGACCACGGTGTCGTGGTCGGTGTCGTGGTCGGTGTCGCCGGACATGTACTCAGCCTCTCAGAGCGTGTTTGGAAATGGTGGGTGTGTCGGGATGGTCGACACGGCTGGGGTGCTCCATCGTGGTCGGCATGCAGGAACGACCGCGCCGGTACCCCTCGGACACCAGTGATGCCCAGTGGGTGGTGATCGAGCCGTTGTTACCGCCGCTCGCGCGGCGGGGGCGGCCTGTTGCTCATGCTCGTCGGGACGTGCTGGACGCGATCTTGTATGTCGTGCGGACCGGGTGTGCCTGGCGGGCGTTGCCGGTGGACTTCCCGCCCTGGCAGACCGTCTACTGGTACTTCAACCAGTGGGAACAGCAGAAGGTCACCGAGAAGATCCTCCCGGTCGTGCGGGGGCAGTTACGTATCGCCGAGGGCCGTGATCCGGAGCCGAGTGCGGGGATCATCGATTCCCAGTCGGTCAAGGGCGCCGACACCGTCGGCCAGGACTCCCGCGGCTACGACGCCGGGAAGAAGACAGGCGGACGGAAACGGTTCATCGTGACCGACACCCTCGGTCTGCTGCTGACCACGATGGTGTGCTCGGCCTCGGTACAGGACCGCGACGGCGCCAAGCCGATCCTGCTCAACCTCTACCTGCGCACCAGGGTGCGGTTCGTCTACGCCGACGCCGGCTTCGCCGGGCGACTGCTCGACTGGGCCGCCACGATCCTGCAGACAACGATCGAGATCATCCGCAAGCCACCCGAGCAGCGCGGATTCACCGTCCTCCCACGAAGGTGGGTGGTCGAACGGACCCTGGCCTGGCTCACCGCACACCGACGCCTGGCCCGAGACTACGAACGCCACCCCACCACATCCGAAGCCATGATCCGCTGGGCCGCGATCAACACCATCACCCGCCGCATCGCCCGTGGATACCCCGCCACCCGCCAGCAGAAACACACGACACCCTCAACCCACTAGAATTTCCAAAACACGCTCTCAGGACGCGCGGCGCCGCACCACGCGGCGCAGGTTCACCGGCTCCCGCAGGTGCCGGCCCCTGTCGTCTCCGAACCCGTCATGCGGCGACGGTGTTCCGGGCGGGGGCAGTCTCGACGGTCACGACCACCGCCACCATCACCACCGCGGCCACGACGGGGTGAACGGCGCGAACGCCGACAGCCCCAGCAGCACCGCCAGCACGACGACGGCGGCGCTGCGGCCGGCGGCGAGCACGGGGCGCAGCGCCAGCGCCCACACCCCGAGGACGAACAGCGCGACCGGCACGGTCAGCGTCGCCCCGGCCGCGGCGGCGGACAGCCCGGTCCCGGTGGTGTCGACGTCGACGGCCACCTCGATGCCCGCCGAGAAGGCGCCGGCCGCGGCGAAGACGAGGTAGTGGCCGTAGCCGTGCACCAGCGCCCGCGGCATGGCCCGCAGGTGCTCGTGCTGGCTGTGGGCGAAGTAGACCCACCACATGCCCGCCGCCAGCACGAGTCCGCACGCCGAGAGCACCAGCAGCGGGCCGAGGTGCTCGGCGGAGGACAGCGCGTCGACCACGGCCGTCGTCGACGCCAGGATCGACTCACCCAGCAGGATCAGGGTGAACAGGCTGTAGCGCTCGGCGATGTGGTGCGGGTGCCACGGCGTCGACCGCGCACGCTCGGCGACCACCGGGACCGCCAGCTCGGCCAGTGCCAGCACGACGAACCACACCGGGTGCGGGGCGACGAGCACCCGGCGATCCACAGCAGCTGGACGACGGCGATGCCGCCCGCGTAGCGGAGCGCGGTGGTCCGCAGCGCGGGGTGCGATCGCGCCGCCCGCAGCCACTGCGTGACCATCGCCAGCCGCATCACCACGTACCCGGCGACGAGTACGCCGTAGCCCTCACCGGCCATCGCCGAGGGCGTCCCCGCGGCCATGACCAGCGCGCCCGCCATCTGGACCAGGGTGGTGGCGCGGTAGAGCCAGTCGTCGACGTCGAAGGCCGAGGCGAACCAGGTGAAGTTCATCCAGGCCCACCAGATGCCGAAGAACACCATCAGGTAGGACCCGACCCCGGCGCCGACGTGCCCGCCGGACTCCTCGTGGTGCAACGCCGCCGACGACAGCGACACCGCCACCACGAACACCAGGTCGAAGAACAGCTCCAGCGGGCTGGCCACCCGGTGGGGCTCGTCCGGATCGCGGGGGCGCATCTCGCGCAGACCGAGGTTCACACCGCCCATCGTTGCGCGCCGCACTACCCTTCGGCAGCGCCGACACGGGAAAGGAGCCCACCGATGACCACACCACCGGACATCCGGCCGCGGGTGCTGCGACGGGAGGGCGACTCCGAGGTCGCTCCGATCGAGCTGTTCTTCGACCTCGTCTACGTGTTCGCGATCGTCCAGGTCTCGCACACCCTGCTCTACCACCTGACCCCGATCGGGGCGCTGGAGACGGCGGTGCTGTTCGCCGCGGTCTGGTGGCTGTGGAACTACTCGGCCTGGGCGATGAACTACCTGGACCCGGGACGCCCGTCGGTCCGGATGCTCAACGCCGGGCTGATGCTGGCGGCGCTGGGGATGGCGCTGGCCCTGCCGGGCGCGTTCGGTGAGTCCGGGCTGCTGTTCGCACTGTGCTTCGCCGCCGCCCAGATCGGGCGCCCGCTGTTCCTCGTCGTGACCATGCGCGGGCACGTCATGGCCCGTAACTACCGCAACCTGCTGGTGTGGAGCACGGCCGCGTCCGTGCTCGTCGTCGTCGGCGCGTTCCTCCCGCCGGTGGCGCGGCTGGTCGTCTGGGTGCTGGCCGTCGCCGTCGACATGGCCGGGCCGCGGTTCGAGTTCCGGGTGCCGGGGCTCGGGCGCACCCCGATGGAGGAGTGGCCGACCGACGTGGAGCACCTCGCCGAGCGCAACCGGCTGGTGTTCATCATCGCGCTCGGCGAGTCGATCCTGATCATGGGTTTCACGCTGTCGGAGATGGAGGACGTGACCCCCTACGCGGTGGTGATCACCCTGCTCGGCTTCGCCGGTCTGGTCGCGCTGTGGTGGTCCTACTTCGCGCTCGCCGGGCACGGCACCCGGGCGAGCTCCGGCGACGGGTCGACCCGTGCGGCGCGGGCCGCGTTCGCCTACGCGCACGGCCTGATGGTGGCCGGGGCGGTGCTGTTCGCGGTGGCGATCGACCTGCACCTCACGCACCCGGAGAACACTCCGGCGCTGGTGCTGACCTCGGTCGGCGGTCCGCTGCTCTACCTCGCGGGCAACAAGCTCTACCTGCAGGGCCGCACCGGGACGGTCGGGCGGTCGCGCTACGTGGCCGCCGCGATCCTGGTGGTGGCCGCGGTGGTCGCGCTGGTCGCCGGACACGCCCTGCCCGCGATCGCGATCGGGCTGGTCGTGCTCGCCGTGGTGATCGGCCTGGCGGTGGCCACCGAGCTGACCGAGCGGCGCGCCTAGTCCGGGTCGGCGGCGTCGCGCAGCGCGTTCTCCAGCACCTCGCTCAGCGCGGGGTGGATCCAGTACTGTACGTCGGCGAGGCGCTGCGCGGTCACGCCCAGCGCCATCGCCTGCACCAGCTGCTGGACCAGCGTCGACGCCTGCGGCCGAGCAGGTGCGCCCCGAGCAGCGTGCCGTCCGGGGCGACGAGGACCTTGCAGAACCCGCGCTGCTCCTCCATCGCCCAGCCGAAGGCGACGTCGGCGTACTCGTGGAACCCGACGCGGAACTCCAGGCCCTCCTCGCGGCGCTGCTGCTCGGTGCGGCCGACGGCGCCGATCTGCGGAGTGGTGAACACCGCGGCCGGGACGAACCCGTGGTCGGCCTCGCGCAGGTCGTCGGGGTGGGCGAGGTTGTGCCCGACGACCTCGGCCTCGTGGTTCGCGACGTGCTTGAGCGGGTGCGGGGACGAGATGTCGCCCAGCGCCCACACCCCGTCGGCGGTGGTGCGGCCGTGGGCGTCGACGACGACGCGGCCGGCGTCGTCGGTGTCGATCCCGGCCCGGTCCAGGTCGAGCCGGTCGGAGTTGGGGCGGCGCCCGGCCGCGACGAGCAGCCGGTCGGCCCGCACCTCGGTGCCGTCGTCGAGGTGCAGCCGTACGTCGCCCGCACCGCCGGTGACCCTCTCCACCGTCCGTCCGGTGTGGACGGTGAAGCGCTCGCGGGCGGCGTCGGTGAACCGCGCCACGACGGTCTCGTCCATCCCGCCGAGCAGGGTGTCGGCGCTCTCGACGAGCGTGACCTCGCAGCCGAGCCCGCCGAACACGTGCGCGAACTCCGCTGCGATGTAGCCACCGCCGATGATCGCCAGGTGCCCGGGCAGCTCGTCGATCCGCATGATCGTGTCGGAGGTGTCGAACGGGACGCCCGAGTCGGCGACCGGCGGCGGGACCACCGGTCGCCCGCCGACGGCGAGCACGATCCGGTCCGCGGTGAACTCGGCGGTGCCGCCGTCGGCCAGGTCCACCGTCATCGCGCGTGGCCCGGTGAAGCGGGCCGTGCCGTCGTAGACGGTGCCGTGGTCGCGGCGGTGGTCGCGGCCCTCGTCGCCGATCGGGTCGAGTCGGGAGAACACCCGGTCCCGGATGTCGCTCCAGCGGATCCGGTCGATCCGGGCGTCCACCCCGTAGGTCGACGCCGCGCGGACCGTCTCGGCGACCTCGGCGGTGTAGGCGAGCATCTTGGTCGGGATGCAGCCCACGTTGAGGCAGGTCCCGCCGAACCGGGTCGCCTCGACGTGGGCGACGTCGAGACCGTCGAACCGGTCGTCGACGATCGTGTTCCCGGATCCGGTGCCGACGACTGCGAGATCGTGATGGGCCACCCGCCGAGCCTAGGAAGACCGGCGCCCTCCCGCGCGTCGACGCCGGGCGGGGCCGTCACCGGGCGATCGGCGTGCGGTACCGGCACCGCACTGGCACCCTGACTGCGGCGGTGGCGCGGCGCCCCGCGGGAGGCGGCCGGTGATGACCGATCCGACGGAGGGCCGGGGGGAGTGCCCGGCCTGTCCGCCGCGACCGCGGAGGGTGGTCTGACCCTGGAGGCGGTGCCGCACCCGTCGGGTCCGGTGGTGCTGCACGCCGTCGGCGACGTCGACCTCGCGACCGCGCCGTTCCTGGCCGAGCAGGTGGGCGACTGGCTCGCCGCGGCCCCACGGATCGTGCTGGACCTGTCCGGGGTGGGCGTGTTCGCCTCGGCCGGGATCTCGGTGCTGCTCGACTGCCAGCACGCCGCCGTCGCGGCCGGGGTGGTCCTGGAGCTGTACTGCGGCGCGGCCCGCCAGGTCCGCCGGGTCCTGCAGGTCACCTCACCGGCACCTGCGAGCACCTGCGGGTGCTCGACCCGCACCCGCCGCCGGCGACCCCCGACGGCCGCGCCCCGCTGTTCCCGGTTCCCGACTGACCCCGGTCCTCAGCCGAGCAGCTCCCGGCCGGTCCGGTGCCGGTGCAGCACCTGGACGTCGGTCGTGCCCTCCCGCAGCGACGCCGAGGTGTCGGACATGTGCTCCAGCAGCGTGTCCGCGAAGGCGATGACGGCCGGTGTGGGGGCGATGTCGGCGCGCCGCGCCAGCGCCACCGTGCGGTGGATGGCCGGGTTGAGCACCGTGCGCCGCAGCCGCGGCCGCCCGATGAACGTCAGGTCCGGCACCACCGCCACCCCGGTGCCGGCCTCGACCATGCGCAGCACGGCGTCCATCTGGCCGCCCTCGACGGCGATCCGCGGCGTGACCCCGGCGACCGCGTAGGCCCGCAGGGTCACCTCCCGCAGGTCGTAGCCCTGGCGCACCATCACCAGGTCGTGGCGGGCGAGCTCGGAGACGGTCATCGACCCGCGCGGGGTCAGCGGCCTGCGTGCCCGTGGGGAGGCGACCGAGAGCCGTTCGCGGAGCAGGGGAGCGGTGTGCAGCGTCGGGTCCACCCCGTCGGGGGGCACGATGACCAGGGCGACGTCCAGCGCGCCCTGGACCAGTGCCGCCTCCAACGGCTGCGAGCCGTCCTCGGCCAGCTCGACGGCGATCTCGGGGTGCCGGGCGTGGAAGACCCGCAGCACGTCGGACAGCACGCCGATGCACAGCGACGGCGTCGCGCCGACCCGGACCCGGCCGCTGCGCAGGCCGACCATCTCGGCCACCGTCGTGCGGACCATGTCGGAGTCGGCGAGCATCCTCCGTGCCAGTGGCAGCACCGCCTCACCGGCCGGGGTCAGCGTGACGACCGACCCGCGGTTGATCAGCGGGGAGCCCAGCTCGTCCTCCAGCGCCCGCAGCGCGCGGCTCAGGGTCGGCTGGGCGACCCCGACCTGGTCGGCCGCCCGAGTGAAGCTGCGCACGTTTGCCACGGCGACGAAGTACATGAGCTGCTGAAGTGTCACACGCATAGCCTACGGCTATGACCGGAGACCGTTTCATGCATTGGACTGCCTTACCCGTTGGTATGTCCACTGGACGACGTGGTCACGATGTCCGAGAAGTCCCGGGCCGGCGGCGGAGCCAAGCCCGCCGCACCCCGGCGTCCGCGCACGCCCAGTGCGCTGCTGAAGTTCGTGATGGCGGTGAGCGGCGTCGTGCTGCTCGGCTACGTCACGTTGCACATGATCGGGAACCTGAAGATCTTCTTCGGCCCCGAGGCGATCGATCACTACGCGGCCTGGCTGCGCACCATCCTGGAGCCGGCGCTGCCCTACTCGGGCATGCTCTGGATCGTCCGTGTGGTGCTCGTCGTCGCTGTGGTCGCCCACATCTGGTCGGCGACGGTGCTCGCCCTGCGCGCGCGCAAGGCCCGCCCGATCAAGTACGCGGGTGGCTCCTACCAGGTCAAGGGCAGCTACGCGCACCATGCGCCCGGCACCATGCGCGGGGGCGGCGTGATCATCGTGCTGTTCGTCGTCTACCACCTGCTCGACCTCACCGCGGGCACGCTGAACCCGAACGGCGTGCACCTCGCGGTGGCGGACAACCTCGCGGCCGACTTCACCCCCGCCCGCTGGTACGTCACCCTGTTCTACGTCCTCGCCGTCGTCGCGCTGGGCTTCCACGTCCAGCACGGCATCTTCTGGGCATCCAGACGCTCGGGTGGTCGTCGAACAGGCGTGTGAGCGCACCATCAAGGTGGTGTCGACGGTCTTCGCCGCCGTGCTGACCCTCGGCTTCATCTCGGTGCCCCTCGCCGTCACGTTCGGAGTGGTCTGACCCATGACTGACGCCTCGTCCCACCACATCTCCTACGCCGACTACACGACCGGTGAGCCGGTCGTCGACAAGGCGGTCCCCTCGGGTGCCATCGAGACCCGCTGGGAGCGCCGCCGGTTCGGCGTCAAGCTGGTCAACCCGGCGAACAAGCGCTCGAAGAAGATCATCGTCGTGGGCTCCGGCCTGGCCGGCGGCTCCGCGAGCGCGACGCTCGGCGAGGCCGGCTACCACGTCAAGACGTTCTGCTACCAGGACAGCCCGCGGCGTGCGCACTCGATCGCCGCGCAGGGCGGCATCAACGCGGCGAAGAACTACCGCAACGACGGCGACAGCGTCTACCGGCTGTTCTACGACACGGTGAAGGGCGGCGACTTCCGCGCGCGGGAGTCCAACGTCCACCGGCTCGCCGAGATCTCGCGGCAGATCATCGACCAGTGCGTCGCGCAGGGCGTCCCGTTCGCCCGCGACTACGCGGGTCTGCTCGACAACCGCTCGTTCGGCGGTGTGCAGGTCTCCCGCACCTTCTACGCCCGCGGTCAGACCGGCCAGCAGCTGCTCATCGGCGCCTACCAGGCGCTGGAGCGCCAGGTGAAGGCCGGCACCGTCGAGATGTACGCCCGGCACGAGATGCTGGAGCTGATCGTCGTCGAGGGACGCGCCCGCGGCATCGTCGCGCGCGACATGGTCTCCGGCGAGATCGAGGTGCACACCGCCGACGCGGTCGTGCTCGCCTCCGGCGGCTACGGCAACGTCTTCTACCTGTCGACCAACGCCAAGGGCTGCAACGTCACGGCCTCCTGGCGGGCGCACCGCAAGGGCGCGCTGTTCGCGAACCCCTGCTTCACCCAGATCCACCCGACCTGCATCCCGGTCTCCGGCGACCACCAGTCGAAGCTGACCCTGATGTCGGAGTCGCTGCGCAACGACGGCCGCGTCTGGGTCCCGAAGAGGCTCGGCGACGACCGCGGGCCGAACGAGATCCCGCACGACGAGGAGCGTGACTACTTCCTCGAGCGCAAGTACCCGGCGTTCGGCAACCTGGTGCCCCGTGACATCGCGTCCCGGGCCGCCAAGGAGGTCTGCGACGAGAAGCGCGGTGTCGGTCCGTCGGGTCTGGGTGTCTACCTGGACTTCGACGACGCGATCCAGCGGCTGGGCCGCAAGGCCGTCGAGAACAAGTACGGCAACCTGTTCGAGATGTACGAGCGGATCACGGGGAGACCCCTACGAGGTCCCGATGCGGATCTTCCCCGCCGTGCACTACACGATGGGTGGCCTCTGGGTCGACTACGACCTGCAGTCGACCATCCCGGGCCTCTACGTGGCCGGCGAGGCGAACTTCTCCGACCACGGCGCGAACCGCCTCGGTGCGTCCGCGCTGATGCAGGGTCTGGCCGACGGCTACTTCGTCCTCCCGGTCACGATCGGCGACTACCTGGCCAAGAACGAGCTCGACGCCGTCCCCGACGACGCGCCCGAGGTCGTCGAGGCCGTGCAGTCGGTCACCGACCGGATCGACCAGTTCCTGTCGATCAACGGCACCCGCACGGTGGACTCGTTCCACCGCGAGCTGGGCCAGATCATGTGGGACTACTGCGGCATGGAGCGCACCGAGGACGGTCTGCGCAAGGCGCTGGACCGCATCCCGAGCTCCGTCGCGAGTTCTGGAGCAACGTCAAGGTGCCGGGTACCGGCGCGGAGCTGAACCAGAGCCTGGAGAAGGCCGGCCGGGTGGCCGACTTCCTCGAGCTCGGTGAGCTCATGTGTCTCGACGCGCTCGTGCGTCGCGAGTCGTGCGGCGGTCACTTCCGCGCGGAGAGCCAGACCGAGGACGGCGAGGCGCAGCGCGACGACGAGAACTTCTCCTTCACCTCGGCCTGGGAGTACACCGGCCGCGGGCAGGCTCCGGTCCTGCACAAGGAGGAGCTCACGTTCGAGTACGTGCACCCGACCCAGCGCAGCTACAAGTAAGAGGACCGACGGACATGAAGCTCAACCTGAAGGTCTGGCGCCAGCGCGACGCGGTCGACAAGGGGCGCCTGGTCACCTACACAGTCGACGCCGACGAGGACATGTCGTTCCTCGAGATGCTCGACGTGCTCAACGAGAAGCTGATCCTGTCCGGCGACGAGCCGGTCGCGTTCGACCACGACTGCCGCGAGGGCATCTGCGGCTCGTGCAGCATGGTCATCGACGGCCGTCCCCACGGCCCGCAGCGGGCGACCACCACCTGCCAGCTGCACATGCGGCACTACTCCGACGGCGACACGATCGTCATCGAGCCGTTCCGCTCGGGCTCGTTCCCGGTCATCAAGGACCTCGTCGTCGACCGCGCCGCGTTCGACAAGATGATCCAGGCCGGCGGCTACGTCTCGGTGAACACCGGGTCGGCGCCGGAGGCCAACTCCAACGCCGTGCCGAAGTCCGCCGCGGACCGCTCGTTCGCCGCGGCGAACTGCATCGGCTGCGGTGCCTGCGTCGCGGCCTGCCCGAACGGGTCCGCGTCGCTGTTCCTGGGCGCGAAGCTGACCCACCTGGGTGAGCTGCCGCAGGGTCAGCCGGAGCGCTACGAGCGCGTCGTCAGCATGGTGGAGGAGCACGAGGCCGCCGGGTTCGGTGGCTGCACCAACACCGGCGCCTGCGCCACCGCCTGCCCGAAGGAGATCCCGCTCGACGTGATCTCCCAGCTGAACCGCGACTACCTCGCGGCCACGGTGGGCGGCCGCAAGAAGTAGGACGCACCGTCGCGACGGCCCGGGCCACTCCCTCCGCGGGGTGCCCGGGCCGTCGTGCGTCGTGTGACGTGTGAGCCACGTCTCGATGGAGCGGCCAATCGCGATCCCGACGTAGATCACATGTGATCTGCGTCGTACTCTCTGGCGACCACCGCACCGTGTGTGCGGCGGGTGTTCACGAGGGCACGACGTCGTGTCAGGTCTCTTCGGCGTCGTCGAGACGACAGGAGCTCCCGTACGTGTCATCCACCACTGACGCGTCCACCGGCCGGGCCACCATCGCCGCGCGCACGCTGCGCACGGACCGATGGTGGCTTCCCCCGCTGGCCACCTTCGTGGCGTTCGTCGCCTGGGTCGCGTACGCGACGGTGCGGGCGTTCATGCAGGACCACTACTTCGTCCCCGAGTACGGCTATCTGACGCCGTTCCACTCGCCGTGCGTCTCGACCGGCTGCGTCGAGGAGGCAGCGCACTTCGGCCGCTTCCTGCCCGACGTCTGGTGGCTGCCCTACGCGGCGGTCTCCCTGCCGTTCCTGCTGCTGTTCCGGCTGACCTGCTACTACTACCGCAAGGCCTACTACCGGGCGTTCTGGCTCTCCCCGCCGGCCTGCGCGGTCGCCGAGCCGCACCGGCGCTACACCGGTGAGACGCGTTTCCCGCTGATCCTGCAGAACGCGCACCGCTACTTCTTCTACATCGCCGGGATCATCACGCTGATCAACACCTACGACGCGGTGCTGGCCTTCGCCAAGCCCGGCGGCGGGTTCGGCCTGGGGCTGGGCAACATCATCCTGGTCGTGAACGTGGTGCTGCTGTTCGGCTACACGCTGTCGTGCCACTCGTGCCGCAGCGCCGTCGGCGGGCGGCTCAACCACTTCTCGAAGCACCCGGTCCGCTACGCGCTCTGGACCCAGGTCTCGAAGCTGAACACCCGGCACAACCAGTTCGCCTGGGCGACGCTGGTGAGCCTCGCCGTCACCGACTTCTACGTCATGGCCGTCTCCGCCGGCTGGATCAGCGACCTGCGGATCGTGGGGTGAGCACCGAGATGGACGAGCAGATCGAGCGGCACGACTACGACGTCGTCGTCATCGGGGCCGGCGGTGCCGGCCTGCGGGCGGCGATCGAGGCGCGGCTGCAGGGCAAGCGGACGGCGATCATCTCCAAGTCGCTGTTCGGCAAGGCACACACCGTGATGGCCGAGGGCGGCTGCGCGGCGTCGATGGGCAACGCCAACCCGAACGACAACTGGAAGGTCCACTACCGCGACACCATGCGCGGCGGGAAGTTCCTCAACAACTGGCGGATGGCCGAGCTGCACGCCAAGGAGGCCCCGGACCGGGTCTGGGAGCTGGAGACCTACGGCGCGCTGTTCGACCGCACGAAGGACGGGAAGATCAGCCAGCGCAACTTCGGCGGGCACACCTACCCGCGGCTGGCGCACGTCGGCGACCGGACCGGCCTGGAGCTGATCCGCACCCTGCAGCAGAAGGTCGTCTCGCTGCAGCAGGAGGACCTCGCCGAGACCGGCGACCCCGAGTCCCGGATCCGGGTCTTCCACGAGTGCACGATCACCGAGCTGTTCACCACCGACGGCGCGATCTCGGGCTGCTTCGGCTACTTCCGCGGCGACGGTCGGTTCGTGCGCTTCGACGCCCCGGCGATCGTGCTCGCCACCGGCGGCGTCGGGAAGAGCTACTCGGTCACGTCGAACTCCTGGGAGTACACCGGCGACGGCCACGCGCTGGGCCTGCGCGCCGGCGCGCCGCTGATCAACATGGAGTTCCTGCAGTTCCACCCGACCGGCATGGTGTGGCCGCCGTCGGTGCGGGGCCTGCTGGTCACCGAGTCCGTCCGCGGCGACGGCGGCGTGCTGCGCAACACCGACGGCAAGCGGTTCATGTTCGACTACGTGCCGGACGTGTTCAAGGAGCAGTACGCCACCACCGAGGAGGAGGGCGACCGCTGGTACACCGATCCGGACAACAACCGGCGCCCGCCCGAGCTGCTGCCCCGCGACGAGGTCGCCCGGGCCATCAACTCCGAGGTCAAGGCGGGCCGGGGCACCGAGCACGGCGGGGTGTTCCTCGACGTGTCCACCCGGCTGAAGCCCGAGGAGATCCTCAAGCGGCTGCCGTCGATGCACCACCAGTTCAAGGAGCTGGCCGACGTCGACATCACGAAGGAGCCGATGGAGGTCGGCCCGACCTGCCACTACGTGATGGGCGGGGTCGAGGTCGAGCCGGACACCGCGATGTCGAAGGTCCCCGGCCTGTTCGCCGCCGGCGAGGTCGCGGGCGGCATGCACGGCTCCAACCGGCTCGGCGGCAACTCGCTGTCGGACCTTCTGGTGTTCGGCCGCCGCGCCGGGCTGCACGCCGCGCAGCACGCGGACCGGGGACGGCCGGCCGTCGCGGAGGCCGACGTCACCGCGGCGCTGGAGCGGGCGATGCTGCCGTTCTCCAGTGCGACCGCGGGCGGGGAGAACCCGTTCGTCGTCCAGCAGGAGCTGCAGAAGACGATGCACGAGCTCGTCGGATCATCCGCAAGGGCGACGAGATGGAGCTCGCGCTCAAGAAGCTCGAGGACATCGCGACCCGCACCCGGACGGTCTCGGTGGAGGGGCACCGCCGCTTCAACCCGGGCTGGCACCTGGCCCTGGACCTGCGCAACATGCTGCTCGTCGCGCTGTGCACCGGCAAGGCGGCCCTGGAGCGCCAGGAGTCGCGGGGTGGGCACACCCGCGACGACTTCCCGGTCATGGACGCCGACTGGCGCCACGTGCTGCTGGTCTGCCGCGCCGTCGGAGAGGACGGCATCGAGCTGACCCGTCAGGAGCAGATCCCGATGCGGCCCGACCTGTTCGACCTGTTCGAGATGGACGAGCTGAAGAAGTACTACACCGGTGACGAGCTGGGCGGTCACCGGGCCGATGCGGAGGGACCGCGATGAGCAGCCATCTCCACCACTTCCGCGTCTGGCGCGGCGACGACACCAAGGGCGAGCTGGTCGACTACCCGGTGGAGGTGAACGAGGGCGAGGTCGTCCTCGACGTCATCCACCGGCTGCAGGCCACCGAGGCCGGCGACCTGGCCGTGCGCTGGAACTGCAAGGCGGGCAAGTGCGGCTCGTGCTCCGCGGAGATCAACGGCCGGCCGCGGCTGATGTGCATGACCCGGATGAACACCTTCGACGACAGCGAGGTCGTCACCGTCACGCCGCTGCGCAGCTTCCCGGTGATCCGCGACCTCGTGACCGACGTGTCGTTCAACTACACCAAGGCCCGCGAGATCCCCAGCTTCACCCCGCCCGAGGGGGTCGCGCCGGGCGAGTACCGGATGGCGCAGGTCGACGTCGAGCGGAGCCAGGAGTTCCGCAAGTGCATCGAGTGCTACCTGTGCCAGAACACCTGCCACGTGGTCCGCGACCACGAGGAGAACAAGGAGGCGTTCGCCGGGCCGCGCTACCTGATGCGGATGGCCGAGCTGGACATGCACCCGCTCGACGCGCACGGCAACCGTGCCGTCGAGGCCCAGGAGGAGCACGGGCTGGGGTTCTGCAACATCACCAAGTGCTGCACCGAGGTGTGCCCGGAGCACATCAAGATCACCGACAACGCGCTCATCCCGCTCAAGGAGCGCGCGGTGGACCGCAAGTACGACCCGCTGGTGTGGCTGGGGGACAAGATCTTCCGTCGCACCGGGAGCTGAACGTGTCCCCGCACCCCGGCGACGGCCATCGCACCCGCCGCACGGGGTGCGGGGACCGCGCCGGGGGTGCGACGGGCCGCTCAGCCCTCCATCGACCGGCGGATCTCGGCGAGCCGCTCGGCCGCCCTGCGCTCGCGTTCGGCGAACGCGTCCTGGGCCTCCGCGGCGCGCACGTCGCCGCCTGCGAGCTCCTCGGCGGCCGCCGCGGTCGCGGCGCGTCCCTCGATGCGATCGCGCACGTAGGAGAACGTGGGGACGCCGTCGTCGGTGTAGTCGGTGACCGGCTCGACCGGGTCGGGCACGGCGGGGTCGGCAGGCTCCGGGTCGGGGACGGCGGGCAGGCGGGTCGGATCGGTCATCGGGCCTCCTCGGTTCCGCCGTCGACGGTAGGCGATGAGAACGCCGCGCGCGGACGGTCCACACCGGTATGACGACCTTTGCGCTCGTCCCCGGGGCGGGGACCGACACCTGGTACTGGGGCCCGCTGGTACGGGAGTTGACCCGGCGCGGCCACCGCGCCGTGCCGGTCGAGCTGCCCTGCGACGACGACGCCGCCGGACTGGAGGACTACGCCGACGCCGTGGTGGCCGCGGTCGAGGGTGCCGAGGACCTGGTGGTCGTCGCGCACTCCTTCGGCGGGTTCAGCGCGCCGCTGGTGTGCGACCGGATCGCGGTGCGCGAGCTCGTCCTGGTGACGGCGATGGTGCCGCAGCCGGGCGAGTCCGCGGCGCAGTGGGGCGCCGCGACCGGCTCCGGCGCGGCGCTCGCCGAGCAGGCCGCGCGCGACGGGCGCGACCCCGACGACGTCGTCGGGCTCTTCTACCACGACGTCGACGAGGCGGTCGCGAACGAGGCGCTGCGCCACGAGCGCGACCAGTCCGCGACGCCGTGGAACCAGCCGTGGCCGCGGGAGTCCTGGCCGGACGTGCCGACCCGGTACCTGCTGTGCCGCGAGGACAAGCTGTTCCCGGCCGCGTTCGTCCGGACGATGCTCGCCCGCCGGCTGCGCGGCGTCGTGCCCGAGATGGTGTCGGGCGGGCACCACCCGATGCTCTCGCACCCCGGGGAGCTGGCCGCGGCGCTGCTCGGCCGCTGAGGACGGCCCCCGAGGACGGCCCCCGAGGGCGGGGGCCGGTGGCAGGCGATGATGACGCGGTGGCGCGCACACGGATCCGGGAGCTCGTGGTGGTGCACGACGCGGCCTGTGCGCCGTGCTCGCGGATCGCACAGGAGCTGCCGGGCTGCGTGCGGGTCCGGGTCCGGGCGCGCTCCTGCCGCGAGCCGCGGCTGGCCGAGATCTACCCGAACCTCCCGGCCGCCGTCGCCGGATGCCGGACGCCGGCGGTCGGCGTGCTCCGCACCGACGGGCAGGTCCGCTGGTGGACCGGGATGAGCGGGGTCGTCGGCCTGGCTCCGGTCCTGCGACCCGGGCGCTGCCGGCCGCGGTGCGCCTGCTGCGCGCGGCGGCGACGGCAGGTCGATGATCGTGGTCCGTCCCCGGAACGAGGAGGCCCCGCTCGTGGCCACCGCCGCCCGCCCGCTCGACCACGGCCCCGGCCTGCTGTTCTGCCCCGGGAACCGGCCCGACCGGTTCGCCAGGGCACTCGCCGCGGCCGACGCCGTCGTCCTCGACCTGGAGGACGCGGTCGGCCCGGACGACAAGGACGGCGCCCGTGCCGCCGTCGTCGACGCCCTGGCGGGGCTGGACCGCACCCGGGTGGTCGTGCGGGTCAACGCGCCCGGCACCCCCGCCCACGACGGCGACGTCGCCGCGCTGGCCGCCCACCCGGACCTCACGCTGATGCTGCCGATGGCGACGAGCGCCGCCGCGGTGGAGGCACTGGCCCCGCACCCGGTGATCGCGCTGTGCGAGACCGCGCACGGGGTGCTGGAGGCGCCGTCGATCGCGCGGGCGACGAACTGCGCGGGCCTGATGTGGGGCAGCGAGGACCTGCTCGCCGACCTGGGCGGCCGCACCGGGCGCGCGACCGGCGGCGGCTACGGCCCGGCGCTGACCGAGGCCCGCACCCGGATCCTCTACGCCGCGCGTGCCGCGGGCCTCGACCCGGTCGACACCGTGCTGACCGACATCGCGGACACCGACACCCTGCTCGCCGACACCCTCGACGCGGCGGCCGCGGGATTCGCGGCGAAGGCCTGCATCCACCCGTCGCAGGTCGAGGTCGTGCGCCGCGGGTTCCGGCCCACCGACGCCGAGGCCGAGCACGCCCGCGCCCTGCTCGCCGAGGCGCGGCGCCACCCCGGGGTGTTCCGGTTCGGCGGGGAGATGGTCGACGCGCCGGTGCTCGCCCGGGCCAGGGCGGTCCTGCGCCGCGCCGAGGCATAGACGACGTCTATGGCAGAGCTCGGAAGCATCGATCGCGCGACGGGACTGCACGTCGGTCCGGCGACGCTGTACCGGACATGGACATCACCACACTGGCCGGACAGGACCTGCTGATCGTCGGCGGCGGCTCGGGCATCGCCCGCGCGCTCGCCGCCGACGCCGTCGCCGAGGGGGCGACGGTCACCCTCGCCGGGCGCGACCCGCAGCGGCTCGCCCCGGTCGCGGACGCGGTGGGCGCCGCCACCGCCCGGATCGACCTGACCGACGAGGCGAGCATCGCCGCCTTCGCGGCGACCTCGGGGCCGCTGGACCACGTCGTGTCGCTCGCCGCCGCGCCCGCGAACGGGCCGGTCGGCGAGCTGGACCGCGACGCCGTCCACACCGCGTTCGACGCGAAGGTCGTCGGCCCGCTGCTGCTCGCCAAGCACCTCGCCCCACTCGTGCGCGGGTCGTTCCTGCTGTTCTCCGGCGTCGCGGCCTGGCGCCCGGCGCCCGGCCGCTCGGTGATGGCGACGACCAACGGCGCCGTCGCGTTCCTCGCCGAGGCGCTCGCCGTCGAGCTCGCCCCGGTCCGGGTCAACGCGCTCTCGCCCGGCATCGTCGACTCCGGCCAGTGGGACCGGCTCGGCGACGGCAAGGACGCCTTCCTCGCCGCCACGGCCGCGGCCAACCCGGCGCGGCGCACCGGCACCCCGGCCCAGCTGTCCGCCGCGGCCCGGTCGCTGCTCACCAACCCTTCGTGACCGGCACGACCCTGCACGTCGACGGCGGTGGCCGGCTGGCCTGACCGGCGCCGCTCAGGGGGCGAGCTGCGCGGCGACGGCGGCGGGCACGGGCACCCCGCGCCGTCGCAGCGCGGCGACGAACGCCGCCACCACCGGGTCCCGGCCCGGCCGGGTCAGCGCGACGACCTCCCGGTCCTGCGCCGGGGCCAGCGCCCGCACCACACCCGGGGCACCCGCGGGCAGCGCCGTCACCGGCACCACCGCAACGCCCAGCCCGGCGTCGGCGAGCCGGGCCGCGGTCGTCGCGCTCCGGGTGCGGGTCACCGCGTCGAGGCGGACGCCGTGCGTGGCGGCGAGGGTGTCGAGCCAGCCGGCCAGGCCGTTGGCGGGGGCGTAGTGCACCACCGGGCCCTCGCCGAGCGCGACGACCGGGATCGGCCCCGGCGCGCCGGCGAGCGGATGGCGGCGGGGGAGCGCCGCGACGAGCGGCTCGCGGCCGAGCACCTCGGCGTCGACGCCGTCACGGCCGGGCGGCGGGCACACCCCCACGTCGGCCGCGCCGTCCGCCACCCGGGCGGCGATCTCGTCGGCCGCTGGTCAGCTCGGTGAGCTCCACCCGGGTCCGGGCGGTGGCACCGGCGGCAGCCCGCACAGCACCGGGGCGAGCAGACCCGCGTTGTCATCGTCTCCGCGCACGCCACCCGCAGCACCCCGGCGCCGCCGGCCGCGACCGTGCGCCGGTGGTCAGCACCCGGTCCGCGGCCTCCAGCGCGGCGACCGCGTCGGCGTGCACCGCCCGCCCCGCGACGGTCGGGCGCACCCGCGCGGCAGCCGCTCCAGCAGCGGGGTCCCGACCTCGCGTTCGAGCTGGGCGAGCTGGTGGGACAGGGCGGGCTGGGACAGGTTGCAGGGCCGCGGGCCGCCCGGTCACCGACCCGTGGTCGAACACGGCCACCAGGCATTCCAGCGCACGCAGTGTCGGCACGGCGACAACCTACGGGCACGGCGGCACGGTGATGACTAGCGTGGTCGCCGTGACGATCTCGGGTACGGGTCGTGGCCGACACGGTCCACGTCCGAAGTGGTGGTGACGGCCGCGGTGCGGCTCGGGGAGGTCCGCCCCCGACGGTGCGCCCGGCACCGAGGAACACCGGGGTGGTGTGGGCCGAGGGCCGCGCCACCGAGGGCGGGCGGACCCAGCTGGTGCGCCGCACCGACGACGGCACCCGCACCGACCTGCTGCCGGCCGGGGGCGAACGCGCGCTCGGCCGTCCACGAGTACGGCGGCGGCGCGTGGTGGCTGCACCCCGGCAGCCCCGGCACCGTCTTCTACGTCGAGTGGGCCGACCAGCGCCTGTACCGGCTCGACCGCGGCGGCGAGCCGGTCGCGCTCACCCGGAGCCCGCGGTGCCCGCGGTGACCGTTACGCCGACGGCGACGTCGCCCCCGACGGCACCTGGATGGTCGCGGTCCGCGAGCACCACACGCCGAGCACACCCCGGCGGCCGAGGTCGTCAACGAGATCGTGCGGCTCGACGCCCGCGTCCCGTCGGAGCCGGAGGTGCTGGTCAGCGGCCCGGACTTCGTCGCAGCACCGCGGATCTCGCCGGACGGCGGCACCCTGGCCTGGCTGTCCTGGAACCACCCGTCGATGCCGTGGGACGACGTCGAGCTCACCGTGCGCGACCTGGCGTCCGGGGTGGACACCGTCGTCGGGGTGGGCCGGGGGAGTCGGTCACCGAGCCGCAGTGGCAGCCCGACGGGTCGCTGACCTTCCTCAGCGACCGCACCGGCTGGTGGAACCTCTACCGGTGGCCGCCCGGCCAGGACATCGAGGCGCTCGTGCGCATCGATGCCGAGATCGGTGTGCCCGGCTGGGCGCTGGGCGGGTCGCGCTACGCCGTCCTGGAGGACGGACGCGTCGTGTTCGCCCGCTCCTCGCGGGGCTTCGACGCCCTGGTCGTGCGGGAGGTCGACGGCCGGATCATCGAGCTCGACACCCCGTTCACCGCGATCGGCTCGGTGCGCGCCGACGGGCCCTACGCCGTCGTCTGCGTCGCCGGGTCGCCCACCGCCGAGCCGGGCGTGCACCGCGTGGTGCCCGCCCCGGAGGGAGCCGGGGAGCCCGGCGCGGCCGGGGTGCAGACCCTGCGCGCACCGCGCGACCTGGGCCTGCACCCGGAGACGGTGTCGGTGCCCGAGCCGATCACGTTCCTGTCCACCGACGCCGCGGGCGGCCCGCGCACCGGCTACGCGCTGTTCTACCCGCCGCTGGGCGCCCACGAGGCCCCCGAGGGCGAGCTGCCGCCGCTGCTGGTGGTCATCCACGGCGGCCCGACCGGCTCGGCGACGCCGGTCCTCTCGGTCGCCGTGCAGTACTGGACCAGCCGCGGGTTCGGGGTCGTCGACGTCGACTACGGCGGCTCCACCGGCTACGGGCGCGCCTACCGCGAGCAGCTGAAGGGCGCGTGGGGGATCGTCGACGTCGCCGACTGCCTGGCCGCGGCCCGCACGCTGGCCGACGCCGGACGCGTCGACCCGGCCCGGATGGCGATCCGCGGCGGCTCGGCGGGCGGGTTCACCACCCTGGCCGCGCTCGCCCGGGACGACACCCCGTTCTCCGCGGGGGCCGACCACTTCGGCGTCGCCGACCTGGCCGCGCTCGCCCGGGACACCCACAAGTTCGAGTCCCGCTACCTCGACGGGCTGGTCGGGCCGTGGCCCGAGGCGGAGGCGGTCTACATCGAGCGGTCCCCGCTCACCCACGTCGAGCGGTTCTCGACCCCGCTGATCGTGCTGCAGGGCGACGAGGACGCGATCGTCCCGCCGAACCAGTCGGAGATGATCGTCGACGCGCTGCGCGAGCGTGGGGTGCCGGTCGCCTATCTGTTGTTCGCCGGTGAGCAGCACGGCTTCCGGCAGGCGGCGAACATCCGCCGGGCGCTCGACGCCGAGCTGGCGTTCTACTCCCGGGTGTTCGGGTTCGCGCTGCCGCCGGAGGAGGGCATCGAGCCGGTCACCGTCGAGAACCTGTGAGTCCCGGGCACTTCGTCGCCCGCGTCACCCTGGACCCGGACGCGCCCACCGACGGCTACCCGTTCGACCTGGGGGTGGTGCGGTGGCTGCGGGCGCACGGCGGGCTCGCCCTCTACCCGGGCGTCACGTTCCTGGTGGGGGAGAACGGTTCCGGCAAGTCCACGTTCGTCGAGGCACTGGCGGTCGCGCTGGGGCTGAACGCCGAGGGCGGCTCGCGGTCGTTCCGGTTCGCGACGCGGGCGAGCGAGTCCGACCTGGGGTCGCACCTGCGGCTGGCGCGCCGGCCCGGCCGGGAACGGAGCAGCTTCTTCCTGCGTGCCGAGTCGTACTACAACGTGGCGACCGAGCTCGAGCACCTCGACCGGGAGGGTCTCGGCCCGCGGCTGGCCCCGGCGTTCGGGGGCTCGCCGCACGAGCGCAGCCACGGTGAGTCGTTCGTCGCGCTGATGACCCACCGGTTCACCCCGCGCGGGCTCTACCTGCTCGACGAGCCGGAGGCCGCGCTGTCGGTCACCGGGGCCCTGGCGGTGCTGGCCCGGATGGTGGACCTGATCGCGCGGGGCAGCCAGTTCGTCGTCGCCACCCACTCGCCGGTCCTGCTCGCGCTGCCGGGCGCGACGATCCTGCAACTCGACGACGACGGCGCGGTCCGCCGCGTCGGCTACGACGAGGCGCTCCCGGTCGCCCTGACCCGCAGCTTCCTCGCCGACCCGGACGCGTTCCTGCGGCACCTGTAGACGGCGACGGGCCCGGGAGGACGAGGTGTCCTCCCGGGCCCGGGTTGCCGGGGCTCAGACCGGGGCGCCGCCGGCGGGTGCCGGCGTCGGAGCGGCCTGCGGGGTGGCCTTGCGCGGCCCCTGCGACAGCCGCTTCTCCACCAGCCGCGACAGGCCGGTCAGGATCAGGCACAGCCCGATGTAGAGGACCGCGACGACCAGCGCGACCTGCAGGATCGGCGATCCGAGCTGCACCTGGCTGCCGAGCTGGCGGGCCACGAGCAGCAGCTCCTCGTAGAGGATCAGGAAGCCGAGCGCGGTGTCCTTGAGGACCACCACCAGCTGCGACAGGATCGTCGGCAGCATCGACCGGACCGCCTGCGGGAGCAGCACCGAGGACATCACCTGGGTCTTGCGCAGCCCCAGGGCGTAGGCGGCCTCGCTCTGCCCGCGCGGGACCGCGTTGATCCCGGCACGGAACACCTCGGCGAGCACCGAGCCGTTGTAGAGCATCAGGCCGAGCACGACGGCCCAGAACGCGGAGATCTCGATGCCCGCGCCCTGCGACATCCCGTAGTACATGATGAAGATCAGGACCAGCAGCGGGACGGCGCGGAAGAACTCCACGACCACCGTGCACGGGACCCGGACCCAGGCGTGGTCCGACAGCCGGCCGGCGGCGAACACCGCCCCGAACACCAGCGACAGGACCGCAGCGACGAGGAAGGCGCGGACGGTGTTCCACAGCCCGTCGAGGATGCGGACCTGGATCGCCTCGTAGGTGATCCAGTCCCACATCCGGCCGCTGAACTGGCCGGTGGCCCAGAAGCGGTAGAGGACGAACCCGAGGGCCGCCAGGATCACCGCGACCCCGACGACGCCGATCGTGCGGTTGCGGGCGCGGGCCGCCGGGCCCGGGATGTCGTAGAGGACCGAGCTCATCGGGCCACCCCCCAGCGGGCGTCGAGGCGGCGCTGGACCCAGGTCAGCGGGGCCACCAGGATCACGAAGATCAGCGCCACCCACAGCAGCCCGACGAGCACGTTGTAGCCGCGCTCGGAGAGGTTCTGGTAGATGCCGCCGGCCTGGAACACCGAGAAGCCGGACGCGATCGTGGTGTTCTTCAGCAGCGCGATCTGGATGTTCGTCATCGGCGGGACGGTGGCGCGCACCGCCTGCGGGAGCACACCTGGCCGAGGGTCTGGGTGAAGGTGAA
>NZ_JAHLJA010000099.1:0-14672 GCF_020496245.1 Pseudonocardia sp. ICBG601 | reverse complement strand
GGATCGGGTACAGCCTGGTCGCCGGCCCGCGCGGCGAGGTCGTCGACGCGCTCGGTGCCGAGCCCGGGCTGCTCGTGGTCGACGTGGACCCGGCGGAGGCCGCGACCGTCCGCGAGCAGATCCCGGTGTTGGCCAACCGGCGGTTCTGAGCCGCGCGCGGCCGCGTCCGGTGGCTCGGCGGTCGGGCGCCGCGTCGGGGCGCTGCGCCGGCGGGCATCGCGGTGGGGGAGCGGCGCGTGGCCTGGCCCCGGCGTGGGCGGTTTCAGCCGCCGGCGGTGCTGAGACGGTCGGAGATCTGCGCGGCGAGGTCGACGTCCTTCGCGGTCAGTCCGCCCTCGGAGTGCGTCGACAGCCGGAAGGTCAGCGTGGCGTAGCGGATGTCGATGTCGGGGTGGTGGTCGGCGGCCTCGGCGTCCTCGGCGACCCGGTCCACCACCGCGATCGCGGACTCGAAGTCGGGCAGGGTGGCGGTGCGGACGATCGAGTCGCCGTCGCGGTCCCAACCGGGCAGCTTCTGCAGGGCGTCGGCGATCTCGGCGTCGGTCAGCGTCGGGGTGGGCATCGGCCCATCGTGGCGCAGACGGTGCACCCCGTCGCGATGGAGGGTGTCCGGATCGTCCCGGAGCGCTCAGCCGTCGCGGCGGGTCAGGGCGAACACCACGACCCCCGCCCCGCGACGGCGACGGCGAAGCCGCCGCCGCGCCGTGGGTCGCCCACAGCGCCGACGGGTCGGCGGGCACCGCGAGGATCCCGGCCAGGACCTCGTGCCAGTGTCCGGACGGCAGGACCGGCGCGACCGGCTCCCACAGCACGGTCGCCAGCGGAGCGACGGTCAGCGCGGCCAGACCGGTCGCGACGACCCCGGCGGGCCGCCGGACCAGCGCCGACATCGCCAGCAGGAGCATCCCGAGCCCGCACAGCTGCGCCGCGGCCCAGCCGGTGAGCACCACCGCGCGGGGCAGCAGGGTGTCGCCACCCCGAACGGGCCCGCGCCCAGGGCGAGCCCGCCGCAGACCAGGGCGGACACGACCGTCGTCGTCGCGGCGAGCAGCGAGGTCACCGCGACCGCGGCGGCCTTGAGCCCGAGCAGTCGTCCCGGGCCGACGGGAGAGAGCCGCAAGGCGTCGAGGGTGCCGCGGGCCCGCTCCGCAGCGAACGCGTCGGCCGCCACGAGCACGACGGGCATCCCGAGCGCGAACGCCGCGGGCTCGGACAGCGCGACCGTCAGGGTCCCGAGCGCGAAGGACAGCCGGCCGTCGTCGGTGGCCAGCGCGATCGTCGCCAGCAGTGGGACGAGCGCCGCCGACGCGAGGACGACCGCGGTGCGCGGACGGAGCAGGGCGAGTTCCAGCTCCGAGCGGAGCAGCCGGCCGAAGGGGGCCGCGGTGGGGCGGCGCGCCGGGCGACCGGTCCTCGGCCCGGAGCGCGGGCGGGGGGAGCCGGCGGACCGCGGCCGTACCGGTGCCTGCGAGTAGGCCGCCCCGTGGGGGATGACCGCCCGGGCCCCGGTCGTCGCCGGGGAGCCGCCGGTCCGGTCGCGCGGCGCGGGAGCGACCGCCGGGTCGCCCGGGACGGCGCCGGGGGAGCCGTGGGGTGCGGCGGCCCAGTCGTCGCCGGGGCGGGGGTCCGGGGCGCCCCAGGTGTGCTCGGGACGCACGATCGCGCTCACCGCCCCGCCCCGTACCCGGCGCCCGTCGGGGCCGGTTCCTCGGTGAGCCGGGCGAAGAACTCCTCCAGCCGGGCCGCGGGCCGCGTCACCCCGTGCACGGCGACGCCCGCGTGCACCAGCGTCGCGACGACGTCCGGCGTGGCGGGCCCGGCCGGCACGAACACCCGGTCCCGGGTTCCCTGCTCGGCGTCGATGCCCCGGGCCAGCAGGGCCGTGACGGCGCGCTCGCCGTCCGGCGTCGTCACCACCAGCGCCGACGGGCCCGAGTCGACGAGCTCGTCGAGCGGGCCCGCGCACAGCAGCCGCCCGGCCCGGAGCACCGCGACGTGGCTGCAGGTCGCCTCGATCTCCCCGAGCAGGTGCGAGCTGACGATCACCGTCGCGCCCGCGGCGTTCATCTCCGCGATCAGCCGGCGCACCTCCCGGGTGCCGGCCGGGTCGAGCCCGTCGGTCGGCTCGTCGAGGACGACGAGGCGCCGCCGGGTCAGCAGCGGCACGGCCAGCCCGAGGCGGCGGCGCATCCCGGAGGAGTACTCGCCGGCGCGGCGGTCGGCCGCCTCGGCGAGCCCGACCCGGCGCAGCACGGCGTCGACGGCGGCCGGGATCCGCGCCGAGTCCAGCAGAGGCTCGGCGGCCGCGGCCCGCAGCAGGTTCTGCCGACCGGTGCGGTGCGGGTGCAGCGCGGGCGCGTCGACCAGGGCGCCGACGTGCGGCAACACCTCCGACGCGCGGTGCGGCAGCCGCCGTCCGAGCAGCTCGACCTCGCCGTCGCTGGGGGCGAGGAGCCCGAGCAGCATCCGCATCAGCGTCGTCTTGCCCGCGCCGTTGGGGCCGAGTAGCCCGAGGACCGCGCCCATCGGCACATCCAGGTCCACCCCGTCGACCGCGCGCACCGCGCCGAAACCGCGGGACAGGCCGATCGCGCGCACCGCCGGTGGGCGCGGCGCCGGGGGCGGCTCGGGAGGGTCGAGGGGAGCGGACGTCGGGTACACGGCACCCAGCGTGACCGTGCGGCGGCGCGAGCGGGCCGTTTTCGCCGAGTTCGGCCACTCCGGCCGGGTGCGGGGCCGGCGATCGGCCGCCCCGGGCGGCTGCGGGACCGGCTGCGAGGATCGACGGCGTGCCGGTGTTGAGCCTGGACCATCACGTGGACGGACCGCCCCGACTCGTCGCGGGGGTGCTGCGCGAGTCGGCCCCGTCGGCCCGCGCGGTGGCGCGGGTGGGAGCCCGGTTCACCGCGCCGTCGGCGTTGCTCGTGGCCGGGGACGAGGTCCGGGTCGCGCTGCCCGGCGGGTTCCTCGCCTGCCGGACACGGATCACCCGCGCCGGCGCCGGTGGGGTGTGGTCGGAGCTGGCGGCGGGGCCTGCGGCGGTGCTGCGGCACTCGACCCGGGTCGTGGCCGCCGCCGGGGGTGGCAGCCATGTCCGCGACGAGCTCACCTGGCAGCCGCTCCTCGGTGTGCTCGGCCGGATCTCCGACCCGGTGCTGCGCCGGTTCGGTGCGCGCCTGCTCCGGGCCCGCCGCGAGGTGCTCGCCGAGCGGGTCGCGGAGCTGGGCCGGGCCGGGGTGGTCGTCGGGGCGGCGATCGTCCGGGACGGCAGGCTGCTCGTCGCCCAGCGTTCCTACCCGGCCGAACTGGCCGGCCGCTGGGAGCTGCCCGGCGGCGGCGTCGAGGACGGCGAGAGCGGGCCCCGGGCCCTGGTCCGGGAGTGCGCCGAGGAGCTGGGTGCGCGGGTGGTGGTCGGGGAGCGGCTGGGCACCGACCTGCCGCTCGGGCGACGTGTGCTGCAGATCCACACCGCCCGGCTGGAACCCGGCTCCCCGGAGCCGGAGGCCCGCGAGCACCGGGCGCTGCGCTGGGTGGGGCGCCGCGAGGTGGCGGCCCTGGGCTGGCTCGACGCCGACCGGGCCGTCGTCGCCGAGCTGGTGGAGCTGCTGCGGACCTGACGCGCGGTCCCCGGTGCCGGAACGACGATCACCGACGGATCCGGTGGAACCGATCCGGGTCGGGCGTCGTCCAAGCCACATGAACCGGAACGCCGCCGCGCCCCTCCCGTCCGTCATCCCGACCGCTGCGCACGGGTCGGCCCGCCGCTCCCGGACCGCGCGGGGCACCGACCCGCTCGCCCGACTGTTCGCCGCGCAGGACGGCCTGGTCACCCGGGCCCAGGCGCTCGCCCACGGCCTGTCCACCGACCAGGTCGACCGCAGGCTGGCCGCCCGGCGCTGGATCCCCGTGCACCCCCGCGTCTACCGGCACGCCGCCCACCGGCCGAGCGAGCGGTCCCGGGTCCGGGCCGCCGTGCTCTGGGCGGGGGAGGACGCCGTGCTGACCGGGGCCGCCGCGGCCTGGTGGTGGGGGCTGCTGCCCGGCGCTCCCGCGGTCGTCACGGTGACCGTGCCGCGCCGGCGGGCGCCGCGCTCGCGTGCGGGGGTCCTCGTCCGGCGCCGCGACCTGGACCCGCTCGACGTCACCACCCACGACGGGGTGGTCGTCGCCCGGCCGGCGGCCGCGGTGCTGGACGGTGCGGCCGATCCGGCGGTGCCCGGGGACGCGCTGCTCGACCACGTCCTCTCCACGGGCTCGGTCGGCGTGGCCGAGCTGCTCGAGGCGCATGCGCGCAACCTCGGGGCGCACGGGTCGGGTGTGGTCGGCCGGATGCTGGCCGGGGCGTCGCGCCGGATCGCCGTCCGTGCCCGGCACGGGCTGCGGGCGTTGCTCGCCGCCCGGGGGGTGCGGGCCTGGCGCACCGACGTCACCGTGGCCGGGGTCCTGCTCGACCTCGCGTTCCCCGCAGCCCGGCTGGCCGTCGAGGTGCACGACCCGGTCGACGCCGGAACGGGCGCCGACGGCTGCGGCTCCGCGTGGCGCCGGGCCGTGCTGCGCCGGCACGGGTGGCGGACACTCGTCGTCGAACCGGCGGAACTCCGGTGCCCCGAGGACCTCCTGGCGCGCCTCCACGAGGCCGTCACCGGGCATCCGGCCGGCCCCGGCGGTTCCGCGGGGCGGGCCGCGGGGTGAACGACCGGCGAACCCCACCACACACGGGGGCGTCGGGCCGCTCGGACGACTGTGATTCCGGCCATGTCGGGTCCGGGTGCCGGACGCGTCGTCACGGCCCACGGGGTGATCACGAAGGCCGGTCCGGGGTCCGGGCACACGAAGGACCGGACCTGTCGGACCACGTCGACCGACCTTCCGCCGCCATTACCTGAACGGCGGTGCACACGCAACCCGGACCGCGACGTCGTCGCAGGTCAGCGGGTCATACGTCCGTTCAGTAGATACGCGCGATCTTGATCGCGCGCGCGAGTGCCTTGCCGCTCAGATCGTCGGCACCCGCCTTGCGCAACCGCAGCGCGACGACCGGACAGCTCTTGCACCGCTTCGGCTTGGACCGGCAGCACTTCTTCTTGACCTTGCCCATGATGAGGTCAGGCTAACCTGCGCCCGGGGCGTGGTGAAGGACTTGCAGCGGATACCGTTGAGGTGTGACCATCCCTCGTTCCGCCTCGGCCCTCGATGCCCGTTCCTCGATCGAGAGCGACGCCGTCCCCGATCGGGCCGGCCGACCCGAGCTGCGCAACGTCCGCGATCGTCGCGCACGTCGACCACGGCAAGACCACGCTCGTGGACGCGATGCTCCGCCAGTCCGGCGCCTTCGCCGAGCGCGCCGAGCTCGTCGACCGGGTCATGGACTCCAACGACCTGGAGCGCGAGAAGGGCATCACCATTCTCGCCAAGCACACGGCGGTGAACTGGCACGGCACGACGATCAACGTCGTCGACACCCCGGCCACGCCGACTTCGGCGGTGAGGTCGAGCGCGGCCTGTCCATGGTCGACGGCGTGGTGCTGCTCGTCGACGCCTCCGAGGGTCCGCTGCCGCAGACCCGGTTCGTGCTCCGCAAGACCCTGACCGCCGGGCTGCCCGTCATGCTCGTGGTCAACAAGACCGACCGTGGCGACGCCCGGATCGCCGAGGTCGTCGACGAGTCCCTCGAGCTGCTGCTGGAGCTGGCCGACGAGCTGGAGCTCGACGAGTCGGTCACCTCGCACCTGCTCGACCTCCCGGTCGTCTACGCCTCCGGCCGCGCGGGCAAGGCCTCCCGGATCCGGCCCGCCGACGGCGAGCTCCCGGACTCCGACGACCTCCAGCCGCTCATCGAGACCCTGCTCGACGTCGTCCCGCCGCCCGCCGACGACGTCGACGCCCCGCTGCAGGCCCACGTCACCAACCTCGACGCGTCCAGCTTCCTGGGCCGCATCGCGCTCTGCCGCGTCCGCGCCGGTGTGCTGCGCCGAGGCCAGCAGGTCGCGTGGTGCCGCGAGGACGGCACCACGCCGCGCGTCAAGATCACCGAGCTGCTTGCGCACCGAGGCGCTGACCCGCGTCCCCGCCGACGAGGCGCGCGCCGGTGACCTGGTCGCCGTTGCGGGCATCGCCGACGTCACCATCGGCGCGACACCCTCGCCGACCCGGAGAACCCGGTCGCCCTGCCGCGCATCCACGTCGACGAGCCCGCCATCTCGATGACGATCGGCACCAACACCTCGCCGCTGGCCGGCCGGGACCCGCACCCGGGCAAGAAGCTGACCGCCCGCCTGGTGAAGGGCCGGCTCGACGCCGAGCTGGTCGGCAACGTGTCCATCCGCGTCCTGCCGACCGAGCGCCCCGACGCCTGGGAGGTCCAGGGTCGTGGCGAGCTCGCGCTGGCGATCCTGGTCGAGACCATGCGTCGCGAGGGCTTCGAGCTGACCGTCGGCCGCCCGCAGGTGGTCACCAAGACCATCGACGGCAAGCTCCACGAGCCGTTCGAACAGCTGTCGGTCGACGTGCCCGAGGACAGCCTCGGCGCCGTCACCCAGCTGCTCGCCGCCCGCAAGGGCGAGATGGGCGACATGGTGCACGGCGACGGCCGGGTCCGGATGGAGTTCCGCGTCCCGTCCCGCGGCCTGATCGGCTTCCGCACCGAGTTCCTGACGATCACCCGCGGCGCGGGCATCGCCAGCCACGTCTTCGACGGCTACGGCCCCTGGGTCGGCGAGATCCGCACCCGGAACAAGGGGTCGCTGATCTCGGACCGTTCCGGGCCCGTCACCCCGTACGCGATCGACCAGCTCGCCGACCGCGGCACGCTGTTCGTCGGCCCGACCACCCTGGTCTACGGCGGCATGGTCGTCGGCGAGTACACCCGCAACGAGGACCTCGAGGTCAACATCACGCGGGAGAAGAAGCTGACCAACATCCGCTCGTCGACCTCCGACGTGCTGGTCAAGCTGATCCCGCCGACGATCCTGAGCCTCGAGCAGTCGCTGGAGTTCTGCGCGACGGACGAGTGCGTCGAGATCACCCCGGAGAACGTCCGGATCCGCAAGATCGAGCTGGACCCGAACCTGCGGGCCCGCGCCCGGTCCCGTGCGAAGGCCGCGGCCAACGCCACGAAGTGACCCGCACGGCTCGTGCGCTGCGGTGTTGCGTATCGGTGAGCAGAGCAAAGCCTCGCCGACACCCGGTACCGCTGCGTATCGGTGAGCAGAGCGCAGGCGCCCGCCGGACCCCGTCCGGCGGGCGCCTCCGCGGCGGTGGGGATACTGCGGACGTGAGAGCACGTCGACGCTTCCGGGCGCTCCCGGCGCTCCTGCTGGTCGCCCTGCTGGCGCTGACGGGCTGCGCGGCGGACCCGCAGCCGGCACCCCCGCCGGAGACGAACCGCCCGACCGAGCCGGTCACCGCACCCACCCGGGTGGTGGTCGGTGTCGACGACCTGGGGCCCGGGTTCAACCCGCACCTGCGGTCGGACCAGTCGCCGGTCACCACGGCGATCGCGTCGATGACCCTGCCGTCGGTGTTCCGGCCCGACGACCGGGGTGTGCCGCAGCTCGACACGACCGTCGCCACGTCCGCGACGGTCACGTCGCAGAGCCCGTTCACCGTCAGCTACGAGCTCAACCGCGATGCCGGGTGGTCCACCGGCGCCCCGATCGCCGCCGAGGACTTCGTCTACCTCTGGCAGCAGATGCGCAGCCAGCCCAACACGATCGGCGCCGCGGGCTACCGCGAGATCACCGACGTGCGCTCGCGCGCCGCGGGCAAGGCCGTCGACGTGGTGTTCCGCGAGCCCTATCCGCACTGGCGGGAGCTGTTCGGCGATCTGCTCCCGCGCACCTGCTCAAGGACGCGCCGGGTGGCTGGACGGCCCCGTTCGCGGGCGGCGTGCCCGCCTCGGGCGGTCCGTTCCGGCTGATGCAGGTCGACCGTCTCCGCGGCGAGGTCCTGCTCGCCCGCAACGACCCGTACTGGGCGACCGCCGCGGTCGTCGACGAGATCATCCTGCGTCGCACCCCGGCGAACACCCTGCCGACGGCGCTGGAGAGCCAGGGCGTCGACCTCGCCCTGCCCGACGCCCGGCCGGAGATCACCCAGGCTCTCGATGTCCTGGCCCGGGGTCCGAAGCCCCCGACGGTGCAGCGCGGGCCGCGACCGGCCGTCGAACAGCTGGAGTTCCGCACCGCCGACGGCCCGCTGGCCGATCCCCGGGTCCGCGAGGGCATCGCGGCGCTGCTGGACCGCGACGCGATCCGGGAGCGCGTCAACCCCGACGCCGTGGCCGTGAACGCCTTCGGCGCCGCCCCGTCGGACCCCGGCTACGTGGCGACCGCGCCGGCCGGTGCACCCGGCAGTCCCGACGCTGCAGCGGCTGCGGCCGCGTTCACCGAGGCGGGATACGTCCGTGGTCAGGACGGCCGGTGGACCCTCGGCGGGCGCCCGCTCAGCGTGGTCATCGGTGCCGGGGCCGAGCGGACCGAGGACGTGAACGTCGCCCGCGTCGTGGCCGAGCAGCTCAAGGCCGGCGGGATCGGCGCCACGATCGTCGCCCCGCCGGCACCGGACCTGCTGACCGACCCGAGCGTCGCTCCGACGACGCCGACCCCCACCAGCACGCCCGCCCCGGGCGCGGGCCCGGTCGGCGGTGGCGCCGCGCCGGTCACCACACCTCCGCCCGCGACGACCACCGTTCCGACGACGTCCGGTGCCCCGGGGTCCGGTGCTCCGGTCGCGGTCGACGTGCTCGTCGCACCCCGGGCCGCCTACGGCGCGATCGGGCCGCGACTGGACTCCGACTACGGCTGCCCCCCGGACGCGGTGTCCGGCGAGCTGCCGGGCGTGGCCTGCTTCCCCGCGCTGCAGCCGTTGCTCGACGAGCTGTTGGTCGCCGACAGCCCGGACCCGGCCGTCGTCGCCGAGGCCGAGCGGGTGCTGTGGCGTCAGCTGCCCGCGCTGCCGCTCTACCAGGCGCAGGGTCTGGTCATCAGCAAACCGCAGACCGACGCGGCCACCCGGGTCACCCCCGGCCCGATCGCGACCGGTCCGATGTCGAGTGCCCGGACCTGGGCCGAGCCGGAGGGCTCGGGCGAGCGCCCGACCGGCGAGGACGACCCGAACTGACACCGTCGGATGCGCCCGTTCGGGCGCACTCCGCTGCTGCATGGTGACGCCGAGTGGTACGTAAGTACCAACTATGTTTCGGCGTGCATCGAGGGCTGTGCGACGCAACGCTCCGTTGTTACTGTCCGGTTCGGCTGCGAGCCCGTCACGTCGTTCAAATGGTCACCGTTTCGCCACGATCGGCGTCGGACCTCGCTGCTGGAGGGCCGCGATTCCTAGCGTGCCTCCCTGACGGGCCCCGGCACACATCCGGTGGTCCGTCGCGTCCCGGACGGGTGCGACAACGGCGTGCACCCACGACATCTCGAGAGGCACGGCAGATGAGGGGAAGAAGGGCGGCCGCTTCGGCCATCGCCCTGACCGCGGTCGTGGGGCTGGTCCTCACGGGTTGCAGCCAGCAGAGCAACACGGGAGGCAGCGGCAACACCGCCGCCGGGTTCGAGGAGACCCCTGACCAGCCGGAGGTGCCCGGCAAGCCGGGCGGCACGTTCCGGCTGGCGATCACCGAGCCGACCGCGATCGACCCGTACAACACCCAGGAGTCCGAGGGCACCCTCGTGAACCGGGCGCTGTTCACGGGCCTGATCCGGGTCAAGCCGAACGGTGACGTCTACGACGGCGTGGCCTCGAAGTGGACGCCGAACCAGAACTGCACGCAGTGGGTGTTCGACCTCAAGCCGGACCAGAAGTTCTCCAACGGCGAGGCGCTGAACTCCACCTCGTTCAAGCGGGGCTGGGAGCGCACCGCGGCGAAGGCCTCGGCGTCGGAGGTCTCGTACCACCTGGACGAGGTGCAGGGATACGACCAGATGCAGGCCGGGACCGCCAATGCGCTGTCCGGCGTGGACGCGACCAACCCGAACCAGCTCAAGGTGACGCTGTCCAAGCCCGACTGCGAGTTCGAGCTGCGGACCTACCACCCGGCGCTGAGCCCGGTCCCCTCGACCGCGGGCGCGGCGGACAACAAGACCTACAACGACCTGCCGATCGGCAACGGCCCGTTCAAGATGGACGGCCCCTGGCAGCACGACCGCGGCATCCGGCTGGTCCGCAACGACACCTACACCGCGGGGACCAAGGCGAACCTCGACGCCGTCGAGATCACCATCGTCCCGTCCGGTGAGGGCGGCGGCGTCACCGCCGAGTACAACGGTTTCCAGAACGGCCAGTTCGACTGGGCGCGCATGCCCACCCCGTCCTGAACCAGGCCAAGTCGACCTACGAGCCCCAGGGCAAGTGGCTGAACAAGAAGACCAACGGCAACAACTACCTGCTGGTCTCGGTCACCACCAAGCCGCTGAACAGCGCGGATGCCCGCAAGGCCGTCTCGATGGCGATCGACCCGCAACGCGATCGTGCAGGGCGTGCTGCAGAACTCGACCCTCGCCGGCCGACGCGCTGATCCCGCCGAACTTCCCGGACGCCTACACCCCCGGTGTCTGCACCGCGTGCACCTACAACCCGGACGAGGCGAAGCGGCTCGCGCAGCAGGCCGGTCTCACCCCCGGCACCGAGGTGAAGCTGCAGTACAACACCGGCGCCGGTCACGAGGAGTGGACCGCGGCGGTCAAGCAGCAGCTCGAGCAGAACCTCGGGTTGAAGGTCACCTACACCGGTGTGCCGTTCCGTGACCTGCTCGACAACGAGCAGCAGCCCGAGGCTTCCGGCCTGTGGCGTGCGGCGTGGAGCGCCGACTACCCGACCCCGGGCAACTATCTGTTCCCGCTGCTCGCCACCCAGTCGATCGTGGTGCCCACCGCCTCGCCGAGCGAGCCGGCCCAGGGCGACAACCGTGGCCGCTACTCCAACCCGGAGTTCGACAAGCTGCTCGCGCAGGCCGCGCAGACCCAGGACGAGGCCGCCCGCAACGACCTCTACAAGCGGGCCGAGAAGATCGCCATCGGCGACGACCTCGCGCTGATCCCGCTCTGGTTCCGCCAGCAGTCCCGCCTGGTCAACACCGAGAAGTTCGGCAACGTGAACATGGACTTCTCCGAGGACCCGACGTTCGACACGATCACCCTCAAGTGACGTCCCGCTGACGCGGCCCGCGTCCCGGCGACCCCGGGACGCGGGCCGTCGTGCGGCGTTCCCACCACACGAAAGTCCGTGCATCCATGGGCCGATTCATCCTTCGGCGGCTGCTCCAGGGGATCCTGGTCGTCGTCGTCACCGCTTTCCTGATCTTCATCGCGACGTTCTCGCTCGGGGACCCCTTCGCCTCCACCGGGGAGAAGGTCGTCCCGCCGGAGGTCGCCGCGATCAACCGCGCCAAGTTTGGTCTCGACCAGCCGCTGCCGGTCCAGTTCGTGAACTACCTCGGCAACATGGTCACCGGCGACTTCGGCCTCGACTTCGACCAGCGGCGTCCGGTCTCCCAGCTCCTCGCCGAGACCGTCCCCAACACGATCCTGCTCGCCGTCGTCGCGCTGCTGTTCCTCGTCCTGTTCGGGGTGACGGCCGGTGTGATCGCCGCGGTGCGCCGCTACTCGTTCTGGGACGTGTTCGTCACCGTCGTCTCCACCATCGGCATCGGTGTCCCGGTGTTCGTCGTCGCGATCTTCCTGGTCGCGAACGTCTCCGGAGTCGGGCCGTTCCCGCCGGTACCGCGCAGCTTCCTCGAGGAGGTGCCCTGGTACTGGGACGTGATCCTGCCCGCGTTCACCCTCGCGATCATCGAGTCGGCGTTCGTCGCCCGGCTGATGCGGGGGTCGATGTTGGAGGTTCTGCAGGCCGACTACATCCGCACCGCGCGCGCCAAGGGCCTGTCCGAGCGGACGGTCATCGGCAAACACGCCATGCGGACGTCGCTGCTGCCCGTCGTCACCTTCGTCGGGCTCACCCTGGGCACCTACATCGGTGGCGCGATCGTCACCGAGACGGTGTTCCAGTACAACGGCGCCGGGTTCCTGCTGGCCCGCGCGATCACGAACAACAACGCGCCGGTCATCATGGCGGTGGTCGTCTACAGCGTGGTGGCCTACGTGCTGCTCTCCATGCTCGTCGACATCCTCTACGCCTACCTCGACCCGCGCATCCGCCTGAGCTGACTGAGTGAGGCGATCCCTCGCATGAACCCCCCACCCACCCCCGGCGCGCCGGCCACCGATCCGGCCGCCGCGCTCGGACTGCCCGGCGGCGACCCCGCCGAGGCCGTCACGCCGGTCCCCGACGGCCGCCGCCGTGGACGGTCCAATGGCCAGTTCGCCGAGATCTGGCGGCGCTACCGCCGCAACAAGCTCGCCATGGCCGGGCTTGTCATCGTCGCGTTCGAGATCGTCATGGCGATCATCTCGCCGTTCTCGACGCCCTACGACCCGTTCGAGCAGAACCTGCTCAACACGCTGCAGCCGCCGTCGTCGGCGCACTTCTTCGGCACCGACGTCCTCGGCCGAGACCTGTACTCCGGGATCATCTACGGCGTCCGGCTGGCGATGATCGTCGGTCTGTCCGTGGTCTTCTTCTCCCTCGTCCTCGGGCTGACGCTCGGTGCGCTCGCCGGGTTCAAGGGCGGCGCGTGGGACGCGGTCATTGCCCGGATCATCGACATCTTCCTTGCGTTCCCACCACTGGTGGGTGCCCTGGTGATCGTCCGCGGGTCGGCGGTGGGACGCTCCCGGTCGTCATCGCACTCGTCGCGCTGGGCTGGATGACGACCGCCCGGCTGATGCGTGGCCAGGTGCTGGCCCTGCGGGAGGCCGAGTACGTCGAGGCGGCACGCTCGATCGGGGCGGCACCCGGCGGATCCTGACCCGGCACATCTGCCCAACGCCGTGGCACCGGTGCTCGTGTACTCGTTCACCTCGATCGGCGTGGTCGTGGTCGCGATGGCGACCCTGTCCTACCTCGGTTGTCGGTGTCCCGCCGGACGTCCCGGAGTGGGGCCGGTTGATCTCGCAGGCCTCCCAGTACCTGTCGGTGCCGGCAAGAGCTTCCTGTGGATCTTCCCGTCCGCCGCCATCGCGATCACCACGCTGGGCTTCGCGTTCGTGGCCGACGGCCTGCGCGACGCCCTCGACCCCAAGCTGCGCGGGAGGAACTGACCCGTGACCGAGAACCGAAGCGAGCACATGCTCGAGGTGCGCGATCTGCGGGTGCACTTCTCCACCGACGCCGGGCGTGGTCAAGGCCGTCGACGGCGTCAGCTGGCACGTCGACCGGGCGAGACCCTGGCGATCGTCGGTGAGTCGGCTCCGGGAAGTCGGTGTCGGCGATGAGCCTGATGGGCCTCGTCCCGACCCCGCCCGCGACGTTCCCCAGCGGCGAGGTGCTGCTGGAGGGTCGCTCGCTGCTGACGATGTCGGAGTCCGAGCAGCGCAAGCTGCGCGGCAAGGACATCGCGATGATCTTCCAGGATCCGCTGACCGCGCTGAACCCGGTCTACAAGGTGGGCGACCAGATCGCCGAGATGATCCGGGCCCACGACCGGCAGGCGGGCAAGGTGACCGCCCGCCGTCGCGCCGTCGACCTGCTCGGCGAGGTCGGCATCCCGAACCCGGCCGCGCGGGCGTCGCAGTACCCGCACGAGTTCTCGGCGGGAGCGCCAGCGCGCGGATGATCGCGATGGCGCTCGCGAAACGACGAAGGTCCTGCTGGCCGACGAGCCGACAACCCGCGCTCGACGTCACCGTGCAGGCCCAGATCATGAACCTGCTCGAGAAGCTCCAGGAGCAGCGTGAGACGGCGATCGTCCTGATCACCACGACTGGGCTGGTTGCGGCGCACGCCGACCGGATCATGGTCATGTACGCGGGCAAGGTCGTCGAGACCGGGACAACGGACGAGATCTTCGCCGAGCCGCGGCACGCCTACACCTACGGGCTGCTGTCGTCGCTGGCGCGGATGGACCAGGCCGGCCGGAGAAGCTGGAGCCGATCCCCGGGCAGCCGCCGAACCCTCGCGCACGTCCCGTCGGGCTGCGCGTTCCACCCGCGCTGCCGGTTCGCCACGTCGTCGTGCGCGGAGAAGACCCCGGAGCTGGTCCAGATCTCCGACCGGCCCGGACCACCTCCACGCCTTGCCTGCACCCCGACGAGGTGGGCCAGGCGCCGCCACGCCGCGGAGCCGGCCGTCCCGGGATCCGAGGCGCGCGTCGCGGAGACGTCGGACGGCGAGCCGATGCTGCGCAACGCGGGGCTGACCAAGTCCTTCCCGATCCGCTCCGGGGTGCGTTCCAGCGCACCGGTCGGCGTGGTGCAGGCCGTCGACGGCATCGACCTGGAGATCCCCGAGGGGCAGACGCTGTCGCTGGTCGGCGAGTCCGGCTGTGGCAAGTCCACCGCGGCCCGGGCGATCCTGCGGCTGCACGAGCCCACCGCGGGCAGCGTGCACGTCAACGGCCGCGACGTAACCGCGCTCGGACAGGGGGAGCTGCGCGCGGCCCGGGAGGACATGCAGATCGTCTTCCAGGACCCGTACGCGTCCCTGAACCCACGCATGACCGTCGGTCGATCCTGTCGGAGAAGTACGAGCTCCTCGGCGGTGAGCTCACCGACTCCACGATCCCGGAGCTGCTCGAGACCGTGGGGCTCTCGGCCGAGTACGCCGAGCGC
>NZ_JAHLJA010000098.1:0-19099 GCF_020496245.1 Pseudonocardia sp. ICBG601 | reverse complement strand
AGGTCGCCGGTGGTGACGGCGTGGTGGGCCGGGCCCGGGGGCCCTGCGGGGGCGGGGCATGCGGGGTGACGGCGTGGTCGGCGATGCGATGGTCGGCGATGCGGTGGTCTGCGATGCGGGGCTCGGTGACGTGCGGGTGCGTGGTGTCGGGGCCGGTGGGCTGGGCGCCCGCCGCGCTCCCGGGGGTCGGGCCGTCGGTCGTGGGCCGGTCCGGCGCGCCGCCGCCGGCCGTGGGGTCGTCGGGCCCGGTGGGCGTCGCGCCGTGTGGGGCGGGATCGCCGGTGGCGTCCGGGACGGGGCCGGCGTGCGTCGACGGCGGCACCCCGCCCGCGGCACCCGTCGCCGGCACGCCGTGGGGGCGCGGGTGCCGCTGGTCGTCGCGCCGCCGGACGGCGGGCGGTGCTCGGCTCCGCTGGTCGTCGTGTCGCCCGGTCGGTCCCGGGTGTCGTCAGGGTGCGGTGTGTCGCCCGTACGTGGTGCGTCCTCAGGGGCGGAGTGCCGTCACCGGGCGGAGTGCCGCCACTGGGTGGTGGGGTGCCGTCACCGGGCGGTGTGGCGCTGCCGGGCGGTGCCCCGTGGTCGGCGGCGCTGCCGGGTGGCGTCCCGCGGCCGGTGGTGTCGCCGTCGCCGGAGGGGCTCCGCCCGTCCCGGGCCTGCCGTTCCCGACGGATCGTGGCGCCGATCAGGATCCCGGCGCCACCGAGCGCCCCGCCCGCGAGCACCGCGGCGGTCACGGCCGTGCCGCCGTCGTCGGGGCCACCGCGGTCGCCCGGGGTGCCGGCGTCGCCCGCCGGGGACGCCGGAGCGGCCCCGGGGTCACCGGTCCCGGGTGCGGGGTCCGTGGCGGGGGTGCGGGGGTCGTCGGTCGCGGTGGCGTCCGCGGGGTCCCGCCCGGCGGAGGGCCCGCCGACGTCGATCGGTCGCGCACCGGGCACCCCGGCCCGTCCGTTCCCGGTCAGCACCGCCGCCGTGAGCCCGCCGAAGCCGATCCCCGCGAACACCGTCGTCCCCGACCCCGCGCCGTCCACCGGGACCGGACCCGCGTCGCCGCCGGCGCCGCCGGTGCCGTGCGGGGGCCCGCCGGGGGGCGGGGCCGGGACGGCGGGGGAGTCGGCCGCGGTGCCGTCGTGGGTCACGACCGGGGCCGCGCCCCAGCCGGTCCACGGTGCGCCGGTGGCGTGGGTGTCGTCGTCGTAGCGGATCATGAGCTCCGCGGCCCGACCGGCCGAGTTGCCCGCGGCGAGGTCGGCGGCCGCCCAGTCGTCGAGCAGGGCCGGGCCCACGGGTGCGGTCTCCGGCGGTGTCGGGGCCGCGGCGGCCGGCATCCGGGCCCGCAGGTCCGCGGCGAGCCCGGCCTGGGTGGCGAGTGCGTCGGCGGTGCGCTCGGCGTCGGCGGTGGCGGAGACGACCCATCCGTCGAGGGTCCCGAGCGCCACGGTGACGCCGTCCGCGGCCGTGCCGGACCATCCCCCCCGGCAGGCCGCGGACCTGGCCGGACAGCTCGCGGTGGACGTCGGCGAGTGCGGCCGCGGCGTCGCGCCACGCCCGTTCCGCCCCGGCCGACGCCGAGGGGCCCGGACCGGCCGCCACCATCGCGGCGATATCGGCGTGGCCGAGCCCCGCCCAGCGCGGCGCGGTCACCGGGCGCCGCCGTTCAGCGCGTCCGTCGTCGACTCCTCGGTGCGGGTGTAGGCGCGACCGGTGGCGGCGGCCGCGTCGCGTGCCCGCAGCAGCAGCTCCGCGTGCACCGTGCGCAGCCGGCCGATCGCCGCGTCCGGGCCGTCCGCGGCGTGGACGGCGTAGCGGGCGGCGGCCTCGGCGCTGGCCGGGTCACCGAGCCAGGGCTCGACCCGGCGGGCGTCGGCGTCGAGGGTGCGCAGCGCGACGGCCAGCCGGGACGCGGCCCGGTCGAGCGCCTCCGCCGCCCCGGCCGGGGCCGCCGGGTCGACGCGCAGGTCCGGGGAGATGTCGGGCACGTCGGCCTCCGGTGCGGACGGGCGGATCACGGACGGGCACACGCTAGGCCGGCACGGTCGTCGCCGCGGGGATTCGGCGGGGACCGGTCGCGATCGCGAAGCCCGCACACGACGACACCCCCGTCCGCGGTCGGTGGGTACCGGTGCGGACGGGGGTGTGCGTCGCGGTCAGGCCGCCGTCACCTCGGCCGGGGCCGGGACCTCGACCGGAGCGCACCCGCGGAGCGGGCACGGCGGTGGGGCCCAGGGCCGTGGTGTCCCGTCGTGGGCGGGAACGGTCCCCGCGAACGGCCACCGGCCTGCGAAACGCTGCAGGTACCAGTAGACGAACAGGTGGTCCGGGTCCTCCGGGGCGGTGACGAACAACGCGCGTCCGCCCAGGTCGGTGACCCAGGCGGCGTACTCGTTCGAGACCTGGCCCGGTGGGCGCGAGGCCCGCCGGGTGAGGAGCCAGTCCTCCGCCCGGGTGCGCCAGGTCGCCAGCGCGGTCGGGTGCAGGGTGGCCCCCGGGAGCTCCCGGAGGTTGGCGGTGAAGGTGCCGATCAGGACCCCGCCCGCGCCGTACGCGGAGGAGGTCAGGGTGAGCAGGGAGTGCGGGCCCGGGATCGGGCCGTCGGTGTGGACGTGCGTCGTGACGTGGAACGTCGGCGACGCGGGGTCGAACTCTGGGGGCATGACGGATCCTGTGACGTCTCGGTCGAACTGGGACGGCTCACGGCGCGGCAGGGCCTGCGTGGTGAGCGGATCCGCGGCGCGGTACTCCGCGTGGCGGTAGTTCCGGGCCCCGTGGATCGGGCACACGGGTCGGCTGTGGAGTTGTCGTGGGTACTGCTCGGTGCATGCCGCGGGCGCCGGACGGCGTGCGCGACACACCGAGGACGCTAGAACGGCCGGGCGTGCCGGTCAACGGGCCGTGACCCGCTCGGCACCGCCCGTCGCCACGGCCCCGTCGCCACGGACCGCGGAGGGTGAGCGTGCCGGACCGCCTCAGCCCTCGTCCGCCAGCCGCCCCAGCACGACGACGTCGACCCGCTCGCCGTCGACGGTCCACGCCTCCCGCAGCCGGCCCTCCGGCACGAACCCCAGCGCCGCGGCGACGGCGGCGGAGGCCCGGTTCGGCTCGGCGTGGCACCAGGTGACGCGGTGCAGTCCGAGCCCGCCGAAGGCGAAGCGCACGACAGCCCCGGCCGCGGTGCGGGCCAGGCCGCGTCCGCGGGCGGCGGGCAGCGTCCAGCAGCGCAGCTCCGCGGTGCCGTGGGCCAGGTCGAGGTGCTCCAGGGTGATCTCGCCGAGCATCTCCCCGGTCGTCGGCTCGGCGACGGCCCAGGCGCAGCGGGTGCCGCGGGCCCAGCCGTCGATCCGGTCGGCGACGTGCGCGGTCACCTGTGCGTCGAAGTCCGGGGCCGCGGGGTCGGGCCGGTTGCGCCAGCGCCGGATCTCCGGGTCCCGGCAGGACGCGGCGACGGCCGGGCGGTCGTCCACCCGGCCGTCGTGCCGCAGCCCGCGCAGGTACCAGGCCCCGGCGTTGATCTCGACCGGGTCGAGCACCGGGACGGGCACCGCGTCAGTCCTTGATCTCGCAGATCACGGTGCCCTGGGTGACCGAGGAGCCCTGCTCCGCGTCCAGGCCGGTCACGGTGCCGGCCTTCGTCGCGGTGACCGGGTTCTCCATCTTCATCGCCTCGAGGACGACGATCAGGTCCCCCACCTCGACGGTGTCGCCCTCGGAGACCGCGACCTTGATGATCGTGCCCTGCATCGGCGCGGTGACGGCGTCGCCCGAGGCCTTCGCCCCGCCGCCGCCCTTGCCGCCGCGCTTGCGCGGGGCCGCCTTGGCCGGGCTACCGCCGTTGCCGCCTCCGCCGAGGGCGAGGTCGCCGGGCAGCGAGACCTCCAGGCGTCGCCCGCCGACCTCGACGACGACGGTCTGCCGCTCGCCGGAGGTGTCCTCGGCACCCGCACCGCCCTCGAACGGCGGAACGGTGTTGTTCCACTCGGTCTCGATCCAGCGGGTGTGCACGGTGAAGTCCTCGAGGGTCTCGGCGGCGTAGGCCGGGTCCTCGACGACGAGACGGTGGAACTCGAGCACGGTCGCCATGCCCTCGACCTTGAACTCGGCGAGCGCGCGCCGGGCCCGCTGCAGCGCCTGCTGCCGGTCGCTGCCCCACACGATCAGCTTCGCCAGCAGCGAGTCGAACTGGCCGCCGATGACCGAGCCGTCCTCGACGCCCGCGTCCATCCGCACGCCCGGCCCGGCCGGGTACCAGATCCGCTCGACGGTGCCCGGCGCCGGCAGGAAGTTCCGCCCGGCGGCCTCGCCGTTGATGCGGAACTCGATGGCGTGCCCGCGCGGCTCAGGGTCGCCGTCAAAGTCCAGCTCCTGGCCCTCGGCGATCCGGAACATCTGGCGGACCAGGTCGATCCCGGTGGTCTCCTCCGAGACCGGGTGTTCGACCTGCAGCCGGGTGTTCACCTCCAGGAAGGTGATCATGCCGTCCTGGCCGATGAGGAACTCGACGGTGCCGGCGCCGTAGTAGCCGGCCTCCTTGCAGATCGCCTTCGAGGCCTCGTACAGGGTCGTGCGCTGCTCGTCGGTCAGGAACGGCGCGGGCGCCTCCTCGACCAGCTTCTGGAAGCGGCGCTGCAGCGAGCAGTCACGCGTCCCGACGACGACCACGTTGCCGTGCTGGTCGGCCAGCACCTGGGTCTCGACGTGGCGCGGCTTGTCCAGGTAGCGCTCGACGAAGCACTCGCCGCGACCGAACGCGGCGGTGGCCTCGCGGACCGCGGACTCGTACAGCTCGGCGATCTCGGAGCGCTCGCGGGCGACCTTCATGCCGCGCCCGCCACCACCGAAGGCGGCCTTGATCGCGACCGGCAGGCCGTGCTCGTCGGCGAAGGCGATGACCTCGTCCGCGTCCTTGACCGGGTCCTTGGTGCCGGGCACCAGCGGGGCGCCGGCCTTCAGGGCGATGTGCCGCGCGGTCACCTTGTCGCCGAGGTCGCGGATCGACTGCGGCGACGGGCCGATCCAGGTGAGGCCGGCGTCGATCACGGCCTGGGCGAAGTCGGCGTTCTCCGACAGGAAGCCGTAGCCGGGGTGGATCGCGTCGGCGCCGGACTGCTTCGCGGCCCCGATGACCTTCTCGATGTCGAGGTAGGACTCGGCGGCGGTGGAGCCGCCCAGCGCGAAGGCCTCGTCGGCGAGACGCACGAACATCGCGTCCCGGTCCGGGTCGGCGTAGACGGCGACGCTCTCCAGTCCCGCGTCCTTCGCTGCTCGGATCACGCGTACGGCGATCTCTCCCCGGTTGGCGACGAGCACTTTGCGCAGTGCGGGCACGGTCGAACTCCTCCGGTCACGGCGCCGGCCCGATGCTCCGGCGCAGGGTTACCGGGGAGTGTAGGAGCCGAGGGCCGGGAAATTACCGGTGGGGAATGTGGTGATGGCAACGCCCTCACCCGTCCGAGCCCCGCGACCCCGGTCGTGATCGGTCAAGGCGTGACCGGTGCCACCACCGTGCGACCCGGCTGCGGGGCCGCGGGGTGGTCCGGCCGTCGTAGTGCAGCGCCGCCTCGCGCGCGGCCAGCTCACGTCGGGCGCCCGCACCGAGCCGACCTGCGGCCGCCAGCTCGCGGGCCAGGTCCCAGCCCTCCCGCTGGGCGCCGTAGGGGGCGACACCGTCGAAGCGGGCGGCGAACCGGGCCTGCCAGTCCGCCCCGGCGTCGACGGCGAGCAGCGGCCACGCCGCGGCGACGAGCCCGGCCCGCTTGCGCAGCAGGGCGGCCCGGGCCGCGGCCAGCCGCGCCTCGTCGAACCCGGCCGGGTTCGCCCCGCCCGCGACGAGCGCCGCTACCAGCTCGGCCTGCCGTTGCGCGAGGTCCCCGCTCACGTCGTGCCCGTCCCGTCCGCGGCGGGCGCGGTCACCGGCCCGGCCCCGTGGCGGGAGTCCTCACCCGTCCGGCACGGCGACGCGTGCCCGGCCGCGGCCGCCACTGCGTCCAGCTCCGCGCGCAGTTCCGCGGCGGGCGGGTAGCGGCCGTCGCGCTCCAGCATCACCGGCGGTGGCACCGGCAGCTGCGCCACGGTGTGGGTCAGCAGCGCCAGCACCGCGTCCGGGACGGGGTCGGTGTGGGTGTCGTGCGGCAGCCCCGTCGCGTCGGCGGCGTGCCCGGCGACGTGGCAGTAGGCCACCGCCCCCGGCGGCAGCCCGGCGAGCAGCGCGTCGACGTCGGCCCGCGGGTCGCGGCCCCGGTTGCGGGCGTTGACGTAGGTGTTCGCGACATCGAGCAGCAGCGGCGCCCCGGTCCTGTCGTGCAGCCGGTGCAGGAACTCCGCCTCGTCGAACTCGTCGTCGGGCCAGTCGAACAGCGCCGCGATCGGCTCCAGCGCCAGCGGGACGTCCAGTTCCGGCCGGGTCGCCGCCACGTTCGCGACGAGCACGTCGAGCGCCTCCCGGCTGCGGGGGAGCGGCAGCAGGTGCCCGGCCTCGACCCCGCCCGCCCGGGTGAACGCGATGTGCTCGCTGACCAGTGCCGCACCCGTCGCGGCGTCGCAGGCCGCGAGGTGGGCGACCCGCCCCGGGTCGACGCCCTCGGGGGAGCCGGGCGACAGCCGCACCCCGTGCACGACGACCGGCCTGCGCAGCAGCGACGCCGGGACCGCGTCGGGGTGCAGCGACTCGGCGACGACCTCGTGGAAGGCGAGGCCGTCGACGTCGTCGAGGACGGCCGCGATGCCGCTGCGCCAGCCGACCCCGGTTCCGCCCGGGACACCCGTCATCCGGTCACCTCCGCCGTACGAGCCGTCCCCGCAGCTTCACACCCCCCACGGTGCAGCTGCGGGGACGGCAGATCCGGTTCCCCCGCGGGCTCAGCCGCCGCAGCCGCCCCCGCCGCAGCTGCTCCCGCCGCCTCCGCCGCAGCTGCTCCCGCCACCGCTGTCGCTGTCGGACCAGCCGACGGCGCCCCCGCCGTCGGAGGAGCCGCCCCCGGTCGCGGCGGGCGCCCCGCCGAGCGTGCCGAGCTTCTGCGCGGCGAGCTCCTCGGCGAAGGCAGGCTCGGCGGCCAGCATCGCGCCCACTCCGAACGCCCCGACCGACAGCGCGGCCGCGGCGGGCCCGACGGCCGTCCAGTCCGGGCGCATCGACGGCGACAGCGCGTCGTGGCGGGACCGCACGGCGGCGAGCGCGGCGTCCCCGGCCCGGGTCCGGGCGGGCACCTGCGTCGCGAGGACCACCGCGAACACCGCGGTGGCGGCCACGAGCACCAGCAGGAACCCGACCGGGCGCCCGCCGCCCAGCCCGGCGGCGATCCGGACCGCACCGACGAGGGCGAGCGCCCCGACCGGCCAGGCGGTCGCCCGATAGCGGGCCCGGTCGGCAGGGGACAGCAGCAGCCCCGCGGTCTCCAGCCGCTGGGCGGCCCGGGTCAGCTCGGTGCGGACCGGCTCGTGGGTGCCCAGCATCCGGCCCGGGGTCAGGCGCTGCGCGCAGCGGTGGATCGCGCGCTGCAGCGCCGACGCGCCGTGCCCGGGGACCCGGCCCGCCCGTACCTGGCCCGTGGTGCGGCCGGAGGTGACCAGGCTGCCGTCGACGTGCATGGCCGACAGGGCCGCGTACACGGCCAGCTCGGGCCCGCCGTTGAGGTACGCGACGTCCTCGGGTCTGCTGTCGAGGGTGCCGGCGACGCGCGGATCCCCCTGCGCGATCGCCCGCCGCCGGCGCAGCACGATCCCGGACACCAGGACCAGCGCGACGACGTAGAGGACCAGGAAGGTCTGGCCCGGGATGCCCCAGGTGTCCCCGGTGAGGTTCGTGCCCATCTCCACCACCCCCTGCGGTGAGCGACACTTCGTCGTTCGAAGCAGTGTGCGCCCGCTCACCCCTGGAGAGTGACCGATTTGAGGTGGACTTGAGGAAGGTCCGCGCACGGGGACAGCCGGGGTCACCGACGGTGACCCCGGCTGTCGCTGGAGTGAACTCGTGGGGCCTCAGCCGGTGGCGGCCCGCACCTGGTTCTTGATGCGCGCCAGCATCGCGGCGATGCCACGCAGCCGCAGCGGGCTGACGGCCTCGGCGAGGCCGAGGTCGGTGTAGAAGTCGTCCGGGACGGCCAGGACCGTCGCGGCGGGCTGCCCGTCGAGCCCGGTCACCATGATCGAGGCGAACCCGCGGGTGGTCGGCGCCTCCTTCGGCGCGGAGAAGAACAGGTGGACCGGCCGCTCGCTGGGCGGGTCGCCCGGGGTGCCCGCCACCTCGACCGCGAGGAACAGCGGCGACTGGCACTCGTGGACCTGCTCCATGGTGTCCGCGGTGTCGGCGTAGCGCTCGGGCAGGTCCGGCAGCTCCTGGGACAGCTCCAGCAGCAGCTGGAGACGGTCCTTCGGGCCGACCGCGGCGAAGTCCTCGACCAGCTCGGCCAGGTCGGGGGGCAGTGTGCCGGGATCGCCGCTCACGCGGACCCGCGCTCCTGTCCCTGCACGATCGGCACGCGCACGGCGTTGCCCCACTCGGTCCAGCTGCCGTCGTAGTTGCGGACCCGGTCGAAGCCCAGCAGGTGGGTCAGCACGAACCAGGTGTGGCTGGAACGCTCGCCGATCCGGCAGTAGGCGACGACGTCGTCGGTGGCCGACAGCCCCTGCTCCTGCTCGTAGATGGCCGACAGCTCGGCACGGCTGCGGAACGAGCCGTCCTCGGCGGCGGCGCGGGCCCACGGGACGCTCGCGGCGCCCGGGATGTGCCCACCGCGGACCGCGCCCTCCTGCGGGTAGTCCGGCATGTGCAGCTTCTCGCCGGTGTACTCCTGCGGGGACCGCACGTCGACCAGCGGCTTGCCCAGGTGGGCGAGGACGTCGTCCTTGAAGGCGCGGATGCCGGAGTCGTCACGCTCGACGACCGGGTAGTCGGCCCGGGCCGGGGTGGGCTTGTCGGTGACCATCTCGCGGCCCTCGGCGACCCACTTGGACCGGCCGCCGTCGAGCAGTCGCACGTCGGCGTGGCCGAACAGGGAGAACACCCACAGCGCGTAGGCGGCCCACCAGTTGTTCCGGTCGCCGTAGACGACGATCGTGGTGTCCCGGCCGATGCCGCGCTCGGACATGATCTCGGCGAAGCGGGTGCCGTCGACGTAGTCCCGGGTGACCGGGTCGTTGAGCTCGGTGTGCCAGTCGACCTTCACCGCGCCGGGGATGTGCCCGGTGTCGTAGAGCAGGACGTCCTCGTCCGACTCCACGACCACCAGCCCGGGGTCGTCCAGATGCTCCGCCAGCCAGGCGGTGGTGACCAGGCGCTCGGGGTGGGCGTACTCGGCGAGCTTCGGGTCGGGGTCGTGTCCGACAGTCATGGCCGCAGGGTAACCACGTGCCCCGACACCCACACACCGGTCAGCCGCGCGGCGCCCAGAGGTCGACGACCGACACCCCGACCGCGCCCAGCAGGCGGCGCAGCAGCGGCAGGCTGATCCCGATCACGTTGGACGGGTCGCCGTCGATGCCCTCGACGAACCAGCCGCCCAGCCCGTCGAGGGTGAACGCACCCGCGACCGCCAGCGGCTCGCCGGTGGCGAGGTAGGCCTCCAGCTCGGCGTCGGTCGGCTCGGCGAAGCGCACCCCGGTGCCGGCGTGACCCTCGGCCTCCTGGGCGACCGCGCCGTCGGCCAGGCGCAGCACCGCGTGCCCGGTCAGCAGCTCCCCGGTGCGCCCGGCCATGGCCTTCCACCGCCGCCGCGCCGTCTCCGGGTCGTGCGGCTTGCCGACCAGCTCGCCGCCGACGAGCAGCATCGAGTCGCAGCCCACGACCACGCAGTCACCGGTCAGCCGCTCGGCGACGGCGGCGGCCTTGGCCGCGGCCAGCAGCGTCACCACGGCCGCGGGGTCGGCGTCGGGGTGCGCGGCGAGCAGGGCGTCCTCGTCGACGTCGGAGACCTCCACGGCGGGGTCGGCCCCGGCGGCGCGCAGGACCGACAGGCGGGCGGGGGAGGCGGAGGCCAGAACCAGACGCACGCCGGCAGACGCTACCGGCCCGCCGTCGCGGCGCCGTGGTCCGTCGCCGGGTCGGCGCTGCGGTCCGGCCCGGCGACCCGGTGCAGGCGCAGCGCCAGGTGCAGGTGGAACCGCCCCTCCGGGGTGCGCCAGTCCGGGCCCAGCAGGTCGTCGACGCGTTCGAGGCGCTGGCGCACGGTGTTCGGGTGCACCGACAGCGCGTCGGCGGCCGGGGCGAGCAGCTCGCCCGCGGCGAACCAGTGCCACAGCGTGTCGGCCAGCCGGGTCCGCCGGCGCCGGTCGTAGTCGAGGACGGGGCCGAGGTGGCGCCCGACGATCTCCCGCGACGTGGTGCCGGTCCGGTCCCGGATCACCGCGCCGACCGCGCCGAGCGAGGCGAAGTCCGCGTGCCCGGTGGTGCGGCCCAGGGCGCGGGCCGCGGCGGCGACGTCGGCGGCCTCGGTGTGCGCCCGGCGCAGGTCCGACGGCCCGCCCGAGAGGCTGTGCGCGGCGCCGACGAGCACCGGAGTCCCGGCCGCAGCGAGCCCGTCGGCGACGAGTGCGGCCGCCCCGGTCCCCGCGCAGCCGGGACCGGTCGTCCCGGCGGAGGCGATCACGCACACGTGCCCGTCGTGCACCGACACCAGCCAGCGGCCCGCCCCGTCCAGGCCCCGGACCGCCCGCGCCGCGGTCACCGCACCGGCCGGGTCGACGTCGACGACCAGCACCGTCGCCGGGACGTCGGGGGAGATGCCGTACTGCGCGAGCCGGCTCCCCAGCGTCGGCCGCGGCGGCACCCGGCTGTCGACGAGCTCCTCGACCAGTGTGGTCTGGGCGGCCTCGTCGGCCTCGGCCAGCGCCCGCTCGACCAGCAGCGCGACCGTCATGAACGCCGAGGCGTGCGCCAGCCGGGCGACGGCGTCGTCGTCGGCGCCCTCCATGACCAGCGTCGCCAGGTGCTCGCCCGCGGTGGTGATCGCGAGCAGCGCGTAGGTCCCACCGCCGGGCAGGTGCGCGATCGCGACGCCGCCGGCCTGCTGGGAGGTGCGGACCGCCGCCCGCAGCCGCCACCCGGCCAGCTCCTCGGGGGTGAGCAGCCGCCGCCCCGTGCGCAACGCTCCGGACGGGTCGTGCAGGGAGAGCGGGTGCCCGACCGACTCGGCGAGCACCGCGAACACCCCGGCCGCCTCGGCGGTGGAGCCGGCCATCGCCCCCATCAGGCGTTCGTCGAGGTGCAGGAGGTGCTCCAGGCGCAGCCGGGCGCCGGGGGCCGAGCCGTCGTCGCGGGTGGTGCGCAGGCGGCGGATCTCCTCGCCGCGCCGGGTCTGCTCGAGTGCGACGGCGGCCTGCACGGCCATGTGCTCCAGCGCCGCCTCCGCGGCCGGGCCGAGGACCCGGGGCGCGCGGTGGGCCACCAGCAGCGCCCCGACCACCCGGCCGCCCAGGCGCATGGGGGCGCCCGCGATGGCCCGCACACCCTCGCCGCGCACGATCGTGTCGATCCCGGACAGGTGGTTGAGCGCCCGGTCGGCCAGGTAGTCCGCGGTCGCGACGGTGCCCGCGCCGGCCGCCGCGCGACCGAGCACCCCGGTGCCGAACGGCATCCGGATCGCGCGGTACTCCGGGGTGCGGACGCCGTCGGTCAGCTCGATGTAGGTCGTACCGGAGTGCAGGTCGTTGAGGCTGAAGTAGGCCATGTCCGCGCCGAGCAGCGCCCGGGTGCGGCGCAGGACGGCGCCGAGCATGACGTCCCGGTCGCCGACGTTCGCGAGGTCCACGGCCGTCTGCCCGACGGCCTGCAGGATCGCGTCCTGGCTGGGCTCGGGGAACGGCGGAGCCGGCTTCATGCGCCCGACCCTATGTCTGTCCGCGCCATGTCCTGCGATCAAGACAGGCGCATACGACCATGGACGCCCGACCCCGGCTTCCCGAGACTGGCCCGGCGACGAACTGCCAGAACCCTCCATCGACGAAGGGACTCCTCATGGCCACGGCGAACAAGCTCAGTGTCATCCCCTGCGGGGCGATGCACACCAATCTCCCGTTCCTGCTCCTCAAGCCCGGTGTCAGCATCAAGCCACGGTCCGAGAAGGACTCCCCGATCGACTGGGTGGAGGTGCCGACGCACTGTGTCCTCGTCGAGACCGACGAGGGCAAGCTCCTGTGGGACACCAGCTGCCCGTCGGACTGGGAGACGCGCTGGGCGCCGACCGGTCTGCAGGAGTTCTTCCCCTACGACCAGGTCGCCGACGACGAGTACCTGGACAAGCAGCTGCACAAGATGGGCGTCGGACTCGACGAGATCGACTACGTGGTGCTCTCGCACCTGCACTTCGACCACGCGGGCAACGCCCAGATGTTCAAGAACACCAACGCGAAGATGATCTGCTCGGACAAGGAGAAGGAGTTCGCGCTCGGCTTCGAGGGCCCGTTCAACGGCGCCCACCTCAAGGCCGACTACGAGGGCATCGACTGGGAGATCGTCTCCGGCGCCGTCGAGCTGCTCCCCGGCGTCAGCATGATCCAGACCCCCGGGCACACCCCGGGGTGCATGTCGATGCGCGTCGACCTCCCCGGACACCGGCACGATGATCTTCACCTCGGACGCGGTCTACATGGGCGAGAGCTACGGCCCGCCGGCCGCCCCCGCGGCGATCGTGAACAACCTGGAGGACTGGTTCTCCTCGGTGGAGAAGCTGCGCGGCATCCAGGAACGGACGAACGCGCAGATGGTGTTCGGCCACGACGCCGAGCAGATCCACCAGCTGCGCAAGGCGCCCGAGGGGTCGTACACCTGATGACGTTCGAGGTTCCGGAGTTCACCGAGGAGACGATCTTCACCTGGGGCGCGCCGCCGCTGAAGTTCGGCGCGGGCGCGATCGACGAGGTCGGCTTCGAGCTGTCGGCCTACGACGTGTCGCGGGTCCTGATCGTGACCGACCCGGGCGTGAACGCGCTCGGCGCCCCGCAGCGGCTGGCCGACAACCTGGCCCGCTACGGCATCGAGTCCGAGATCTTCGACGGCGTGCACGTCGAGCCGACCGACGACTCGATGAACAAGGCGACCGAGTACGCCCGCGCGCAGGGCCCGTGGGACGGCTTCGTCGCCGTCGGGGGCGGGTCGGCGATCGACACCGCCAAGGCCATCAACCTGCTGACCAGCCACCCCGGCGAGCTGATGGACTACATCAACAAGCCGATCGGCAACGCCAAGGTGCCGCCGGGGCAGCTCAAGCCGCTGATCGCCGTCCCGACGACGGCGGGCACCGGCTCGGAGTCCACCGCGATGTGCGTGCTGGACATCCTGTCGATGAAGGTCAAGACCGGGATCAGCCACTGGCGGCTGCGGCCGACCCTGGCCGTCATCGACCCGCTGCTGACGATGACGCTGCCGCCGCAGGTCACCGCGGCCGCCGGGATGGACATCACCTGCCACGCGCTGGAGAGCTACACGGCGCGGTACTACACGACCTTCGACCGGAAGAAGCCCGAGGAGCGGGTCACCTACTGCGGCTCCAACCCGGTCTCGGACCTGTGGTGCGAGAAGGCGATGTCGTTGCTGGCGAAGTCGTTCCGGGCGGCGGTGCAGCGCGGCGCCGAGGACGTCGAGGCCCGTTCGGACATGATGATGGCCGCGACGTTCGCGGGCATGGGCTTCGGCAACTCCGGGGTGCACATCCCGCACGCCAACGCCTACCCCATCGCGGGCATGGTCAAGGACTACCGGCCGCAGGGCTACCCGCAGGACGAGGCGATGGTGCCGCACGGGGAGTCGGTGTCGCTGACGGCGCCGGAGGCCTTCCGGTTCTCCTTCGACTCTGCGCCGGAGCGGCACCTGAAGGCGGCGGAGCTGATGGACCCGCGGGCGGACAGGGTGAACGACCCGCGGGAGCAGCTGCCCGGGGTGCTGACCCGGCTGATGCGCGACATCGGCATCCGGAACGGCATCGGCGGCGTCGGGTACACCGAGGCCGACGTCCCGGACCTGGTCCCCGGCACGATGAAGCAGCAGCGGCTGCTCGCGACCTGCCCGCGGACCCCGACCGAGGACGACATCGCCGACATCCTCACGAAGTCCGTCCAGAACTGGTGACCCCCGTCCGCCGGCGGTCCCGCGCGGGGCCGCCGGCGGACGCCGATCCGAAGGCGGCACGATGCCGATCTACGTCTTCCGGTGCGGGTGCGGAGCCCGCTTCGAGCACCTCGCGTCCATGTCGGACCCCCACACCCCGCCGTGCCCGGTCTGCGGCGACGGCGCGACGAGCAAGGTCCCGGCCGGGTTCGCGCTCGGCGGCCAGGCCAGCCCCGGCCTGTCCAAGGACGAGATGCCCCAGACCTGGCGCGGGGTCTACAACGGCAACTCCGAGTACATCGACTCGATGCGCCGGACCTGGGACCAGCGGCGACGGCTGGAGGAGAAGTACCCGGAGATCGCCGGGGACCAGCGGCCGATCCTGGCGCACGAGGCAAGTACCACGACGTCCCGCTGCGGGCCGGCGACATCCATCTGGGTGGCACCGCCCCGATCCCGGCGCGGGCGTGGCCGCCAAACAGGGCCACGGCCACGGCCACGGCCACGGACATGGCCACGGCCACACCCCCCGCACCCCCCACCACGGGCACCTCCGACTGACCCGACCCCCGTCGGCCCGGACCTGGTCCCCGGCACGATGAAGCAGCAGCGGCTGCTCGCGACCTGCCCGCGGACCCGACCGAGGACGACATCGCCGACATCCTCACGAAGTCCGTCCAGAACTGAGTGACCCCCGTCCGCCGGCGGTCCCCGCGCGGGGCCGCCCGGCGACGCCGATCCGAAGGCGGCACGATGCCGATCTACGTCTTCCGGTGCGGGTGCGGAGCCCGCTTCGAGCACCTCGCGTCCATGTCCGGACCCCCACACCCCGCCGTGCCCGGTCTGCGGCGACGGCGCGACGAGCAAGGTCCCGGCCGGGTTCGCGCTCGGCGGCCAGGCCAGCCCCGGCCTGTCCCAGGACGGAGATGCCCCAGACCTGGCGCGGGGTCTACAACGGCAACTCCGAGTACATCGACTCGATGCGCCGGACCTGGGACCAGCGGCGACGGCTGGAGGAGAAGTACCGGAGATCGCCGGGGACCAGCGGCCGATCCTGGCGCACGAGGGCAAGTACCACGACGTCGCTGCGGGCCGGCGACATCCAGCTGGGTGGCACCGCCCCGATGCCCGGCGCGGGCGTGGCCGCCCAAACAGGGCCACGGCCACGGCCACGGCACGGACATGGCCACGGCCACACCCCCGCACCCCCCACCACGGGCACCTCCGACTGACCCCGACCCCCGTCGGCATCCACACCCCTGGCCGGCACCCACACCCGTTGCAACGGGTGTGGCTACCGGCCAGGGGGTGTGGACACGGGGGTGTCGGGTCAGCGGCCGGTCAGGCCGTGGCGGTAGGCGTAGCCGACGGCCTGGGCGCGGTCGCGCAGCCCGGTCTTGGCGAACAGGTGGTTGACGTGGGTCTTCACCGTCGCCTCGCCGACCACGAGCCGCCTCGCGATCTCGGTGTTGGACAGCCCGTCGGCGATGCCCGAGCACCTCGACCTCGCGCGGGAGTGAGCCCGTCGGGCGGGTCGACCGGTGCCGGCGGGGCGGTCGTCGCGCGGGCGGCGACCAGCCGGGACAGCACGCCGGGTCGACGGTGGGACACGCCGTCGGCGGCCGAGCGCAGGGCCCGGCCATGGCCTCGGCGTCGGCGTCCTTGGACAGCCAGCCCGAGGCGCCCGCGGCGATCGCGTCGACCACGGCGTCGTCGTCGACGTAGGTGGTGAGCACGACGACGACGCGGTGCCCGGGTGCTCGTCGCGGACCCGGCGGGTCGCGGAGACGCCGTCGCCCGCGGGCATCCGCAGGTCGGTGAGCAGCACGTCCGGGGCCAGCTCGGCGAACCCGGGCGAGGGCCTCGTCGCCGCCCGAGGCGGTGCCGACGACCTCGATGCCGTCGAGCAGGCCCAGGACGGTGGCGAGGCCGTCGCGCACGATCCGCTGGTCGTCTGCCAGTACCACCCGCAGGTCGCTCACGTCGTGATCCTCTCGCGGTCCGGGGAACGGGCGGGCAGCCGGAGCCGGACCCGCCAGCCGTCGGGGGTGGGGGCCGTCTCAGCCTCTCGGCGCCGACGAGTGCCGCCCGCTCGGCATTCCGGTCAGCCCGGAGCCCTCGCCGTCACCGGGCGCCGGCGGCACCCCGGCGACGTCGACGACCTCCAGCTCGGCGCCGTCGCCGTCGTCGCGGCGCAGGTGCACCGTCACGGGGGGGGCCGGGTGGGGGGCGTGCTTCGGGCGTTGGACAGCGCCTCCTGGCGGTGCGCAGCAGCACGGTCTCGCCCTCCCGCGCGCCGAGCCGCAGCCCCCTCGGCGACCTCGACGGTCGCGTCCGGGTGCGCCCGGCCGAGCTCGCGCAGCTCCTCGGCGGACGAGTCCGACTCGTCGTCGGTCCCTCGCCCTCGCGCGACGCCCGCACGGCGCGACGGGCCTCGGTGATCCCGTCGGAGGCGAGCCGCTGGGCCCGTTCGATCTGGGCGATCGTGTCCGGCGCGCGCGCCGTCGCGCAGCGCCATCACAATCAGCCGGGCGCCCTGGAGCTGGACGGCCAGCGCGGACAGCGAGTGCGCCAGCACGTCGTGGACGTCGCGGGCGACCCGGGCGCGGTCGGCGATGGCCTCGGCGGGGCGTGCTCCTCGCGGGCCCTCGCGTCGGCGACGAGCGCCTGCTCGTGCTCCTCGACGCGCCGGGCCGAGTCGCGGCGGCCGAGCCCGAACAGCACATCGCGGTCAGCGCGGAGACCACCAGCAGCGCTTCCCAGAGGGAGTCGTAGGGACCGACGGCGATCGTGGTGGCGGCGATGAGCGGCACGTCGACGAACAGCGCGGCCCGGTAGGGCAGCCGCAGCGCGGCCACGAACACCGCCAGCATCGGGAAGGCCGCCGAGGTGGTCCAGCCGTCGGACCCGGCCATCAGGGCGATCCCGCCTCCGCCGAGCGCGACGCTGGTCAGCACCGTCGCGACCGGCGGCATGTCCCGGTAGAGGGCGAAGGCCACCCACCGGCGACGGCCGGGACGAGCCCGGCGTAGAGCCAGGGCGGCGAGACCTGCTGGCCCGGCGACCAATACAGCAGGAACAGCACGATCGGCAACCACACCAGTGACAGCAGCCCGTCGGGGGACCCCGAACAGCGGCGACCGGTCGGCCTCGACGCGACGGGGCGCGTGGGCGGTGGGCGTGCTCACTGTTTCACTCTGACACAGCAGCCGGGCCGGGCGGGCCGGTCAGGGCCACCGTGCGGGCACGGCGCGGCTCGGCCGGCCGGACCGGCAGCCCGGCCGCGTCCACCCGGTGGCGCAGGACCAGGCTCTGGACCAGCAGGCTCCCGCCGAAGACCAGCGCCGACGACGTCGAGAGCAGCAGCCCGGCGCCGCGACGGCCCCGCCGAGGCACCCCGGCACCGACCCGCACCCCGATGGTCAGCACCCAGGCCGACCAGAACGCGGCCGAGCCGCTGCGGTAGGCCCAGCCGTCGCGGGTGCCGAGGCGGAAGGCGTACCCGCGCAGCACCCCGAGCCCGGCCGTCAGCACCAGCTCGGCGGCGAGCAGCGCCAGCCCGGCCGCGGTGACCTCCGGACGGGCCTGGGCGAGCGTGAGCACCCCGATGCCGATCACGATGAGCGGGAGCTTCATGTCCCGTGATCCGCCGACGAACTGCCGCGGAACTGCTTGTAGAGGACCAGGCCGACGATCGCGACCGTGAGACGAGGGAGGTGGCGTCCATGGGGAGAACGATCTCTCCGCGGGGCCGGTCGTCGCGTCGGCGCCGGGGTCGATCCCGGGTGGACGCGCGCCCTCCACCCCGGGGGTGGACCGCGCCCGGCCCGGGCACCGTGGTGTGCCGGGACCGGGCGTCGGCCGGTGGTGCGTAGGTGGGTCAGCGGGGGAGGCCGGAGGCGCGCCACGCGCCGGGGCCCGCGTGCAGCGGGGCGCGGAGCTGGGCCGCGGGGTGCGACCACAGGTCCGGCGTCCGCGGCGGGGCGGGGGCCCACCGACGCTCGCCGCCGCGGCGACCACGGCGGTCAGCGCGGCGAGCTCGCGGGCGTCCGGGGTGCCCCGTACGACCCGGAACAGCGCGCGGCGCTCCTCCGGGGTGGCCTCGGCCGACTCCTGCGTCTCCTGCGGCTCGCCCATCAGAGCGGATGTTCCCGTGCTTGCGGGTCGGGCCCTGCTGCCGCTTGGTGGACAGCATCCGCAGCGCCCGGCCGACGTAGCCGCGGGTGTGCGACGGCGGCACGACCGCGTCGATGTAGCCTCGGTCGGCGGCGATGTAGGGGTTGCAGAGGGTGTCCTCGTAGTCTGCTGCAGCTCCGCGCGCTTGGCGGCGAGCTCGTCGCCCTCCAGGCCCTTGAGCTCCTTGCGGTAGAGGATCGACACCGCGCCCTGCGCGCCGGTGACCGCGATCTGCGCGGTCGGCCAGGCGATGTTGACGTCGGCGCCGAGGTGCTTGGAGCCCATGACGTCGTAGGCGCCGCCGTAGGCCTTGCGGGTGATCACGGTGACCTTGGGGACGGTCGCCTCGGCGTAGGCGTAGATCAGCTTCGGCGCGCGGCGGATGATGCCGTTCCACTCCTGCTCGGTGCCCGGCAGGAAGCCCGGCACGTCGACGAAGGTCAGGACCGGGATGTTGAACGCGTCGCAGGTCCGCACGAACCGCGCGGCTTCTCCGAGGCGTCGATGTCGAGGCAGCCGGCGAACTGGGTCGGCTGGTTCGCGACGATGCCGGACGCTGCGGCCCTCGACGCGGGCGTACCCGATCACGATGTTTCGGCGCCCAGAGCTCCTGGACCTCGAGGAAGTCCTCGTCGTCGACGACCCGGTTGATGACCTCGCGGATGTCGTACGGGGTGTTCGCCGAGTCCGGGATGAGGGTGTCGAGCTCGCGGTCGGGGAGTCGATGATGCCGTCCTCGATCGACCCTCGACGGGCTCGCTCGCGGGAACGACGGCGGCTCGGACAGGTTGTTCGACGGCAGGAAGCTCAGCAGCTGCTTGACGTAGTCGAGCGCGTCGGCCTCGTCGCCGGCCAGGTAGTGGGCCACCCCGGACTTGGTGTTGTGGGCCCGGC
>NZ_JAHLJA010000097.1:0-17616 GCF_020496245.1 Pseudonocardia sp. ICBG601 | reverse complement strand
GGGCGCATACCCGGCGGTGCTGCAGCCCGGCTCGGTCGCGGCGAAGGCCTACGGGACGCGCGAGATCTCCGAGCGGCACCGGCACCGCTTCGAGGTCAACAACGCCTACCGGCAGCAGCTCACCGAGGCGGGCCTGGTGTTCGGGGCCTCCCCGGACGGCACGTTGGTGGAGTTCGTGGAACTGCCGTCGTCGCAGCACCCGTTCTTCGTCGGGACCCAGGCGCACCCGGAGCTCAAGAGCCGCCCGACCCGGCCGCACCCGCTGTTCGCGGCGTTCGTGAAGGCGGCCCTGCGCTACCGGGCCGAGGACCGGCTGCCGGTGCACCTGCCCGGCCGGGACAACACCGACGCCGACGACGCCGAGACGGTCGAGGGCGACGACGTCGCCGTCGGTGCGGGCGGCAACGGCGTGGCCCCGGCCGAGAGCACCTCCGTCCGCTGACCCCGACCGGACCGGGCCGCCGCCGGTGGTGCGGTCCGGTCCGCCGGTCGGGTGCCCTGCCGCCGGGCGCGGGGCGCGGCCCGTACGGCCCGCGCGCCCCGCACAGGCGGGGCCCGGCGACTACTGTCCGACGGGTGATCGAACTGCGCACCCGCCGGGCGGTGGCCCGGTGACCCGCCCCGGTGAGCACGACTTCCCGGTCCGCTCGGCCACCGACATCTACTCCGGTCGTGTCATGGCGCTGCGGTCCGACCGCGTCGTCATGCCCGGCGGCCGGGTCGCGACCCGCGAGATCCTGGAGCACCCGGGCGCGGTCGCCGTCGTCGCGGTCGACGAGTCCGGGCGGGTCCGGATGCTGCACCAGTACCGCCACGCCGTCCGGCGACGGCTGTGGGAGCTCCCCGCAGGCCTGCTCGACGTGGCGGGGGAGGACCCCGCGGTCACCGCGGACCGGGAGCTGACCGAGGAGGCCGGGCTGTCGGCGCGCGACTGGTCGGTGCTGCTCGACGTCGTGCCCTCGCCCGGGTTCTCCGACGAGTCGGTCCGCATCTTCCTGGCGCGCGACCTCGTCGAGAAGCCCCGCCCCGACCTGGGCGACGACGAGGAGGCCGACCTGGAGCTGCGCTGGATCCCGATCGCCGAGGCGCTCGGGATGGTGTTCTCCGGCGAGATCGTGAACGCGGTGTCCTGCGCCGGGCTGCTCGCGGCCCGCGCGGTCCTGGCCGGGGAGTTCGACCCGCGGCCGGTCGACGCCGAGTGGGTCGACCGGCCGTTCCGCTTCGCCCGCCGCGCCGACGAGTGACCGCCCTCGCCACGGGGTGCCGCATCCTCCGGCCGTAGCCGCGTTCAGCTGTGGAACAGCACGCTGCGGCACGCCAGGTGCAGGGCGAGGCGCTCGTCCGGGTCGGCGAGGTCGACGCCGAGCACGTGCCGTACCCGCTCGATCCGGGTCGCGACGGTGTTGCGGTGCACCCCGAGCACCGCCGCGGTCTCGGTCAGCGACGACTCGGCGTCCAGGTAGGCGGTCAGCGTCGTCAGCAGGTCCCCGGGCCTGCCCTGCAAGGGCTCCAGCATCGACCTGGCGGCGGGTAGGAAGGTGTCGGTGCGGGTCCAGGCCAGCAGCAGCGCCCCCAGGCCGAGCCGGTCGACGTGGACGAACCGGCCGCTGGTCGTGCGTTCGGCCGCGAGCCGGGCCGCGTCCCCGGCCTCGCCGAGGGTCCGGGCCAGCCCGCCCGCCCCGCGGTGCACCCGTCCCACCCCGGTCGAGGTCGGCAGGGACTCCCGCAGCAACCACTGGGTGCGCCGCGCGGCCGTCGCGTGCTGCTGCAGCTCGCCGGCGACGGGCTCGTGGTCGAACGTCGTCCAGGCGTTCCACCCCGGCCCCTGTTCGACGACGACCGCCCGCAGCCGCGCCGTCTCCACCGCCCGCAGCACCTGCTCCCGGGCCGCGACGACGTCCACCGAGGACGGCACGTCGATCCGCAGGCCCGCGTGCCAGCCGTCGAGCGACCAGCCCGCGTCGAGCGCCCGGCGTCGCAGCCCGGCGGGGAGCGGGTCCCCGGCCTGCAGGATCTCGGCGAGCAGCGCCGTCCGCAGCCGCGCGTCGCGCTCCACGGTGAGCCGCTGCTCGGCGAGCCGCTGACGGACCGAGTTCGCGGCGACGGCCAGCGCCGCCCGCAGCGCCGCGGTCTCGGCGGGCACCCCCTCCGGCTCGGTGACGGCCAGGCGGCCGTCCGGCTGGCCCGGACCGAACGCCACCTCCAGCAGCGCCGACCCGGCGGCCGGCGGCGGGGGCGCGGGGCCCGCCGGATCCGCGCCCGCGACGACCGAGCCGCCCGGGTCGAGCAGCCACACCGGCCGCCGCCAGGTCCGGGCCAGGTCCGCGACGAGGTCGTCGACGCCGCCGTGCGGGACCCCGCACACCGCCGCCGTCCGACCGACGAGTGCCGCGACCACCTGGTCGGGCTCCTGCAGCAGCCGGGTCGCGGTCAGCGCGGCGGCCAGCGCGTCCGGTGTGCCGAGCACCGGCAGCCCCATCCGCCCGGCGAGCAGCCGGCTCGCCGGGTGCAACGGTGCGTCCCCGGCGAGCAGCACCGCGACGGCCCCGGCCGCGACGGCGCGGCGCAACAGCACGTCCAGGTGCCAGTCCTCGCGCGGCGCGGACACCGCGACCGTCAGCAACGCCGCCCGCACCTCACCCGGGTCGGCGTGCAGGTCGGCGACGGTGACCACCCGCTCGACCGTGGCGCCGTCCGGGACGGGACCGCCCAGCGAGCGCACCGCGGCCCAGTCGGGATGGGCGAGCAGCCCGGACAGACCCAGCCCGCCGCTCACCGCCCCGCCCCCGTCCCGGACGGTGCCGCCCCGCCGCGGGCCGTGGGCGGTCCGAGCCCGAACGCCTGCGGACCGACGTGGACCGCAGCATCCGGGCGGGCCGCCCACCACGGCGGCGCGGGCAGCACCAGGACCAGCACGTCGTCGCCGGCGCGGACGGCATCGGCGGCGATCGGCGCGGCCGAGCGACGGTCCAGCAGCCCGATCACCTCCGGCGACGCGGCCACCGTCTCGCCGTCGGCGAGCACGAGCAGGTACTCGTTCTCCGCCTCGATCCGCAGGACACCCGTGCCCGGTGCGTCGACGGTGACCGCGGCCCGGCCGAACCGGCCGACGGGGGAGCGGCGCACGTCCACCACCCGGCCGCCGCCGAGCGGCTGCCCGCCGAGCGCGTCGGCGACACGGGCGGGCGCCGGGGTGTCACCCAGCCCGGCGTGCACGCGACCCAGCCCCAGCGCGCGGCCCAGCGTGCCCAGACAGGCGTCGCCGAGCGCGGCCGAGGCCGGTGCGGGCGCCATCACCGTCCCGGCCCAGCCGCCCGCCTGGGCGACGAACGCCCGCACGGTCAGCTCGGTCGACACCGCGTCCCCGCCGTCGACGACGACGGTCTGCCCGGCCGGCTCGGCCAGCGCCATCGGCGTCACCGCGCCCCCGGCGACGACCCGGGTCAGCTGGTCGACCCGCGGCAGCGCGCGCCCCATCAGGTCGGCGTCGACCAGCGGCAGCCCCAGCTGGTGGGCCAGCGGCAGCGGCAGCACACCGTTCAGCCCGGCCGCCTCGAACGGCATGACCGCGGCCGGGGTGACCCCGGTCCAGCGGACCAGAGCGCGCACGGCCGCGGGCAGCTCGTCGCCCGAGGGCAGCTTCTCGCCCAGCACCCGGGTGCCGCCGAGCATCCCGACCGGCACGACCGGGGCGTCGCCGAGCTCCGCCGGGGAGTGCAGCCGGACCGGGCCCGCCGCCAGCACCGACCGCAGCACGTGGGCGTACACCCGGGCGTCGCCGCCCCCGCCGGAGCCCAGCAGCTGCACCCCGGTGACGAGGGCGTCGACGTCGCCTGCGGTCACCTCCACGCCGGGGATGCTGCCAGGTCAGACCCGGTCCGTGGCGCCCGCTCCCCGGGGGACCGCCTCCAGCGGTACGAACTCCACGTCCAGACCGAAGCAGGCCGGCCCGAACACGGCGAGGGCCTCCGGCGTGCGCATCATGTCCGGGGTGGAGATCCCCACCACGACGACGCGCTGGCCGTAGCGCAGCGCCTCGGTGGTGATCGGCTCCCCGGACTCGGCCTCGAGCACGCAGATGAGGTCCGGGACGACCGCGACGGTGGTGTCGTCGACGGTGGCGACCAGGGTCTCGTTCTGGAAGACCGTGCGGAGCTCCGAGCCGCCGTCGAACGCGGTGAACCGGGCGGTGCCGCGGGCGAACCCGTCGACCGTGCGCCGCTCGACGTCGGTGACCTTACCGGCGAACAGCACCCGCAGGTGCCGGTAGAGCGTCGGCGCGAGCGTGTCGGCGATCGCCGCGACCGGGTCCCCGAGCTGCTCGCGCGCCTCCCGGATCGCCCGGCCCAGCCGCAGCGCCAGGGTGAGGGTGTGCGGGATCGCGGTGCGGCGCACGTCGGCGCCGGACATCGGGTACTCCGCGATCAGCGCGGACCCGCCCATCCGGATGGCGGCGCCCCGCGCGAGGTGCTCCATGCGGTGGTTGTCGGTGCCGGTGTCGATGAGCACCGACTCGCCGTGGTCCCCGGCGACGACCATCGGGGACCCGGGCACGCCGTACACCCCGAAGGTCTCCATCTGCAGCTCCGGGAACGCCCGGCCCATGCCGTCGCCGTCGATCACCGGCAGCCCGGTCCGTGCCGCGACGAGCAGCGGGATCATCGAGTTGATGCCGCCGCACTCCATCGGGATGGTCGCGTCCGCGGTGCGCCCGAGGTGCTGCTCCAGGCGGCGCAGGGCGAGCACCGGCTCGTCGCCGCGCGGGATCTTCTCGATCATCACCGTGGGCGCGCCCATCATCGCCGTCGCGATGACGAACATCTCCTCCGGCAGGTCGGCCGGATCGGCCGGATCGAGCACGGTGACCGGCCCGTGCTCGCGCATCGCCTGCTCCACCATGAGCCGCCCGATGTAGGGGTCCCCGCCGCCGCCGGTCCCGAGCAGCGCGGCGCCGCGGGCGAGGTCGGCCAGGTCGTCGGGGGTCAGGGTCCAGCTCATACCGGCGCTCCGTCCGTCACGGTGTCGTGGACCCGCACGGGGTCGGTGTCGCCTGCGACCCGTACCGGGTCGGTGTCGTAGCCGAAGTACCGCGGTCCGACGACGGCGATCGCCTCCGGGGTGTGCCAGCGCGGGTCCGCGGGGGCGGCGAGCACGCTGACGCGGTGCCCGAAGCGCAGCCCCTCGGTGGTCACCGGCTCCCCGGTCGCGGTGTCCAGCACCATGATCAGGTCCGGGGTGGTGACGACCGTCGCGCCGTCGACCTCGGCGATCAGGTGCTCGTTCTGGAAGTGCAGCACGCACCCGCCGGACAGCGTCGCCGTCCCGCGGGCGAACCCGGTGGTGGTGCGCCGCTGCACGTCGACGATCTTCCCGGTGTGCACCACGCGTCCGCCGATCTCGGCGGCGGCCGCGGCGACCGGGTCGGTGAACCCGGCCCGGGCCCCGGCGATGGCACGCCCGATGCGCACGCAGAGCCCGAGGGTGCCGCGGATCATCGTCTCCCGCGCCCGGGCCCCGGTCATCGGGTAGTTCGAGATGATCGCGGTGCAGCCCATGGTGATCGTCATGGAGCGGGCGAGGTCCTCGGCCCACTTCGCGGTGGGGCAGTGCAGGACGCCGGTGTTGCCCTGCTCGTCGGTGATCGACATCGGGGTGGCGGGGACGCCGGCGATGCCGGGCAGCACCATCTGCAGCTCGGGGAACGCCCGGCCCATGCCGTCGCCGTCGACCAGCGGCAGCCCGAGCATCGCCGCACCGGCCACCGGGATCGTGGAGTTGATGCCGCCGGCCTCGATGCACGCGACGTGGGTGGGGGTGACCCCCAGGTGCCCGGCGAGCGCGGTGACCGCGCGGCCGATCTCGTCGTAGGCGGGCAGCTTCTCCACGCTCACCGTCGGCGCCCCCATCTGCGCGACGACGAACACGGCGGCGTCGTCGGGCAGGTCGGCGGGGTCGACGAGCGGCACCGGCCCGTGCTCGCGCAGCGCCCGCTCGGCCAGCAGCCGGCCCAGGTAGGGGTCACCACCGCCGCCGGTCCCCAGCAGCGCGGCACCGCGGGCGAGCGCGGGCAGGTCCTCGACGGTCAGCACGCCGGTCACCGGGTCACCCTCCGCTCCAGACGCAGGTCGCCGACCGCCTTGGCGCGGATGCGGGTCGCGTTGCCGGGCAGGTAGGGAATGGGGACCTCGTCGAAGTCGACGAGCGCGACGGAGCCGGGGTCGGCGCCGGAGGCGACCGCACGGTCGACCGCCTCCTGCTTGGCGGCGTCGACGACGGCGTCGCGGCGTCCCGGCTCGATCGCGTACACCCGGTCGACCTCCCCACCGACCTGCGCGATCGCCGCGCCGATCGCGTTGGCGACGGCGAAGTTCTCCGGGCGGTGCACCGCGCCCAGCCCGGGGAAGGCGTCGGGCAGCAGCACCGAGCCGCCGCCGCCGGCGACCACCGGCAGTGGGTCGGCGGAGATCCGCATCCGGTCCACGACGTCGGCGACGTCGGTGGCGATCCGGTCCAGCGCCGCGGTCACCAGCTCCCGGGACAGCCCGGCGACCAGGGAGCGGTCGCCGATGTCGGCCCGGCCCGCCGCGACGGCGATGTCGGTCGCGGTCAGGGTGTCGCCGCCGAACACCAGCGCCCGCTCGGTGAGCCGGTAGCCGACAGAGTCCGGGCCGACGGTGGGCCCCTCGGACCGTCCGGGCTCGCCGGTGCGGACCAGGGAGCCGCCGCCGATGCCGACGCTGAGCACGTCGGGCATCCGGAAGTTGGTGCGCACCCCGGCCACGCTGACCTCGACGGCGGCCTCCCGCGGGAAGCCGGCGGTCAGCACACCGACGTCGGAGGTGGTGCCGCCGACGTCGACGACCGCGCAGGTGCCCAGCCCGGACAGCACGGCGGCTCCGCGCATCGAGTTGGTCGGACCCGAGGCGAACGTCGCCACCGGGTAGCGACGGGTGTAGCCGACGTCCATCAGGGTGCCGTCGTTCTGCGACAGGTACAGCGGCGCGGTGATGCCCTGGCCCTGCACCGCCCCGGCGAGCGCGTCGACGATGTGCGCGGCGAGCTCGCGCAGCGCGGCGTTGACGATCGTCGCGTTCTCCCGCTCCAGCAGCCCGACCCGACCGATCTCGTGGGACAGCGAGATCGGGACGTCCTGGCCCAGCTCCTCGGCGATGATCTCCGCCGCGGCCAGCTCGCACTCGCTGGTGACCGGGGAGAACACCGAGGAGATCGCGACCGAGCGGACGCCGTGCGCGGCCATGTCCGCGGCGTGGCGGCGCAGCTCGTCCGGGTCGAGCGGGGAGATCCGGCGGCCGTCGAACTCGTGGCCGCCGTGGGCGAGGTAGCCGCGCCCGGCGATCGCGTCGACCAGCCGCTGCGGCCAGTCGACCATCGGCGGCAGCGCCGCGGTGGCGGGCAGGCCCAGGCGCAGCGCCGCGGTGGGGGCGAGGCGGCGGGCCTCGACCAGGGCGTTGACGAAGTGCGTCGTCCCGATCATCACGGCGTCGACGTCGGTGGGGGAGAACGGGTGGTCGGCCTGCAGGCCGGTGAGCGCGCCGACGATGCCGGAGGTGACGTCGTCGGTGGTCGCGGACTTGACGGCGGCCAGTACCCGGACCCCGCCGGCCGGGGCGTCGTCGAGCAGGACGGCGTCGGTGTTGGTGCCGCCGACGTCGATGCCGATGCGCATGGAGTGCTCCTTCGGTGGTGCCGCGCCGCCCGCCCGCGGGATCGCGGACGGGCGGCGCGGAGTGCGGGTCAGGACGTGACGGCGGGGGCCGGGACCACGTCCGGCCGTTCGGTGCGGCTGACGCCGATCCCGCGGAGCAGCCCGAGCCGCCCGGCGAGGACGTAGAGCACGGAGGCGGCCACGATCGAGTTCACGCTGGGCAGCCCGGCGTCGACGAGACCGCCGAGCAGGGCCGACGCGGCCCAGATGACCAGCGTCGCCGGCACCCAGGTCGGTGAGGTGACGGGCAGCGCACCGGTGGTCCGCGCGGCCTCCAGGTCACCGCGCCAGCGCTTCACCACGAAGTACTCGGCGACCATGATCCCGGCGATCGGCGGGAACACCACGCCCAGCACCGACAGGAACCCGGTGAACAGGTCGAGGATGCCGCCCGCGGCCAGCAGCGAGCCGACGACGCCGAGCGCGAGGGTGACCATCGGGCGGCTGACGGTGCGCCCCAGGACGCTGCCGACGAAGTTCACCACGCCCAGCCCGGCCGAGTAGAGGTTCCAGTCGTTGATCTTGAGGGTGCCGAGGATGATGATCAGCGTGCCGACCCAGCCGACCGACGACGTGACGATGGTGATGATGTCGTCGGACCGGATGGCGTGTGCGAGCAGCACACCGGACATGCCGATCACGTACTCGCCGAGGGTGAACCCGACGACGGTCTGCTTGACCACGTCGGCGGAGGTCCGGTTGAACCGGGTCATGTCCGGGGTGATGATCGCCCCGACGATGAAGCCGCCCGCGACCAGCGTCGTGCCCTCGACCAGCGAGATCGACGGCCCCGGCGGCGGGCTCACCATGAGCGCGCCGACGTCGTGGCCGAGCAGGGCGCTGCCGATCGACCAGCCGACCAGCACCAGGAAGGCCGGCACCGTCACGTAGGCGACCCACTGCATCGAGCCGAAGCCCCACAGCACGATCATGGTGACGACCAGGCCGAACACCAGCGACCACGCCCAGACCGGCAGCACGCCGACCAGCGAGACCAGTCCCTCGGCCGAGACCCCGGACTGGACGCCGAACCAGCCGACGAGGCTCACCCCGATCGCGACACCGATCAGTGCGCTGCCGCCGTGACCGAAGCCGGTCCAGCGGGCCAGCAGCGAGGTGTTCAGGCCCTCCTTGCAGCCGATGATCCCGACGCCGATCGAGACCAGCTCCAGGATCACCGCGCCGAGGGTGAAGGCGAGGAAGGCGTCCCAGAACCCCATCCCGAACCCGAGTGTCGAGCCGAGCAGGAACTGGCTCAGAGCGTGTTTGGAAATTCTAGTGGGTTGAGGGTGTCGTGTGTTTCTGCTGGCGGGTGGCGGGGTATCCACGGGCGATGCGGCGGGTGATGGTGTTGATCGCGGCCCAGCGGATCATGGCTTCGGATGTGGTGGGGTGGCGTTCGTAGTCTCGGGCCAGGCGTCGGTGTGCGGTGAGCCAGGCCAGGGTCCGTTCGACCACCCACCTTCGTGGGAGGACGGTGAATCCGCGCTGCTCGGGTGGCTTGCGGATGATCTCGATCGTTGTCTGCAGGATCGTGGCGGCCCAGTCGAGCAGTCGCCCGGCGGAGCCGGCGTCGGCGTAGACGAACCGCACCCTGGTGCGCAGGTAGAGGTTGAGCAGGATCGGCTTGGCGCCGTCGCGGTCCTGTACCGAGGCCGAGCACACCATCGTGGTCAGCAGCAGACCGAGGGTGTCGGTCACGATGAACCGTTTCCGTCCGCCTGTCTTCTTCCCGGCGTCGTAGCCGCGGGAGTCCTGGCCGACGGTGTCGGCGCCCTTGACCGACTGGGAATCGATGATCCCCGCACTCGGCTCCGGATCACGGCCCTCGGCGATACGTAACTGCCCCCGCACGACCGGGAGGATCTTCTCGGTGACCTTCTGCTGTTCCCACTGGTTGAAGTACCAGTAGACGGTCTGCCAGGGCGGGAAGTCCACCGGCAACGCCCGCCAGGCACACCCGGTCCGCACGACATACAAGATCGCGTCCAGCACGTCCCGACGAGCATGAGCAACAGGCCGCCCCCGCCGCGCGAGCGGCGGTAACAACGGCTCGATCACCACCCACTGGGCATCACTGGTGTCCGAGGGGTACCGGCGCGGTCGTTCCTGCATGCCGACCACGATGGAGCACCCCAGCCGTGTCGACCATCCCGACACACCCACCATTTCCAAACACGCTCTGAGGAAGCCGTGCAAGGGGCGGGCGAGGAAGGCGCGGTCGTCGTCGGTCAGTGCCGTGCGGATGTCGGTGGTGGGCATGGCGTCCACGACACCAGCACGACGCGGACGACGACATGGGTGAGACACCGGATCTCCTGTCCGATCGTCTAACCTCGGTGCGGTGGACCCCTTCGGCGACCTCGTCCGCGGGCTGCGCTCGCACGGCTCGCTGTTCGGCAGCACCACCCTGACCCGCCCTGGTCGCTGCACTTCGTCGACGGCGCACCGCTGACCCTGTGCGCGCTGCTCACCGGCGCGGGGTGGATCGTCGTGCCCGGCGCCGACCCGGTGCGGCTCACCGCGGGGGAGACCGCCGTCGTACGCGGGCCCGCCGGGTTCCACGTGGTCGACGAGGTCGCCACCCCGGCCGAGCCGATCGTCTGCGGTGTGGACTGCGCGACGCCCGAGCAGGGCGGCACCCGCCACCGGCTCGGCTGGCGCGACCCGGCGCCGGCACCGGACAGCGACGCGAGCACTCTGATCACCGCGGCCTCCGTGGCCGGGGGCGAGGTCGGCGCCCGGCTGCTCGACGCGCTCCCGCCGGTCCTGCGGGTCGGCGCCGGGGGCAGCGGGGACACGGTGCTCGACCACGTGGCCGCCGAGGTCGCCGTCGACGCGCCGGGGCAGCAGGTCGTGCTCGACCGGCTCCTGGACTGGCTGCTGGTCTGCACCCTGCGCGAGTGGTTCGACCGGGCCGACGGCAGCCGCCCGCGCTGGTGGGCCGCCCAGCACGACCCGGTGGTCGGGCGGGCGCTGCGGCTGCTGCACGCCGACCCCGCCGCGGCCTGGACCGTCGCCGGGCTCGCCGCCGCCACCGGGGTGTCCCGGGCGACGCTGGCCAAGCGGTTCACCGACCGGGTCGGCGAGCCGCCGCTGACCTACCTCACCGGCTGGCGGATGACCCTGGCCGCGGACCTGCTGCTCGCCGAGCCCGACGCGACGCTGGCCGGCATCGCGCGCCGTGTCGGGTACGCCGACCCGTTCGGCTTCAGCGCGGCGTTCGCCCGGGTCCGCGGCGTCACCCCCAGCGCGTTCCGCCGGGGCGGGTCGCGAGGTGGGCGGCCCGGCGAGCGGGCGGATGCTCCGGACGGGGTGAGCGGCTAGCCTGCAGCGCCGTGACCACCGTCGCCGTCCTGCACCGCGCCCTCGGCCGCACCTCCGGTGTGACCGCCGTCGTCGTCGCTGTCAGCGGCCGGTCGTGACGGTCCCGCCGCACCCACCGTCGGTCCGGCTGGCGAACCTCGACCTCAACCTGCTCGTCTCGCTGCGCGAGCTGCTGCGTGAACGCAACGTCACCCGGGCCGCCGCCCGGATCGGCATCTCCCAGCCGGCCGCCAGCGCGGCCCTGTCCCGGCTGCGCCGTCACTTCGACGACGAGCTGCTGTCCCGCCATCCCGGCGGCTACGTGCTCACCCCGCTCGCCGCGCAGCTCGTCGACCAGGTGGAGGGCGTCTGCTCGGCCGCCGAGCGGCTGTTCGGCACCGGCCACGGCTTCGACCCGTCGACGGCCCGGCGCGGGTTCACCCTGCTCGTCGCCGACTACACCGTCGCCGTCCTCGGGCCCGCGCTGTCCGCGGCGGCGGCCCGGCGCGCCCCCGGCGTCGAGCTGCGGCTACGGCTGGTCCGCGAGTCGTTCTCCGCCGACATCGGCGAGACCATCCGGCTCATCGACGGGCTCATCGCCCCGCCCGCCGCCCGCTTCGAACGACCCGAGCTGCGCTCCACCGCCCTGTTCGACGACCGCTGGGTCTGCGTCGTCGACGCCGCCAACCCGGTCGCCGCCGGGCCGGACCCGACCCTGGACCTCGACGAGCTCGCCGCGATGCCCTGGGTGGTCCCGTTCGCCCCGGACCGGGGCATGTCGGCGGCGGCGCCGATGACCCGCCAGCTCGCCCGCCTCGGCGTCGAGCCCGACATCCGGGTGCGGGTCGAGAGCTACCTGTCGGTGCCGTACATGGTCGTCGGCACCAACCGCGTCGCGCTGCTGCAGGAGCGGCTCGCCCGCCAGGTCGCCGACGGCCTCGGGCTGGTCGTGCTGCCCTGCCCCGGGGACCCCGGACCGATCCGCGAGCGCCTCTGGTGGCACACCGACCTCGACCCGGACCCGGCCCACCAGTGGTTGCGCGAGCTCCTCGTCGAGCTGTCGGCCACCCTGTAGAGCTGCCACTATTCGTCCGGTCGATGGTCCGGCAGGCGAACGTTCTATTTCCGGGACGGTGCGCGCCGTTCCTAGTGTGTGAGCCATGCCTCACCCGCTGACGCCCCTGCCGGTCCACACCGTGACCCGGGACGCCCCACTGCGCGCCGACGACGCGGCCGAGCACGCGGTGACCGCCGACGTCTGCGTCGTCGGCTCCGGCATCGCCGGCCTGTCCGCCGCCGTCGAGTCCGCCCGCCTCGGCCGCGACGTCGTCCTCGTCGACGCCGCCCCCGTCCTCGGCGGGCAGATGGTGAACTCGCTGATCGGGCTGTTCTGCGGGGTCTACGGCAACGGTCCGGAGTTCCGGCAGCTGACCCACGGGCTGTTCGACTCCCTGTTCCCCGACCTCGAGGCGAGCGGCGACCTGTTCCGCCGCTCCGGCCACACCCTCACCGTCGGCTACGACGAGGTGCGCCTGGGCCGCTGGGTCGAGGACACCGTCCGCGCCCACGGCATCAGGGTCCTCACCAACGCCACCCTCACCGGCGTCGAGCGCGACGGCGACCGTGTCCTCGGCGCCCGCCTCGCCACCCGCTACGGCGCCGTCGACGTCACCGCGTCCGGATTCGTCGACGCCAGCGGCGACGCCGCGCTCGCCTGGGACGCGGGCCTGGAGTGCCGGCTGCCCGACCGGGAGATCTACGGCAGCCAGCAGCTCGTCGTCGAGCATCTCGACGCCAGTGCCGCCCCCGAGCCGGCCGAGCTCGCCGAGCGGGTCGCGGCCAAGGCGGGCGACTACGGCCTGCTCCGCCGCGACGGCCTGGCGTTCTACTTCCCGGGGCGCGACACCGCCGTGCTCAACATGACCCACATCGAGGCGCCGCTGGACCCGTTCGCCGCCGCCGAGGCCCAGCTGGAGGGGAAGGCGCAGGCCGACCGGGTCGTCGAGTTCCTGCGCGCGGAGTTCCCCGAGGTGTTCGGCAAGGCCGCGGTGCGCTCCTACGGGCTGCCCGGCCGTCGCCAGACCCGCTGGATCGCCGCCGTCCACCAGCTGACCGTCGAGGAGGTGCGCGCCGGGGTCCGCTTCGACGACGCCGTGGCCCGCACCGCGTGGCCGATCGAGCTGCACGACAGCCCCGACGGCTACGTCTGGGAGACCTTCGACGCCGACCACCTGCACTACGTGCCGCTGCGCTCGATGCTGCCGCCGGCGCGTCCAACCTGGTCGCCGCGGGCCGCTGCATCGACGGCGACGCCGCCGCCCTGTCCAGCGTGCGCGTCATGGGCCCGTGCGCGGCGATGGGCCACGCCGCCGCACACGCCCTCGACCTCGCCGGACCGGCGGGCAGCCTGCACGACGTGCCCGCCGGTGCCCTCACCGACCGGATCCGGGAGAACGTCGACGGCTGACCCGGCCCCGCCGCCACCACCACGAGGAGACAGGCAACGATGCCCGGAGGCGCTCCGTGATACTCACCGACGACGACCGCAGGATGCTCGACGGGGCCGAGGGCCCCGCCGTCGCCGCCGCGATGGACCTGCTCACCCGCTACGCCGAGGCGCTGGACGCGGAGCGGCTCTGCTCGGTCCGCAACGTGGCCGGGACCGCCACCCAGCCCTCGCCGCTCAAGGCCCGGCTGGTCGCCGAGGGCGGCTGGGACCGCGCCTTCTCCGTCATCAACCTCGACAGCGACACCACGCACGAGATCCCGCCGATGGCGGTGCCCACCTGCCAGCTCCAGCAGGGCTTCGGCGCCGATGCGGCCGCCGTCGCGCCCTACCCCGCGGAGTTCGTGGAGCTGCAGGCCGACGCCGAGACCTTCTACGGCCGTCGCGGCGTCTCCATCCTCGCCACCTGCACGCCGTACCAGGTCGGCAACCTCCCGGTCCGCGGCGAGCACTGCGCCTGGATGGAGTCCTCCGCGGTCGTCTACGCCAACTCCGTGCTCGGCGCCCGCACCAACTGCGAGGGCACCGCGTCCACCGGCGCGGCGAGCCTCACCGGACGCGTCCCGTGCTGGGGCAACCACCACGACGCCCACCGCCGTGGCACCCACCTGGTCCGGGTCGACACCCCGGTCGGCGGGTTCCTCGACTGGGGGCTGCTCGGCTACTTCACCGGCGAGGTCGTGCAGGAGGCCCGCCCGGTCGTCACCGGCGACCTCGCCCTGCCCGACCTCACCGACCTCAAGCACTTCGGCGCCGCGGCCGCCTCCTCCGGCGGGGTCGAGATGTACCACGTCCCCGGGGTCACCCCGGAGGCCCCGACGGTCGAGGCCGCCTTCGGCGGCAGCGTCCCGGTCGACGCCGTCGTCTACGGCGCCGCCGAGCGGGCCGCCACCTACGCCCGGCTCAACGACCAGGGCACCAGCGGGTCCGTCGACTTCGTCCTGCTCGGCTGCCCGCACGCCTCGCTCGACCAGATCCGTGACGTCGCCCGGCTCCTCGACGGCCGCCGCCTGCACGACGGCACCTCGCTGTGGATCATGGCGCCGCGGGCGCTGGCCGCGGGCGCCGAGCGCAGCGGCTACACCGCCGTCATCGAGGCGGCCGGGGCGAAGGTGCTCACCGACTCGTGCCCGGCCATGTCCCGCCTCGCCCCGCCGGGCACGCGGGTGTTCGCCACCGACTCCGCCAAGCAGGCCCACTACCTGCCCGCGATCCTCGGGATCGAGGCGTGGTTCGGCACCACCGAGGACTGCGTGCACGCCGCGGTCACCGGTCGCTGGTCGGGTGAGCTGCGATGACCGCGACCGTCGGCACCGTCCTGCGGGGCCGCACCGTGGTCCCCGGTGTGGTCACCGGCGAGGCGCTGGTCTCGCCGGAGACGATCTCGGGGTGGGGCGGCATCGACCCGGCGAGCGGGACGATCGTCGAGGCCCGGCACCCGCTGCAGGGTGTCTGCTTCACCGGGCGGATCCTGGTGTTCCCCGGCGCAAGGGCTCCTCGGGCTGGTCGGCGTTCTTCCAGAGCACCCGGCTGCTCGGCACCGCCCCACTCGGGATGATCTTCACGGTCACCACGACGAAGGCCGCGCTCGGCGCCGTCGTCACCCGCGTCCCCGCACTGGCCGACCTCGACGTCGACCCGGTGCGGGTCCTGCGCACCGGTGACCGCATCCGGCTCGACGCCACCGCGGGCACCGTCGAGCTCCTCGCGCGGGCGGACGGGCACCGGGCGGGGGAGGGGACATGAGGCTCGCCGTGCTCCCCGCCGACGAGCTCGCCCCCGGGGAGCACCGCGTGGTGCGGGTGGGCACCCGCTCGATCGGCGTCTTCCGGGTCGGCGACGACTACTACGCCCTCGCCGACCACTGCCCGCACCAGGGCGGCCCGCTGTGCCGCGGCTCCGTCGCCGGGGCCCCTGTGGCGACCGGCCCGGCCGACGTGCGGCTCGACGACGACCACGTGCTCGTCGCCTGCCCCTGGCACGGCTGGGAGTACGACGTGCGCACCGGCCGCTCCTACCAGCCCGGCGACGCCCCCGCCCGCAGCCTCCCGGCGTCGGTCGAGCCGGGCCCGCCGGGGATGACACCCGGCCCCTACACCGCCGAGACCTTCGAGGTCACCGTCGAGGACCGCTGGGTGGTCATCGACACCGGCCGTCGCCCCGCCACCGAGGAGACGTCATGACCACCACCGACTCCGCCACGGCCACCACCCGGGCCCCGGCCCGGCGCCGCGCCCGGACCCCGATCGTCGACGCCGACATCCACCCGGTCGTCACCGCCGACCGGCTCGCGGCCGCGCTGCCCGAGCCCTGGCGGCGCCGTCTGCACCGGTTCGGGCTGCGCGGCGCGCCGCCGCCCGCGGTCTACCCCCGGGTCCGGCACGGCGGCATGCGCCGCGACGCCCACCCGACGCGGCCGGCGGCCCCGCCCGGCCGCCCGGCAGCGACCTCGATCTGATGCGCAGCCAGCTGCTCGACCCCTACGACGTCGTCGCCGGGGTGCTGATCCCGATGCAGGGGCACACCGCGGGCGCCGAGGAGCCCGCGTTCGCCGCGGCGCTGTGCCGGGCGTACAACGACGTGCTCGTCACCGACTGGCTCGACCCCGAGCCGCGGCTGCGGGCCAGCATCTGCATCCCGCACGAGTCGCCGGCCGAGGCCGTCGCCGAGATCGAGCGCCGCGCCGACGACCCGCGGTTCGTGCAGGTCCTGTTCCCCAGCGGCACGTTCCTGCCATGGTCGGACCCCAAGTACCGGCCGATCCCGCCGCGGGCCGCCGCGCACGGCCTGCCGGTCGCGATCCACCTCGGCGGCACCGAGGGCCACCGCGGCGACGGCTGGCCGTCGTTCTACCTGGAGCAGCACGCCTGGTACGGCAACGCGGTCGCGGTCGCGCTGACCGGGCTGGTCGCCGGCGGCGTCCTCGACGCGGTACCGGACCTGCAGTTCGTGCTCGTCGAGGGCGGGGTGTCCTGGCTGCCGTCGCTGCTCTGGGGCCTCGACGACGCCTGGGAGCTGTGCCGCGACGACGTGCCGTGGCTGACCCGTCCCCCGTCGGAGATCGTGCGCGAGCGGGTCTGGTTCACCACCCAGCCGATCGACGAGCCGCCGGTGCCCGCGCACCTGGCGACGACCTGGGAGCAGACCGGGATGACCGACCGGATCCTGTTCTCCTCCGACTACCCGCACTGGGACTTCGACGACCCGATCACCGCGCTGCGGGTGCTGCCCGCGGCGCTTCGCCGGCCGATGGCGGCCGCCAACGCCGCCCGCCTCTACGGCCTGACCCTGACCGGAGCGAGGAATGAGCGCCGAGCCGGCCGAGGAGTTCTTCGACGCCGACACCCACGTCGCACCGGCCTCGATCGCCGACCTCTCGCCGCTGCTGAGCCCCTACTGGCGCGACTACGCCCTGGGGGCCGCGCTGCGCGTGGACCCCGTCCAGGCCGGTGCCTACCCGCCCGCGATGGTCGAGGGCCCCGCTCCACACGACGTGGCGACCCTGCGCGCCGCCGTCCTCGACCCCCCGGCCCCCGGTGGCGGACGGGTCACCACGGCGATCCTGACCTGCACCACCGCGTTCGACGTCAGCCGCAACCACGCGTTCGAGGCCGCCTGTGCCGGGCGGTGAACACCTGGGTCGCGCAGCGGTTCCTCGACCACGAGCCCCGCGCCGCGGGTCGGTCGCCGTGCCGCTCGGTGACCCGGCGGCGGCCGTCGCCGAGATCGAGCACTGGGCGGACGACCCGCGCTTCGTGCAGGTGCTGCTCCCGGTGCGCGGCCACGACCTGCGCTGGGGTCACCCGGTGTTCCGGCCGGTCCTCGCCGCGGGCCGCCGCGGCCGGGCTGGTCGTCACCCTGCACGCCTGGGGCGGGTCGGCAGCGCCCCGACCACGACCGGGTTCACCCACACCTACCTGCAGGACTACCTGTCCCACGGGCAGGTCGCGCAGTCCCCAGCTGGTGTCGCTGGTCGCCGAGGGCGCCCTCGGGGCGCTGCCCGGACTGCGGGTGACCGTCGCCGAGTGCGGTCGTCCTGGCTGCCGCCGCTGCTGTGGCGGCTGGACAAGGAGTGGCG
>NZ_JAHLJA010000096.1:0-20471 GCF_020496245.1 Pseudonocardia sp. ICBG601 | reverse complement strand
GTCGAGCTGTTCGAGGGTGATGCCGCCGTCGTGGTCGACGCCGAGATCGGACAGCCTGCCCAGCAGGTCGTCGGCGCACTCCCGGGCGACGTCGGCCTCGATCAGGTCACCGGCCGGATGCACCGCCACCCCGGGGTGGACCACCAGGTGGGCCACCCCGGGTTCGGCGTCGAGGACGGTGCGGACGTCGGCGGTCCGTCGGCTGGACAGACCACCCGCAGGTGCAGCACCTACGCGGCCGGGCCGGGCTTCTCCGGGGCGCCGCCGCCGGTCTCCGACGACGGGCCGGGCACGGAACCCCCCGGGTGCGGGCGCGGCGGGCTTCGCGTCGACGCCGGCCTCCTTGCGCTGGGCGGCGGTGATCGGAGCGGGTGCCTGGGTCAGCGGGTCGAACCCGCCGCCGGTCTTCGGGAAGGCGATGACCTCGCGGATCGAGTCGACGCCGGCGAGCAGCGCGGTGATCCGGTCCCACCCGAACGCGATCCCGCCGTGCGGCGGCGGACCGTAGGCGAAGGCGTCGAGCAGGAAGCCGAACTTCTCCTGCGCCTCCTCCGCGGACAGCCCCATGACCTCGAAGACCCGCTTCTGCACCTCGGCCGAGTGGATACGGATCGAGCCGCCACCGATCTCGTTGCCGTTGCAGACGATGTCGTAGGCGTAGGCCAGCGCGTTGCCCGGGTCCTTCTCGAAGCTGTCGATCCACTCCGGGGTCGGCGAGGTGAACGCGTGGTGCAGCGCGGTCCACGCACCGCCGCCGACGGCGACGTCGTCGGTGTCGGCGGCCGACTCGAACAGCGGGGCGTCGACGATCCAGACGAACGACCAGGCCGACTCGTCGATCGCGCCGATGCGCCGCGCGATCTCGCCCCGGGCGGCACCGAGCAGTGCGCGGGCCTCGCTCGGCGTGGCCGCGGCGAAGAAGATGCAGTCACCGGGGTTCGCGCCGACGGCCTCGGCCAGCCCGGACCGCTCGGCCTCGGACAGGTTCTTGACGACGGGGCCGCGCTCGTCGACCTGCCGTCCTCGCCGATCAGCACGTAGGCCAGGCCGCGGGCGCCACGCTGCTTGGCCCACTCCTGCCAGCCGTCGAGCACCTTGCGGGGCTGCGACGCCCCGCCCGGCATGACGACGGCGCCGACGTAGGGGTTCTGGAAGACCCGGAACCCGGTGCCCGCGAAGTACGACGTGAGCTCGGTGAGCTCGATGTCGAACCGCAGGTCGGGCTTGTCCGAGCCGTAGCGGGCCATCGCCTCGGCGTAGGGCATCCGGCGGATCGGGGTGGGCACGTCGTAGCCGACGAGCTTCCACAGCGCGACCAGCACCTTCTCGGCCAGCGCGATGACGTCGTCCTGCTCGACGAAGCTCATCTCGATGTCGAGCTGGGTGAACTCCGGCTGCCGGTCGGCGCGGAAGTCCTCGTCGCGGTAGCAGCGCGCGATCTGGTAGTACCGCTCCAGCCCGCCGCCATCCATCAGCAGCTGCTTGAACAGCTGCGGGCTCTGCGGTAGCGCGTACCAGGAGCCGGGGCGCAGCCGGGCCGGGACGACGAAGTCGCGCGCGCCCTCCGGGGTCGACCGGGTCAGGGTCGGCGTCTCGACCTCGATGAAGTCCTCGGCGGCGAGCACGTCGCGGGCGGCCTTGTTCACGTCGCTGCGCAGCTTCATGGCCGCGGCGCCCCGGGACGGCGCAGGTCGAGGTAGCGGTGGGAGAGCCGGATCTCCTCGCCGACGCCGGTGTGCTCGTCGATCGGGAACGGCAGCGGCGCGGACTCCGACAGCACGGTCAGCCCGGTGACCGTGACCTCGATGTCGCCGGTCGGCAGGTCGGCGTTCTCGTTGCCCGCGGGCCGGCGGACGACCTCGCCGACGACCTGGATGCAGAACTCGGAGCGCAGCCGGTGCGCCCGCTCGGCCATCTCGCCCTCACGGAACACCACCTGGGCCGATCCGGAGCGGTCCCGCAGGTCGATGAAGATCACGCCACCGTGATCGCGGCGGCGGGCCACCCATCCGGCGAGGGTCACGGTCTGGCCGGCGTTCTCGGCACGCAGGGTGCCGACGGGGTGGGTTCGCATCACGGCGGTCAAGGCTATCGGCACCACCCGGGCCGCCTGCCACCAGGTTTCCGGCACCGCCTCACAGCAGGCTCAGCTGCCCCGCGTCCGGTCCGGCGGCCGCACCGGCGCGGACCGGCTGCCGGGTCCACCCCGGGTCCCGCGGGTTCGGTTCGGGCCGGTCCAGGCCGTGCCGGGCCAGCAGCGGGGAGACCCGTCGGGCCAGGGCTCTGCGGTAGTCCGGTGCGGCGTAGGCCCCGCCGCGGTAGAGCCGCGCGTAGCGCGGCAGCAGCGCGGGGTGGGTCCGCCCCAGCCAGGCCAGGAACCACTCGCGGGTCCCGGGCGCAGGTGCAGCGCGAGGACCGTGGCCCGGCTCGCCCCCGGCGGCGGCGATCTCGCCCAGCAGTGCGTCGAGGGCCTCGGTGGAGTCGGTCAGCCACGGCAGCACCGGGGCCACCATGACCCCGCAAGGCAGGCCGGCGTCGGTGATCCGGCGGACCAGGTCGAGCCGGGCCCGCGGGCTCGGCGTGCCCGGCTCCAGGTGCGACTGCAGCTCCCGGTCCAGCAGCGCGATCGACACCCCGGTGCCGACGCGCACGTCGGCGTTCGCGGCCGCGAGCTGCGGCAGGTCCCGGCCCAGCACGGTGCCCTTGGTCAGGACGGAGAACGGCGTCCGGAGCGGGCCAGCGCGCCGATCACCCCCGGCATCAGCCGGTAGCGGCCCTCCGCCCGTTGGTAGGGGTCGGTGTTGGTGCCCATCGCGACGTGCTCGCGCCGCCACGACGGCCGGGCCAGCTCCCGCTCCAGCACCCGGGCGACGTTCACCTTGACCACGATCTGGGAGTCGAAGTCCGCGCCGGCGTCCAGGTCCAGGTAGGTGTGGGTGTTGCGGGCGAAGCAGTTGTGGCTGACCACCCCGGCGGCGACGAAGTCACCGGTGCCGGTGGTGATGTCGACCATCGGACGGAGGGTGCCGGTGTCGCGGACCGACACCACCCGCGGCGCTCCCCCGGGCGGCTCCTCGACGCGGGCGCCGCCGACGTCACGCATCCGGGCCACGGCCGGGTCGGTCACCGCGACCAGCCGCAGCTGCTCGGCGACCCCGCCCAGCACCCGCAGCGCCCGCACCCCGGGCCGGGCCGATGGCTCCGAGGCCACCCGGAACCCGAGCCGTCGCAGCGCGTCGACGCAGGCGCGGGCGAGCGTCTCCTCGCCGGGCACGATCCGCAGCACCCCGGCGGAGACCTCACCGCAGCGTCGACGATCCCGCCGACGAACCCGGCCGACCAGCCACGGGCGGGCCGGTGCGGCAGGCCGTCGGCGACGGTGCGGGGCGCCGCGAGCATTCCGGCGGCCACGGGCACCGGCCGCGCGGTCAGCAGGTGGTGGGCGCGGGCGAGTGCCTCCAGCTCGACCCAGCCGTCGGGAACGGCTCGGCCCGCACCCGCCCGCGCACCGCGTCGGCCCGGACCAGCCCGCAGAGCCAGCCCTCGGCGTACCCGTCGGGCCGGGGCCCGCCCGGGACCGCGGCCGCCACCGGGCCCGACCAGTGCCGTCCCCGGTGCCAGGTGCGGCCGGTCCGCCGAGGAACGGCAGCGCCCCGGGCGCACGTGTGCCCAGCCGGTGGTGGTGAGGAAACGGTGTTCGGCGGAGGTGACGAGCACCGTGCCGTCGTCGAGGGTCACCTCCTGCGCCCGGCGCCGGGTCGACCAGCGCGCGAGCACCGGGGTGCGGACGAACCGGCGCCGCCCGCGCCGTCGGCGAGGGTGCCGACCACCTCGTCGCCCGGGCGCAGCTCCCCGATGGGCCGGGACCGACCGTCGGCGGTGAGCACCGGGGTGTCCGGGACGAGGCAGTAGGTGCAGGCGTGCGAGCAGCCGCGGTAGGGGTTGACCGTCCACCCGAACGGCATCGGCGACGACGACGGCACCCGGTTGAGCACCGAACGCGCCTCGACCTCGTGGAACACCGTGTCCGCGAACCGGGGGTGCGCACCGAGCGCAGCAACCCCCGCATCCCCGGCAGCGCCGTCGCGTGTCCGACCCCGTCCGCCCCGACCTGCTGTCCGTCCCATCGCACCGCCCCAGTCGAACACAAGTTCGAACGACGGACAACCGGTCGTCGCCGGGCGGTCGCGTCCGGGCGAACGGCACCCCGCAGGCCGAAGATCGTTTGCAAGGATGCGGAGGTGCCCCCGCCCCGCCCGTCCCGCGCGACCCGTCCGACCCCGACGGCGGCCGGCCCAGCGCTCCGCGGACGGACGGCGGCCGGCCCAGCGCTCCACGGACGGGGGGACGACGGCGCGCCGAGGACCGGGCACCGGGCGCCTCCGGCGGGCACCTGTTCCCGGCCGAACCGGCGCGGCACCGGGCCCGGCGGACACCGGGCACCCGGCCACCCGCCCCGCGCCGTCCGTCCCGCGAGGAGAACGGCGCCGGCGCCTCCCCCGCGCCGGCAGGCCGTGCCGCGCCAAACCCCGCCGGCGGCAGCCCCGACGGCAGGGACGGCAGAGACGACGACGGTGCCGAGACCGGTCCGATCCCCCGCGCCGGGCACCCGGGCGGCTGGGGCGACTGTCCCGGCGCGGCGGGGCCCGGCACCACGACCGGCGCGCCGGCACCGCCCGCCGCCGGGCACGACCACGGCGCGGGACTCGGGGAAGGACACCGAGACGGACAAGGAGACGGACACGGAGAGGGACGCAGCGCCGCACACGGCCAGGGACACGAGCAGGGACACGGCCACGGCCACGGCCACGGCGCCGCGTCCCCGGCCGGACGACGGGTGCGGAGGCTGCTCGTCGCGCTGCTCGTGCCGTGCGTGCTCGCGACGCTCGCCGGGGTGGCCCTGCTGTGGCCGGGGGCGACCCCGGTCCCGGAGATCCCGCCCACCCAGCAGGTGCACGGCACCGTCACCACGGTGCAGGTCGCGGACTGCTCCCCCGGCGCCGGGGACCGTCGCTGCACCGGGGTGACGGTCGCGCTGTCGGACGGGCCCCGTGCCGGACGGGACCTGGTGCAGCTGGTGCCGAACGAGCCGTCGACACCGCGGTTCGCGGTGGGTGATCCGGTCACGCTGTCGTGGTCGGGCGCGAACCCCGACGACGCGGGCTCCTACCAGCTCGTCGACTTCCAGCGCGGCGCCCCGCTGGGGTGGTTGGCGGCGGCGTTCGCCCTGGCCGTCGTCGTGCTGGGGCGGCTGCGGGGGTTCGCGGCGCTGGTCAGCCTGGCGCTGAGCTTCGTGATCCTGCTGTGGTTCGTCCTGCCGGCGATCCTGTCCGGCGGCTCCCCGCTCGCGGTCGCGGTCACCGGCGCCTGCCTGATCATGTTCGTGGTGCTGTACCTGACCCACGGGTTCACCGCGCGGACGTCGTGCGCGGTGCTCGGCACACTCGCCTCGCTCGCCCTGATCGGGCTGCTCGGCTACCTGTTCACCGTCACCTCCCGGCTCACCGGGCTCGACGACACCACCGCCACCCTGATCGGCACGCTCGGCCCGGGCGTGCCGATCGACCCCCGCGGCCTGGTGCTGGCCGGGCTGGTGATCGGCGCGCTCGGGGCGCTGGACGACGTCACCGTCACCCAGGCGTCCGCGGTGTGGGAGCTGGGCGCGGCGAACCCGGGGATGAGCGTGGGCGAGCTGTTCGCCGCCGGGATGCGGATCGGGCGCGACCACGTCGCGTCCGCGGTGAACACCCTGGTGCTGGCCTACGCCGGGGCGGCGCTGCCGCTGCTGCTGCTGTTCACCGTCGCCGCCGGCGGGGTGACGCAGGTGCTGACCAGCCAGGACGTGGCGACCGAGATCGTGCGGACGCTGGTGGGCAGCATCGGGCTGGTCGCCGCTGTCCCGGTGACGACCGGGCTGGCCGCGCTGGTCGTCGGGCGGCGCTGAGTCTCACCCGGCGGGCTGGAGCACGAAGTCGTAGCGGGCCTCGTACCAGGGGGTGTCGCTGTGCACGCCGTCCGGCGTGGGGCCGGGCTCGTGGCGGTCGAACGCCACGACGAGCTCGCGCTTCACACCGAACACGACGTCGGAGTCGAGATACTCGGTGCCCTCCCGGAACAGGTGGGTGATGAGCGGTGCGTAGCCGGGCACGGCGAGCAGGAAGTGGATGTGCGCGGGCCGCATCGGGCTGATGTCGGTGCGCGAGATCAGATCGCCGACCGGGCCGTCCATCGGGATGGCGTAGCCGAGCGGGGCGATGGTGCGCAGGCAGTAGCGGCCGTCGGCGTCGGTCGTGTACTTCGCGCGCAGCCGGGCCTCGTCGACGTCGAGCTGGGCCTCGTAGGTGCCGTCGGCGTCGGACTGCCACACGTCGAGCACGGCGCCGGGGACTCCGGTGCCGTCGAGCGAGCGGACGGTGCCGTGCACGAACAGCAGGTCGCCGGGCAGCCCGTCGGACATGTCGGCGCCGAAGTCCTTCTCCGGGGAGCCGTCGATGTGGAACGGGCCCAGCACGGTCGCCGGGGTGGCGGCCGGGTCGAGGCGGTGGTTCTGCTGGACGACGAGCATGGACAGCCCGAGCACGTCGGAGGCGAGGATGAACTCCTCGCGCTTGTCGTCGGAGATCTGCCCGGTGGCGGTCAGCCAGCGCACGGCGGCCATCCACTCGTCCTCGGTGAGGTGGGTCTCGCGGGCGAAGTCGTGCAGGTGGCGCACCAGGGCGGTCATGAGCTCGGCGGTGCGCGGGTCGTGCGCGGTGGCCCAGCGCGCGACGGCGGCGTCGGTGATCGTGTCCTCGGTGACGGTGGTGGGCTGCGTCATCGCAGGTCTCCCTCGGGCTGGTACGGGTCGGGGTCGACGGACCGGTTGTGCAGGTCCACGGACAGGAAGATGTCGTTCGCGACGGGGTGGCGCAGCTCCTCCGCGAGCTGACCGATCAGACCGGCGGTCCGGGCGAGCAGCGCGAAGCCGCGCAGCAGCTCCAGCGGCAGCCCGAGGTCGGCCAGTGCCGCGCCGCAGACCCCGGCGCCGTTGAGCGGCAGCGTCCGGCCCAGCACCTGCGGGTGCACCCGGCCGATCGCGGCGAACAGGCGCAGGTGCGGGCCGAGCAGCCCCTCCTGTTCCGCGATGGCGAACAGCCGCGGGGTGCGGGGGTCGCCGTCCTTGTGGACGTGGTGGCCGAGGCCGGGCACGAACCGCTTCGCGGCCCGCTGCGCGGTCACGACGTCGAGCGCGACGGCGTCCCAGCCGTCGTCGTCGGTGGGGCGCTCGGCGGGCAGGTGGTCGTGCAGGAACCGGCCGCAGTCCTCGGTGACGCCGAGGAAGCGCGAGCCGCCCCCGAGCAGGCCGGCGGCGAGCGCGCCCTGCACCGAGTCCGGCGCGGACAGGTGGGTGAGCCGCGTGACGATCGCGGTCGGGGTGAACCCGTGGTCGGCGAGGGCGGCGAGGACGGCCTCGAACACCCGTGTCTCGCCGGGGGTCGGGCGGCGCTGGGTGGCGAGCCAGAACGCGAGCTCACCGAACCCGACGGTGCCCATCACGTCCTCGGCGAGGTCGTGGCCGAGCAGGGTGATGGCGTCCTTCGACGAGGCACCCAGGGCGGTGGGGTAGGTCATGAGTCGAGCCACTTCCGCAGGTCGGCGCCGTGCTCGTCGAGCTGCGGCGGGGGGAGCCGGTAGACGGCAGGGGTGGCGGAGAAGCGGACCGGGTGGCGCGTGGTGGGCACCGCCCGCTCCCCCTCCCCGACGGTGACGACGGGGTCGAGGCCGAACCGCTCCGCCATGGCGAAGCCGCCGTCGATGGTCTGGATGGGGCCCGACGGCACGCCGGCCTCGGTGAGCAGCTCGAACCACTCGACGGCGCCGCGGGTCGCGAGCCGCTCCTCCAGCAGCGGGCGCAGCGCCTCGCGGTACACGGTGCGGTCGGCGTTGCGGGCGAAGCGGGGATCGTCGGCGAGGTCTCCGACCCCGAGCACGACGCAGAGCTTGCGGAACTGGGCGTCGTTGCCGGCGGCGACGATGAGGTCGTCGTCGGCGGTCGGCATCGGCTCGTAGGGGAAGACCGAGGGGTGGGCGTTGCCCATCCGGTACGGCACGGTGTCCCCGGCCACCCAGGCGGAGCTGTGGTTGACCAGCCCGGTGAGCGCCGAGGAGAGCAGGTTGACCTCGACGTGCTGGCCGGTGCCGGTGCGGTCGCGGTGGCGCAGCGCGGCCAGGATCCCGATCGCGGCGTGGTTGCCGGCCATCACGTCGAACACCGAGATGCCCGCCCGGTACGGCGGCCCGTCCGGATCGCCGGTGAGGCTCATGAGCCCGGACATCGCCTGGACCATGAGGTCGTAGCCGGGCACGTGCGCGCCCGCACCGGAACCGAACCCGGAGATCGAGGCGTAGACGACGCCCGGGTTGGTCGCGGCGACGGCGTCGAAGTCCAGCCCGAAGCGGGTCATCCCGCCGGGGCGCAGGTTCTCGATGACGACGTCGGCCCGCCGCGCGAGCTCGCGGGCGGCGGCGAGGTCGGTCTCGTCGCGCAGGTCCAGCGCGATGGAGCGCTTCCCGCGGTTGATGCCCAGGTAGTAGGTGGACTCCCCGTCGCGCTCGGGCGGCATCCACGTCCGGGTGTCGTCGCCGGCCGGACCCTCGACCTTGACGACGTCGGCGCCCATGTCGGCCAGCAGCATCGTCGCGTACGGCCCGGCCAGGATGCGCGAGAAGTCGGCCACGAGGATGCCCTCGAGCGGCCCGCCGGTTCCGGCTTCCGCCATCAGTTCCTCCGAAGTGATCGCTGTGCGGACGCCCGTCCGCCAGACGATCGTGGCCCTGTCCGGGCCGGGAGGTCAAGCCGGGGCGGACACGGTCACGTGCGGGGCGGTGGCGAGCCGGGCGAAGTCGGCGCTGATGTCGCCCGCGGTCTGCAGCAGCAGCGGCAGGTGGTGTTCGAGGAGGGTCTCCAGCGAGGTCTCCGCGGCATGGCAGTTGACGTTGACCCCGGCGATCACCCGGCCCTCGCCGTCGCGCAGGGGGGCGGCGACCGAGCGGATTCCGGGCGCCAGCTGCTCGTCGGTGAGCGCCCAGCCGCGGGCGCGGACCTCGCGCAGCTCGGCGTCGCGCTCGGCCGGGGTGGGGGCGCTGCGCGGGGTCAGCCCGGACCGCGACGGCTCGGCCAGCACACGTTCCAGCTCGTCCGGGGCGAGCGCGGCGAGCTGCACCTTCCCCAGTGAGGTCGACGCCGCCGGGAACCGGGTCCCGATCTGGACCGACAGGGCGACGATCTTGGGCACCGCGACCCGCGCGACGTAGACGATGTCGCTGCCGTCGAGCTGGGCGATCGAGCACGACTCGTGCGTGCGCTCGACCAAGCGCTCCAGGTGCGGACGGGCGACGTCCCACAGCCCGGTGGAGCGGACGTAGGCGACGCCGAGGTCGAGCACCCGCGGCGTGAGGGTGTATCCGCGCTCGCAGGTGCGGACGTAGCCGAGCTCGGCCAGGGTGAGCAGCACCCGGCGCACGGTCGGCCGGGCGAGCCCGGTCACCGCGGCGAGGTCGGCCAGGGTCATCTCCGGCCGGCCGGGCCGGAACGCGGTGATCACCTCCAGGCCGCGGGCGAGCGCCTCGATGAAGTCCGGGCCGGTCCCGTCGCGTGGCATGGGCGTCACGGTAGCGCCTCGCGTCCGCCCTGCGGACACGCCGCGACCGACCGCACGACGACGGCGCCCCGGACGGTGACAGCCCGGACGTTGACAGCACAACCAGCGTGCGCGACAGTGACCGCCGTTCCACGATGTCCGTACAGCGGACGTCTGTCCGACAGATCAAGGAGTGCGCCGATGAGCGTCGTCTTCCGCAACGCGACCGTCCTGACCGTCGATGCGAGCCGGACGGTCCTGTCCGGCCACGACGTCCTGGTGACCGGCGACCGGATCGCCGCCGTCGGCGTCGGGCTGGCGGTGCCCGAGGGCACCGAGGAGATCGAGGCGGCCGGCGGCATCGTGATGCCCGGCATGATCGACACCCACCGGCACATGTGGCAGACCTCGCTGCGCGGCTACGGCGCCGACTGGACGCTGACCCAGTACTTCGTGTGGAACTACCTGGAGTGGGGGAAGGTCTTCCGTCCGGAGGACATCCACGCGGGCAACCTGCTCGCGGCGCTGGAGGCCCTCGACGCGGGCGTCACCACCACGGTCGACTGGTCGCACGGGCTGCAGACCTCGCAGCACGCCGACGCCGCCGTCGACGCCCTGACCTCCACCGCGGGCCGGTTCGTGCTCGCCTACGGCAACATCCACGACGCCCCCGCGAACTGGACCGCCGACCCCGGGTTCGCGGAGTTCGTGTCACGGCGCATCACCCCCGGCGACGACATGCTGGGCTTCCAGCTGGCCTTCGACGTCACCGGCGACCCGGCGTTCCCCGAGCGTCCCGCGTTCGAGGTGGCGCGCGAGCTCGGCGTCGGCGTCACCACCCACGCCGGGGTATGGGGCGCCACCAACGACGACGGCGTCCGGCTCATGCACGAGCACGGCTTCGCCGGCCCGGACACCGTCTACGTGCACGCCGCGTCGCTGTCCGCGGACTCCTACCACCGGATCGCCGCGACCGGCGGCTCGGTGTCGGTGTCCACCGAGAGCGAGCAGAGCGCCGGTCAGGGCTACCCGCCCACCTGGGCGCTGCGCGAGCACGGCATCCCGGTGTCGCTGTCGATGGACTCGTCGATGTGGTGGAGCGCGGACCTGTTCTCGGCGATGCGCACCACGCTGGGCGCCGACCGGTCCCGCGAGCACCTGGAGGCGCACGGGCGCGGGGACACCGTCACCCACTCGTCGCTGCGGGCCGAGCAGGTCGTCGAGTGGGCCACCCGCGGCGGGGCCCGCGCGATCGGGCGCGAGTCGGACCTGGGCTCGGTCGAGGTCGGGAAGAAGGCCGACCTGGTGCTGCTGCGCAACGACCACTCACCGGTGTCGTTCCCGGTGCTGCACCCGCACGGCCACGTCGCGTTCCAGGCCCAGCGCGGGGACGTGCACACGGTCCTGGTGGACGGGCGCGTGGTGAAGCGCGACGGGCGTCTCGTCGACGTCGACCTGCCCGCCGCCCGCGCAGCGGTCACCGCGACCGTGGAGCACCTGCGCGCGACGATGGGCGAGCAGGCGTGGCAGGCGGGGATGAACCCGGAGATCCCGGAGACCAAGGTCCTCGACAACCCCTACACCTACACCGACTACCGCAGCGCGGCGACGCACGGCGGCTGAGCGGCGGCGCCCGTTCAGGCGGAGGCGCGGGCGACGAGGTGCGCCTCGCCGTCGCCCTCGCGGTGGGCGAGGACCTCGAGGCCGGCGAACGCCGCGGTGAGCTCCCCCGGCGCCGCCCGGAACGCCCCGCCCGTGTCGCCGACCTCGGACAGGACCGTGACCACCAGCAGCCCGCCCGGGGCGAGCGCCGCGGCCATCGCCGGGTAGAGCGCCGGGTCGCGGAAGCGCTGGCACACGACGAGGTCGTAGCGGTCGTCCTCGGCCGGGAACCCGGCGTCGAGGTCGGCCTCCACCCAGCGCACGCGACCGGGCGGCTGCTCGCGGGTGACGAGCTCGGCCCCCGCGGCGAGCGCGGCCGGCGACACGTCGACGGCGACGACGTCGAGCCCGCGCCCGGCCAGCCACACCGCGACGCTCCCCCGCCCGCAGGCCACGTCCAGCGCCCGGCCGGACGACGGGAGCAGGTCGAGGTGCCCGCGCAGGGCGTCCGGCGGGGCGGGGGTGCCGGTACCGAGGGCGCGGTGCTTCGCGTCCCACCGGTCCCGGTCGGTCCGGGCCACGGCGGGCCTCAGCCCGCCAGGGCGGTCACGACGGCGTCGGTGACCGCGTCCAGCGGGACGTCCTGCTGCTCGCCGGAGACGAGGTCCTTGAGCCCGACGGTGCCGTTCTCCAGGTCCCGGTCCCCCAGGACCAGCGCGAACCGCGCCCCGGACCGGTCGGCGGACTTCATCGCGCCCTTGAGTCCCCGGCCGCCGTAGGCCAGGTCGACCCGCAGGCCCCGGGCCCGCAGCTGCGCGGCGATCACGACCAGGCGGCGCTGCGCGGCGTCGCCGAGGGACACCCCGAACACCTCGACCCGCGCGTCCGACCAGGGCGCGACGCCCTCGGCGCGGCAGGCGAGCAGCGTGCGGTCGACGCCGATGCCGAACCCGACGCCGGACAGCTCCGGTCCGCCGAGGGTCGCCATGAGACCGTCGTAGCGGCCGCCACCGCCGATGCCGGACTGCGCGCCGAGGCCGTCGTGGACGAACTCGAAGGTCGTCTTGGTGTAGTAGTCCAGGCCCCGGACCATGCGCGGGTTCGGCGTGTAGGCGACGCCGAGGTCGTCGAGGTGGGCCAGCACGCGGGCGTGGTGGTCGGCGGCGGCGTCGGACAGGTGGTCCATCAGCAGCGGCGCGTCGGCCATCGCGGCGCGGATCTCGGGGCGCTTGTCGTCGAGCACCCGCAGCGGGTTGATCTCCGCCCGGGCCCGGGTCGCCTCGTCGAGGTCGAGCCCGGCGAGGAACTCCTGCAGCAGCGCGCGGTAGGCGGGGCGGCACTCGGCGTCGCCGAGGGAGGTGATCTCCAGGCGGTAGCCGGTCAGGCCGAGGGCCTTGAACCCCTCGTCGGCGATCGCGATGACCTCGGCGTCCAGGCCTGCGTCGTCCACCCCGATCGCCTCGACGCCGACCTGCTGGAGCTGCCGGTAGCGGCCGGCCTGGGGGCGCTCGTAGCGGAAGAAGGGCCCGGTGTAGCGCAGCTTGACCGGCAGTCCCTGCTTGTCGAGGTTGTGCTCGATCACCGAGCGGACGACGCCCGCGGTGCCCTCGGGGCGCAGCGTCACCGAGCGGTCGCCGCGGTCGGCGAAGGTGTACATCTCCTTGGAGACGACGTCGGTGGACTCCCCCACCCCGCGGGCGTAGAGGCCGGTGTCCTCGAACACGGGCAGCTCGATGTGGCCGTACCCGGCGCGCTCGGCGGCGGCGGCGAGGGTGTCCCGCACGTGCACGAACCCGGCCGAGGACGGCGGGAGGTACTCGGGGATGCCCTTCGGCGCGGCGAACGGCTCGGGCCTGCGGGCCCGGCTCACCTGCGGCTCGGTGGCGGTCACGGTGGTTGCACGTCCTCTCCGGGGATCAGATCGGTCCTCCCAGCCTAGAACCGGTGTCTCTCAGCTTTCTCCCCAGGTCGCCCCGATACCCTCACCGCGCGTACGGATGATCAAGTCAGGGAGTTGGCGGGGCGTGGCGACGAACGAGCAGCGCCGGGAGGCGGCCAAGCGCAAGCTGGAGGCGCAGCAGGCCCGCCGGGCCGAGCGCGAGCAGAAGCGCAAGCGGAACATGACGATCGCGGCCGTGGTGACCGTGCTGGTCGTCGTGCTGGCCGCGGTCGGGATCTACGCGCTGACCTCGGCCTGGGGCGGCCCCGACGACGCCACCCCGCCCGCCGCCGCCCCGCCCGCCGGTGACGGCCCGGACACCTCCGGGCTGCCGACCGTCCCCCTGCCGAAGCGCCCGACGGCCCTGCCGGCCTCGGTCGACTGCACCTACCCCCGGGCTCCCGAGCCCGCCGCGAAGCCGGTGAACCCGCCGGCCGCCGGCGCCACCCCGGCACAGGGGACGGTGACCGCGGACCTGCAGACCAGCGCCGGCCCGATCGACCTGACGCTGGACCGTGCCCTCGCGCCGTGCACGGTCAAGAGCTTCGCGAGCCTCGCGCAGCAGGGCTACTTCGACGGGACCTCCTGCCACCGGCTCACCACCAGCCCCGGCCTGCAGGTGCTGCAGTGCGGCGACCCGTCCGGCTCCGGCCGCGGCGGCCCCGGCTACTCCTTCGCCGACGAGGTGTTCCCCGGCCTCACCTACGGCCGCGGCCTGCTGGCGATGGCCAACGCCGGGCCGAACACCAACGGCAGCCAGTTCTTCATGATCTACGGCGACGCCCAGCTGCCCCCGAACTACACCGTGTTCGGCTCGATCGGCACCGCGGGGCTCGCGACCCTGGACAAGGTCGCCAAGGGCGGCGAGTCCGTCGGCTCCGGCGACGGCCTGCCGAGCATCCCGGTCGAGATCCAGCGCACCACCCTCGGCTGACCGGCGCCCCGGTCCACCCCCGCGTGGGGTGGGCCGGGGTCAGGCAGCGCTGGTGACGCGGTAGACGTCGTAGACGCCCTCGATGTTGCGCACCGCGTGCAGCAGGTGCCCGAGGTGCTTCGGGTCCCCCATCTCGAAGGAGAACCGGGAGATCGCGACCCGGTCGCGCGACGTGGTCGTCGTCGCCGAGAGGATGTTGACCTTCTCGTCGGCCAGGACCTTCGTGACGTCGGACAGCAGCCGGTGCCGGTCGAGCGCCTCGACCTGGATGGCGACCAGGAACACCGACTCCGGCGACACCGACCAGGTCACGTCGACCAGGCGCTCCTCGCGGGCGGTGAGGTCGCCGGCGTTGGTGCAGTCGGTGCGGTGCACGCTGATCCCGCCGCCGCGGGTGACGAACCCGAGGATCTCGTCGCCGGGCACCGGGGTGCAGCAGCGGGCGAGCTTGACGTAGAGGTCACCGAGGGACTGGCCGTCGGCGCCGGTGACGACGACACCCGCGTTGCCCGACGGGCGGCGGTGGCGGACCGTCGACGGCGTCGCCCGCTCGGCGAGCTCCTCCTCGGCCTCCTCCTCGCCGCCGAACCAGGCCACGAGGCGCTGCACGACGTGCTGGGCGCTGGCCTGGTGCTCGCCGACGGCGGCGTAGAGCGCGGAGACGTCGGAGTAGTGCATCTCCCGGGCGAGCGCGGACATCGCGTCGGCGGAGATGAGCCGCTGCAGCGGCATCCCGGTGCGGCGTGCCTCCCGGGTGATCGCCTCCTTGCCCTCCTCGACGGCCTCCTCGCGACGTTCCTTCGCGAACCACTGCTTGATCTTGGCCTTGGCCCGCGGGGACTTCGCGATCTGCAGCCAGTCCCGGCTCGGGCCGGCGTCCTCGGCCTTCGAGGTGAAGATCTCGACGACGTCGCCGGAGGACAGCTGGCGCTCCAGCGCGACGAGCTTGCCGTTGACCCGGGACCCGATGCAGCGGTGCCCGACCTCGGTGTGCACGGCGTAGGCCAGGTCGATCGGGGTGGAGCCGGTCGGCAGGGTGACGACGTCGCCCTTCGGGGTGAAGACGAAGATCTCCCGCGCGGCGAGGTCGAAGCGCAGCGAGTCGAGGAACTCGCCGGGGTCGGCGGCCTCGCGCTGCCAGTCGAGCAGCTGGCGCATCCACGCCATCTCCTCGACCTCGACCTCCTTGTTGCCGCCGCCCTTGACCTCCTTGTACCGCCAGTGCGCGGCGATGCCGTACTCGGCGGTGCGGTGCATGGCGTGGGTGCGGATCTGCACCTCGAGGGGCTTGCCGTCCGGTCCGATCACCGTGGTGTGCAGCGACTGGTAGACCCCGAACCGGGGCTGGGCGATGTAGTCCTTGAACCGGCCGGGCATCGGCTGCCACAGCGCGTGCACCATGCCGATCGCGGCGTAGCAGTCGCGGACCTCGTCGACGAGCACGCGCACGCCCACGAGGTCGTGGATGTCGTCGAAGTCGCGGCCCTTGACGATCATCTTGCGGTAGATCGAGTAGTAGTGCTTCGGCCGGCCCTCGACCTTCGCCGGGATCCGCGCGGAGTCCAGCTGGGCGGACACCTCGTCGATGACCTGGCGCAGGTAGGTGTCGCGCGAGGGCGCCCGGTCGGCGACCAGCCGCACGATCTCCTGGTACTTCTTCGGCTGCAGGATCGCGAAGGACAGGTCTTCCAGCTCCAGCTTCACCGTGGCCATGCCGAGCCGGTGCGCGAGCGGGGCGAACACCTCGAGGGTCTCGTTCGCCTTCTTGACCTGCTTCTCCGGGCGCAGGAAGCGCATCGTGCGCATGTTGTGCAGCCGGTCGGACAGCTTGATGACCAGCACCCGCGGGTCCCGCGCCATCGCGACGACCATCTTGCGGATCGTCTCGGCCTCGGCGGCGGTGCCGAACTCGACCTTGTCGAGCTTGGTGACCCCGTCGACGAGGTGCGCGACCTCGTCGCCGAAGTCGGCGCGCAGCCGTTCCAGGGAGTAGTCGGTGTCCTCGACGGTGTCGTGCAGCAGCGCCGCGACCAGCGTCGTGGTGTCCATGCCCAGCTCGGCCAGGATCGTGGCGACGGCGAGCGGGTGGGTGATGTAGGGGTCCCCGGACTTGCGGGTCTGCCCGTCGTGCTTGTCCTCGGCGACGTCGTAGGCGCGCTGCAGCAGCACCAGGTCGGCCTTGGGGTGCAGCGACCGGTGGACCGCGGCGAGCGGCTCCAGCACCGGGGTCACGATGGCGACGCGCTGCGGGGTCATCCGCCGGGCGATCCGGGCGCGGACCCGGCGGGTCGCGGACGGGCGTGGCGGCTCGTCGTCGGCAGGCGACAGCGGCCGCGTGGCCGGGTGGGTGCTCGTCCGGTCGACCTCGGTCACCGCACCTCCTGCTCGTGCTCGGGTGGCGGGGAGGTCCCCGCCACCCGAGGATAGTCCGCCTTCGGGCCCGCGTCGTCGTCAGGCGTTCAGCAGGGCGTCGATCCGCAGGTCACCGAGCTTCGCCCGGCCGTTCAGCGCGGTCAGTTCCAGCAGCGTGCCGAACCCGACGACCTCGGCCCCGACGTCGGTGAGCAGCGCGCAGGCCGCGGTGGCGGTGCCGCCGGTGGCGAGCACGTCGTCGACGACGTAGACCCGGGACCCCGGCTCGACGACGCCGGCCGGCAGCTCCAGGGTGGCGCTGCCGTACTCCAGGTCGTAGCTGCGCGACGCGGCGACCGCGGGCAGCTTGCCCGCCTTGCGGACCGGTACGGTCCCGACCCCGGCGACGAGCGCGACGGCGGCGCCGAGCAGGAACCCGCGCGCCTCCACCCCGACGACGAGGTCCGCCTGGCCGGCGCCCGCGGCCAGCTCGGTGGCGACGGTCGCGAAGGACTCCCCGTCCGCCAGCACCGGGGTGATGTCCCGGAACAGCACGCCGGGCTGCGGGTAGTCGGGAACCGAGCGGACCAGCTCGGCGACCCGGAGCAGGTCCTCTGCGGAGTCGCCGCTGATCCCGGGCCCGACCCGGATGCCGTCGACCTGTGCCCCGCTCACCCGCGACGCCGTCCGGTCTTGCCGGTCGGGCGGGCGCCGGGCCGCGGGGCGGCGGGTGCGGAGGAGCTCACGGCGGCGAGGGTATCGGTGGCCGGGCCGCCGTCGACGTCGGAGTCGGTCCCGGTGTCGGGCCCGGAGTCCGTCCCGCCGCGGCCGGCCGCGCGGGCACGCCGGGCCTCGACCCGGGCGGCCTGGTCCCGGACCCGCTTGTCGCGCAGCTTGATGTCCACCAGCACGGGGGTGGCCAGCAGCAACGAGGAGACGACACCGGAGATCATGCCGACCAGCTGGACCAGGGCCAGGTCGGCCAGGGTGCCGACGCCGAGCAGCCCGACACCGATCACGAGCAGGCCGAGCACCGGCAGGATCGCGATCAGCGAGGTGTTCATCGACCGCATGAGCGTCTGGTTCAGCGCCAGGTTCGCGGCCTCGGCGTAGGTGCGCCGGGTCAGCTTGAGCAGTCCGCGGGAGTTCTCCCGGACCTTGTCGAACACCACGACGGTGTCGTAGAGGGAGAACCCGAGGATGGTGAGCAGCCCGATCACCGTGGCCGGGGTGACCTCCAGACCGATGATCGAGTACACGCCCGCGGTGACGACGATGTCGTTGATCAGGGCCACCAGCGCGGCGGCCGCCATCGCCCGCTCGAAGTAGAACGCCAGGAACAGCGTGACCAGCACGATGAACACGGCGAGCGCGATCAGCGCCTGCGTGGTGACCTCGCCGCCCCAGGTGCCCGAGACCTGCGAGTCGCTGATCGAGGCGGCGCTGGGGGTGCCGTCCGCGCCGAGCGGCTGCAGCTGGGTGAACAGCGCCTCGCGCAGCGGCACGAGCTGCTCGGAGGTCAGCGGCTCGGACTGCAGCACGATCGACGCGGCGTCGCCGGACCCGACGGACTGGGTGACCTCGGGCGCGGAGCCGATCACGCTCTCGTAGACCCGGTCGACCTGCTGGGTGCTGATCGCGCCGTTCGCCCCGGTGGCGGGCATCTGGATCTGGGAGCCGCCGGTGAAGTCGATCCCGAGGTTGAAGCCCCGGAAGACCAGCGACAGCAGGCAGATCGCGATGAGCACGCCGAACCCGATGTACCAGGTCTTCCGGCGGCCGATGATGTCGACGTTCGCGGTGCCGGTGGTGAGCCGGGTCCAGCCCGACATCGACTCGGGGTTCGTCATGCGCCCGCTCCCTTCCCGGTGGTGGCCGGCGCGCCTGCCGACGGCCGGCTTCTCACGGCGGTGCCGCTGCCCGATCCGGTCGACGGCCGCGAGCCCGGACAGCCCGGGCCTGCCCAGCGACTTCGACCGGGAGATGAGCACGACCAGCGGGAACGTCACGAGGAACACGACGACGAGGTCGAGGACCGTGGACATGCCCAGGGTGAACGCGAAGCCGCGGACCTCGCCGACGGCAAGGATGTAGAGCACCGCGGCGGCGAGGAAGCTGACGGCGTCGGCGGTGAGGATCGTGCGCCGCGCCCGCTCCCAGGACCGCGGGACGGCCGAGCGGAACGTGCGGCCCTCCCGCATCTCGTCCTTGAGCCGTTCGAAGAAGATGACGAACGAGTCGGCGGTGATGCCGATGGCGATGATGAACCCGGCGACCCCGGCGAGGTCGAGGGTGAACCCGATCCAGCGCCCGAGCAGGATCAGCACCGCGTAGACGACCAGGCCGGACAGGGCCAGCGACAGGATCGTCAGGATGCCGAGCAGCCGGTAGTAGAACAGCAGTAGGCGAACACCAGGGCCAGTCCGACGGCGCCGGCGAGCAGCCCGGCCTCCAGCGAGGCGAGCCCCAGGGTGGCCGAGACGGTCTGGGCGTTGCCGGAATCGAAACGACAGCGGCAGCGAGCCGTAGCGCAGCACCTGGGCGAGCTCTGCTGGGCCCGCTCCATGGTTGAACTGCCCGGAGATCTGGGTCTGCCCGTAGATCGGCTTGGTTGATCGTGGGGGCCGAGACGACGTCGCCGTCGAGCACGAACGCCACGTTCTTGCCGACGTTGTTCGTGTGTACTGCCCCCAGGTGTCGGCGCCCTGCGGCTTGAAGGTCAGCGAGACCACCCAGCCTGGCGCCTGCGGGTTCTGCTGGGCCTGGGCCGAGGCGATCTCGGTGCCTCCAGGAAGGAGGGGCCGAGCAGGTACTTGGTTCTGCTTGTCCTCGCTGCACGCGACCAGCGGCTTCGTCGGTCGTCGTAGCCCTGCAGCGGGTCGGGGGCGTTGCAGTCCAGGGTCAGCAGCGCCTGCAGCTGGGTGGCTGGTCGGTGCTCTGCCGGGTCTCACGGAGCTTCGTGACCTCGGCGGCGACCCGCGTCGTCCGGGGCGAGCCCGCCAGGGCCCGGAGCGGGGGACGGCGCGGGCGTCGGCGGCGGGTCCTGCAGGGGCGAGACCTGCGCGACCGGGGCGACGGGTGGCTCTGCTCGCCATCCCCTGCGGCTGCGCAGGGGCAGGGCTCGCAGGGGCCGGGCTCGCCGGGGGCCTGACCGGTCTGCGCGCCCTGGCCCGGTGCGGGCTGCCCGCCGGCGGCCTGGTTCGCCGGGACCGGGCCTGCAGCACCTCGCGGAAACGGCAGCTGCGCGGTCTGCCCCAGGGAGCGGGCCTGCTCGCCGGCATCACCGGGGACGGTGATGACGATGTTGCTGCCGTCCAGCTGGACCTCGGCGCGCTGACACCGAGCCCGTTGACGCGCTGCTCGATGATGTCCTGCGCCTGGACCAGCTGGTCACGCGGCGGTGGCTGCCCGTCGGTGGTGCGCGCGGTGAGCGTGACGCGGGTGCCGCCCTGCAGGTCGATGCCCAGCTTCGGCGTGAGGTTGCCGCCCCCGGTGAGGAACACCAGTGCGTACAGCACCACGACGATGCCTGCGAAAGGCCGTCAGTAAGCGCCAGGGGCGCACGTGCTGCTGCCCCGACGACGTTGCCACGTGATCGTTCTCCTGATCCGACTCGTGCGGCGGCCGCGGCCGGCCTCACGGTCGGTCGCGTCCGTCCATCGGGCCGGTGCGGCAGAGCGCGGCCGGGCCCGGTACGGACGCGAGGCGCCGGAACGGGCCGTCCGGCCGTTTCCGACGTGCTCAGTGGATGGTCGGCTTGTTCTCCGACGCGTCCTTGTCGGCCGGCTCGGCGACGGTCTCCTCCGTCGCCTCCTCGGTCGTGACCTTCTCCCGGATCGCCGCACGCAGCAAGGTGGTGACCACGCCCTCGGCGATCTCGAGGTCGATCGTGTCCTCGTACGAGGCGGTCGACGATGGTGCCCCGCAGCCCGGACGTGGTGACGACGACGTCGCCGTCCTCCAGCGCCTGCTGCATCGCTGCGTCTCCGCCATCTGCCTGCGCTGCTTGCGGCCGTTGAGGAAC
>NZ_JAHLJA010000095.1:0-39695 GCF_020496245.1 Pseudonocardia sp. ICBG601 | reverse complement strand
GTCCCGGCGTTGTCGGCATCGCAGCCGGTGCCCGGCCACCCCGACCGCGACACCGTCGTCTGCTCGACGCCCTCGGCCTGCCCGGTACTCCGCACGAGTACGAGTTCTTCGCCGAGATGGAGGCGTTCGTGCGGTCGGCGTTCCGCGGGTACGCCACCGTGCGACCGGAGTGGGCCAAGCGGTGGGCGACGACCGCGAGCGGCCCGTGGACCGACTCCCAGGTGATCGGTTCGATGCCGCAGGTCTTCCCGGGGTGGGCCGCCGCGCGCGACGCCTTCGCGGCGTTCGACCCGCACCGGGTCGTCACCGCGGACCTGCACGACACGCTCGGAATCTGAGCGGGACCGTTCCACCACCCGGCGGCGGGCAGCGGCGGGACGCCGTGCACGTCCGCGTCCCGCGGGTCACACGGTGTCGGTGCGGCCGGGACGGGGGCCGGTGCGTCACATCCCGAGCAGTGCGGCGGTGGCGTAGCGCTGGTAGGCGTCGATGACCTCGTCGCGAGATGCCTCGTCACGGTGTCGGAGCCACCAACGGCCCAGCTGCTCGCCGCCGCCGGAGATCATCTGCGCGGCCACCATGGCGTCGGTCGTGCTGAACTCCGGGAGGCGTGTCCGGATGAGCACCACCAGGGTCTGCACGGTCTCCTCGCGCAGGGACTCCAGCTGGTCGGCCGACTCACGGGACAGACCCATGGCCGGGTAGAGCATCGCCCAGCGATGCGGGGCCTGCTCGATGAGGGTGAAGAACGCCTCGCCCGCGACCCGGAACACGGTCGCCAGGTCGGCCGACTCCGCCACGCGCATGAGTCCGAGCAGTCCCTCCTGGAACTCCTGCCGGATGCGGCGTACGCAGGCGATGTAGGCGCCGGTCCGCGAGCCGAAGTGGTCGTAGAAGACCGGTCGGCTCACCTCGGCCGCCCGGCAGATGTCCTCGACCGACACACCGTCCAGTCCGTGCTCGACGAACAACGCCTCCGCGCAGTCCAGGAGCTGTTGCGCGCGTACCGCCCGAGGGACCCGGCCGTGACGGAAGCCCTGGACGTCCTGGGGATGAGCCTCGCCCGCCGATCGTCTCCAGCTGCCATTCGTCAAGGTTACATCGTGTAGGTCAAGCGTCTGTCGTGCGCAGGTGATCCGGTCCGGCGCGCCGGCTGGCCGGTGACGCCGACCGATCCGTCCGCTACGAGGTGAGCGCGGGGTCCAGTGCGGCGGAGAGCTCCGCGACGCCGACCTGGCCGCGGTAGCGCTCGCCGTTCACGAACAGTGTCGGCGTGCCGCGGACCCCGGAACGCACGGCCGCGTTGAACCCGGCCTCCACCCAGGGCCCCGGCAAAGTCGCTAGATGATCTTGTAGGTGGTCAGTGGTCGATGGGGGTCGCGGGCGTGGTGGCGGAGTGCTGCGGCGATGTTGCTGACGCCGTGCAGGCGTAGCGCGGTGATCGCGAGGTTCCGCAACGCCGACATGACCTGCGGGGCGTGACCGGTGTGGGCGGTGGCGCGGTCTTCGTCGAAGCAGACATCACGGACCCAGTGCAGGCGATTCTCGATCGACCAGTGCCCACGGATCCAGCGGGCGAGCAGTCCTGGATCGGCGTCGGTGCTGGTCAGGCTGGTGATCGCGTAGGCGGTCTCGGTTCTCCACTTCCCGCCAGGCCGCAGTGGGCGACGCCGGCGCACCAGCTTGATCGCCTGGGATGCGTGGGGGAAGAACTCTGCGCCCAGGTCGGGACAGGGGTGCAGGCTGACCACGCTGATCGTGCGGGTCTCGACGCGGCCGTGCCCACGCCCGCGTTGACGATCAGCGACGCCGATCTGGGTCCAGGGCAGCGCCCGTACCCGTGCCAGCAGCGTGGGCTGGTTCGCTTTGATCGTCATCAGGTAGTGCCCGCCGCGGCGGTGTAGGTAGTCGGCGTGGGCTCGCTGGGTGTGCAGAGCGTCCGCGGTGACCAGTACATCGTCGAGGTCGAGGGGGTCGAGCAGCGCGGTGAACGCGGTGATCTCGCTGCCCTTCTCTGCGACCTGAACCTGGCCGAGCACGCCACCGCTGGTCTGGTCGAGCACCGACACCAGATGCGGGAGCCAGACCCTGCCGTCGGCGGCACGGACGCGGGCGCCGCGCAGGGTCTTGCCGTCCAAGGCCAGCACGCGACGCTGTTCTCGCCGGGGTGTGCCCTCCGGGGCCGGCTGGGCGCTGAGCTGGGGCAACACCCAGGACTGCAACGCCGCCTCCAGCGCCGAGGCGTCGACCCGTTGCAGGACCCGGCGGATGGTCGACTCGTGCGGAGCGACCGCGCCCACCCCGAGCACGTCCAGCACGGCGCGGCCGACGTCATGGGCGTACTCGGCGATCGCGGTGAACGACCGGGCCCCCGCCAACACCGCGCACGCCCCCAGTAGCAACACCGCGAGGACACCGTGGCGGACACCGCGTGGTTTCCGCGGGTCCGGCACTCGCGACAGGGCCTCCACCAGCGACAACCCCGCCGCCTCACCGACCGGCGCGGCTCTCCCCGCGTCAGGACCGACCTCCAGGCCTTCCAGAGCAGCAACGATCGGAGACACTGACACTGCGGACACAGGCTTCCTGACGTGAGCAAGGATTCGACACCCTCATGATCACGCCAAGCCTGTGTCCGCACCCACCCCCACCCCCCACGTCACCGCAGCTCAGCCCCCACCCATCACGACTTTGCCGGGGCCCTGGGTGGTGACCCCGTCGTCGTCGACGACGGCGAGCCGGTACGGGTGGCGGGCCGCCCCGACGGCGAACGCCGCGGTGATGCTGTTGCCGTAGCGCACCAGCGCCCGGCCCATCCCGTACAGCTTCCCGGGGCCGAGCGGGCGGACGACTCCCGAGCGGGTCAGGGCCACGGCGGCGCGGGCGGTGCCGCTTCCCAGCTCGTAGGCGGTGCGGGCGGTGCCGGAGAGGTTCTGGAGCAGCGGGGAGCCAGCCATGCGGCGCAGTCTGGCAGGGCGACCCGCCGGGCCGTCGGGTCCGGTGGGGGGATCTGTGTCAGAGGTCACTGAGTATGTCCGTCATGTTTCGTAGGGTGAAGACGATGTGTCCTTCGGTGGCCCACAGGTCGCCGAACTCCACCACACACCGTCGGGGATCCTGATGCGCCTGTACCTGCCCACGCACACGTCCGCTTCTGGCCGCACGCTGGTCCGTGCGGGACGTCCGACCAAGTCGATGCCCGGGTTCGGCGGCATCGCCGGCGTCTGCCGCTGCGGCGCGGCCCGCCCCGCCGACTCGCGCAGCCTGCCGTGGCGCGACTGTCCGTCGTGTACGCCGCAGCGGGCCCGGGTCGGACGCTGAGCGCACCGGCCTCGTAGGTTTCCGGGGCGACGGGCACGGTGTCCGTCGACCGCGGAGGCCCCCATGAGCACGACCACCCCCGAGATGCGGCTGCGCGCCCTGGAGCGGGAGGACCTGCCGTTCGTCCACGGGCTGTCGAACGACTCCGGGATCATGTCGTACTGGTTCGAGGAGCCCTTCGAGTCGCTCGTCGAGCTGCAGGAGATCTTCGCCCGGCACGTGCACGACAACCGCGAGCGGCGGTTCATCATCGACTGCGCGGGTGAGCGGGCCGGTCTGGTCGAGCTGGTGGAGATCGACTACATCCACCGCAACGCCGAGTTCCAGATCATCGTCGCCCCCGCCTTCCAGGGCCGGGGGCTCGCCGCCCGCGCCACCGCCGGGGCCCTCGACTACGCCTTCGGCGTGCTGAACCTGCACAAGGTGTACCTGGTCGTCGACATCGAGAACACCCGCGCCGTGCGTGCCTACGAGCGCACCGGTTTCGTTGTCGAGGGGGAGCTGCGCGAGGAGTACTTCGCCAGCGGCCGCTACCACGACGCCTACCGGATGGCGGTGCTGCAGCGCGACCATCTCGGCCGCACCGTCGACGGGCCGCAGTGAGTCGACGGACCGCACCGGGTCGACGGGCCGCACCGAGCTGACCGGACCGGCCGGCAGGGAGGGGGACCCGTCGGCCGGCCCGGCGTGCACCGGCCGCGGGCATGCGACCGGAGTCGGGCGCGTCGACCTTGATGACGACGACACCCGAGAACACTACTATCTCGACACGTATTCGTGTCAACGTTCGCCATGGTGCTCCTGTGACCAGCGGGAATCGGGTGCTGGCCGGTGTCGGACCGATGTCGCGGTGCGGACCGGCCGACCGATGACATCGTTGATCGTCGGCGAGTGCCCGCGACCGTCGTCGCGGTGGGTCACGGGGTGGTTACGGTCCGCTCGTCGTCACCGTGCGCGCCCGGCCGTCGCGAGTAGGATCTGCCCCGATGTCCGGAACCCCGACGGCCGGGGACGAGTTCCCGATCGACACGCTCGCCGCACGTGCCGGTATGACCGTCCGCAACGTGCGCGCCCACCTGTCCCGCGGCCTGCTGCAGCCGGGGGAGATGCGCGGGCGCACCGCCTGGTACGGCCCGGTCCACCTGGCCCGGCTGGAGCTGATCGCCGGGCTGCGGCGGCGCGGGTTCTCCCTCGCCGCGATCGGCGTGCTGATCAACCAGACCCCCTCCAGCAGCGCGGAGGAGGCGCTGCGCCTCTACCGCGGCATGCTCGCGCCGTGGCAGCCGGAGGAGGCGGTCGAGCTCGCCGAGGAGGACCTGGCCGAGTGGGCCGGCGCCCGGACGTCCCCGGAGTTCGTCGAGCGGCTGGCCGCGTCCGGGCTGATCGAGCGCACCGGCCCGGGTCGGCTGCGCGTGCTCAACCCGTCGATGGTCCGGTCCGGGGCGCACGCCGTCGCGCTCGGGCTGGCCCCGGAGGCGGTGCAGCAGGTCGGCGAGGAGCTGCTGACCCGCACCCGGGAGATCGCCGAGATCTTCGTCGAGCTGTTCCGCGAGCAGGTCTGGGCGGCGCACGTCGCGGCCGGGCTGCCCCGGCACGGCGTCGCGGACCTGCGCACGGCGGTCGAGGCCCTGCAGCCGGTCGCCACCCAGTCCCTGCTCGGTGCCTTCCGCCAGACGATGCAGCAGGCGATGGACGACTTCATCCGCCGGCTGTCCATCGACCTCGCCCCGTCCGACCCGCGAGCCGACCCCGAAGCCGACTCCGAGGCAGCCGAACCGTCAGCGGACCGGTAGCTCGACGGTGAACACCGTCCGGCCGGGGGCGCTGTCGACCCCGACCGTCCCGTCGTGGGCGGCGACGACCGCCGCCACGATCGCCAGGCCCAGCCCGGTGCTGGGGGTGTCGTTCCCGGCGCGGGTGCGCCCCTCCGCGCCGCGGGCGAACCGCTCGAACACCCGGGGCAGCACGTCCGGGGCGATGCCGGGGCCGTCGTCGGCGACCTGGAGCCGGACCCGGCCGGGGACGGGGTGGCCGAGGGTGACGGTGACCGTCGTGCCGGGCGGGGTGTGGGTGCGGGCGTTCGCGAACAGGTTGGTGACCACCTGGGCGAGCCGGTGGGCGTCGCCGGTGACGGTGACCGGCTCGTCGGGCAGCTGCGGGAACCAGCGGTGGTCGCGGCCCGCCACGTGGGTGGTCCGCTCCGGGACCGGCTCGCGCTCGCGGCGCGACAGCTCGGCGTAGCCGCGGATCGCCGTCAGCGGGGTGCGCAGCTCATGGCTGGCGTCGGCGACGAAACGACGCAGCCGCGTCTCGGACTCCTGGCGGGCGGCGAGTGCTCCCTCGACGTTGTCGAGCATGTGGTTGAGCGCGGTGCCGACCTGCCCGACCTCGGTGCGCGGGTCGGGGTCGGGGACGCGTGCGGCGAGGTGCACCTCGCCCCGGTCCAGCGGCAGGTTCCCGACCTGTGCGGCGACGCCGGCGACGCGTTCGAGCGGGCGCAGCGCGCGCCGCACCAGCACGGCCGCCGCGCTGCCCGTGAGCACCACGGCCCCGCCCAGCACGACGAGCTCGATGACGACGAGCCTGCTCACGGTGGCACCGGCGTTGTCCGGCTGTGCGATCAGGTAGGTCGTCGTCCCCTCGGTCCAGCCGATCGCCCGGTAGTCGCCCAGCGACAGCGTCACGTCGCGGGCGGTGGTGTCGGCGGGCACCGAGCGCAGCGCGGCCAGGTCGGCCTCGGGGACGGCGGTGGTGGTCCCGCCCCGCTGGGCCAGGCGGGCGCTCACGACGCGGCCGTCGTCCAGCACCGCCCCGATCGCGTTCGTGCCGGGGCCCGGGCCGAGGAACATCCCCCCGGGCGGGCCCCCGCCCTGGCCGCCCGGCGTGGGGGTGCCGTCGTCGTGGGTGAGCCGGCCGGGGGCGCGCCCGGTCTGCTGGGCGACGAAGCCCTCCAGGGAGAACGACAGTTCGCGGTCCTGCCGGGTGGACAGGTAGCGGTCGAGCGAGAGGGTCGTCGCGACGCCGATCGCCACGCACGCCACCGTGAACAGCAGCAGCACCGTGCCGACGAGCCGGGCCCGCAGCGAGCGGACCTGGCCGGAGACGCGGGTGACGACCATCGGGTCAGTCCGCGGCAGGCCGCAGCACGTAGCCCGCGCCGCGCACCGTGTGGATCATCGGCCGGCGACCGGCGTCGATCTTCTTGCGCAGGTAGGAGACGTAGAGCTCGACCACGTTGGACTGGCCGCCGAAGTCGTAGTTCCACACCCGGTCGAGGATCTGGGCCTTCGACAGCACCCGGCGGGGGTTGCGCATGAGGTAGCGCAGCAGCTCGAACTCCGTCGCGGTCAGCTCCACCGGCTCGCCGGCGCGGGACACCTCGTGCGCGTCCTCGTCGAGCACCAGGTCGCCCACCACCAGCTCCGAGGAGCGCTGGGCGGCGGCCATCCCCGCGCGACGCAGCAGCCCGCGCAGCCGTGCGACCAGCTCCTCCAGCGAGAACGGCTTGGTGACGTAGTCGTCGCCACCCGCGGTGAGGCCGGCGACCCGGTCCTCGACGGCGTCGCGCGCGGTCAGGAACAGCACCGGCACCTCGGGGGTGTCGGCGCGGACCCGGCGCAGCACCTCGAAGCCGTCGACGTCGGGCAGCATCACGTCGAGCACGATCGCGTCCGGGCGGAAGTCGCGGGCGTGGCGCACCGCGGACATCCCGTCGGCGGCGGCGCGGACCTCCCAGCCCTCGTAGCGCAGGGCCATCGAGAGCAGGTCCGACAACGTGGGCTCGTCGTCCACGACGAGCACCCGGATCGGGCCGCCGTCGGCGCGGCGCAGCGGGTCGGCGTCCCGGTCCATCACCTCGGTCATGCTAGGAGCACACCGCACGGACCTGTGCGACGGCTGTGTGTCCGCTGTCGGTTCACCGCGCGCGCCAGTACCCCGTGGCGTAGACGGCGCGCCGGTCGAACCCCCGTTCGTCGAGCAGGTGCGCGCGCAGCTCCTTCACCGCGGCGGACTCCCCGGACAGCCACGCCTGGCCGCGGCCGTCGGGCAGCTCGGCGGCCCGCACCGCCGAGACCAGCGGCTCACCCGCCGGGGCGGCGCCGCGGTGCACCCAGGTGACGGCGACGTCGCCGGGCAGGGTCTGCTCCTCGCCGGCGTCGGCGACCTCGGCGACGACCCGGACCGGCACCCCGGGGGCCGCCTCGGCGAGGGTCTCGCACACGGTCGCGATGGCGGGCAGGGCGGACTCGTCGCCGATCACGAGGTGGTGCGCGGCGGCCGGGTCCGGCTCCCAGCGCCCGCCGGGCTCGGACACCCCGACCCAGTCCCCGGGGGCGGCCGACACGGCCCAGGCGGCGGCCGGCCCGTGCCCGGCGTGGACGACGAAGTCGACGTCGAGCTCACCGTGGCCGCCGGCGTCGGGGGCGAAGCGGCGCACCGTGTAGGTGCGGATCGCGGGGCGGGCCTCCCCGGCGGGCCATACCGGGCCGCCGGTCGAGGCGCGCGGCACGGCGGGTCGTTCCTGGCCCTCGACCGGGAAGAACATCTTGATCCGGCGGTCCGGGCCGTGCCCGGGGAACCCGGCCAGCTCCTCGCCGGTCAGGGTCACCCGGACCATGCGAGGGGTGACCCGCTCGGTGCGGGCCACCTGCAGCAGGCGTGGTGCGGTCGTGCTCATGGCCGGGAATTGTCCCGGACGCGCGCTCAGGTCCGGTCGCCGAGGCCCGCCAGGCCGGTCCAGACCAGGTCCATCAGGTACTCGGTGGCCTGGTCCGCGGTGACCGCCTCGTCCTGGCCTCGCCAGACGGCGAGCCGCTCGCAGGCCCCGACGATCACCTGCGCCCAGCCGGTCAGCCGGGTCGGCTCGGTGCCGGGGACCTGCGCGGCGAGCAGGGCGGCGATGAAGTCGGTCTGCTGGGCGCGGATCTCCTCCAGCGCGGTGTCGGTGACCCCGGCCTCGGAGCAGAACAGCTGCCAGGCCGGAGCCCGCCGGTCCAGGTAGTGGAAGAAGGCCAGCGTCCCGCCCCGCAGCATCGCCTCCGGCGAGTCCGCGGCCCCCGCCGCCTGCGCGACGACGTCGAGCAGCTCGGCCCGGGCCCGCGCGATCGCGGCCAGCAGCAGGCCCTCCTTGGACCCGAAGTGGGTGTAGAGCACAGGCTTGGTGACACCCACCCGCTCCGCGACCTGCTCCATCGAGACCTCGGCGTAGCCCCGCTCCCCGAAGACGGCGACGGCCGCGTCGACGATCTGGCGCTCGCGTTCCGCCCTGGGCACGCGGCGGCGGGGGCCGGGTACGGTCTGCGCGGTCACGCCGGAGACTTTACCCTCAGTAAGTTACTGACGGTAGGAAGTGAGCGGGAATGGACGTCTACTCCCTGCCGATGACCACCCGGTTCCGCGGGATCACCGTGCGCGAGGGCCTGCTGCTGTCCGGCCCGGCCGGCTGGGGCGAGTTCTGTCCCTTCCCCGAGTACGACGACCGCGAGGCTGTCGCGTGGCTGGCCGCGGCTCGCGAGGCGGCCGGGACGGGCTGGCCGGAACCGGTGCGCGACCGGGTGCCGGTCAACTGCACCGTGCCCGCCGTCGGGCCCGAGCAGGCCCAGCGGATCGTGCGCGCCTCCGGCTGCGCCACCGCGAAGGTCAAGGTCGCCGAACCGGGCGCCCCGCTGTCCGAGGACCTCGAGCGCGTCGCTGCCGTCCGCGACGCGCTCGGCCCCGCCGGGCTGGTCCGGGTGGACGCCAACGCTGCCTGGGACGTCGCGACGGCCGTCGCCGCGATCGGCGAGCTCGACCGGGCCGCCGGGGGCCTGGAGTACGTCGAGCAGCCCTGCTGGGAGGTCGACGACCTCGCCGCCGTCCGCCGGGCGGTGGACGTGCCGATCGCCGCGGACGAGTCGATCCGCCGCGCCGAGGACCCGATGCGGGTGGTGCGGGCCGGAGCGGCCGACGTCGTCGTGCTGAAGGTGTCGCCGCTGGGCGGGGTGCGCCGGGCCCTGCGGATCGCCGAGGAGGTCGGGCTGCCGGTCGTGGTGTCCTCGGCGGTGGAGTCGAGCGTCGGTCTCGCCGCCGGGCTCGCGCTGGCCGGGGCGCTGCCGGAGCTGCACCACGCCTGCGGGCTCGGGACGGTCTCGCTGCTGGCCGCCGACGTCGTCGCCGAGCCTCTCGTCCCCGAGCGGGGGTTCCTGCCCGTGCCGCGGGTCGCGCCCGAGCCGGTGCACCGGGCCGGGGTCGCGGCCACTGCCGACCGCGCCGCCTGGTGGCGCGACCGGCACGACCGCGTCGCCACGCTGCTCGACGCCGCGGCCGGGGCCGACCGGGTCAGTACTGGTTGACCCGGCTGTCGCGGCGCATGGCCGCGTCGATCACCCGCGCCGGACCGGGCATCCGGTACTGGCCCTTCACCAGCTTCCCGGCGCTGGGCACCGTGTCCCGGTCCGGCCAGGTCGCGGTGTCCCACAGCGACGAGCGCAGGGACGCCTTCGCACAGTGCAGGAACAGCTCGTCGACCTCGACGACGATCGCCAGCTCGGGCGTCGAGCCCTTCACGGTGAGCCGCTCGGCGAAGTCCGGCCGGTACACGATCCGGGCCCGTCCGTTGATCCGCACGGTGTCGTTCGACCCCGGCACGACGACGATCATCCCGACCCGCGGGTCGTGCAGGATGTTGCGCATCGAGTCGAGCCTGCGGTTCCCCTTGCGGTCGGCGAAGGCGACCGTGTGCTCGTCGAGCACCAGCAGGCAGCCCGCCGGGTCGCCCCGGGGTGAGACGTCGACGCCGTCCGGCCCGGCCGTCGCCAGCAGGAAGAACGGCGACGCCGCCAGGAACTCCGCGGTCACCGGGTCGATGCGCTCACGCGCCTTGTCCCGGATGAACGCGGGCACCGCGCCGATGATCTCGCGGAGTCTAGCCTCGTCGGTCACGTGTTCCATCGCATCCCCTTCGCTCTTAGGTCACCCTAACCGTGAACATGCTTCACTGGCGACCCCCGCCTAGGGTCCCGGGGATGGGCGTGATCGTGATCGGGGCCGGCATCGCCGGGGTGACCTGCGCCGCGGAGCTGGCGGCCCGCGGTGTCGACGTGACGGTGTACGAGCGGTCCCCCGAGGTCGGAGGACGGCTGGCGGTGCACCGCCACGGGGACCGTCCCGCCGACATCGGTGCCGCCTACTTCACCGTCTCCGACGACCGGTTCGACGACCGCGTCCGACGCTGGCGCGACGACGGCCTGGTCCGCGGGTGGACCGACACCCTCGCGGTGTTCGACGGCGCCACCCGGGGCCCGGACAGCCCCGGCCCGCTGCGGTTCGCGGCACCGGCCGGGCTGCGGTCGCTGGTCACCGACACCGCCCGCGGCCTGGACGTCCGTACCGGCCGGGCCGTCGAGCGGGTCCGCCCCGGCCCGGACGGCCCGACCGTCGACGGCGAGCGCGTCGACGCCGTCGTCCTGGCTATGCCCGACCCGCAGGCCGCCCGGCTGCTCGACCCGGACACCCCCGCGGGCGCCGCCGTCGCCGGGCGGGCGTGGAACCCGGTGCTCGCCCTGACCGCCGGGTTCGCCGGCCGGGACTGGCCGCGGCTGCCCGCGGCGTTCGTCAACGACCACCCCGTCCTGTCCCTCGTCGCCGACGACGGCGACCGCCGCGGCGACGACGCGCCGGTGCTCGTCGCGCACTCCACCGGTGACCTCGCGCGCGCCCACGACGCCGATCCCGCCGCCGCGGTGCCCGCGATGACCGCCGCCGTCCGTGAGCTGCTGGGCATCACCGCCGCGCCGGAGTGGACGCACGTGCACCGCTGGCGCTTCGCCGCCCCCGCCGCGCAGCGCGAGCAGACCTTCCACCTCGGCGACGACGGCGTCGCCCTGGCCGGGGACGGCTGGGGCCGGTCCCGGGTGCAGACGGCCTGGCTGTCCGGGCTGGAGCTGGCGGGGGAGCTCGCGGGGCGCCTGGGCCGCTGAACCCGCACGCACCGCCCCAGGCCCGCCACGCCCCGTCGCCGAGATGCGGCTCAGGGCTGTCGCGGCGGGCAGCCCTGAGCCGCATCTCGACGAACTTCGACGAGCCCCGACAGGTCCCGGGGAGGGTGGGTAGTGGCGGGCCCTGGCCGCGTGGGCGGCGGCGACCTACCGTCGGGTCATGCCCGACCGCGTCACCGCCGCCGCCCCCGTCGTCGTCGCGCCGGAGGGGCGGCCCTTCGGCGGGTCCACCGCGCCCGTGGAGCTGGACGCCTCCGGCCCGGACGCCGCGGGGCGCGCGGTGCTCGCCGAGCTGGCGGCCGCGCTCGACGCCGACCGGATCCTGACCGACCCCGACGTCGTGCGTCCCTACGTGCACGACGAGGCCGAGTGGGCCGAGTACGGCACGCCGCTGTGCGTGGTGCGGGCGCGGACCACCGCCGACGTCGCCGCGACCGTGCGGGCCTGCGCCGCGCACCGGGTGCCGGTCGTCGCGCGGGGCGCGGGCACCGGGCTGTCCGGCGGGGCGAACGCCGTCGACGGCTGTGTGCTGGTCAGCCTGGAACGGATGACCGCGATCCGGGAGATCTCGGCGGGGGAGCGGCTCGCCGTCGTCGAACCGGGGGTGGTCAACGACGACCTGCGCGCCGCCTGCGCGGAGCGGGGCCTCTGGTACCCGCCGGACCCGGCGTCGGCGCCCTGGTCGACGATCGGCGGCAACGTCGCGACCAACGCGGGCGGGCTGTGCTGCGTCAAGTACGGCGTCACCCGCGACTACGTGCTCGCCCTGGAGGTCGTCACCGCCACCGGTGAGGTCGTGCGGGTCGGGCGGCGCACCGCGAAGGGCGTCGTCGGCTACGACCTGGCCGGGCTGATGGTCGGCTCGGAGGGGACGCTCGGGATCATCACCGAGATCACCGTGAAGCTGCGCCCGGCCCGCCCGGCCGCGCCGCGCACCGTCGTCGGGTTCTTCGACTCCCTCGCCGACTGCGGGGCCGCAGTCGCCGCCGTCACCGAGCAGGGGCTGCAGCCCGCGGTGTTCGAGCTGGTCGACCGGGAGTGCCTGGCCGCGGTCAACGCCTGGCGCAACGCCGGGCTGCCCGAGGGGGCCGCCGCGCTGCTGCTCGCCCAGACCGACCTGCCCGAGCCCGCCGCGACCGCCGAGGCCGACGCGATCCTCGCGGCCTTCGAGCAGCACGGCGCGACCGAGGCGATGGCCGCGACCGACGCGACCGAGTCCGAGGCGCTGTTCGCCGCCCGCCGGATGGCCTACCCGGCGCTGGAGCAGCTCGGGATGGGCATGCTGACCGAGGACGTCTGCGTCCCCCGCCCCCGGATGGCGGAGATGCTCGCCCGGATCGAGGACATCGGCCGCCGCCACGCGGTCCGGATCGCGACCGTCGCGCACGCCGGCGACGGGAACCTGCACCCGCTGATGCTCACCCCGCACGACGACCCGGACGCCCGGGACCGCACCCGCGCCGCGTTCGACGAGATCATCGACGCGGCCGTCGAACTGGGTGGGACGGTCACCGGGGAGCACGGCGTCGGCCTGCTCAAGCGCGACGGCATGGAACGCGAGCTGGGCCCCGGGGTGCTGGCCCTGCAGCGCTCGGTGAAGGCCGCGCTCGACCCGGACGGCATCCTGAACCCGGGCAAGGCGGTCTGAACCGCGCGTGTCGCCCGGATGGCCGCGCGTGGTCGCCGGGAGAGCGGGAACACTCTTCGATGAGCACCATCGACCCGGCCCTCGTCCCCTCCGCCCTCGCGCTGACCTACCGCGGTCCGTCGCACACCGGTGCGCCGCGCCTGATCGGCGTCGCCGGGGTCGCCGAGGTCGTGCCGGTGGTCGAGGCCGAGGTCCGTGAGGTGGAACGGGTCGACACCGCGGACCTGCGGCTGGTCGCCGCGGGCATCGAGCTCGTCGTCGAACACACCGTGCCCGACCGCGCGTCGGCGGTGCCGCCGTCCACGACCTGGGTGCTGCGCCTGCCCGACGCCGACGAGCCGCTGCGCGTGCCGCTGCCCGCGAGCGAGGTCGAGGGCGTCACCGGCGAGCGCGCCGTCCCGGACGGTGTCGACGCCCTGGTCCGCGGGGTCCGCGGCGACGAGCCGCTCGTCCCGGTCGGCCGGGTGCACGTCACTCGCCAGGTCGACCGACTGCGCGACGCGACCGGGGCGGACCTCGCCACGCTGGCCCGCGAGCAGGTCGACGTCGCGCTGCTGGGGGAGGTCGCGACCGTCGAGAGCTGGACCGAGGCCGTCGTGGAGCCGGGGGCGGCCGACACCGCCGGGCTCCGGCAGCTGGACGAGGCGCTGCGTGACACCGGACTCGTGCGTGCCCCACGCGGCGCGCACGCCCGGCTCGCCGCGCTGCTCGCCGCCGCCGCGCCCGCAGAACCGCCGCGCCGCACCGGCCGGAAGGGCAGCGCCGGGGCACTGCTCCTGCGCTACCTCGGCGACCAGGTCGACACCCTGGCCGCCCGCGAGGCCGACCTGCGCGCCGACCGGCCCGACGCCGTCCACCAGATGCGCATCGCCGCCCGCCGGCTCCGCAGCGCGCTGCGCACCTTCGGCGGGCTCCTGGAGGGGCCGCGGGTCGGGCACCTCGTCGGCGAGCTGCGCTGGCTCGGCCGGGCGCTGGCCGGGGAGCGCGACGCCGAGGTGCAGGAGGAGCGCCTGACCGCCCGGCTGGCCGCGCTGGAGCCCGAGCTGCTGCTGGGCCCGGTGCAGGCCGCGGTCACCCGGCACTTCGCCCGCACCCGCGCCGAGACCGGGGCCGCCGTGCTGGAGGTCGTCGACGGCGAGCGCTACGCCGCGCTGCAGGGCGCCCTGCGCCGGCTGCTCGCCGACCCGCCGTTGTCGCGCCGGGCCCGCAGGCCCGCCGCGACGGTCGTCCCGGCGATGGTGGGGCGCACGGCCCGCAAGCTGGAGCGGCGGATGGAGCGGGCGCTGGCCGACCTCGACGCCGGCCACGTCGCCCCCGAGTCGCTGCACGACGCTCGCAAGACCGGCAAGCAGCTCCGCTACGTCACCGAGGTCGCCCGGCCCAGTGTCGGGAAGGAGGCGCGGGCGTTCGCGAAGCGGCTCAAGAAGGTCTCCGACGTGCTCGGCGAGCACCAGGACGCCGTCGTCTCCCGCGAGACCCTGCGGACCCTCGGGGCCCGCGCCGGTGCGGAGCACGGCAACGGGTTCACCTTCGGTGTGCTGCACGGCCGGGACACCGCGACCATGCTCGACCTCGAGCGCAGGCTGCCCACGGTGTGGGAGACGGCGTGGACGCGGCGCGCCCGCCGGTGGATGCGCCGCTAGCCTGCGCGGCGTGAGAGACGCCGTCGCCGACCTGCGCCGGATCGCGTTCCTGCTCGAACGCGCGCAGGAGTCGACCTACCGGGTCCGCGCGTTCCGCACCGCGGCCGCCGCCCTGCGCGGCCGCAGCGCCGAGGAGCTGGCCCGGCTGCACGCCGCGGGCGGCCTGACCGACCTCAAGGGCGTCGGCGAGGTGACCGCGCGCTGCGTGGGGGAGTCGGTCGCCGGGGAGGAGCCGGTCTACCTGCGACGGCTGGAGGACGCCGTCGCCCGCGCCGACGCCACCGGGATCCCCCTGGCGGAGGCGGCGCTGCGGCTGCGGGAGTCCCTGCGCGGGGACTGCCACAGCCACACCGACGCCTCCGACGGCGGCTCCCCGCTCGCCGAGATGGCCGAGACCGCGATCGGGCTGGGCCACGACTACCTCGTGATCACCGACCACTCGCCGCGCCTGACCGTCGCCAACGGGCTGTCGGCGGACCGGCTGCGCCGCCAGGTCGAGCAGATCGCGGAGCTCGACGAGCGGATCGCCGCGTCCGGGTCGGACTTCCGGGTGCTCACCGGCATCGAGGTGGACATCCTCGACGACGGCGCCCTCGACCAGTCCGAGGACCTGCTCGCCTCGCTCGACGTGGTGGTGGCCAGCGTGCACTCGAAGCTGCGGATGCCCCGCGACGAGATGACCGAGCGGATGCTCACCGCCGTCGCGAACCCGCACGTCGACGTGCTCGGGCACTGCACCGGGCGGATGGTCACCGGCCGCCGGAAGCGCCCGGAGTCGGAGTTCGACGCGCCCGCGGTGTTCGCCGCCTGCGCCGCGAACGGGGTCGCGGTCGAGATCAACTCCCGGCCGGAACGCCTGGACCCGCCGAAGCGGCTGCTGCGCCTGGCCGTCGAGGCGGGGTGCGAGTTCACGATCGACACCGACGCGCACGCCCCCGGGCAGCTCGACTGGCTCGACCACGGCTGCGCCCGCGCCGTCGCCTGCGGGGTGGACCCGGAGCGGATCCGCAACACCCGCGACCGGGCCGGCCTGCTGCGCCGCTGAGCCCGTCCCCTCAGCGCAGCTCGAAGTCGGCGACGTCGAAGCCGGGGGAGACGACGCAGCTGACCAGGACCGGCCCCGGCCCGACCGGCTCCGCCCGCTGCCACACCCCGGCCGGGACCTCCTGCTGCGGGCTTCCCGGCCCGAGCCGCAACCGGGCCGCGGGGACGGGGTCCGGCCCGTCGCCACCGAGGACCAGGTCGGCCTCCGGGCCCGAGTGCCGGCACCACAGCTCGGTGGACCGGACGCGGTGCCAGCGGCCGGGGGCGTCGAACAGGTAGAGGATCGCCGTCGCCGAGGGACGCGGACCGTACGGGGTCCCGACGGCGACCGGCGAGGTCCAGGTCCGCCGGTACCAGCCGCCCTCCGGGTGCGGGGCGAGGTCCAGCGCGACGGCGAGGTCGGGACGTGTCGCGCCGCCACTGTGGCAGGCGGACGCACGGGTGCCACACCCGCCGTCGCACACCGGCCGGTCACCCGACGTCACCGGTGCTCGCAGGAGGATCACCGTCCGTACGCGGGCGACCGCATCCCACCCGTGCGCGCGCTCCTCGGACGGGTGGTTCGACTGGTGCTCCTCACCCACCGCACGTGAGATGGGGCTGCAGGTGACCGAGTGACAGGAGTGATCCACGGTGCGGACCAGGACCAGGACGACGGTGGCGATGCTGGCCGCGACGCTCGCGCTCTCGGTGGTCACCACGGCCGGGGCGTCGACGGCGTCGGCGGCACCCGCCGCTCCGGCGAGCGCCGTGACCCGGACCGTCGCCGACCCCGCGGCACCCCCGGCGTCGTCGCACTGCACCGAGACCGCGGCGCAGAAGCTCGGCTGGGGCGCCCCCACCCGCGAGTCCGACTTCGACGGGACCACGGTCCCGCCGGACTGGCATCCCTACGGTCCCGAGCCCGGCCACAACAAGAAGGGCACCCGCACCCCGGAGGCGGTCACCGTCGCCGACGGGGCGATGAGCATCTCCGCCGACGCGGACGGCAACACCGGCGCCGTCAGCTGGCACCCCGGCCAGCGCTACGGCCGGTGGGAGGCCTGCGTGAAGTCGGACGAGGGACAGGGCGGGATCAACGCGCTGCTGCTGCTCTGGCCGGTCGCCGAGGACTTCCCGGTGGGCGGCGAGATCGACTGGATGGAGATCATGGACGACTCCCGCCAGAAGACCAGCTTCTTCCTGCACTACGGACCCGACAACGACCAGGACTACGGGTCGGTGGAGCACGACTCGACGCAGTGGTCGGCCTACGCGCTGGAGTGGACCCCGGAGAAGATCACCGGGTACGTGAACGGGAAGGAGTGGTACTCCAACACCGACACCGACCAGTTCCCGCCCCGCCCGATGAACATGACCATGCAGCTCGACTACTTCGGCAACGCCGGCGGCCCGACCGCCATGCACATGGACTGGGCCCGGCAGTGGGCGCTGCCGCAGAGCAGCGCGGCCACGCTGAGTCTGCCGCCCGGCTCGGCCGCGACCGGGCAGCCCCGCGACTTCCCGGGCCGGAGGCCGCGCGAGCTGTCCGGGCCCGAACAGCAGGCGCAGACCGCGATGCTCGCCCGCGAGCAGCGCTGAGGCCGGACCGCCGCGTCAGATAGCGGCGTCGAGTTCCGCCCGGGTGGGCGGGTTCGCGCCGTGCCGCGAACAGGTGATCGCCGACGCCGCGACGGCCTCGGTCAGCACGGCCTCCAGCGTCGGCCGGTCGATGCGGTAGAGGTCGTCGCGGGCGGTCGCGCCGAGCAGCCCGCGTCGGTGCAGTCCGGCGAGCAGCGCGGCGGAGAAGCTGTCCCCGGCCCCCACCGTGTCGACGACCTCGACGGTGCGGCCGGGCAGCACCAGGTGCAGCCCCGACGACGTCCCGGCCAGCACCCCGTCCGCCCCGAGGGTGACCACGACGACCGCCGGGCCCAGCTCGAGCCACTCGCCGACGACGTCGCCGGGCTTGCGGCCCGGGTGCAGCCAGGCCAGGTCCTCCTCGCTGACCTTCACCACGTCGGCCACGCCCAGCAGCTCGTGCACGCCGGGCAGGACCTCCTCCGGTGAGCCCATCAGCATCGGCCGGAAGTTCGGGTCGTAGCTGACCGTCGCGGTGTCCACGGCGGAGGCGAGCAGCTCGCGCAGCGCGTCGTGGCCGGGCGCGGTGGTCAGCGCCAGCGATCCCGAGTGGACGGCGACGACGGGGCCGGTCGGGCCGTCGTCGAGGGCACCGGCGAGCTCGTCGTCGGTCCACTGCCAGTCCGCGGTGCCCGCGATCCGGAAGTCGTAGGACGCCTGCCCGTCGGCGGCCAGCTCCACGATCGCCAGCGACGATGGCTCGGCCGCCTCGACCGAGTGCGACAGGTCGACCCCGTTGTCGGCGAGGTGGGCGCGCAGCTTGCGCCCCAGCAGGTCGTCGGCGAGGCGGGCCAGCATCCGGGCCGGCACGTCGAGGCGGGACAGTCCGACCGCGACGTTCGCCGGGCTGCCACCGGGCGCGAACTGCCAGTACTGCTCGGCGGGTGTGCGGTCCGCCTGCGTCGGCGCGGGGACGATGTCGACGAGTGCTTCTCCGGCGACGGCGATCACTCCGCGTCGCGGGCGTCCGGCGGCTGTGTCGGGCATGGCGGCACTGTAGTGGTCCGATCGGGGGTCCCGGTGGGGTCCGTGACGGGTCACGCCCGCGTCACGGTGCGTCGACACTCTCGTGGTAGGCATAACGGATGCCCCGGAAGATCCCGGTCGTGGTGCTGGCCGGATTCCTCGGAGCCGGCAAGACGACGCTGCTGAACCACCTCCTCGCCGCGGGCGGGGACGCGCGGATCGGCGTGGTCGTCAACGACTTCGGGTCGGTCGGCATCGATGCGATGCGTGTGGCCGGACAGGCCGGCGACGTCGTCGGGCTCGGCAACGGCTGCCTGTGCTGCGAGGTCGGCGAGGGTGGCGTCTCCTCGGTGCTGGAGACGCTGACCCGTCGCCGCGACGAGATCGACGTCGTCGTCATCGAGGCCAGCGGCATCGCCGAGCCCGGGACCCTGGTCCAGCTCGTGCTCGACGCACTCGGCCAGCACCTGAGCTTCGGCGGGCTCGTCGTGGTCGTCGCCGCCGCGGAGTTCGAGACCTCGCGGCGCCGTCACCCCCAGCTCGACAAGCACGTCGCGATGGCCGACCTCGTCGTCCTGAACAAGATCGACAGGGTGGGGCCTGGGCCGCTCTGGCGGGTCCGCAGGCTGTGCCGCGAGGCGAACCCGCGGGCGCCGATCGTCCCGGTCCGCGACGGCGCGGTGGACCCGGCGCTGCTGTTCGACATCGAGATCGTGCCGGGACGGCAGCTGATGCTCGGCGAGCGCGTCGACGAGCCGCACGCCCAGCACCTGCACGCCGGCTACCAGAGCCTGACGTTCCTCAGCGACGAACCGCTCGCCGCCGCCCGCCTGCAGGACCTGCTCGACGCCCGGCCGTCCGGGCTGTACCGGATCAAGGGCTCGGTGCGCTTCGCCGCCGCCCCGGCCCGGGAACGCTGGGACCTCCACACCGTCGGCCGGTACGTGCGGTTCCACCGGACCCGGTGGGACGTCGACGAGCCCCGGCGCACCACCCTGGTCCTGATCGGCACCGGTCTCGACTCCGACGCGCTGCAGCGGTCGCTGCGGGCCTGCGTCGCGACCGACGCCGACCGTCGCGACGCCGACGCCCTGCTCCCGGTCGCCCGCTACGCGGTCTGACGGTCCCGGGGGAGTGCTCAGACCGAAGTGAGGTCCGGGCCCGTCGCCGGCTCGGCCAGCTGGGTCAGTGCCTCGGCGGCCCAGGCCTCCCCACCGGCGACGGCGGTCCACAGCAGGACACCGAGGCTGCGGGACGGGTCGATCCGGCCCGCCTGCCACGACGGCGTCGCCGCGAGCCGCTCGGCCCGCGCGCAGAGCTGCCAGGAGGCGGCGTCGGACTCGGTGATGTCGCGGGCGAAGCGGGTGTGCCCGGTGCGGGCACGGTAGGCCCGGACCGGGTCGGTGACCGCGTGGATGATCGACAGCACCCCGATCACCAGCCCGAGCGCGAGGGGCAGGCAGACGAGGAACGCGAGCGCCGACCGGGACCAGCTGTTCTCGCCCACGGTGAGGGCCACCACGACGGCCGCGACGACGGCGGTGCCGGTCAGCGCGCCGGCCGGGAGCCGGGTGTAGACGAGGTCGCCCGCGTCGTCGACGACGTAGTCGGTGCCGGCGATCAGGGCCGGGTCGTACACGCGGTACCCGGTACGTGTGCGGACGAGGGTGGGCAGGCGGTCGGCGGGAGCGCCGGCGACGAAGTCGTTCATGGTCGTGCTCGATCTGTGAGAATGCTGCTGCTCGCGGCCCACCTGATGGCCGTCTCGCCCGGTCAGTCGCCCACGATGCCGGTCCGTGTTACGGATTCACAACGTTCCTCGGCGCGTTCCGTCTGTGACGTTCGCCTCCACCACTTGCGAGCAACCTGCGAGGCTCACTCGGGTGGCCAGGCGTCGCCCCACGCCGTGTCACGGGCGTGCCGGAACAGCTCCCGACGACTGCGCGGGACGGGGGTGTCCCGCAGCGTCCCGTCCGCCTCGCAGACACGCAGCGTCACCAGACCCTTGCGGGTCTGCGGGTGCCGGACAACGCGGCCCGGGGCCCGGCCGACGCTCCCGTCGTCGTCGTCACGCACGCCGACGACGTAGGAGAACTTCTCGTCCTCGTGCCCCAGCGAGCCGGCCTTCAGCGCCCGGTGCCGCGAGCTGCGTCCGACGCGGACGGCGAAGTGGCACCAGTCGTCGCCGGTCACCGGGCAGGCCCCGTCGTGCGGGCAGGGCGCGGCGACGGTGAGGCCCGCGGCGAGCAGGCGGGCGCGGGCGTCGAGGATGCGCGCGTGCCCGGCCGGCGTCCCCGGTTCGACGAGCACGACGACCCGCGCGGCCCGGGCGGCGGCGTCGACGACGGCCTCGCGCACCGGTACCGGCAGCTCACCGAGCAGGTAGCAGGCGGTCAGCAGGTCGGTCTCGGGCAGCACCGGGGCGGTGCCGAGCACCGCGGCCTCCCAGCGGGCCGCCCGCAGCAGCGCCGACGGCGCACCGGAGGAGAGCCTGCGGCCCAGCGCCCGGGCCGGCGTGGCGGCCTCCAGCACCGTGGCCCGCTCCAGCGACGGCCACACCTGTGCCGCCGCCCACACCGCGGCGCCGGTCCCGCCGCCGAGGTCGAGCAGCGACACCGGCTCGGGCACCCGCGCGGCCGCCCGCTCCAGCACGTCGAGGACCGCCGCGTGCGTGGCGGGCATCCGGTACGCGGCGTAGGCGGCTGCGTCGTCGTCGGTGCGCAGGATCGGCGCGGTGGGCACCGTGCCGCTGCGGTAGTCGCGGATCAGCCGCTCGACCACCGGCGCGAGCCGGGCGGCGGGGACGCGGTCGAGTGCGTCGTCGAGGGCGGCGGCCAGCGCGCCGGACAGGTCGTGGGACAGCGCGGAGGACGGCTCGGGGACCACCTGCCCATTCCACCAGCCCCGGGCTCAGCTCCGGGCGCCGACCAGCAGCGGGTCGGCCAGCGCGTCGAGCAGCGGGGCCTGCAGCCGGGCCCACGGCGACAGCCCGGAGTCCGGGTCGTCGGCGGCGGCGCGGAAGCGCGACCAGCTCCACCAGGCCAGGTCCTCGACCTCGTCGGGGCGCGGCTCGGGCTCACCGGTGATCCGGGCGACGAACACCGGGCAGAGCTCGTTCTCCTCGATCCCGTCCTGCGACGCGCGGTAGCTGAAGTCCGGCAGCACCATCCGCAACTCGGTCGCGCGGACGCCCAGCTCGTCGGCCAGCCTGCGGTGCACCGCGTCGGCCATGTCCTCACCGGGTGCGGGATGGCCGCAGCAGGTGTTGGTCCAGACCAGGGGAAGGCGGTCTTGGTGCGGGCGCGCCGGGTCACCAGCAGCCGGCCGGCGTCGTCGACGCCGTAGCAGGAGAACGCCAGGTGCCGCGGGGTGCTTGCACCGTGCACGGTGGCCTTGTCCGCGACGCCGACCGGGTTGCCGTCGTCGTCCAGCAGCACAACCTGTTCCATGCCGTCCTGTCTACCGGAGCCCGGCCGCGGCGGCTCCTGGGACGGGACCGGCTCACACGCCCGAGCGGGCGGCTGCCCGGCGCCGGACCACGGCGCCGAGCGCGGGCGGCCGGCAGGTGCGCGGCGCCGACCGCGAGCGCGGCGGGGGACACCGTGCCCCGCGCCAGCCCCAGCCCCACCGCGCAGTCGAACACCCGCTGGTGCCGTGCGGCGGCGCCGATCGCGGCGTCGAGGAACGCGGGGCGGGCCGCCAGCCGGGCGAGCGCACCGACGTGGCGGTGGTGCCGGGCGAAGGTCTGCTCCATGGCGGCGCGGTGGGCGGCGCCCGCGTCGTCACCGCGCAGCGCGCTGCGCCCGGCGAGGATCCCGGAGGCGACGGCGTCGAAGATCCCCTCGCCGGTCAGCGGGTTCACCTTCGCCGCGGCGTCACCGGCCAGCAGCACCCGTCCGTCGGGCTGGAACCGGGGCGCGGTCGACAGTGGGAGGTGGTGCGCGCGCAGCGTGGCCGGGTCGGGTTCCTGGCCGGGCAGCAGAGCGGCCAGCCGCTCCAGCAGCGACGCCCGGTTCCCGGCGCCGCGCTCGTCGAACACGCCGTAGCCGACGTTGGCGCCGCCGCTCGCGATCGGGAACGACCAGGCGTAGGCCGGGACGGCGCCGCCGGCGTACTCGATCGACAGCGTCCCCGGCTCGGCGGCCACCGGGGCGTACCCGCGGATCGCCACCGCCGTCGACCACGGCGGCACGGGCCGGCGCGCCGAGTGCGCGGCGGACCACCGAGTTCGCCCCGTCGGCGCCGATCACGACCCGGGCGGCGACGTCGTCGACCAGCACCCGGTCCCCGCGGGGGACGACGGTGCGGACCCGGTGGCGGCGCAGCTGCGCCCCGGCGGCGACGGCCGCGTCGACCAGCGCCGCGTCCAGCTCCCGGCGCGGGACCACCCGGTTCGGCCGGCGCGCGGTGCGGTGCACGACCCGGCCCGCCGGGGTGCGCAGGCGCAGTCGCGGCGCCGCGACGCCGAGCGTGCGGACCCCGGTGGCGCCCAGCTCGTCGAGCAGGTCGAACACCTCGGCCGCGACGCCGTCTCCGCAGGTCTTGTCGCGGGGGAAGGCCGCCGCGTCGAGCAGGAGCACCGACGCCGACGGCCGCAGCCGCAACACGTTGAGCGCCGCGGCGCAGCCGGCGGGACCCGCCCCGACCACGACGACGTCGTAGGTGGACATGGCGCCATTGTCCCCCCGGCGCCGGGCGGAAACGGTTCGCCATCGCCCGCCCGGCCGTGGTCCACTCCCACACCGCCACCCCGTCGCCCGGCCGCGACGGGTGCCGGCGCCGTGCCGTCGGCGCCGTGGGTGGCGCGTCCGTCCCGTCCACGAGGAGCACGTTGTGACCACCGAGCCGGCCCCCGACCGCGACACCGAGCGGCTGCCCGCCGGAGCCCTGCTGATCATCGGGCTGCTCGTCGGCTCGGCGTTCGTGATGATCCTGAACGAGACGATCATGAGCGTGGCGCTGCCCGCCCTGATCGCCGACCTGCGCGTCACCCCGGCGACCGCGCAGTGGCTGACCAGCGGGTTCCTGCTGACGATGGCGGTGGTCATCCCGATCACGGGGTACCTGCTGGGGCGGTTCCCGCCGCGGTCGGTCTACCTCGCCTCGATGGGTCTGTTCAGCGTCGGGACCCTGCTGTGCGCGGTCGCGCCCGCGTTCGGGTTCCTGCTGGCCGGGCGGGTCGTGCAGGCCACCGGCACCGCGGTGATGGTCCCGCTGCTCATGACGACGATCCTGCGCCTGGTCCCGGCGAGCCGCCGCGGGCAGACGATGGGCACGATCTCGATCGTCATCGCGGTGGCGCCCGCGGTCGGCCCGACGTTGTCCGGGGTGATCCTCTCCGCGCTGGGCTGGCGCTGGATGTTCTGGATCGTGCTGCCGATCGCACTGGTCGCACTGGTCGCGGGTGCGCTGCGGCTGCGGGTCGAGGCGGAGACGACGCGGGCCCCGCTCGACGTCGCCTCGGTCCTGATCTCGGCCGTCGCGTTCGCCGGGATCGTCTACGGGCTGTCCGCGATCGGCGAGTCCGCCGCCGGGGGCGCGCACACCGCGGTGCCGCCGTGGGTGCCGCTGGTGCTCGGCGCGGTGACGCTCGCGGTGTTCGTGCACCGCCAGGTCCGGCTGCAGCGCGGCACCGGTACGGCCCCGCTGCTGGACCTGCGCCCGTTCGCGGTCCGCCGGTACACGTTGTCGCTGGTGCTCGTCGCGACCGGGTTCATGTCGCTGTTCGGCGCGATCATCCTGCTGCCGCTCTACATCCAGGACGTGCTGGGTGACAGCGCGTTCGTCGCGGGCCTGGTGGTGCTGCCGGGCGGGCTGGTGATGGGGCTGCTGGGTCCGTTCGTCGGCCGCGCCTACGACCGGTTCGGCGCCCGTCCGCTGGTGCTGCCCGGCGCTGTGCTGCTCGCGGTCGTGATGTGGGGGTTCACCACCCTCGCCGCGACGACGCCGCTCTGGCTGGTCGTGGTGCTGCACGTGGGCCTGTCCGCGGCGCTGGCGCTGATGTTCACGCCGCTGATGACCGACTCGCTGGGATCGCTGCCGGGCGAGCTGTACTCGCACGGCAGCGCCATCCTCACCACGCTCCAGCAGGTCGCGGGCGCGGCGGGGACGGCGCTGTTCATCACCGTGATGACGCTGGCCTCGGCCGGCGCCGGTGTCGACGCGGCCGGGGTGCACGCGGCGTTCCTGGTCGCGGCGGTCGTGTCCCTGGTGACGGTGGTCGTCGCGGTCGTCGCGTCCCGGCTGCCCGCCCCGGCGTCGGACCCGCAGGACGCCCGGGTCTGAGACGGCCGGGCCGCCGCGCCGCTGAACACCCGGGCCGTGACCGCGGGCGGACACCGGCGCGGGCCGGCGGTCAGCGGGTGGCGGCGCCCTCGGTGGTCCCCGCGGCTGCGGGGACGTCCGGGCCCGTCAGACCGTCGCGGGCGGTCTCGCGCAGCGCGAGCACCGACCCGACCGAGACCAGCGCGAGCAGCCCGATCACCGCCGACAGCACCCCGGTGCCGAAGCCGGCGGCCTGCAGCGACGCGAACAGCACCGGCGACAGCCCCGCGCCCATCCCGGAGATCTGGTAGCCCAGCGAGGCCCCCGTGTAGCGCGAGCCGGTGGAGAACATCTCCGAGTACAGGGCCGCGGACGGCCCGAACCAGGCCGCGTGCGTCACGCCCTGTCCGACCACCACGGCCAGGGTGAGCAGCACCGCCGAGCCGGTGTCGATCATGGGGAAGATCGCGACGCACCACAGCCCGGTCGCGACCGCCCCACCCAGGACGACCGGTCGGCGTCCGACCCGGTCCGACAGTGCGGAGAACCCGATGATGCCGACGATCGCGACCACCGAGGACAGGGTGAGCGCGTTGAGCACGGTCTGACGCTCGAACCCGGCGCGCACGGCGTAGGAGATGAGGAAGGTGGTCAGCGTCCCCTGCGCGACGAAGGCTCCGAACCCCACGCCGACGGCGAGCAGCAGGTTGCGCGGGCGGGACAGCACCTCCAGCAGCGGCGCCCGGCGCGGCGCCGTCGGCCGGGCGGCGGCGGACGCGGCGAACACCGGGGTCTCGGTGACCGACAGCCGCACGAACAGCCCGATGCCCAGCAGCACCACGCTCAGCAGGAACGGGATCCGCCAGCCCCAGGTGAGGAACGCGTCCCCGGTCAGCGACGCCGACAGCGCCAGCACCAGCGTCGAGAGCACCATGCCGCTCGGCGCACCGGCGTTGGTGAAGCTGGCCCACAGCCCCCGTCGCGACGACGCGTGCTCGGCCGACATCAGGACCGCGCCGCCCCACTCCCCGCCGACCGCGACGCCCTGCACGACCCGCAGCACGATCAGCAGCACCGGGGCCAGCGCGCCGACCTGCGCGTACGTGGGCAGCACCCCGATCAGGGTGCTCGCCACACCCATCAGCACCATGCTGATGACCAGCATCTTCTTGCGCCCGACGCGGTCGCCGAAGTGGCCGAACACGATCCCGCCCAGCGGGCGGGCCAGGTAGCCGGTGGCGAGCGTCCCGAACGCGGCGACGGTGCCGACGAGCGGGTCGAGGTCGGAGAAGAAGACCCGGTTGAACACCACGGCCGAGGCCGTCGCGTACAGCAGGAAGTCGTAGTACTCGATCAGGCTGCCGAGGTAGCTCGACAGGACCGCGCGTCGGCGCTGGGTCGGGGAGAACCGGGGGTGCGTCATCGCAGCTCCCTGCCTTCGGTGAGATGGAAAGCAGCTTTATAGCAAGTAGCTTGTCATTCACGCCAGGGTCGTTAGGATCGCGCACGTGACGGATGCGGTGCCGGTACCGACGGGGACGCGCGGACAGCGACTGACCTACCTGGTCAAACGCCTGGAGATGGCCGAGCGGGCGCGGATGGAGGAGGCGCTGCGCCCGCTGCGGGTCACGCTGGCCCAGTACACGGCGCTCAGCGTGCTGGAGCGTCGCGGCGGGCTCTCCTCGGCCCAGCTCGCCCGGCGGCACTTCGTGACCCCGCAGGCGATGCAGCAGCTCGTGGCCGCGATGGAGCGCGACGGGCTCGTCGAGCGCCGCGCGGCGCCGGACAATCGCCGGGTCCTGCAGGTCTGGCTCACCGCCCACGGGGACGAGGTGCTGGCCGACTGCCACTCCGCGGCCGGGGTCGTCGAGCGCCGGATGCTCGGCGCGCTGGAGCCCGACCAGGCCGAGGTGTTCGCCGACGCCCTCGAACGGTGCCTGGCCGCCCTGGTCGGTCGCGACCCGATCCCGCCGGACGGCGACGCTTGACCTCATGGCAAGGACCTTGCTATCAACTTGATTGATATCAAGGAGCGAGGGAGCCCCATGAGCCCGATCACCGGTCCCGGCCTCGGGCTGGGCACCTGGCCCGCCCGCCGGGCGCGGATCAGCCCGCACGCCCCGGCCCTGTCCGACGGGCACCGGGCGGTCGACCACGCCGAGCTGGCCGAGCGCGCCGCCCGGATCGCGGGCGGCCTGGCGGAGCGGGGGGTCGGCCGGGGGGACCGAGTCGCCTGGCTCGGGGTGAACGCCGTCGCCACCCTGGAGACCTGCTTCGCCGCCTGGCGGCTCGGCGCGGTCGCGGTCCCGCTGAACTTCCGCCTGGCCCCCGCCGAGATCGGCTACATGCTCGACGACTGCGGCGCGACGCTGCTCGTGCACGGCCCCGACGCCGACGACCTCGTCGCCGCGACCGCCCCGCGGATCCCGGTCGTCCGCGGCGTCGAGGACCTGGCCCGCGGGCCCGCCCGCGACGACGCCGGTGCCGGTCTCGACGACCCGGCCGTGCTGCTCTACACCTCCGGCACCACCGGCCGTCCGAAGGCGGCCGTGCTGACCCACGGGAACCTGACCTGGAACACGGTCAACCAGCTCGCCCACGTCGACGTCTGCTCCGACGAGCGCACGCTGTGCATCTCGCCGCTGTTCCACTGCGTCGGGCTCTCCCAGGTCACGCTGCCCACGCTGTTCAAGGGCGGCAGCGTCGAGCTCGTCGCCCGGTTCGACCCGGTGGCGGTCCTCGACCGGATCGCCGACGCCCGGATCACCAGCTTCGCCGCCGTCCCGACGATGCTGCAGATGCTGTGCGAGTCCCCGGCGTGGGAGCGGACCGACCTGTCGTCGCTGCGCACGGTGGTCTACGGCGGCTCCCCGGTGCAGGAGCGGGTCGCGCGGGCCTGGCTGGAGCGCGGCGTCGCGCTGCAGCAGGGCTACGGGATGACCGAGGCCTCGCCCGGGGTGCACATGGCGACCCGCGAGGGGACGGCCGCGCACCCACCGACCTCGGTCGGGGTGCCGCACTTCTTCACCGACGTCGCCGTCGAGCGCGACGGCGAGCTCGTCCCCCTCGACGAGGAGCCCGGCGAGCTGCTGGTCCGCGGGCCGCACGTCAGCCCGGGCTACTGGAACCGTCCGGCCGAGACCGCGGCGTCGCGGCGGGGGGAGTGGTTCCGCACCGGTGACGTGCTCCGGGCCGGCGACGAGGGCTGGGCGTTCGCCGTCGACCGGGTCAAGGACATGATCATCTCCGGCGGCGAGAACGTGTACCCGGCCGAGGTCGAGGCCGTCGCCGTCACCCACCCCGACATCGCCGACTGCGCCGTCGTCGGGGTCCCCGACCAGCGCTGGGGCGAGGTCGGCGCGGCCTGGGTGCAGCTGCGCCCCGGCGCCGACCTCGACGCCGACGCCGTGCGCGCACTGCTCGCCGGTCGGCTGGCCCGGTACAAGGTCCCGAAGTACGTGCGGTTCGTCGAGGAGCTGCCCCGCAACGCGTCCGGCAAGGTCCGGCGCGTCGACCTGCGTGCGGCCGCGGCCGCCGGGGAAGAGGTGTCGTGATGGGACTCCCGGAGTCGCTGACGGTGGAGCGGCACGACGAGGTCGCCGTGCTGCGCCTGTCCCGGCCGCGCAAGCGCAACGCCCTCGACGACGCGACCGTGCTCGGCATCGAGGACTTCTTCGCCCGCCCGCCCGAGGGGGTGCGCGCCGTCGTCCTCGACGCCGAGGGGGACCACTTCTGCGCCGGGCTGGACCTGTCCGAGCTCGGCGACCGCGACGTCGTCGCGGCGATGGAGCACTCCCGGATGTGGCACCGCGCGTTCGCCCGGCTCGCCGAGGGACGGCTGCCGGTGGTCTCGGTGCTCAAGGGCGCCGTCGTCGGCGGCGGGCTGGAGCTGGCCTCGGCCACCCACCTGCGGGTCGCCGAGGACTCCACGTTCTACGCACTGCCCGAGGGCCAGCACGGGCTGTTCGTCGGCGGCGGCGGCTCGGTGCGGGTGCCGCGGCTCATCGGTGTGCACGGATGACCGACATGATGTTGACCGGCCGCGTCCTCGACGCCGACGAGGGGGGCACGCGCTGGGTCTGTCGCACTACCGCGCCGGGCCGGGGGAGGGGCTGGCGCGCGCCTGCGAGCTGGCCCGCACCGTGGCCGGGAACTCGGCGATCACCAACGTCGCGGTGCTCCAGGCGCTGCCGCGGATCGCCGAGGCGTCCCCGGACCACGGCTTCATGATGGAGTCGCTGGTCGCTGCGGTCGCCTCGTCGAGTGCCGAGGCCCAGGAGCGGATGCGGGCCTTCCTCGACGGCCGCGTGGTGGGAAGGTGCGCCGGTGAGCGAGCTGTTGCGCCCCGTCGCCGACGACGTCCGGGAGACCACGCAGATCGGCCGCTTCGTCACCGCCGTCGAGCGCGAGCACGGCCTGGCCCTGCCCGACTACGCCGCGCTGCACCGCTGGTCGGTGGCCGAGCCCGAGGCGTTCTGGTCGGCGGTCGCGACCCACCTCGGGGTGCGGTTCGACACCCCGCCCAGGGCGGTGCTCGGGCGCCGGGAGATGCCGGGTGCCGAGTGGTTCCCCGGCGCGACCCTGAACTACGCCGCGCACGCCCTGGACGGGCCCGACGACCGCACTGCCGTCGTCGCGTACTCCCAGACCCGCGACCGGGTCGAGCTGACCTGGGCGGAGCTGCGCGAGCAGGTCGCCCGCGCCCGCGCCGGGCTGCGCAGGCTCGGTGTCGGCCCGCGGCGACCGGGTCGCCGCCTACCTGCGAACCTGCCCGAGACGGTCGTCGCGTTCCTCGCGACGGCCTCGCTCGGCGCGGTCTGGACCAGCTGCGCACCCGAGTTCGGCGCGCGCAGCGTCCTCGACCGGTTCGGCCAGGTCGATCCGGTCGTGCTGCTCACCGTCGGCGGCTACGGCTGGGCCGGACGCGACGTCGACCGCCGCGACGAGGTCGCCGCCCTGCGCGCAGGGCTGCCCGGGGTGCGCCACGTCGTCGCCGTGCCGTACGGGCCGCACACCGTGCCGACGCCATGACCTGGGACGCACTGCTGGCCGCCGACCCGGAGCAGGGCGCGGACCCGGTCCCGTTCGACCACCCGCTGTGCGTGCTGTTCTCCTCCGGCACCACCGGGCTGCCCAAGGCGATCGTGCACGGCCACGGCGGCATCCTCCTGGAGCACCTCAAGAACCACGCCCTGAGCTGGGGACCTCGGTCCCGGCGACCGGATCCTCTGGTACTCCACGACCGCCTGGATGATGTGGAACGCGCTGGTCTCCGGGCTGCTGCGGCAGGCTCGATCGTGCTGATCGACGGCAACCCGCCCACCCCGACCTCGGCTGGCAGTGGCGCCTGGCCGCCGAGACCGGCGCGACGCTGCTGGGGCGCGAGCCCCGGGTCCTCATGGCCTCGCGCGCCGCGGGGCTGCGCCCGGCCGTCGAGCACGACCTGTCCGCGGTCCGTCAGATCGGCGCCGCCGGGAGCCCGCTGCCGCCGGAGGGCTACCGCTGGGTGACCGAGCAGTTCGGGCCGGACGTGCTGCTCAACGTGGGCAGCGGCGGGACCGACGTCTGCTCCGGCATCGTGCAGGGGAGTCCGTTCCAGCCGGTGCGCTCCGGCGAGATCTCCGGGCCCTGCCTCGGGGTCGACGCCGCCGCGTTCGACGACGCGGGCCACCCGGCGTCGGCGAGCTCGGCGAGCTGGTCATCCGGGCCCCCATGCCGTCGATGCCCGGTCGGCTTCTGGGGCGACGACGGCAGCCGCTACCGCGACACCTACTTCGCCACCTGGCCCGGGTGTGGCGGCACGGCGACTGGGTCCGCTTCTCCGCCGACGGCTCCGCGGTCGTCGCCGGCCGCTCCGACGCCACCCTCAACCGGGGCGGCGTCCGGTTGGGGACTGCCGAGTTCTACCGCGTCGTGGAGGAGCTGCCCGAGGTCGAGGACTCGCTCGTCGTGCACCTGGAGGACCCGCCGGCGGCAACGGCGAGCTGCTGCTGTTCGTGCAGCCCCGCCGCCGGCACCCCCCTCGACGACGCCCTGGCCGCCCGCATCCGCACCGCGCTGCGGCGCGAGCTCACCCCGCGCCACGTCCCGGGACCGGGTCGAGGCGGTGCCGGTCGTGCCGCGCAACCGCACCGGCAAGAAGCTGGAGGTCCCCGTGAAGCGGATCCTGCTCGGCGCGGCCGTCGACGACGTCGCCTCCCGCGACGTGCTCGCCGACCCACCGCGCGCTCGACGCGGTTCGTCCGCCTCGTCTCCGGGACGCCGGCGTGAGCGCGCCCGGGAACCCCGCCGGGACCGACACCGCACCGGCACCGGCGAGGGCACGGCGGCGGCTGCCGGGATCGGCACGTCGCCGTCGTCGGGACGGGGGTGATCGGCGTCGGCTGGACGGCGCTGTTCCTGTCCCGCGGCCTGCACGTGCGTGCGCCCTTCGATCCCGCCCCGGGTGCCGAGGACCGGGCTGGCGCGCCGACCTCGTGAGCCGCGCTCGGCCCGTTCCCCGGCCACGACGGCCCCGCTCCGGTCGGCAACCTGACGTTCGCAGCGCCGGTGCCGCCGGTGCCCGCCGCCGGGCCGGCCGGGTTCGTGCAGGAGAACGGCCCCGAACGCGAGGACCTCAAGCACACCCTGTTCGGCGAGCTCGACGAGGGCCGCCGCACCCGGCGTCGTCCTCGCCTCCAGCTCCTCGGGCCTGCTGCCGCCGACGATCGCCCGCGCGCGGCCCGGCACCCCGAGCGGTGCTCGTCGGGCACCCGTTCCACCCGCCCCAGGTCATCCCGCTGGTCGAGGTCCGTCCCGGGCGAACGGACCGCGGAGGCCGCCGTGGACACCCGCGACGGCCTTCTACACCGCGCTCGGCAAGCGACCGGTCCGGCTGCGGGCCGAGGTGCCGGGCCACCTGGCCAACCGGCTGCAGGCCGCGCTGTGGCAGGAGGCGTACTCGCTGGTCGAGCGGGGTGTCGCGACCGTCGCCGACGTCGACGCCGCCATCTCCCACGGACCCGGCCTGCGCTGGGCGGTGCTCGGCCCGTTCGCCAACCAGCACCTGTCCGGCGGCCCCGGCGGGCTCGCGCACATCTGGAGCACCTCGGTCCGCCCACCGAGCGGTGGTGGCGCGACCTCGGACAGGTCACGCTCACCCCCGAGCTGGCCACGACCCTGGTCGACGGCGTCCACGCCGAGCTGGGCGACCTCGACGGCCCCGCGGCTCGCCGCCCGCCGCGACGCCCGTCCTCGCCGCGCTGCTCGAGGGCCAAGTCCCGTACCGAGCTCCCCTGACGGAGGTTCCCCGCATGCCCATCGACCCCGCCGGCGTCGTCGCGATCGACGTGCACGTCCACGTCGAGCAGGACGGCCACGGCTGTCTGGCTCTCGACCAGGAGCTGCTCGACGCGTCGGGCCGCGTACTTCAAGGCCGACCAGGACCGCACCCCGACGATCGACGCGATCGCCGAGCACTACCGGGCACGCCGGATCGCCGCGGTGGTGTTCACCGTCGACGCGCCGTCGGGCACCGGGCACCCGCCGCTGTCCAGCGAGGAGATCGCCGACGCGGCCGCCGCGCACGCCGACGTCCTGATCCCGTTCGGCTCGGTGGACCCGCACACCGGCAAGGCCGCCGTCGCCCGCGCCCGCCGCCTGGTCACCGAGCACGGGGTCCGCGGCTTCAAGTTCCACCCAGCCTGCAGGCGTTCGAGCCGAACGACATGCGCTTCTACCCGCTCTACGACGCCATCGCCGAGCTCGGCGTGCCCGCGCTGTTCCACACCGGACAGACCGGGATCGGCGCCGGGCTGCCGGGCGGGCGCGGGATCAAGCTGCGCTACTCGAACCCGATGCTGCTCGACGACGTCGCCGCCGACCACCCCGACCTCACCGTGGTGCTCGCCCACCCGTCGGTGCCCTGGCAGGACGAGGCGATCTCGATCGCCACCCACAAGTCCAACGTGTACATCGACCTGTCGGGATGGTCGCCGAAGTACTTCCCGCCGCAGCTGGTGCGCGCGGCGAACACGATGCTGCGCCGCAAGGTGCTGTTCGGCTCGGACTACCCGGTCATCACCCCGGACCGGTGGCTCGCGGACTTCGAGAACCTCGAGATGAAGCCCGAGGTCCGGCCGATGATCCTCAAGGACACGCCGTGCGGGTGCTCGGCCTGGGGTGATCGGCCCCGGTGAGGGGTCCGGGTGCCGTATCCGGCACCGGACCCCTCACCCGTCGCGACCACCGCCCGGACCGCGGCAGGACGCCGGATCCGGCTCGCCACGGTCCCCACCGGACGACCAGGTGTCCGGACTTCTTCCCGGAAAGATCATCAGCGGCGACGTCGTCGCAGGTCAGCAGCGTGGAGCGATCCGGTTCCCGACGTCGTTGACACGATCGGGTGATCTGTTCTGCCGCGTTCCGATGCTCTGGAGTGGGTCGTCCCGGTCCGTCCGGAGTAGTCCAGGTCACCCTCCGCGCCCGTTTCGGGGCGCTGCGGGCCCGATCTCACGATGTGGACCGGTCCGATGTGTGGTACTCCGAACGGGTCTGTTTACTGGTCCGCATGCACCTCGTCTCCCGGTTCGCGGTTCGGCGTCACGTCGACCTGCGCCGCCAGGCGAGCGCGCTCTGTTCCGGCGCCTGACCGCGCCCGGCTCCCGGGGCGCGCCCGCGCTCCGCCGCTCGCCGTCCCCGCCACGGGGACCGCGGCCGCGGTAGCCACGGGACCGCCCCAGTACCCCGATTTCCCGGTCGACCACCGCGCCCCCGCGCGGACCCTCCCGCCCCGCCTCCCGGCGGCCCGGGAGGTCGGAGTCCGACGCCCACCGCACGTCCGCGCCTGCCCGCGCCCCGCGACACCGTCCACACCGGACGGTGCCGCGGTCCGCCGCTCGACGGACGTTCACATCGGCCCGAACCGCTCCCCGTCACGAAAGAAGGAGACACGTCGTGCCTCAGCACCGCGCACGGTCCGCCTCCCGGATCCGGCTGATCGCCGGTGGCGCCGCACTCGCCGGCACCGCCCTGATCGGCTCTCTCGGCGCGGCCCAGGCGGCCACCCCGGACCTGGTCCCCGACCTCGGTCCGATCCTCAGCGCCCCCGACGACGACCAGCCCGACCCGGCGCCGACGGCGCCCCCGGTCGAGTCGTCCTACGAGGCGTTCGACTCCGACCAGCCGATCCAGCAACTGCGCGACTTCGCCCCCGCGGGCGTCCCCGTCGCCGGGCTGGTCGACGTCGTGTCGAAGGCGCCGAAGCAGATCACCCCGACGTTCCTGAGCGGCGGGGCCGGCGAATGAGCCTGCTCCCGCAGTCCCGCTGGGCGCGGCGGGGGCTGATCGCCCTCGCGAGCGCCGCCGTCGTCGCCGGGGTCGTCGCGATCCCCGCGTCGGCCCAGGGAACGATCGACAAGGTCAAGTCCGAGGTCACCGGCGCCGACGGCAAGAACTACTGGTCGAGAACAACCTCACGCCGGAGGCCGTCAGCAGTCCGCCGACGGGCCCAAGAAGGAGTACGCCCTGGTGTCTGGGCCGGCGACGAGAACATCGCCGACACCGCGGTGGCGGACGTGCGCAAACCTCAACCTGCCCGGGTCGCTGCTCGACCGGTCGACAAGGTCCGCGACGCCCTGCCGGGTCCGGACTTCCTGGCCGTCGTCGACGTCACCAAGGGCACCCCGGACTACGGCAAGGTCGTCAACACCGCGACCGTCGGCCCGCTCGTGGAGAACGAGCCGCACCACATGCAGTACTCGTGGCGCAAGGGCGACAAGATCTACGCGGGCGGCCTGTTCACCGCGGCGACCTACGTCTTCGACGTCGCCGCGCTGCCGGAGGTCAAGCTCTCGGGCATCTCGCTGCCGTCGCAGACGCTGTGCGGGTCGGTCCCGGACGCCTACTGGGTCCTCAAGGACGGCACCGCGTACGGCACCTACATGGGCGGCCCCGTCGCCCCGGGTCCGTGCCGCTACACCAACGGCGAGGTCCGCACCGGCAACGGCTTCGCGGGCGCCCCGGGCTCGGTCATCAGGTTCGACCAGGAGGGCCGCAACCTCGTCGAGGCCCCGGCCGCGACGGAGACGCCCGAGGACCCGACCAGTGCCTCAACATGCCGGCCCTGGGCAACCCCACCTGTGCGCGAACCCGCACGGGATCCAGGTCCGCGAGGACCTGAACACCATGATCACCAGTGACTACGCCGAGCCGCGGACGATCATCCTCGACCCGGTGAAGAACCCGTCGCCGTACCTGCGGCGGCCCACGGTGCGCACCTGGGACATCTCCGACCTGAACAAGCCGAAGGTCAAGTCGGTGCAGTACCTGCCGACCGGCCCGCGGAGCAACGGCGTCGACCCGCTGCGCAACGAGAACCGCGCCGTCATGGAGACCACGGTCACCAACCGGCCGGAGCACAAGGGCGCCTTCGCCCAGACGATGCAGGGCGGCGCGATCTTCTACACGCCCGACATCACCGCCGACAACCCGGAGTGGAAGGAGGTCTTCGACCTGGGGACCGCCGCGCCGCACCTGGGCGTCGGGGGCGAGAACGGTGGCCCGAGCGCGAACGGTGGCTGGATCCAGACCAGCGCCGACGACAAGACGCTCTACCACGCCACGATCGGCGCAAGGCCGGCACGCTGGGCCCGGACGACAAGGGCACCGCGGGCGGCGTCATCGCGCTCGACATCGAGAAGCTGCTGGCCTCGGGACCGAACCCGAGCTGCTCGATCGACACGATCTCCGAGACCACAGCCGGTGGCGCCGAGGCCGACTGCCCGCCATCAAGGGCACCGTCGGCATCAACTCCGACCAGACCGGCGCCGGCCCGCACTGGGGCGCGCTGGACAACCTGGAGCTCGGTGACGACGGCTACTACCACCACACCGACCAGCCCAAGCGCCTCGCGACCGCGAACTACTTCGTGGCCCGCACCGGGCTGGACGGCGACCACCGCCTCTGCATGACCGACATCGCCCCGGACGGCTCGCTGTCCCTGGACGAGTCGTTCAAGGACGAGGACACCGGTGAGACCTGCGTCAACTTCAACCGCGAGAACTGGCCGCACGGTGCGTTCGGCAATGAGCCTTTTTCAACCTGACGTTTGTGCTGTCAGGTAGCTGTGATCATGAGGGTCTGGACCGCGGCGACGAGCTGGGTGGCCTGGTTGGGGCTGGAGCGGATCTTGCGGAGGATCTTCCAGTTCTTCAGCTCGGCGTTGACCCGTTCACCGGGTGCCCGTCGTCGGCGGGCGGGGCTGGGCGGCGTTGACCGCTTTCTGATTCGCTGACAGGGGCCGTACCGGCCGGTGTCGAGGTCGCGGCGGCGGCGTCGGTGGGGGACGGTGATCGCGGGCCCGCCGCCTTGGTAGGCGGTGTCAGCGATCGCCCGCACCCCGGCGGTGTTGACCGCGTCGATGATCCCGTGGGCGCGGGCGGCACCCATGTCGTGCCGGGCTCCGGGTAGCGGTGGGGAGATCCACACCAGCCTGCCGACGGGGTCGGCGATGACCTGCACGTTCAGGCCGTGGCACTTGTGTTTGCCGGAGTAGAACGCCCGGTCGTAGCCGGATGTCATGCCGACCCGGTCGATACGCAGCAGCGTGCCGTCCAGGATCACGAACGCCTTCCCAGCGGCGACGGTGATGGCCTGTTCCAGGGTCGGGGCGAGCGCGGCGAGCAGACCGATCGCCTCGGTCAGGTACCGGTACACCGTCGCGGTGCTCACCGCGAACCCGCAGGCCAGGGCAGCGTAGGTCTCGCCCTTACGCAGGTAGGCGAGCACCAGCAAGGCCTGCCGACCGGCTGAGAGCGTGTTTGGAAATTCTAGTGGGTTGAGGGTGTCGTGTGTTTCTGCTGCGGGTGGCGGGGTATCCACGGGCGATGCGGCGGGTGATGGTGTTGATCGCGGCCCAGCGGATCATGGCTTCGGATGTGGTGGGGTGGCGTTCGTAGTCTCGGGCCAGGCGTCGGTGTGCGGTGAGCCAGGCCAGGGTCCGTTCGACCACCCACCTTCGTGGGAGGACGGTGAATCCGCGCTGCTCGGGTGGCTTGCGGATGATCTCGATCGTTGTCTGCAGGATCGTGGCGGCCCAGTCGAGCAGTCGCCCGGCGAAGCCGGCGTCGGCGTAGACGAACCGCACCCTGGTGCGCAGGTAGAGGTTGAGCAGGATCGGCTTGGCGCCGTCGCGGTCCTGTACCGAGCCGAGCACACCATCGTGGTCAGCAGCAGACCGAGGGTGTCGGTCACGATGAACCGTTTCCGTCCGCCTGTCTTCTTCCCGGCGTCGTAGCCGCGGGAGTCCTGGCCGACGGTGTCGGCGCCCTTGACCGACTGGGAATCGATGATCCCCGCACTCGGCTCCGGATCACGGCCCTCGGCGATACGTAACTGCCCCCGCACGACCGGGAGGATCTTCTCGGTGACCTTCTGCTGTTCCCACTGGTTGAAGTACCAGTAGACGGTCTGCCAGGGCGGGAAGTCCACCGGCAACGCCCGCCAGGCACACCCGGTCCGCACGACATACAAGATCGCGTCCAGCACGTCCCGACGAGCATGAGCAACAGGCCGCCCCGCCCGCGCGAGCGGCGGTAACAACGGCTCGATCACCACCCACTGGGCATCACTGGTGTCCGAGGGGTACCGGCGCGGTCGTTCCTGCATGCCGACCACGATGGAGCACCCCAGCCGTGTCGACCATCCCGACACACCCACCATTTCCAAACACGCTCTGAGAGCCGGCGCCAGCGTGTTCCACGCTGACGCCGATGCCCCCGAGAAGATCAGCAAGATCACGGACGCTACGGCTGGACACGTTCATCCCGGATGGGTAGGACAGCACACGGGGCTCCTGGCAGACGACGGTTCGACACCCATCCGTCTACCAGGAGCCCCACCCCGGCCGGCCTTCACGCCCCTGACCAGCACAAACGTCAGGTTGAAAAAGGCTCACTTCCGGGAACTGATGGAGGGCGAGTTCGGGCCGGTGCGGGCGGCGTCGCTGTCCCGCGACCACGTCTTTCTCCGAGCTCGGCGGCCGGACCGTCGAGCAGGCGATCGAGGCCGGCGTCGACCTGCGCCGGATCTGGCGCGCGGTGTGCGCGGCCTACGAGGTCCCACCCGCACGGCGGTAGCGGTGTGCCGGGCGGTCGTGCTGACCGCTCGGCTCCCCGTGGCGCCCGGCCGTCGTGTCGCGGTGTCGGATCGAACGCGTGTTCGTCTACGGTTCCGGCAGGGCTTGCGGTACGGTCCTGCGGCGTGGTGTCGGACGAGTTGTCCACAGGCGCCGATCCGGGCCCGAAACTGTCGGGGGTACCCCATACCGTTGTGGTGTGCCTCCCCGAAAGACACCAGCAGGACCCGACCGTCGACCACCCAGCGAGGAGTCAAGAGATGTCCGCTCCGGACCGCGGCAAGGCGCTCGAACTCGCCCTCGCCCAGATCGAGAAGAACCACGGCAAGGGATCGGTGATGCGCCTGGGCGACCAGGCCCGCGTCCCGATCAGTGCCATCTCCACGGGCTCCATCGCGACTCGACGTCGCGCTCGGCGTCGGGGGCATCCCGCGCGGCCGGGTCGTCGAGATCTACGGCCCGGAGTCCAGCGGTAAGACCACGGTCGCGCTGCACTGCGTGGCGAGCGCGCAGGCCGCGGGCGGTGTCGCCGCGTTCATCGACGCCGAGCACGCGCTCGACCCGGAGTACGCCAAGGCGCTCGGTGTCGACACCGACGACCTGCTGGTCTCCCAGCCGGACACCGGTGAGCAGGCGCTGGAGATCGCGGACATGCTGATCCGCTCCGGCGCGCTCGACATCATCGTCATCGACTCGGTGGCCGCGCTCGTGCCGCGTGCCGAGATCGAGGGCGAGATGGGTGACAGCCATGTCGGCCTGCAGGCCCGGCTGATGAGCCAGGCGCTGCGGAAGATCACCGGTGCCCTCAGCAACTCCGGCACCACGGCGATCTTCATCAACCAGCTGCGCGAGAAGATCGGCGTGATGTTCGGGTCCCCGGAGACCACGACCGGGGGTAAGGCGCTGAAGTTCTACGCGTCGGTCCGCATGGACATCCGCCGCATCGAGACGCTGAAGGACGGCACCGACATGGTCGGCAGCCGGACCCGGGTCAAGGTCGTGAAGAACAAGGTGGCCCCGCCGTTCAAGCAGGCGGAGTTCGACGTGCTCTACGGCGTCGGCATCTCGAAGGAGGGTTCGCTGATCGACGTGGGCGTCGAGCAGGGGATCATCCGCAAGTCCGGCGCCTGGTACACCTACGAGGGCGACCAGATGGGGCAGGGCAAGGAGAACGCCCGCAAGTTCCTCAAGGAGAACCCGGACGTCGCCGCCGAGGTCGAGAAGCGCATCAAGGAGAAGCTGGGGATCGGCGCGGTCGTCGACGCCGAGGAGACCAGCCCGGTCGAGCCCCTCCCGGCCCCGGTCGACTTCTGAGCGTGAACGGCGACCACGACCGGTCCGGAGGCACGTCCGGACGGGACGGTGCGGAGCCGACCGGGCCCCGCACCGTCCCGCTCGACGATCTGTTCGGCGTGACCCGCCGGGCGCCGCCGCACCGGATCCGCACGCGATCCGGACCGTCGACCCGACCGGCGACGAGCCGGAGGATCCCGCCGCGGAGCCCCCGGCCGTCCCCGGGTGGGACGCGAGTCCGCACCAGGTCTCGTTCGCGACGCTCAGCGGCGCCGACGGGGCCACCACGGCGATCACCGACCCGCCCGCGACGGCCCGGCCGACGGATCCGGCGGCCGACGCTGCGACGGACGGGGCTGGCGAAGCCCGCCCCGGTCCGCAGGCTGACCTTCGACGACCCCGCCCCCGGCCCTGCTTCCGGCAGCGGCACGGACGGTGGTGGCGACGGATCCGGTGCGCCCGCGTGGTCTCGTTCGAGGAGCTGTCGGGACGAGGCACACACCGCGGCGGAGTCCGCCGCGACCGTGCGGCCCCCCGACGGCGCCCGACCACCGCAGCGGCTACGACCGGTGCGGGGTACCGCGGCGGCCACGCCCACTCCGGACACCGCGGCCGACCTGTCCCGGAGCGCCGGTCCTGCCGGGCCGGGCCCCGAAGCGACGGGCGCCGGGGAGACGGGCGCCACCTCCCGTGGCCGTCGTCGTGGTGAGGGTCGTGGCCGGGGGAGCCGCCGAGCGAGGAGCGCACCCCGCGCGTCGAGACACCGCAGGAGCAGGAGAGCCGCGCTCGCGACATCTGCCTGCGCC
>NZ_JAHLJA010000094.1:0-13145 GCF_020496245.1 Pseudonocardia sp. ICBG601 | reverse complement strand
GGGGTGACGAGCGTCAAACATTCTCACAAACCGTTTGAACGTTGCAGCTCGGTACGTTCACTGGTCCCCGACTGTCCACGAGGGAGGTGAGCCGGATGTCCGACGACGAGCACAGTAGGGTCGACGAGCACAGTAGGTGCGGCCGCACGGACTGCCGGCCGCTGCACCGGAACTCCCGGGCTGAGCTCGGGCCACGTGCCCGCGTCCGCCGTCCACAACGGCCGCTTCGTCCGCGCGGCGTCCCCTGCCGCGCGTCTCCCACCTCTCCCGTCCGTCACCGCCCCCCCACACGGCCGGTCGTCGCGTGCTGCGCCGACCGGCATCGACGTGTGTGCCCGGCCGCGCCGGCGGGACCTCTCCTGCGCAACGAGAGCGAGTACGTGATGACGACCGTCGAGATGCTGCTGCGCCTGGGGGCCGGTGTCGGCCTGGGCACGGTGATCGGCTTCGAGCGCCAGTACCGGGCGCGGATGGCCGGCCTGCGCACCAACGCGCTGGTCGCCGTCGGCGCGACCCTGTTCGTCCTGCTGTCCGCACACGGCTTCGGTGGGCTGTCCGACACCGGCAGCGCCGATCCCACCCGGGTGGCGGCCCAGATCGTGTCCGGCATCGGGTTCCTCGGCGCCGGGGTGATCCTGCGCGACGGGATGACCGTCCGCGGGCTCAACACCGCGGCGACCCTGTGGTGCTCCGCCGCCGTCGGAGCGCTGTCCGGGGCCGGGCTCTACCCGGTCGCCGCCGCGGGGACCGGTGTCGTGGTGCTGGTGAACCTGGCGCTGCGCCCGCTGGGGCGGGCCATCGACCGCCGCCCGGAGTCCGGCGACGAGACCCCGACCGTCTACAGCTTCCACGCCGTCACCCGCGACGACGCCGAGGCCCACGTCCGGGCGCTGCTGGTCCAGGCACTCGGGCGCACCGACTTCCGGCTCGCCTCGGTCCGCTCGGCCAACACCGACACCGACGGCTACGTCGAGGTCCGGGCCGATCTGGCCGCCGACCACCGTGACGACACCCAGATGGAGTCGGCGGTCAGCCGGCTGTCGCTCGAGCCCTCGGTCACCAGCGTCCGGTGGGACGTGCGGACCCCGGCCCGGGACACCGGCGCCGCGCGCTGACCCCGCCCGCAGGCGGAGAAAGGAGACCGTCGTGGTGCTGCGCGTGTTCCCCTCCCGGGAGGCACTGGCCCGGCCGCGGCAGGGCCTCGTCGACGTCGCCGTGCTGGCCGGGGCCGCCGCCCTGCTCTACGCACTGGTGCGGGTCTCGCACGGGATCGACGTCCCGTTCGACCCGGCCACCGCCCCGTCGCGGCTCTCGACCGACCCGGCCGAGCTGCCCTACTACGCCGCCCGCTCGCTGCTGCGGATGTTCGCCGCGCTCGTGCTGTCGGTGCTGTTCACCTTCGTCTACGCCACCGCCGCGGCCAGGCTGCCGCGCGCGGAGGCGGTGCTCCTGCCGGCGCTCGACATCCTGCAGTCGGTGCCGATCCTGGGGTTCCTGTCGATCACGGTCACCGGCTTCCTCGCCCTGTTCCCCGGCTCGGAGCTGGGCCTGGAGTGCGCGTCGATCTTCGCGATCTTCACCTCGCAGGCCTGGAACATGGCGTTCGCTTTCCACCGGTCGCTGGTGTCCCAGCCCCGCGAGCTGGACGAGGCGGCGCGACTGCTGCGGCTGTCGAAGTGGCAGCGGTTCTGGCGGGTCGACGTGCCCGGCGGGATGATCCCGCTGGTCTGGAACGGCATGATGAGCTTCGGCGGCGGCTGGTTCTTCCTGGTCGCCTCGGAGGCGCTGACCGTCGACGGCCACTCCTACGTGCTGCCCGGTATCGGTGCCTACGTGGCCACCGCGACGGCCGACGCCGACCCGGGACGGGTGCTGCTCGCCGTCGTCGTCATGGTGGTCATGGTCGTCGGGGTGAACGTGCTGTTCTGACGGCCGCTCACGGCTTGGGCGGAGCGGTTCCGGATCGGTGACTCCGCACCCGCCGAGGCGCCCCGCAGCGTGGTGCTGGACCTGCTGCGCCGCTCCCGCGTCCCGCGGGCGGTCGGCCGGGTCGCGGGGCGGCTGGTCGGGCCGCTCGACCGGGCCATGGCGGTGTTCGGCCGCGCCGAGCACCCGCTGCGGGTGTCGGCCGTGCGCCGGCGGGCCGGTGACGTCGTGCTGGGGGCGGCGGTGGCGGCCGTGCTCGCCTACGCCCTGGTCCGGATGGCCGGTTACGTCGCGGCGGCGGTCGGGTTCGGCGAGGTCGGGCACGCCCTGCTGCTGGGGCTGGTCACGTTCGGCCGGGTGGTGCTGCTCGTCGTCGTCGCGACCGTGGTGTGGGTGCCGGTCGGGGTGTGGATCGGCATGAACCCACGGGTGTCCCGGCTCGCGCAGCCGGTGGTGCAGGTACTGGCCTCGTTCCCGGCGAACTTCCTGTTCCCACTGGTCACCGGGGTGCTCCTGGCGACCGGGGTGAGCCTGGACTGGGGCGGGATCGTGCTGATGAGCCTGGGTGCGCAGTGGTACATCCTGTTCAACGTGATCGCCGCGGCGTCGGCGATCCCGCACGACCTGCGCGAGGCCGCGGCCGACCTCGGGCTGCCGCGCTCGCTGTGGTGGCGCCGGCTGGCGCTGCCCGCGGTGTTCCCCGGCTACGTCACCGGCGGGATCACCGCCGCGGGTGGCGCCTGGAACGCCTCGATCGTCGCCGAGGTCGTGACCTACGGACCGGTCACGCTCACCGCCACCGGGCTCGGCGCGTACATCGCTCAGGCCACCGCCGCCGGCGACGGGCCCCGGATCCTGATCGGCGTCGTCGTCATGAGCCTCTACGTCGTCGGGGTCAACCGCCTGTTCTGGCGACCCCTGCAGGCCCTGGCCGAGCGCCGCTTCGCCCTCTGACCCGCTGCCCCACCGATCACCAGGAGGCATCCCGTGTCGTCCACGACCGCCACCCGTTCCGACGCCCTGATCACCCTCGACGGGGTCAGCACGAGCTTCCCCGGCAGCACGGGGGAGGAGCTGCGGGTCCTGCAGGACATCGCCCTGGAGCTGCGCGAGGGAGAGATCGTCGCGTTGCTCGGCCGGTCGGGCTCGGGCAAGTCGACCCTGCTGCGCACCATCGCCGGGCTGATCGCGCCGACGTCGGGCTCGGTGCGGTACCGGGGCCGCGAGCTCGACGGCGCCAACCCCGGTGTCGCGATGGTGTTCCAGTCCTTCGCACTGATGCCGTGGCTGACCGTGCAGGACAACGTCGAGCTGGGGCTCGCCGCCCGTGGCGTCCCGGCCGCCGAGCGCCGCGAGCGAGCCCTGGCCGCGATCGACCTGATCGGACTCGACGGCTTCGAGTCCGCCTACCCGCGGGAGCTGTCGGGCGGCATGCGCCAGCGGGTCGGGTTCGCCCGGGCGCTGGTGCTGGAACCGGACCTGCTGCTGATGGACGAGCCGTTCTCCGCCCTGGACGTGCTCACCGCGGAGAACCTGCGCACCGAGCTGATGAGCCTGTGGACCGGGCGGCGCTTCCCGACCCGGTCGGTCTGCATCGTCACGCACAACATCGAGGAGGCGGTTCTGCTGGCCGACCGGGTCGTCGTCCTGGAGGCCAACCCGGGACGCATCCGGGCGGAGGTCGCGGTCGACCTGCCGCGGCCGCGGGACCGCGCGACGCCGGCGTTCACCGCGCTGGTCGACCGGCTCTACGACCTGTTGACCGGTCGCGAGTCCGACGTCGTCGGCGTCGGCACCGGCGAGGTGACCCCGACCGCGCGGCCGCTGCCCGCCGCCTCGGTGGGCGGGCTGGCGGGCCTGGTGGAGCTGGTGCACTCCGGTGGCGGCCGGGCGGACCTGCCCGAGCTCGCCGCCGGGCTGAGCTTCGAGGTCGACGACCTGCTGCCGCTGGTCGACGCGGCCGCGATGCTCGACCTGCTGGAGGTGTCCGGGGCGGACCTGCACCTGACCGGCACCGGGCGGGCGTTCACCACCGCCGACATCCAGGAGAGCAAGCGGATCTTCGCCGCGCAGGCGGTGACCCGGGCCCCGCTGGTGCGCACCGTGCACCGGGCGCTGTCCGCCGCGGCGGACGGATCGCTGCGGGTCGGGTTCTTCCTGGACCTGCTGCAGCGGGGGTTCTCCGCCGAGGACGCCCGCCGCCAGATCGACACCGCGATCGACTGGGGCCGCTACGGCGAGCTGTTCGACTTCGACACCGACACCGGTCTGCTCACCCTCGACCCGGCCCCCTGACCCCGCCGGGCCGCCCGCGCTCCCGGGCGGTCCCTGTCCAGTCACACGGGATTCTCTGCATTATCCAGTGTTATCTCGGTTAGTCATAACGAACCACGAACTGGTTTCGAGTTTGAGAAACATGAACCGGTAGCGTGGGGTGCATGGCAGACACGGTGGTGCGGTGCGGATACAGCCGATGCCGGGCGGAGCTGCCCCCGCCCGGGCCGCAGGGCGGCCGTCCGCGGTCGTTCTGCCGGGACACCCGGTGGGAGCAGGGTCGGACCTGCGCGCAGATGGCCCGCGCCGAGCGGGAGGCCCTCGGCGCCCTCGGTCTCGACACCGGGACCGGGGCGTTCGCGCTCGACGCGGACCGGCTCCGCGAGCACGTCGGCGCGCTCGCCGGGCCGGTCGCCGAGCTGTCCGGGGCACTGACCGCCGTGCTGGACCGGCTCGACGAGATCGAGCGCGACGCCCTGGCCGCCACCGAGGCCGCCCGCGCCGCCGCCACGGAGTCCGACGCAGCCCGTCAGCAGGCCGACGCCGCACGGGAGGCGGCCGAGCGCCGCGCCCGTGACGCGGACCGGGCCGCCGCCGACGCCCGGCAGGAGCGGGCCGAGGCGGTGGCCCGGGCCGAGGAGGCCGCCGCCACCGCGCTCGCGGCGACCGAGGCCCTCGGTGCCGCGCGCCAGCAGGCCGCCGACGCCGTCGCCGCCCGGGACGCCGCCGTCGTCGAGCGCGACGGCGCCGTCGCCGACGCCCGTGCGGAGCGGGAGGCCGCCGCGTCCGCCGGTCGGGGCCGGGAGACCGCGGTGCTCGCGGCCCGGACCGCGGAGCACGAACGCGACACCGCGGTCGCCCGCGCCGACGACCTCGCCCGCGACCGCGACCGTGTGGCCGGGGAGCTGGCGGCGCTGCGCGCCGAGCTCGCCTCGGTGGCCGGCGAGCGGGCCGGTCTGGCCGAGACCGTCGCCGAGCAGCGCAGCCGTCTCGCCGGGCAGCAGGACGCGCTGGCCGAGGCCCGCGCCGTCGCCGACGGGCTGCGTGCGGAGCACGACGCGGCGCGTGCGGAGATCCGGGAGCTCTCCGACCGGATCGAACGCGTCCGCGCCGAGCGCGACGGCCACGCCGCCGAGCTCGAACGGCTGCGGAGCGCGACCGTGGAACCCGCTCCTGTGGCCCGGATGCACCCCGACGACCTCGCCGCCCTGGCCGCAGCCCTGAAGGACTGACGCACCGGGCTGGATCGGCGTCGGGAGGTGCGGCTCGCGCGTCGACGCGACGTGAAGGTCGAGATCGCGAGCGTCCGGCGTCAGGAGCCGTCCTGAGCCGCCCGGTCACCGGTCGTCCGGTCGGACAGGGCCCAGCTGGCCAGGACGTCCATCGCCTCGCGCGACGGTGACCCGGCCGCGGTCGAGTAGAGGAACAACGTGGTGTCCGGATCACCGGGCGGGGTGAGGGTCTCGTACTCCACGCTCAGGTGCCCGACGACCGGGTGACGCAGCCGCTTGGTCCCGTAGGTCCGCTGATAGACGCGGTGCTCCCCCCACCATCGGTCGACATCGGGGCTCTCCCGGCGCAGCTCGGCCACGAGCTCGACGGTCGCCCGGTCCCCGGGGTCGCGGCCTGCCTCCAGCCGCAGGGTCTCGACCGCGGCGCGGGCCTGGACCGCCCAGTCCTCGAACAGCGACCGCGCGTCGGCGTCGAGCACGATCCAGCGGGCGTAGTTGCGTTCGGGGCCGGGGAACCGCTCGAAGTCGACGAACAGCGCCGCGGCCATCCGGTTCGCGGCCAGCACGTCCATCCGGCGGCCCAGCAGCAGCGCCGGCTCGTCGAGGGCGTCGAGCAGCTGTCGCAGCCCGGGCCGTACCCGCTGCACCGCCCGGGCCCGGGGCTGCGGCGAGGCCGGGCCGAGCCCGATCAGGTCGCTCAGGTGGGCCCGTCCCGCGGCGTCCAGCTCCAGGGCCCGGCCGATGGCCTCGACCACCGACGGCGAGGGGACGATCCGGCGTCCCTGCTCCAGCCGGGCGTAGTAGTCCGAGGAGACTCCGGCGAGCAGCGCCACCTCCTCCCGGCGCAGCCCCGGCACGCGGCGGACGCGCCCGTCGGCGGGCAGGCCCGCCCGCGCCGGGTCGCACTGACCGCGGGCGCGGCGCAGGAAGTCGGCGAGCTCGCGGTTGTTCCCGGCCATGCCGGCCAGTATCGCCCCACCCGGTCCGTCCCACCTGGCCCTGTGCGTCCTGGTCAGCGGGGTCCGCGGTCGGGCAGGGCCCGGTATCGGCCCCCGCGGCGCCCACGCCGCCACGAGGCTGGGGACACGCTCCGATCGCCGGGAGCGCACCACGGTCGACCATCGAGGGAGAACCACCATGGGCCGGATCCTGATCGTCATGTCCGCCGCCGACACCTGGGAGCGCACGGACGGCACCTCCTACCCGACGGGCTACTGGGCCGAGGAGCTGGCGGCGCCGTACGAGACGTTCGTCGGCGCCGGGCACACCGTCGAGTTCGCCTCCCCGGGCGGCGTTCTGCAGCCCCTGGACCCGCACAGCGCCGACCCCGATGTCGCCGGTCCCGACTGCGCGCGTCACGTCGAGGTCGCGGAGACCGCCCTGCGGGAGTTCGGGGCGCCGCTGGTGCTGGCCGAGGTCGACCCGGAGCGGTACGACGCGATCGTGCTCCCCGGCGGCCACGGACCGGTCGTCGACCTGCACGAGGACGCCGACCTGGGTGCCCTGCTGGCGCGGGCCGAGGCCGACGGCCGGATCGTCGGCGCGGTGTGTCACGGCCCCGCGGGACTGCTGAGCGCGACCGGCCCGGACGGCGGCTGGCTGTTCGCCGGGCGCCGGATGGCCGCCTTCACCGACGAGGAGGAGCAGATCTTCGGCACTGCGGAGGGCGCTCCGTGGCTGCTGGCGAGCCGGCTGCGCGAGCGCGGTGCCGCCCACGAGAGCGGGCCTGCCTACGAGGCGTTCACCGTCGTCGACGGCAACCTGGTCACCGGTCAGAACCCGGCGTCCAGCGCGCCGATGGCCGAGCAGGTCAACGACGCCCTGCGTGCCCGCGGCTAGGTGTTGCCGGTCCGGCCGAGGAGGAGGGCCTCCCGGGCGAGCTCCCGGCCGACCTGGTGGGCGCGGTGGGCCGAGCCGTCGCCGTCGTCGAAGGAGCCGACGTCGGCGTCGGTCGGTGTGGCGCGGGCGTGCTCGCGGGGGCGATCGTCAGGCCGGCGCCGGCGTGCGTCGTGTGATCGCAGTGCTCATCCGTCGGTGGGGCAGGCCGCGATTACGCCGTCCGGACCTTCCGACGGTCACGCGTGACTGTAAGTTCTCCTCGGGGTAGGAGGTGTCACCGTCGATGCCGACCACGGTCACGGGGTCCACATGAGATGGATGCTGGGCAGGCTCCGTCGCGGGCGGCACCGCGCCCGGGGCCGGTGGCGCCGCCGGGGCTGCACGTGGCCGTGGTGACCCGTCGTCGACGCGGCCTGGCACGCTCGGCGTCATGACCTCCCGTGTTCCCTCCCGCCCTCGCCGCGACGGTGAGGTCCCCGCCCCGGTCGTGGTGACGGTGCTGCGGGAGCGGCTCTACGGCACCCTGTCCTGCCTCTCGACCCTGCTGGTCCTGCTCGGCCACGGCGGCGAGGGATCCTCGGCCGGGTCCGCGATCGTGGACGTCGTCGTGGCCGCGGGCGCCCTGTGGGCGGCGAGCCTGCTCTCCGACGTCGTCGCCCACCTCACCGTGCACGGTCACGGCCCCCGCGGCCACGAGCTCGTCGCCGCGCTGCGCAGCTCGGGGCAGATCCTGCAGGCCTCCGCCGCGCCCGTCGTGCTGCTCGTCGCCGCCGCGGTCGGGCTGCTGGAGCTCACCACCGCGCTGGAGCTCGCGACCGGGGTGACGGTGCTGGTGCTGGCCCTGTTCGCGGTGCTCGCGGCCCGGCGGACCCCGCTGTCGTGGTGGCGACGGGTGCTGCTGGTCGTCGCCCTGGTCGGGCTGGGCGCACTGGTCATCGTGGTCAAGCTGCTCGCGCACGGCTGACCTCGCACACGGCCGACCCCAGCCGGTCCGGCACGGACTCAGGCGGTGCCCGGGCGGGGCGGCCCGTACCGGAACGACGGGTGCGTCACCTCGGCGGTCGCGCGGGGCGAGAACCCGTCGAGGAGGTGGTCGACCCCGGACCAGGCGCACGCGGCGGGAACGTCGTCGTCGAACGGGGCGAGGACGTTCACGCAGTAGGCGGCGTCGCGGCCGCGGACGGTGTCGGCGACGGCCGCGGCCCGCCCGGCAGCGCCGCCCAGGTGCCGGATCCCGGTCACGACCATCGGCCCGGTGCGGGAGACGACCCGGTCGAGGCCGTCACGGTCGAGCCCGTCGACCAGCACGTCGTCGCCGAGGTAGGCGTGCGGGACCTCGGGCTCGGCGTACACCCGCGACGACGCGCGCGGGTCCAGCGGGGCGACGGTGTCGTCGTCCCAGGCGACGGCGGCGCGCAGCGGCGCGAGCAGCGCGTCGGTACGGCCGGTACCGCCGGTGCCGACGACCCCGACCCGCAGGACGCGACGTCCGCGCAGGTGCGGGGGGAGGACGGGCAGGTCGGGGTAGGGCACCACGGAGACCCCGGAGGTGACGTCGTCGGGCAGGGCCGCGGTCCAGCCCGCCCAGGCGTGCAGCGCGGCCGGGTCGCCGGGGGCGTCCGCGGCGCCGAGGACGCGGACCAGGCCGCCGCCGACCAGACCGTCGGAGCCGAGCAGCCCGACGACGACCGCGTGTGACGACGTCGCCGTCGTCGGGGCGCCGGTAAGGAGTTGTCACCAGCCGCAAACGAGTCGATCATTGCTGGTCAGCGGGTTTATTTTCGGTGAGGTTGCGGTAGAGGGTGGCGCGGCTGACGCCGAACGCGGCTGCGATCTGGTCGGCGGTCTGGCCGGTGTCGAGGGCGGCCTGGGCCGCGGCGAGCTGGTTGGGGTCGAGTTTGCGGGGTCGGCCGGGCAGTTTGCCCGTGGCTGCGGTGGCCTCGCGGGCGTGGGCGGCGCGTTCGCGCATGAACACTCGTTCCATGAGGCTTATTCAGGGCCCGTGAAATAACGATCTAGCCCGGCGTGTCGGGTTGGGCGACAGTCCGTCCATCGCGAAGATTGGTTTGTCGAATCAATCCGAGATGAATGGGCTGTCGCAGTATGTACTATGAGGCTTATTCAGGGCCCGTGAAATAACGATCTAGCCCGGCGTGTCGGGTTGGGCGACAGCCCGTCCATCGCGAAGATTAATTTGCCGAATCAATCCAAGATGAACGGGTTGTCGCAGTATGTACTATACCACTGGCTTTCGGCGTGATGAGATTCAGGATCTTGCCGCTCTGGTGCATGAGCAGGATCAGCGGAACGCGACTGGCCTGCGACGGCCTTGGCCGCCGATTCTGGGATTGTTCTGGTCGGTGGTGATCACGTTGGCGTATCTGCGCGGGAATCGTGTGCAGTGGGAGTTGGCGGAAACCTACGGGGTGTCGCAGTCGACGGTCAGTCGAGCGATCGCGGGGGTGACACCGTTGCTGGCGCAGGCGCTGCGGAGTGTAGTTCCGACTGCGGAGGAGCTTCGTGCCGATCGGCAGTACATCATCGACGGAACCCTGCTGCCCTGCTGGTCATGGACCGCCGTACCAGGTCTGTGGTCGGGCAAGCATCGCACCACCGGCGTCGTCGTCCAGGTCGCAGCCACCCTGGAAGGGCAGCTGTCGTGGATCTCCGACCCGACCCCAGGCTCCCGACACGACCTACATTGCCTCGACCAATCCGGCGCCCTCGACCACCTCGCCACATACCCACCGATCGGCGATAAAGGCTACATCGGGCGCGGCATGCTCACCCCGTTCAAAAAACAACCCGGCCGGGAACTTCTCGACTGGCAGAAAACATTCAACAAGAGCCTCAACCGCACACGCGCCACCATCGAGCGAGTCATCGCCCATATCAAGTCGTGGAAAGTTCTCCACACAGACTACCGCCGACCCTACGCCACATTTAAAACGACGATCTCGGCAGTCATCGGACTCATCTTCTACGCACTTACCTGACGGAGCCTGAATAAGCCTCTATACCACTGGCTTTCGGCGTGATGAGATTCAGGATCTTGCCGCTCTGGTGCATGAGCAGGATCAGCGGAACGCGACTGGCCTGCGACGGCCTTGGCCGCCGATTCTGGGATTGTTCTGGTCGGTGGTGATCACGTTGGCGTATCTGCGCGGGAATCGTGTGCAGTGGGAGTTGGCGGAAACCTACGGGGTGTCGCAGTCGACGGTCAGTCGAGCGATCGCGGGGGTGACACCGTTGCTGGCGCAGGCGCTGCGGAGTGTAGTTCCGACTGCGGAGGAGCTTCGTGCCGATCGGCAGTACATCATCGACGGAACCCTGCTGCACTGCTGGTCATGGACCGCCGTACCAGGTCTGTGGTCGGGCAAGCATCGCACCACCGGCGTCGTCGTCCAGGTCGCAGCCACCCTGGAGGGCAGCTGTCGTGGATCTCCGACCCGACCCCAGGCCCCCGACACGACCTACATTGCCTCGACCAATCCGGCGCCCTCGACCACCTCGCCACATACCCACCGATCGGCGATAAAGGCTACATCGGGCGCGGCATGCTCACCCCGTTCAAAAAACAACCCGGCCGGGAACTTCTCGACTGGCAGAAAACATTCAACAAGAGCCTCAACCGCACACGCGCCACCATCGAGCGAGTCATCGCCCATATCAAGTCGTGGAAAGTTCTCCACACAGACTACCGCCGACCCTACGCCACATTTAAAACGACGATCTCGGCAGTCATCGGACTCATCTTCTACGCACTTACCTGACGGAGCCTGAATAAGCCTCCATGTGTGCGAACAGCGCCAGTAGCGCGACGGCGAGTTCGGCCATCGGCGAGTCGTCGGTGGTGTCGATCGGGATCGGGTCCTTCAGGGTCTTGATCCCGATGCCCTGCTCGCGCAGCTCGTGCACGACGTTGAGGCATTCGCGCAGATTGCGGCCGAGTCGGTCGAGGTTGGTCGCGATGATCGTGTCGCCGGAGCGGGCGTAGCGGCGCAGCTCGGTGAAGCCGGGCCGGTCGATGGTGGCGCCGGTCTTCTTGTCGGTGTAGATCCGCTCGTCGGGTATGCCGTGGTGGCCCAGGGCGTCGAGCTGTCGTTCGAGGTCCTGGTGTGTGGTCGAGACGCGGGCGTAGCCCAGTTCCATCACGTCACCGTCCTGGCCTGGTCCCGGTCGGCATCCAGGGCGGCGGCGATCCGCGGGTCGGTAATGGCGGACTCGCCGGTCATGATCGTCTCGTTTCCTCCCGCAACTGTCTCATAAGTTTACCATGTGGCCGTGTTTCGAGGCGGCGTTTCGACGTTAGAGCGTGTCTGGAAATGGTGGGTGTGTCGGGATGGTCGACACGGCTGGGTGCTCCATCGTGGTCGGCATGCAGGAACGACCGCGCCGGTACCCCTCGGACACCAGTGATGCCCAGTGGGTGGTGATCGAGCCGTTGTTACCGCCGCTCGCGCGGCGGGGGCGGCCTGTTGCTCATGCTCGTCGGGACGTGCTGGACGCGATCTTGTATGTCGTGCGGACCGGGTGTGCCTGGCGGGCGTTGCCGGTGGACTTCCCGCCCTGGCAGACCGTCTACTGGTACTTCAACCAGTGGGAACAGCAGAAGGTCACCGAGAAGATCCTCCCGGTCGTGCGGGGGCAGTTACGTATCGCCGAGGGCCGTGATCCGGAGCCGAGTGCGGGGATCATCGATTCCCAGTCGGTCAAGGGCGCCGACACCGTCGGCCAGGACTCCCGCGGCTACGACGCCGGGAAGAAGACAGGCGGACGGAAACGGTTCATCGTGACCGACACCCTCGGTCTGCTGCTGACCACGATGGTGTGCTCGGCCTCGGTACAGGACCGCGACGGCGCCAAGCCGATCCTGCTCAACCTCTACCTGCGCACCAGGGTGCGGTTCGTCTACGCCGACGCCGGCTTCGCCGGGCGACTGCTCGACTGGGCCGCCACGATCCTGCAGACAACGATCGAGATCATCCGCAAGCCACCCGAGCAGCGCGGATTCACCGTCCTCCCACGAAGGTGGGTGGTCGAACGGACCCTGGCCTGGCTCACCGCACACCGACGCCTGGCCCGAGACTACGAACGCCACCCACCACATCCGAAGCCATGATCCGCTGGGCCGCGATCAACACCATCACCCCGCCGCATCGCCCGTGGATACCCCGCCACCCGCCAGCAGAAACACACGACACCCTCAACCCACTAGAATTTCCAAACACGCTCTAATCGACAACCAATCGCAGCCCGGCAGGGCGGTGTGCAGGGCCTCCAGCTCGGCGCGCATCTCGGCTTGCAGGTCGGCGATGAACTGGCTGGGGTCCAGCGGCTTGCGCAGCGCCTGGTAGTGCTCGACGCGATGGTCCTCGAAATCGGTCGGAAGGTCTTCGGCCGGGTTGCGCCAGGTGTCCGCGCCGACGACCCAGATTTCCTTGCACCGCAACTGCTCGCGTAGCGCCTGGAAGGTGCACACCTCGTAGACCATGCGCACGACCCGTTGCCGGTGGCGCTTGTCGTCCTTGTAAACCAGCGCCTCCCAGTCCTCGCTCAGGCCGCGATGGACCGGGATGTGCTCGCCGGCCGGGTAGTAGTGCAGGTTCCCGGCGCTGGCGTAGCGGGTGATCAGCTCCAGCGCGTCGAGCACCGGCCGGTGGGTGGTGTTGTTGCTGCGGAACTCCAGCACGTCCAGCAGCTTGATCAGCCCAGTCCGGTAGTGGTTGGTGTAGGAGCCCTTCAGCGTGGCCTTCACGGTGCGCTGGTAGGTCGGCCCGGAGGACTTGAACTCCGCGATCAGGTCGGCCAGCACGGCCTGCGGCGCGACCGTGGAACACGGTGTCGCGCGACAACGAGCTGGTCGCCGGCGTT
>NZ_JAHLJA010000093.1:0-16654 GCF_020496245.1 Pseudonocardia sp. ICBG601 | reverse complement strand
CGAAGCAGGATCCGACCCCGTCGACGAGGCACCCACCCCACCCCCCCGGCGTCCCGATCCGGCGCGCCCCGGCTCCCCCGGCGCCGGCCGACCGGGACCGCCGCCCCGCCACCTCCTGCTCAACGATGACGAGCCGGACGAGCCGAAGGAGCCGGACGAGCCGGACGAGCCCGTCGCGGACACCACCGAGCCGGCCGACGTCGTGACGCCCGCACCGGCGACGGACCAGCCCGCGCCGCGCCCGCCGGAGGAGCCCGCGGCGGGGCTCGCGACAGGGCCTGCGGAGGCACCCGCCCCGAGGCCGCGACCACGACCCCGCCCGTCCGGGGGCCTGGCCGACCGGCTCACCCCCACCGAACAGGACCTGCTGCAACGGCTGCACGAGGAGCTCGCGGCCCGCGAGAACGGCGGCGAACCGACCCCCCGCAACGGCACCGCCCGCACCGACCGGGGCTGATCCGGCCGGGTTCCGGGGGACCGTCACCCGCGAACTCGCTTACCCGGTAAGCGAGTTCGCGGAACAGCGTCCCCCGGGCGAGAGCGGGAGCTCGGCCAGGCGGGGCGGGAACTCAGCCAGGCGGCGGGAACTCGGCCGAGCGGGAGCCGGAGCGCAGCAGCCGGGCCGGAGCAGGAGCGCAGCAGCCAGGCGGGAGCAGGAACTCCGCCGGACCGGAGCAGCAGCTCAGCCGCTCCGGAGCGGGCACTCAACCGACCGCGCGCACGATCCGGTCGATCACCCGCTGCAGGTGCAGCGCCCGGGCGGCGTCCACCGGGAGGTCCGCACCCGAGCCGATCGCGTCCGCGAGGTCGTCGAGCAGCGCACCGAAGCAGGCGACCGCATCGGCCGGGCGTCGGTCGAGCACGTACCGGCCGCGGCCGTCCGCTCCGAGCCCGCCGACCAGCGCGACCTCGAACTCGGTCGGGTCCACCGGGACGCGCAGCGACAGCACCACCGAGCTGCGGGCGCCGCCGTCGTGGACGAGGCCGATCCGCCACAGGTCGGGCTCGTCGCGGTGGGCGTGGTCGACGTCGACGACCGGGCCCAGCGCCGCGTCCAGCAGGTCCACGACGTGCGGACCGACGTCGAGCAGCGCCCCGTGCTCGGCCCGCCACGACGACGCCGCGAACGGCCCGCCGAGCAGAGCCCCGGACAGCCAGCGCGCGGTCGCGGTCGTCCCCGGTCCGCCGGCGCCGGTCGGGACCGCGTCGAGCCAGGCCCGGATCGCCGGGTCGAACCGCAGGGTCAGCATCGTCGCCGACCGGACGCCCGACGCTGCGACCGCGGCCGCGGCCCGTTCGGCGGCGGGCAGGTCCGCGGCCAGCGGCTTCTCCAGCACCACGTGCTTCCCGGCGGCCACGACCCGCTCCAGCAGCTCGGCCTGGACGGCGGGCGGGACGGCGAACGCGACGGCGTCGCACGCGTCGAGCAGGTCCTCGACCGAGGCATGCACGGGACCGCCGGAGACCGCGGCGATCTCGGCGGCCGCCTCCGGTCGTCGCGCCCACACCCCGGCCGCCGACCAGCGGGGATGCGCCGCGATGGCGGGGGCGTGCACCTGTCGCGCCCACGGCCCGGCGCCGAGCAGTCCGATACGCATGCGGGCATTCTCACCGCCGACCGGCCCCGCTCATGACCTAGGGTCGGCGGCCATGAGCGATGATCCGGCGACGCAGCCGGTCGAGCCGAGGGCCGCCGCGACCGTCCTGTTGGTCCGCGACGAGCCTGCCGGCGGTGACCTGCAGGTCTTCCTGCAGCGACGAGTGGCCGGGATGGCGTTCGCCGGCGGCATGACCGTGTTCCCCGGCGGCGGTGTCTCCGCCGGGGACGAGCCGGACCCCGCCCGCTGGCGCGGCCCGGACCCGGCCCTCTTCGGCGCCCGGCTCGCCCAGCCGGCGGACCTGGCCGCCGCGCTGGTGACCGCGGCCGTCCGCGAGACGTTCGAGGAGTGCGGCGTGCTGCTGGCCGCCCCCACCGGCTCCGAACCCGGCCCGCTGGAGGCCGCCGCGGCCTGGCGGGACGACCTCGTCGCCCACCGCACCACGCTGCCGGAGCTGCTGGCGGCCCACGACCTGGAGCTGCGCGCGGACCTGCTGGTCCCGTGGGCCCGCTGGATCACCCCACCACGCAACCCGAAGCGCTACGACACCGCGTTCCTCGTCGCACGGGTGCCGGACGGCCAGGTCGCCGACGACGCCACCACCGAGGCCGTCGAGGCGCGCTGGTGGACCCCGGCCGAGGCGCTTGCCGGCTACGACGACGGCGAACTCAAGCTGATGCCGCCCACCCTGCGGACCCTGCAGGAGCTGGACCGCCACACCACCGCCGACGACGTCCTCGCCGCGGCGGCCGAGCGCGACATCGAGCCGATCACGCCCGAGGTGCGGCGCGAGGGCAGGGTCGTCACGATCACCCTGCCCGGCGATCCCGACTGGATCTACGAGGAGGCCGTCCGGTGAGCCACCCGCTCTACGGAACCCTGCGCACCGCGCACCCGCTGGCGTCGGTGCTGCTGCAGGACAACCCCGGCCCGATGACGCTGGAGGGCACCAACACCTGGGTGCTGGCGGCTCCGGACGCGCACGACCGGATCGTCGTCGACCCGGGTGAGGACGACGGCACGCATCTGGAGGCGCTGGCCGACGGCCCACCGGTCGCCGCGGTCGTCCTGACCCACCGGCACCACGACCACGCCGGCGGGATCGGCCGGTTCGTCGAGCTGACCGGCGCACCCGTGTACGCCGCGGACCCCTCGCTGACGTCGGGGACCACCCCGCTGCTCGACGGCGCCGTCGTCACCGGTGGCGGGGTCGAGCTGGAGGTGCTGAGCACCCCCGGCCACACCTCGGACTCGGTGTCGCTGCTGCTGCGCGGCCCCGGCGCCGACGGCGTCGCACTGCTCTCGGGCGACACCGTGCTCGGCCGCGGCACCACCGTCATCGCCCATCCCGACGGCACCCTCGGCCCCTATCTGGACTCGCTGCGCCGGATCGCGGAGCTGCCCGCGGGCACCCCGGTCCTCCCCGGGCACGGGCCGGAGCTCCCGGACGCCGCCGAGACGGCGCGCCACTATCTCGCCCACCGCGAGCAGCGGCTGGAACAGGTCCGGGCGGCGCTGGAGCGGCTCGGACCGGACGCGTCGGCCCGCGACGTCGTCGAGGTCGTCTACGCCGACGTCGACACCTCGCTGTGGGACGCCGCCGAACTGTCGGTCCGGGCACAGCTGGATCACCTGCGTGGATGAACGGGGCTCCGCGGAGCGTTGGACCGGCGAGGCCCGATCGGCCTAAGAGCGTGTTTGGAAATTCTAGTGGGTTGAGGGTGTCGTGTGTTTCTGCTGGCGGGTGGCGGGGTATCCACGGGCGATGCGGCGGGTGATGGTGTTGATCGCGGCCCAGCGGATCATGGCTTCGGATGTGGTGGGGTGGCGTTCGTAGTCTCGGGCCAGGCGTCGGTGTGCGGTGAGCCAGGCCAGGGTCCGTTCGACCACCCACCTTCGTGGGAGGACGGTGAATCCGCGCTGCTCGGGTGGCTTGCGGATGATCTCGATCGTTGTCTGCAGGATCGTGGCGGCCCAGTCGAGCAGTCGCCCGGCGAAGCCGGCGTCGGCGTAGACGAACCGCACCCTGGTGCGCAGGTAGAGGTTGAGCAGGATCGGCTTGGCGCCGTCGCGGTCCTGTACCGAGGCCGAGCACACCATCGTGGTCAGCAGCAGACCGAGGGTGTCGGTCACGATGAACCGTTTCCGTCCGCCTGTCTTCTTCCCGGCGTCGTAGCCGCGGGAGTCCTGGCCGACGGTGTCGGCGCCCTTGACCGACTGGGAATCGATGATCCCCGCACTCGGCTCCGGATCACGGCCCTCGGCGATACGTAACTGCCCCCGCACGACCGGGAGGATCTTCTCGGTGACCTTCTGCTGTTCCCACTGGTTGAAGTACCAGTAGACGGTCTGCCAGGGCGGGAAGTCCACCGGCAACGCCCGCCAGGCACACCCGGTCCGCACGACATACAAGATCGCGTCCAGCACGTCCCGACGAGCATGAGCAACAGGCCGCCCCCGCCGCGCGAGCGGCGGTAACAACGGCTCGATCACCACCCACTGGGCATCACTGGTGTCCGAGGGGTACCGGCGCGGTCGTTCCTGCATGCCGACCACGATGGAGCACCCCAGCCGTGTCGACCATCCCGACACACCCACCATTTCCAAACACGCTCTGAGGGCGGCTCAGCCGAGCCCGGGCCCGGCGGGGGTGGCCAGCGCCCGCGGGTCCACCCCGGGCGGGGCGGCGGTGAACGCGTGCCCGCCGGCGAGCGCGAGACCGGCCGGGCCGTCGGTGCGGGCGGCGTAGTCCAGCGCCTTCGCCAGGTCGGTGTACTCGATGCTGGGCAGGTCGTCGGTGGTGGTGAGGCTGGACAGCACGCCGACCGCGCGGCCCTGCGCGTCGAGCAGCGGGCTGCCCGACTCCCCGGCCACACCGTCCTGCACGGCGAAGATCGCGTGCCCCCAGCCGCCGCCGACCTCGGCGGCGGCTGCACCGGCGCGCACCCCGACCGTGCGGACGCCGTCGGCGTCGGGCGGGTTGGTGAGGCCGAAGACCGGGGTCCCTGCGGGCAGCGGCGCGGTGCGGACCGCGCCGGGGCCGCCGAAGAACGGCACCGCGGCACCCACCGAGGGGCCGGCGCCCGCGGGCAGCTCGACGAGCGCGAGGTCGTTGTAGGCGCAGACGTCGGGGTTGCGCTCGCCCCGGGCCTGCATGGTGTTCCACGAGCTCCAGGCCAGCGTCCCGGTGACGGTCCCGCCGCGGCCGTGCACCAGCACCGGGGTGCCCAGCGGCACCGCGTCGGAGGTGCAGCCGTCGGTCTCGGTCTCGTCGCCGGTGCCGCCGCAGTGCGCGGCCTGGCCGAGGAAGGTGCGCTCGCCCGCGGTGAACACGAACCCGGCCGTACACAGGCCCGCGCCGGTGGTCTCGGTGACGGTGCCCGGCCCGATCGACCCCGTCCCCGCGACGACGGCCGGGCGCGGCGTCAGCGGGCCGGCGTCGGCCCGGGCGGTGGTCGCCGGCGGCGCGGTGACGACCGGCGGCGCCGGTGCGGCGGCCGCGGGCGGCGCGGTCACGGGCACGGCGACGGCCGCCCCGGCCGGCGCGGTGAAGACCGCCAGTGCCGCCGCGGCGGCGAGTCCGGTGGCGAGCAGCGACACCGTCCGCCGAGGTCCGGCCACCGTGTCGAGCGCCATCCGATCGTCCCTCCCGGCCCGCAGATCGTCGCCGCTGGTCCGGACGGAGCAGGGCGCCGCTGCCCTCCGCCGCCGTCCGGGTACCGAGCGTGCTGCACAGTTGTCCCACACGACGGTGCCGACGTGTGCGTCGGGACACCCCTGTGGGGGAACCGGGCAGCTCGCCGGTTCGTTCACCGGACGTCCGCCCCCACACCGGGCGGTCCGGCCAGGTCCGTCCGGAGCACTCCACCCACCGTGGGGCTATCCTGACGGGTCAGGGCCCTCCGGCGGGGCGGTACACCGTCCGCCGCCGCTGCCGAGAACCACTCCCGGGAAGGTGAAGGCCACCCAGGCCGACGTTGCATGGACCGCAAGCGCCTGCTCCGCAACCCGCTGATCTGGATCCTCGTCGCGCTCCTGATCTATCTCGGGTTCAGCCAGCTGTTCGACGACACCCGTGGATACACCGAGGTCACGACGTCGGTCGCGCTCTCCCAGGTGCAGTCGGGCAATGTCAAGGACGCCCTCGTCGAGGACCGTGAGCAACAGCTCCGCCTCACGCTGGACCGCCCGATCGAGGTCAACGGCAACGAGACCACCCAGATCCTCACCCAGTACCCGGCGCAGATCTCCGGCCAGATCTTCGACCAGATCCGCCAGGTCCCGGGGATCGCCGAGTACGACACCGTCGTGCGCCAGGACTCGTTCCTGTCGACGCTGCTGATCACGATGATCCCGCTGGCGCTGGTGCTGATCCTGCTGTTCTGGTTCCTGAACAACGCCCAGGGCGGCGGGAACCGGGTCATGAGTTTCGGCAAGTCCAAGGCCAAGCAGCTGAACAAGGACATGCCGAAGAACACGTTCGCGGACGTGGCGGGCGCCGACGAGGCGGTCGAGGAGCTCTACGAGATCAAGGACTTCCTGCAGAACCCGGGCCGCTACCAAGCCCTGGGCGCGAAGATCCCCAAGGGCGTCCTGCTCTACGGCCCGCCCGGCACCGGCAAGACGCTGCTGGCCCGTGCGGTCGCCGGCGAGGCGGGCGTGCCGTTCTACACGATCTCGGGCTCCGACTTCGTCGAGATGTTCGTCGGTGTCGGTGCCTCCCGCGTGCGTGACCTGTTCGAGCAGGCCAAGCAGAACGCGCCCTGCATCATCTTCGTCGACGAGATCGACGCGGTCGGCCGCCAGCGCGGCGCCGGCCTCGGCGGCGGTCACGACGAGCGCGAGCAGACCCTGAACCAGCTGCTCGTCGAGATGGACGGCTTCGACGCCCGCGGCGGGATCATCCTGATCGCCGCGACGAACCGGCCCGACATCCTGGACCCGGCGCTGCTGCGTCCCGGCCGGTTCGACCGGCAGATCCCGGTCGGCGCCCCCGACCTGGCGGGCCGTCGCGCGATCCTGGCCGTGCACTCCAAGGGCAAGCCCTTCGCCGACGACGTCGACCTCGAGTCGCTGGCCAAGCGCACCGTGGGCATGTCCGGCGCCGACCTGGCCAACGTGATCAACGAGGCCGCGCTGCTGACCGCCCGCGAGCACGGGACGCTGATCAACGGCGCCGCGCTGGAGGAGTCGGTCGACCGGGTCGTCGGCGGCCCCCGGCGCAAGTCGAAGATCGTCTCCGAGCGCGAGAAGAAGATCACCGCCTACCACGAGGGTGGGCACGCGCTGGCCGCGTGGGCGATGCCGGACCTGGAGCCGGTCTACAAGCTCACGATCTTGCCGCGCGGTCGCACCGGTGGGCACGCGCTCGTCGTCCCCGAGGACGACAAGGGCCTCATGACCCGCGCCGAGATGATCGCGCGGCTGGTGTTCGCGATGGGCGGTCGCTCGGCCGAGGAGCTCGTCTTCCACGAGCCCACGACCGGTGCGTCCTCCGACATCGACCAGGCCACCAAGATCGCCCGCGCGATGGTGACCGAGTACGGCATGAGCGCCAAGCTCGGCGCCGTCCGTTACGGCCGGGAGCAGGGCGACCCGTTCCTCGGCCGCTCGATGGGCAACCAGGCCGACTACTCGCTCGAGGTCGCCCACGAGATCGACGAGGAGGTGCGCAAGCTCATCGAGGCCGCGCACACCGAGGCGTGGGAGATCCTCAACACCTACCGCGACGTGCTCGACGACCTGGTGCTGGAGCTCCTGGACAAGGAGACCCTGAACCGCAAGGACCTCGAGCGGATCTTCGGGTCGGTGGAGAAGCGGCCGCGGATCACCGCGTTCGACGACTTCGGCGTGCGCACGCCGTCGGAGAAGCCGCCGATCAAGACCCGGCGCGAGCTGGCGTACGAGCGCGGCGAGGTGCTGCCTCCCGAGGAGGAGGAGCGCACCCCGGCCGAGGTCGGCTCGGGCTCCGCGAACGGCTACGGCGACGCGCCCGGCACACCCGGCGCCTCCCCGTTCCCGGCCGGCGGCCCGGTCCCGAGCCGCCCGGACGCCCCGAACGACGGCGGGTACGGCTCCGGCAACGGGAACGGCAACGGCTACGGCGCGCCCGGCAACGGGCACGGTGCCCCGGCACACGGCTACGGCCGGGCCGGTTCCTACGGCGGCCCGGGGCAGCCCCCGCCGCCCGCCGTCGCCCCGAACTACGGTGCCCCGCCGGACTGGCGGCCCGCGACGACCCCGCAGGGGCAGAGCTGGCCGCCGCCGAACTGGGCGCAGCCGCCGCAGCAGGGCGGCCCGCAGGGGCCGGCCCAGGGCGGTCCGTGGTCCGGACCGGGCAACGGCGGCAACGGCAGTGGCAACAGCACTGGTAACGGCACTGCTGACGGCAGTGGCAACGGTGTGCACGGCAACGGCGCGCCCGGTGGTGCGGACGACTCCGGCGCCGGCGAGCAGCGGCGCGGACACGACCCGGAGGCAGGACACTGAGCACGTCGACGACGGACGGACGCCTCGGTCCGGTGGAGTCCGCCGCGGTGGCGGCCGGGGTGACCCAGGCCGTGCCCGGCGGGATCGACCTGGACCGTGCGGAACGCGCCGTCCGCGAGCTGCTGATCGCGGTCGGGGAGGACCCGGACCGCGAGGGCCTCAAGGAGACCCCGGCCCGGGTCGCGCGCGCCTACGGCGAGATCTTCGCCGGGCTGTTCGTCGACCCGGACTCGGTGCTGGAGAAGACGTTCGACGAGGGCCACGGCGAGCTCGTCCTGGTCAAGGACATCCCGATGTTCTCCACCTGCGAGCACCACCTGGTGCCCTTCCACGGAGTGGCCCACGTCGGCTACATCCCGGCCGTCGACGGGCAGGTCACCGGCCTGTCCAAGCTGGCCCGGGTGGTGGATCTGTACGCCAAGCGCCCGCAGGTGCAGGAGCGGCTGACCGCGCAGATCGCCGACGCGCTGGTGCGCAAGCTGAACCCGCGCGCGGTGATCGTCGTGCTGGAGGCCGAGCACCTGTGCATGGCCATGCGCGGCATCCGCAAGCCGGGGTCGCGCACGACCACCTCGGCGGTGCGCGGGCTGTTCAAGAGCTCGGCGTCCTCCCGCGCGGAGGCGTTGTCGCTGATCAGGGGGCGCTGACGTGGTCGCCCCCGGCGGGGCGCTGCCCGAGCTCGGCCGCTGCGCGGTCATGGGGATCCTGAACGTCACCCCCGACTCGTTCTCCGACGGCGGCCGCTACGTCGACCGGTCGCACGCCGTCGCGCACGGCGTCGCGATGCGCGACGCCGGCGCCGACCTCGTCGACGTCGGCGGGGAGTCGACCCGGCCCGGCGCGCAGCGGATCGACGCGGAGACCGAGCGGGAGCGCGTGCTGCCCGTGGTGCGCGAACTCGTCGCCGCGGGCGTGCGGGTCAGCGTCGACACGACCCGGTCCGAGGTCGCCCTGGCCTGCGTCGAGGCCGGTGCGGCGATGGTCAACGACGTCTCCGGTGGCCTCGCCGACCCGCGGATGGCCGCGGTCGTCGCCGAGTCCCGGACGCCCTGGGTGATCATGCACTGGCGCGGGCACAGCGCCGGGATGGCGCAGCTCGCGGGCTACGAGGACGTGATCGGCGAGGTCCGGTCCGAGCTCGTCGCCCGGGTCGACCACGCCGTGATGGCCGGGGTCGACCCCGGCCGGATCGTGCTCGACCCCGGCCTCGGGTTCGCCAAGAACGCCTCGCACAACTGGGCGCTGCTGCGGCGGCTGGACGTGTTCGTCGACCTGGGCTTCCCGGTGCTGGTCGGGGCCTCGCGCAAGCGGTTCCTCGGCGAGCTGCTGGCCTCGGCCGACGGCGATCCGCGCACGCCGGCGGGCCGCGACATCGCGACCGCCGCGATCAGCGCGCTCGCGGCGAACGCGGGCGCCTGGGGTGTGCGGGTGCACGACGTCGAGTCCACGATGGACGCCATCGCGGTCGCGGCCGCCTGCCGGCTCGGCGCCTCGCGCGCCCGCTCCCCGCGGGAGACCGGGCGGTGAGCGACCGGATCGAGCTGCGGGGGCTGCGGGTCCGCGGCCACCACGGCGTGTTCGACCACGAGCGCCGCGACGGCCAGGAGTTCGTCGTCGACCTGGTGGTGCACGCCGACCTCGCGCCCGCCGCCGCCTCGGACGACCTGGCCGACACGCTGCACTACGGCGAGCTCGCCGAGCTGGCCGCGGGCATCGTCGGCGGCCCGGCCCGCGACCTGATCGAGGCCGTCGCCGGGGAGATCGCGCAGGCCGTGCTCGACTTCGACGCCCGGATCGCGGCCGTCGAGGTGACGCTGCACAAGCCGTCGGCGCCGATCCCGCTGACCTTCGACGACGTCGCGGTGGTCCTGGCCCGGAGCCGGGCGTGACCCGCGCGGTCCTGTCCCTCGGCTCCAACCTGGGCGACCGGGCCGCGCACCTGCGCACGGTCGTTGCGGACCTGGGGGCGGCCGTCGTGGCGGTGTCGCCGGTGTTCGAGACGGCGCCCTGGGGCGTGACCGACCAACCGGACTTCCTCAACGCGGTGCTCGTCGCCGACGACCCGGCACTCGACGCCCGGGGCTGGCTGCGCCGCGGGCAGGCCCTCGAGGACGCCTCGGGCCGGGTCCGCGAGCAGCGGTGGGGGCCGCGCACCCTCGACGTCGACATCGTGCAGGTGACCGACGACGGCGCCCCGGTGACCTCGGACGACCCGGAGCTGCTCCTGCCGCACCCCGGCACCCCCGACCGGGCCACCGTGCTGCTGCCGTGGCTGCTCGCCGAGCCCGGCGCCGTCCTGCACGGGCACGGCCCGGTCGCCGACCTGCTGGACCGGCTCGGCCCGGACGGCTGCGCGGGCGTGCACCGCCGCGACGACGTCGTGCTGCGGGACCCGGCATGACCGCGCCCGGACCGGGCGGTCGGCGCTCCGGGCACGGCCCGGACGACGACCCGCGCCCGACCGTGCGCCCGACCCGGGTCCGCGACGTCGCCGCCATTGCGGTGGTCGCGGCCCTGCTCGGCAACATTCTCGTCCAGCTGACCTACGGGATGCTGCCGACGTTGCCGGTCGCCGCGGCGGTCGTCGTCGCGGTGCTCGCCGCCGCCGAGGCCGCGGGCGGTGTCGTGCTGCGGCGCCGGATCGACCGCCGGAACGGGGCCGCGCCGGTGCCGCCGCTCGTCGCGGCTCGGGCGGTGCTGCTCGCGAAGGCCTCCGCTGTCGGGGGCGCTGTCGTCGCCGGGTTGTGGGTGGGCGTGCTGATGCACACGCTGCCGCGGGCCGCGGTCGTGGTGGCCGCGTTCCGGGACAGCGTCGTCGCCGGGGTCGGCGTGGTCAGCGCGCTGCTGCTGGTCGGCGCCGCGTTCTGGCTGGAGTACTGCTGTCGTTCCCCCGACGACCCGGACGACACCGACGGTGGGATCCGTGCCGGCTGAGGCGCGTCCCCCCGCGCAGCGGGGGGCGGTTCTCTACGCTGGAGGGTCATGACGTCCCCGACGCTCGGCCGCCCGTACGCCCCGGTGCCGGCGCCGTCGGCCAAGCGCCGGGGCGTGCTGCTGCCGGTCGTGGGCCTGGTGGTGCTGGCCCTGCTCGCGGTGATCACGCTCGGGGTGCTGCAACGCGCGATCGGGACGCCGGGAGTGGTCGTCGGGACCCTGGCCGCGCTGCTGCCGGTCGTGCCGGTGGTGGCGGCGTTCCTCTGGGTGGACCGCTGGGAGCCCGAGCCGCCTCGGATGCTGATGGGGGCGTTCCTCTGGGGCGCCGGGTTCGCCGCACTGGTCGCCCTGCTGATCAACACGAGCGCCTCGGCGGTGCTCGACGCGGCCGCCGGGCGCGGCGCGGGTGACCTGTTCGGCCCGGTCGTGGTCGCCCCGGTCGTCGAGGAGTTCACCAAGGGGCTGTTCCTGATCGGGCTCCTGGTGTTCCGGCGCCGTGAGTTCGACGGGATCGTCGACGGCGTCGTCTACGCCGGGATCGTCGCCGCCGGGTTCGCGTTCAGCGAGAACATCCTCTACCTGGGCCGCGCGGTGTCCGAGCCGGAGTCGGCCGGGGTCCTCGCGACGCTGTTCGTCCGCGGCGTCGCCTCGCCGTTCGCGCACCCGCTGTTCACCTGCATGATCGGCATCGCGGCCGGGATCGCGGCGGCCAGCCGCAGCATCGGGGTCCGGGTGCTGGCGATGATCGCCGGCTACGTCGCCGCGGTGGTGCTGCACGCGCTCTGGAACGGCGCGTCGGTGCTGGCCGCGACGCCCGGCGGCTTCTACCAGATCTACCTGTTCGTGATGGTCCCGATCTTCGTGGGGCTGATCCTGCTCGTGGTGTTCGCCCGTCGCCGCGAGGCGCGGATCGTCGCCGCCCAGCTGCCCGGGTTCGCCGCCGCGGGGTGGATCGCGCCCAGCGAGGTGCCCCTGCTGGCCCGGCTGTCCCGGCGGAGGGGCTGGCGCACGCTGGTGCGGCGCCGCTCCGGCCCGGCCGCGGCGAAGGCCGTCGCCGACTACCAGTCCGCGGTCACGGAGCTCGCGTTCATGCGGAACCGGATCGCGCGCGGCGCGGTGCGGGAGAGCGCCCACGCCCTGCACGACGAGAAGCTGGCCGCGCTGCTGCGGGCCCGCGCCGTCGCCGTCGGGGTGCCGGAGGCGCTGGTCGCAGCCTGGGCACGGCAGCGTCCGTCGGACTGGGAGCCGCCGCCCCCGGCCGCGCCGGACGGCAGCTTCTCGGGCCAGTTCCGCGTCCCGACCTTCCCCGACGGCGGCGGCTCGGCCGCCGCCGGCCCGCCCGTACCGCCGCTCCCGCCCGGCCCCGTCACCCTGGCGGTCGCCGCGCCGTGGGGACGGCCCGACGAGCTGCGCCCGCCCCGGTGGGCGGAAGCCCGGCGGAGCACCACCCCGCCGGCGCCGGACACCCGGCCTGCCGGTGGCCCGGGGGCTCCCGGTCGCCCACAGGACCCGACCGCGCGCCCCGGCCTCGGCAGCGGCTCCGGCACCGGCTCCCGGGCCCCCGGCTCCCCGGGGGCTCGGCCCGCACAGTCCGGCTCCCCGGCCCCGGCTTCCCCGGCGGCAGGCTCCGGAGGGCCCGGCTCGGGAGGGCCCGGCTCGGGAGGACCCGGTTCGGGAGGATCCGGTTCCACCACGGCCCGCTCCGCCGGGCACGACGGCGCTGGGCGCGGGTTCCGCTCCGGCACGTCCGGGCCTCCCGTCCCCGGTCCGGGGCCAGGTACCGGGCCGGCGAGCCCCGGTCCGGGCCCGGGAGAGGACGTCACCCGGCCCGTCGGCCGCCCCGAGTCCCCGGCCACCGAGCACCGGGGCCGCCACCACGACGACCCGTCCGACCCCGGCCCGACCCGCCCGATGCGCCGCCCGGACGACGAGCCGGACCGCCCCCGCTGACCACCAGCCGGTGATCACCGGTCGTGGAGCCCTGCGTCCGCCTCGCGAACCCTCCCCTCCACGACCGTCGATCACGGGCGGGGCCGGGGTGAGGCCGGTCTCAGGAGCGCGCCCCGGACCCGGGGCCCGTCTACCCTCGCGTCCGGCGCGCGGCCACCGGAGGTCGCGCCGACCGCGGATTGCCCGACCGGTACCCCACCAGGACCGGAACGGGAGGAAACGGATTCTCGTGATGGACTCTGCGATCGATGGCGGTCGCCCCGCGTGGCTCGCGGTCGGGGTGGTCTCGGCCGGTCGGGTCGGCGCGGTGCTCGGTGCGGCGCTCGCCCGTGCGGGCCACGTCGTCGTCGCCGCATCGGGGGTCTCGCAGGCCTCGGTGCGCCGGGCGGAGACCCTGCTCCCCGACGTCCCCCTGCTCCCGCCCGACGAGGTCTGCTCCCGTGCCGACCTGGTCCTGCTCGCCGTCCCCGACGACGTGCTGCCCGGCCTGGTCCGCGGCCTCGCCGCCGCCGGCTGCTTCCGCCCGGGCCAGATCGCCGTCCACACGGCGGGGTCGCGCGGCGTCGCGGTGCTGGACCCCGCGACGGAGCAGGGCGTACTGCCGCTGGCGCTGCACCCGGCGATGACCGTGACCGGCCGCCCCGAGGACGTCGAACGGCTCGCCGCCTGCTGCATCGGCGTCACCGCGCCCGGCGACCCGGAGCACGGCGACCCGCGCGACGCCGTCGGCTGGAGCGTCGCCGAGGCGCTCGTGCTGGAGATGTCGGCCGAGCCCGTCCGCATCCCGGAGGCGATGCGTCCGCTGTACCACGCCGCACTCGCCCACGGCGCCAACCATCTGACCACGCTGGTCGGGGACTGCGTGCAGCTGCTGGAGACCGCGGGCATCGCGCCCGCGGAGCGTCTGGTCGCGCCGCTGCTGTCGGCCGCGCTGGACAACGCGCTGCGTCACGGCGACCGCGCGCTGACCGGACCGGTCGCCCGCGGCGACGCCGGCACCGTCCGGACCCATCTGGCCCGCATCGGCGACGCCGACCCCGACCTGGCCGCCGTCTACCGCGCGCTGGCCGGGCGGACCGCCCACCGCGCCGCCGCCGCCGGGCTCCTCGGGCCCGACGGCGTCCGCGACATCGAGACCGCACTGGAGGAGAAGTGAGCACCCCCGGCTCCACCCGGAACGGGTACGGCACCGGCCGGCTGACCGTGCACAGCGACCCGGCGAAGCTCTCCGCGGTCACCCGTGCGCTGCGCGGCGCCGGCCGCAAGGTCGTCCTCGTCCCCACGATGGGCGCGCTGCACGAGGGCCACCGCGAGCTGATCCGGCACGCCAAGCGGATCCCCGGCGCCGTCGTCCCGGTCGTGTCGATCTTCGTGAACCCGCTGCAGTTCGGTGCGGACGAGGACCTCGACCGCTACCCGCGCCCGATCGAGGCCGACCTCGACGCCTGCCGCGACGAGGGCGTCGAGCTGGTGTTCACCCCGCAGGTCGAGCACATGTACCCGCCGGGCTCACAGACCCGGGTCACCGCAGGACCGCTCGGCGACGAGCTGGAGGGCGCCTCCCGCACGGGCCACTTCGACGGCGTCCTCACCGTCGTGTCGAAGCTGTTCCACATCGTCGGCCCGGACGTCGCGCTGTTCGGCGAGAAGGACTACCAGCAGCTCACGCTGATCCGGCGGATGGTGCGCGACCTGGACTTCCCGACCCGGGTCGTCGGCGTCCCGACCGTCCGTGAGGAGGACGGGCTGGCCCTGTCCTCGCGCAACGTCTACCTCGACCCCGGTCAGCGTCGCGCCGCCGCCGTGCTGTCGCGGGCGCTGGCCGCCGGTGCCGCGGTGTCGGTCCGCGGGCACGACGCGGTGCTGGAGGCTGCCCGCGCCGAGCTGGCGACCGAGCCGGAGGTCGAGGTCGACTACCTGGAGCTGCGCGACGCCGACCTCGGCCCCGCTCCCGCTCCGGGGTGCGGGGACGGCCGCCTGCTCGTCGCCGCCCGGGTCGGCACCACCCGGCTCATCGACAACGCCCCATCGCGTTCTGACCGCCTCCCGAGGAGAACCGCCGTGAACCGCACGATGATGAAGTCCAAGATCCACCGCGCCACCGTGACGCAGGCCGACCTGCACTACGTCGGCTCGGTCACCGTCGACGCCGACCTGATGGCGGCCGCCGACCTCCTCGAGGGCGAGCAGGTCAGCATCGTCGACATCACCAACGGCGCCCGCTGGAGACCTACGTGATCACCGGTGAGCCCGGCTCCGGGGTGATCGGCATCAACGGCGCCGCCGCGCACCTGGTGCACCCCGGTGACCTGGTCATCCTCATCTCCTACGGCTCCTACGACGAGGCCGAGCTGCGCGACTACAGCCCGCGCGTCGTCTTCGTCGACGCCGACAACCGGATCGCGGACCTGGGCGCCGACCCGGGGCACGCCCCGGCGGCTCGGGTCTGCTGACCAGCGCGGCCGGTAGGGACGACGCGTGCTGCTCTGCATCGACGTCGGGAACACCCACGTCTCGCTGGGGCTCTACCCCGACACCGGGACCGATGCGGAGGGGCTCGACCCGGTGCCGGAGCGGCGCTGGCGGCTGCGCACCGAACACCTCCGCCACCGCCGACGAGCTGGACCTGACCGTCTCCGGGATGCTCGGCGCGCGCTTCCCCGAGGTCACCGCGGTCGCCGCGCTGTCCACGGTGCCCGGGCCGTCGCGGGAGCTGCGCACCCTGCTCGCGCGCTGGTCGGACCGGATGCGGACGCTCGTCGTCGGGCCGGGGGTGCGGACCGGCGTGCCGCTGCTGGTGGACCACCCGCGCGAGGTGGGCGCGGACCGGGGGTGAACTCGCTCGCCGCGCACCACCTGTTCGGCACCACCTGCATCTGCGTCGACCTCGGGACCTGCACGAACATCGACGTGGTCACCGCGAAGGGCGAGTTCCTCGGCGGCGCGCTGGCCCCGGGCGTCGACATCGCGATGCAGGCGCTGGCCGAGCGGGCGTCGTCGCTGCGGCCGGTGGAACCTGGTCGAGCCGCGCTCGGTGATCGGCCGCACGACGGTCGAGGCGGTCCAGGCCGGGGTGCTCTACGGGGCGGCGGGACAGGTCGACGGGCTGGTCCGCCGGATCCTGGCCGAGCTGGGGCCCGACGCGCTGCCGGTCAGCGTGATCGTCACCGGCGGGCTCGCGGAGCTCGTGCACGGGCGCGCCGACACCGTCACCCACCACGTCCCGGACCTGACCCTGCACGGGCTGCGGCTGACCCACCTGCGTCACCACCGGACCCGCTGACGGGCTCAGGCGCGCCGGGGCCCGCCACACGATGGTGCGCATCGGCATCGTGAACCGGCCGTCGGGCGTCGGCGACCCGCTCGCGCAGGAAGCCGCGCACGGCGGCGAACACCGCGTCGCGCTCGTCGGGGGTGCTCAGGAGCGCCCAGGAGTGGGTGGCGATGTCGGCGACGTGCTCCTCGACGACCGGTCGCCCGCGGCCAGGTGACCTGCTCCTGGTGGGCGTCGGTGAACCAGGGCTCGCCGGGCATCCGGGTGGGGCTGCCACCCCCGCGGGTTGTCGGGCACCCGCCGTCCGTGCACGCTCAGCTCGCCCAGCTCGCGGGACCCAGCCGACGTCGGGGTCGCCGCTGTTCCACAGCCCGGCCAGCACCCCGCCGGGGCGCAGCACCCTGGCGAT
>NZ_JAHLJA010000092.1:0-40007 GCF_020496245.1 Pseudonocardia sp. ICBG601 | reverse complement strand
CCGGGTGCGCCGCGAGCACCCGCGCGAGCGCCAGGAACGCCCCCACCGCGGCCGCGCAGATCACGTTGTGCCCGCAGGCGTGCCCGATGCCGGGCAGCGCGTCGTACTCGGCGAGCACCGCTACCGTCGGGCCCTCTCCGGAGCCGAGGGGCGCCCGCAGCGCCGTGTCCAGCCCGTGCACCCCGACGGCCGCGTCGATCCCGTACCCGGCCAGCAGCGCGGCCACCGCGGCGACGGAGCGGTGCTCGGAGAACGCGGTCTCGGGGTGGGCGTGCAGGTCGTGCGACAGCGCCAGCAGCTCGTCCCGCAGCCCGTCGACCGCGGACGCCGCCGCGTCGCGCACCGCGGCGGGGGCGCCATCGTACGGGGAGGTGATCGGCTCGGCCCCGCCGCGCGTACCGCGGTCTCCCGGGCCACCGCCTCGTCGTACGCCGACGACGGCGGGACCGGCAGGCAGTGGTCGTGGTCGTCCTGGTCGTGGCGGGTCACGACGCCGCCGCCGCGTCGAGGGCCTTGCGCAGCCGCCCCACCGAGGACTCCAGACCCCACCGCACCGCCAGCTCGTCGAGCCGGTCCGGGTCGGCGAACGCCACCGGGAGCGCGTCGTCGCGGCTGAGGTCCACCTCGGCGTCGGTCCGCACCCGCCACCACCGGCTCGACGACGTCGAGGTAGTCCCGCGCCGCGGCCAGCTTGCCCGCGGCCCGGCGCCGATCCGGGGGTCGCCGTCGCCGACGGCGGCCAGCAGCTCCGCCCACGAACCGAAACCGGCCCACCAGTCGTCGCGCGGTCTTCGCGCCGACCCCGGGCACGCGGGCAGCCGTCGGAGGGGTCCCCGCGCAGCATCGCCATCTCCGCGTAGGCGGCACCGCCCGCTCCCGCGGCACCCCGAACTTCGCCGCGACGTCGTCCGGCCCAGGTTCTCGGCCTTGTTCAGCCCGCGGCCGATGTAGAGCAGCCGCACCGGCGGGGCGTCGCGCACGATCTGCATGAGGTCCCGGTCCCCGGACACCCCCCAGCACCGGGTCGACGGCCTCGCGGTGGCCAGGGTCCCGATCACGTCGTCGGCCTCGCAGCCCGCGGCCCCGCCGGTGCGATCCCGGCCGCCGCCAGGACCTCCATGATCAGCGGCACCTGCGGGGCGAGCGTGTCCGGCACCTCCTCGGGCACACCCCGGCGGGACCTCGTCCCCGCCCGGCCCGCCTCCACCCGGTGCGCCTTGTACGACGGCAGCGCCGACACCCGGAACGCCGGCCGCCAGTCCAGGTCCAGGCAGGCCACCAGCCGCGCCGGGCGGTGCTCGGTGACCAGCCGCGCGATCATGTCGGTGAACCCGCGGGACGGCGTTCACCGGCGTCCCGTCCGGGGGCAGGTGACGCTCTCCCGGGACGCCGAAGTAGGCACGGAAGTACATGCTCGCGGAGTCCAGCAGCATCACGGGCGCTCACTCATTGGCCGAGAGTCTGGCACCGTCGCCGTACCCGGGGGGGCGTCGGACCGGCCGGACCGTGCAGAAGTGCTCGTGGAGAACAGCGGAACCACTACGAGCAGCGGACCTGCGGCGGCCGCCGCGGGAGACGAGGACTGGAGCGCCGAGCGCGCCCTCTTCGTGGCCCCGAGCAGCGCGGCGGGGCCCGCCGAGGCCGCCCTCGCCGAGACCGGTCCCGCTCGCCCGCGAGTTCACCGCCCCTCACCACCGCCCTGCTCGCCTCCGGCTCGGTCGCCGACGTCCTCGCCCGGATCGTCGCGGCGGTCCGCCGGGTCGTGCCCGGCGCGGACATGGTCAGCGTCACCCTCCGCGACGAGGACGGCCGCTTCCACACCCCCGTCGAGACCGACCCCGCCGCCTCGTCGATCGACGAGGCCCAGTACGCCAGTGGCCTCGGACCCTGTGTCGAGGCCGCCCGCGCGGACGGCCCCGCGCTGGCCTTCTCCGACGACCTCACCGCCGAGACCCGCTGGCCCGACTTCGCCCCGTGCCGCCGTCGGGCACGGCTACCACTCGTGTCTGGCGGTCTCGCTCATCCCCAACGCCGAGCCGCCGCGGCTGCCCGGCGCGCTCAACGTCTACGCCACCGAGCGGCACGCGTTCACCCCGAGGACCGCGACCGCCTCATGCTGCTCGCCACGCACGCGTCGCTGGCCCTGGCCACCTGCGTCGCCGTGTCCAGCTCCGCGCTCCAGGAGACCCAGCTGCGCCAGGCCATCGTCTCGCGCGACGTGGATCGGCCAGGCCAAGGGCATCCTGATGGCGCGCCGCGGACTCACCGCCGACGAGGCCTTCGACGTGCTCCGCCGAACCTCCCAGGACCTGAACGTCAAGCTCGTCGAGCTCGCCGGGACCGTCACGGCGCCACCCCACCGCCCTCGACACCGACTGACCCGCCGACCGGCTCCGCAGGCGTCCGGTCACGCAGCGCGTCCGCGGCCGCGCGCCGGCCGCCGCCCGGCCCACGCCGCGGTGCTCCGGGTGGCGGTCGTGTACCCCCCGTGCCCGCCTACGCTCACGGTCATGACCGATGCCGTCCCCACCGAGCTGTTCGCCGACCGGCTGCGCCGTGCCGGCGAGCACGCCGCCGAGCAGGGCTCCGACGTGCTGTTCCTGACCCCGGGAACCGACCTGCGCTACCTGACCGGGTTCGACGGGTCCTCGCACGAGCGCCTCACCTGTCTGATCGTCCCGGCCGCCGGGCACCGGGCGCCGCCCGCGCTCGTCGTCCCGTCGCTGGAGGCGCCGGGGTTCGCCGGTGTGCCGCTGGAGGCCCTCGGCATCGACCTGGTCACCTGGACCGACGGGGAGGACCCGTACCTGCTGGTCAGTGACCTCGCCGGCGGCCCAACCCGGATGTCGGTCGACGACGACATGCCCGCCCGCCACGTCCTCGGCCTGCGTCACGCCTTCCCCGACGTCCCGCAGTACCTCGGCGGCACCGTGCTGCGCGAGCTGCGCATGCGCAAGGACCCGGCCGAGATCGACCGCCTGCGCGAGGCCGGCGCCGCCATCGACCGGGTGCACCGGCGGATGGGCGAGTTCCTGCGCCCCGGCCGCACCGAGGCCGAGGTCGGCGCGGACATCTCCGCCGCGATCGTCGCCGAGGGCCACACCGAGGCCGCGTTCGTCATCGTCGGCTCCGGACCCAACGGCGCCAGCCCGCACCACGACGTCTCCGACCGCGTGATCGAGCCCGGCGACGTCGTCGTCATCGACATCGGTGGTCCGCTCCCCGGCGGCTACAACTCCGACTGCACCCGCACCTACGCCGTCGGCGGCGAGCCCGGCGCGGAGGTCAAGGAGACCTACGCGGTGCTGCAGGAGGCCCAGGAGCGCGCCGTCGCCGCGGTCCGGCCCGGCGCCACCGCGGCCGACATCGACCGCGCCGCCCGCGAGCACATCGCCGCCGCCGGGCACGGTGAGCACTTCATCCACCGCACCGGGCACGGCATCGGGCTCGACGTGCACGAGGAGCCCTACATCGTCGACGGCAACGACCTCGTCCTCGCCGAGGGCATGACCTTCTCCGTCGAGCCCGGCATCTACCAGGCCGGCAGGTGGGGCGCCCGGATCGAGGACATCGTTGTCGTCACCGCCGACGGCGTGGAGCGGCTCAACACCACCGCCCGCGACCTCGTCGTCCTGTAGCGCTGTCCTGTAGCGCCGCCTGCGGGGTCTCCGGGTGCGTTCGGGGTCACCGTCGGGGTGTTCCCCGAGCGCGCGGGGGCCCGGTGGTGCCAAGGTGGGGGAGGTCCGATCCGCACCACCAAGGAGCACCCGTGAACATGCCCGTGTCCCAGCGCCTCGTCCGTCCCCGCAACGGGAAGGTGATCGCCGGGGTGTGCGCCGGGCTGGCCGACCGCTTCGGGTTGGGCCGCAACACCGTGCGGTTCCTGTTCGTGTTGTCCTGCCTGCTGCCCGGCCCGCAGTTCGTCATCTACCTGGCGCTCTGGCTGATCATGCCGAAGAGCACGGTCTGACCAGCGCCGATCGAGGGCTGATCGAGCTCTGATCGAGCGCTGTGAGCGCCGTCGCGGGACCCGGTGTGGACCCGCGACGGCGGCCCTGCCATCATCTCCCGCGTGATCGACCCGACGACCGCCACCGCCGCCGCGCGCCCCGTGCGTGCCGCCGCGTGTCGCTGTCGTCGGGGTCCGTCCCCGCGCGGCTGACACCGCCGTCCCGGCTCACCGTCCGTGGACCGCTCCCGCCGCCCGGGTACCGACCCGCTCCGGACCGACGTCCGTACCGGCCACCCCGGCCCCGCACGCGAAGCGATCACCAGGTGCACACCCTCTCCGGCCAGACCGTCCTGGCCCTCCACGCCCACCCCGACGACGAGTCGATCTTCACCGGCCTGACCCTGCGCCGTCTCGCCGACGCCGGCGCCCGCGTCGTGCTCGTCATGGCCACCGGCGGTGACCTCGGTGGCTCCCGGCTCCCGCTGGAGCCCGGCGAGACCGTCCCCGACCGCCGCCGCCGCGAGCTCGCCGACGCCGCCAGCGCTGCTCGGCGTGCACCGGCTGGTGCTGCTCGGGCACCGCGACTCCGGCCTGCCCGGTGGCGAGGGCCTGCGCCACCCGCAGGCACTCGCCGGTGCCGACCCGGTTGCGCTCGGCCGCGCCGTCGCCGAGATCGTCGACGCCGAGGGCGCGGGCACCGTCCTGCACGACGACGACGCCGGCATCTACGGCCACCCCGACCACCGCGCCGCGCACGCCGCGGGCGCCATCGCCTGCTCACTCACCGGCGCCCACGGCTACCGGATGACCGTCGACCGCGAGCACCTGGCGCTGGCCGCGCGCGACCGGCACCTCGTCCACGGCGCCGCGCACGCCGCCGGCGTCGGCTACGGCCGGGTCACCGCCGAGATCGCCGTCGCCGTCGGGGGCGGGCCTACCGAGCTCGCCGTCAAGCGGGCCGCGATGCTCGCCCACGCCAGCCAGATCGCGCCCGACTCGGTCGACGAGGAGAGCTTCGCCGCCACCTACGGCTACGAGTGGTTCCTCCCCGGGGAGAACACCGGCGGCCGGGTCGGCGGCGGCGTCCTGGAGGCGCTGGGCAACGCCCACCTGCTCGCCGGGACCCGCTGACCACCGACCGCGTCCCCGCCCCGGCGCCGACCGCGTCCGGGCCCGGGTGCGATCCCCTGTCCGGTTCCGTGGCAGAAGCCACCGCGTCGGGCGATCGCACCGCTCCACTACGCTGTCCGCACGACCGCGCTCGGCCACAGCACGACGAGCGGTGACCGAACAGGTGCGGTCCGTACGGGTAGGGTCGTCCGGTCGACACCGATCGGGCGGGGGAGAGGACGAGCATGGTCGAACCGCCGGGCCCGGTCCTGGTCGTGGTTCCCACCTACGACGAGCGGGAGAACCTCGGTCCCGCCGTCGCGCGGCTGCACGCCACGCTGCCCGACGCCGACGTCCTCGTCGTCGACGACGCCAGCCCCGACGGCACCGGCGAGCTCGCCGACTCCCTCGCCGCCGCCGACGAGCGGATCAGCGTCCTGCACCGCTCCGGCAAGGACGGCCTCGGCGCCGCCTACCTCGACGGCTTCCGGCACGCGCTGACCGGCGAGCACCAGGTCGTCGTCGAGATGGACGCCGACGGCTCGCACGCCCCGGAGGACCTCCCCGCGCTGCTCGCGGCCCTGGCCGACGCCGACGCCGTCCTCGGTTCCCGCTACGTGCCCGGCGGGCGTGTCGTGAACTGGCCCTGGCACCGCGAGGTCCTCTCCCGCGGCGGCAACCTCTACTCCCGCCTCGCGCTCGGCGTCCCGCTGCGGGACATCACCGGCGGCTACCGGGTCTACCGGCGCACGGTGCTCGAGCAGCTGCAGCTGGACTCGGTCGCCTCGCAGGGCTACTGCTTCCAGGTCGACATGGCCTGGCGGGCGCTGCAGGCCGGGTTCCGGGTCCGCGAGGTCCCGATCACCTTCACCGAGCGTGAGCGCGGCGCCTCCAAGATGAGCGGCGGCATCGTCGCCGAGGCGCTGTGGAGGGTCACCTGCTGGGGGCTGTCGCACCGGCTCGGCCGCGACGTCCCCCAGCACCCCCGCGGGCCCGGTCACCGAGGGCGCCACACACGGCTGAGCCGCGCGCGGCGCCCCGGTGCGCCGTCAGGCGCGCGCTGCCGGCAGGGCCGCCAGCTCCGGCACCAGGTCGTCGAGCCCCAGGGTGCCCTGCGCGAGCGCGGCGGCGTGCCACGCGGCCAGATCGAACTCCTCGCCGCGCGCGGCGTGCGCGGCCCGGGCCCGCTCCCGCCCGGTCAGCCAGGCCCGCTCACCGAGCTTGTAGCCGATCGCCTGGGCCGGACCGCCGAGGTAGCGCAGCAGCTCCGAGTCGGCCATCGCGTCCCCGCCGCCGACGTGCCGGCCGAAGAACTCCCGCCCCAGCTCCGGGGTCCACCGCAGACCGGGCCCGACCGGGGAGTCGTCGGGGATCGGCAGCGACAGGTGCATCCCCAGGTCGATCACGACGCGCACCGCGCGCAGCATCTGCGCGTTGAGGTAGCCCAGCCGCGAGCCCGGGTCGGTGTGGTGGCCCAGCTCGTCCATCAGCAGCTCGGCGTAGAGCGCCCAGCCCTCGACGTCGGCGCTCACCGCGCCCACCAGCGACGTCTGGAACGTCGACAGCTCCCGGCTGCGCACCGCCCACGACGCCAGCTGCAGGTGGTGACCCGGGACGCCCTCGTGGTACCAGGTGCTGATCAGGTCCCACAGCGGGTAGCGGTCGTCCTCGCTGCGGGGCAGCCAGGTGCGGCCCGGACGGGAGAAGTCCAGCGCCGGCGGTGTGTAGTACGGCGCCGTCGCACTCCCCGCGGGCGCCAGCCGTGACTCGACCTCCCGCAGCCGGCCGGACAGGTCGAAGTGGACGCCGTCGAGCTCCGCGATCGTCTCGTCCATGATCTTCTGCAGGTGCGCCCGGGCGGCCTCCCCGCCGATGACGACCCCGGTCGTGCCCCCGTCGGTCTCCAGGAGCTCCATCGCCTCGCGCACGCTGCCGCCGGGCATGATCCGCGCGGACTCGACGGCCATCTCCGCGCGGATCCGGTGGAACTCCGACCAGCCCCACTCGTAGGCCTCGGTGGTGTCGATGTCGGCGCCGTTCCAGAACCGGTTCGCGATGCGGTACCGGTCGGGGCCCACGCCGTCCGGGGTCCCCTCCGCGGCGGGCAGGTACTCCGCGGCCAGCCAGTCCCGCAGCTCGCCCAGCGCGGTCGTCGCCTCCTGGGCGCCGCGGTCCAGGTCGGCGCGCACGGCGTCACCGACGGAGGCCTCCGCGGCGAACGCGGCGAACCAGCCGCGGCCGCCCGCGTCGCGGTTCCAGGCGTCGATCTGCTCGGTCACACCCGCACGACCTGGCGCGGCGCGGCGAACAGCCCGCGACGGCATCCCTCCGCGAGCGACGCCCGGTACCCGGCGAGTGCCTCGGGGACCCGGGTCATCCGCGCGGCGACGGTGGCCCAGTCCTCGTCGCCGTCGACGGGCATGAGGGTGAACGCGGTCCGCAGGGTCGCCAGCGGGCCGAAGAGCTCCTGCACCGCGCGCAGCGGCTCCCCGGAGGTCAGGTGGTCGAGCTGGGCGCCGAGACGCTCGCCCAGCAGCCGCGCGCAGCGACGCTCGTCGGGGTCGGCCGGCTCCCGTGCGCCCGTGGTGGCGTCCAGCCGGTCCAGGGTCTCCCGGCAGACGGCGACGAGCGCGGCGGTGCCGTCGGGGGACAGGTCGGGCAGCTCGTCCTGCCGCGCGGTACCGCCGAGCTCACCGGCGAGGATCGGGTCGAGCTCGGTGAGACGCCGGACGTGGTCGTCGGCGAGGTCCCGGACCGCCCGGCTGGGGCGTGCGGTGCGGTCGGTCCCGGTCTGCGTGTCGTTCATCGCCGGCCATCATGCCCGGACGCCATGGAGCCCGGACCCCCTGAGGGGTCCGGGCTCCATGATCACCGCGGTCACCGGGCGGTGGTCCGGTATGTGCCTGTGGCGCGGCCGGGATCAGGCGATCTCGGCGCGCCGCTCGCGCAGCAGCTCCAGGCGCTCGTCGAGCAGCTCCTCGAGCTCGGCGATCGACCGGCGCTCGAGCAGCATGTCCCAGTGCGTACGCGGCGGCTTCTGCTTCTTCTGCTCCGGCTCGGTCCCGTCCACCCGACGACCGACGCCGCCCTGCGGGGACTCCCACGTCGCGGGAGCCTCGGCGTCGTTCGCGAACGGCACCTGGAACTCGTAGCCGGACTCGGACACATAACGGACCATCTGCCGCGGCGCCAGGTCGTGGTTGCGGTCCGTCTCGTAGCTGACAGCCCCGAGCCGGCTGCCACGCAGAACGCGGTCGGCCATGCGTCACCCTCCTGTAGCGCGATGTCGAGGGAGCACCTCGACGGTTACGTCTCCGCCACCGGGTGTAACGTGCGTAGAGCTAGGATATTCCGGCGGCAGGGCAGAACGGACCGCTCGAGTTACCTCGCGGTAACCCGCTCTGCGCCCGATTGACCAGTGTTCCCTATCGCCGCCATCTACACACTCTGATGTGACGTGTCAGCCATGTGTGATGGTGCTCACGTCCACGTCGACGAGTGTTCACACGGCGGACCGGACCGGTGCACGGTCGGGGGAGCGCACCGGCAGCAGCGCGACCAGTCCCGCCGCCAGGACCAGCACGATCCCGACCGTCCCGGCCCGGTCGGAGCCGAACGCGTAGGTGAACACCCCGATCAGCGCCGGCGCCAGGAACGACACCGCGCGCCCGGTCGTCGCGTACAGGCCGAACAGCTGGCCCTCCTGCCGCGCCGGGCTGACCCGCAGCAGGTACGACCGCGACGACGCCTGCGCCGGCCCCACGAACAGCCCGAGCACCAGCCCGAAGATCCAGAACATGGTCGGACCGGACACGAACAGCAGGACCACGCCCACCGCGACGCTGCCGGCCAGCGACCCCACGACGACGGCCTTGGGCCCCAGCCGGCCGCCCACCACGCAGCCCAGCGCCGCGACCACGTTGATCGCCACGCCGAAGATCAGCACCTGTCCCGGCTCCAGGCCGTACACGGTGACGGCGAGGACCCCGCCGAAGGCGAACACCGCGTTGAGGCCGTCCCGGTACAGCGCGCTCGCCCCGAGGAAGTACACGGTGTGCGGGCTCGTCCGGTACAGCTCGCGCAGGTCGGCCACGAGCCTGCGGTACGAGCCGACGACGCCCAGCTTCGGCGCGTCCGGCGTCGCCGGCGGTGTCTCGGGCAGCAGGAGGAACATCGGCGCGGCGAACACCGCGAACCACACCGCCGCCACCAGCACCGCGATCCGCACGTCGAGGCCGTCGGTGGTGGGGACGCCGAGCAGTCCGCCGTCGCCGGACAGCAGGAAACACGTACACCGCGAGCAGCAGCACGATCCCGCCGATGTAGCCCAGCGACCAACCGAATCCCGACACCCGCCCGACCGTCGCCGGCGTCGACACCTGCGCCATCAGCGCGTAGTAGGACACGTACGCCAGCTCGACGAAGATCGACGCCAGGGCCAGCAGCAGCAGACCCAGCCACAGGTAGGACCAGTCGTCGCGGACGGCGAACATCCCGGCCATGCAGAGCACGACCAGTGCCGTCCACAGCCCGGTCGCACGCACCCGCCGGCCCGTCCGGTCCGCGCTCTGCCCGATCACCGACGCCATCAGCGCGATTAGCACCCCGGCCGCGGCCGTCGACCAGGCCAGCCAGCTGTTGGCGCTGACCGGGCCGGGCAGGTCCGCCCCGACCGCGTCGGTCAGGTACACCGAGAACACGAAGGTCAGCGCGATGTGCTGGAACCCCGACGAACCCCAGTCCCACAGCCCCCAGGCCCACACCCGGGATCGGCGGGGCGGGGCCGGCTCTGCGGTCGGGACGGTCGAGGCGGTCACGGCGCGAGCGTATCGACGCCCGCGGGACCCGGCCTCCGATCATCTACGCAGACGCCCACCCGGTCAGCCCCCGACGACGTCGAGCAGCCGGTCCGGCCGGTCGGACAGCAGCCCGTCCACCCCGAGGGCCAGCAGCCGTCGCATCTCACCGGGCTCGTCGACCGTCCACACGTGCACCTCGTGCCCGGCCCGGTGCGCCGCCTCGACGAACCGCCGGTCCGAGGCCACCGGGATCGGCCCGAACGCCGGTGGCACCTGCGCGAACACCCCCGCCGGCGACGGCAGCAGCCGGCCGGGGACACCCCACGCTCGGGCCCGCAGCGCGACCACCTCGGCCTGTCCCATCGACGTGCACAGCCGCGCCCCGGCCAGCGTCCGGGCGACGTTCAGCCACCGGGCGGAGAACGAGCCCAGGCACACCCGGTCCCAGGCGTCGGCGGCGTCGAGCACCGCCAGCGTCGGCGCGACGACCTCGGCCGACTTCAGCTCGATCGTCACCCGCACCCCCGGCAGCGCGGCGAGCACCTCGGCCAGCCGCGGCAGCGGCTCGGTGCGATGTGCCCCGGTGACCCGCACGGTGTCGAGCTCCGCGGCGGGGCGCGCGTCGATCCGGCCGGTGCCGTCGGTGGTGCGGTCCAGCGTCGGGTCGTGGTGCACGAACGGCACCTCGTCGGCACTGGCGTGCACGTCCATCTCGACGTAGCGCAGACCGTGGTCGGCGGCGGCGGTGAACGCGGCGAGGGTGTTCTCGCAACCCGCGAGCTCCCCGACGTGCCAACCGCGGTGGGCGTAGGCGCGTGGGTGCGGACCGTCGAGGTACGGGTGGTGCACGGCGGTCAGCCTGGCACCTGCCCGATCACCCCACCACGGGGGAGCACGAAACCCTGGGTGTCGATCAGGGGACGCATCAGGTCCCCGTGGGTGTCCAGCCGTGCCGGGAGGTCGTCGAGGGTGAACACCAGGTCGGCGGGCTCGCGACAGCCCTCGACCTCGGCCCAGGTGAGCGGGGTCGCCACCGTGGGGCGCTCGCGCCCGCGCAGCGAGTACGAGGCGATCGTGGTCTTGGCGGTGGCGTTCTGGCTCCAGTCGACGAAGATCTTCCCGCGGCGACGCGCGCGGGTCATCACCGCGATCACCTCGCGCCGATGTTCCTCGGCAAGCCGCTCGGCCACCTCACGGGCGAACCCGCTGGTCCGTTCCGGGTCGGTGACCCGCACCGGCAGGTAGAGCTGCATCCCCTTCCCGCCCGACGTCGACGGGTACACCGGCAGACCGTGACCGTCGAGCAGGTCTCGCAGCCAGAGCGCCACCCGGGCGCAGTCCACGATGGTCGTGCCCTCGCCCGGGCCCAGGTCGAACACCACCCGGTCCGGCGGGCGACGCCCGTCGCGCGGGCCGAGCCGCCACTGCGGCACGTGCAGCTCCAGCGCCGCCAGGTTCGCCGCCCAGGCCAGCCCCTCGGCGTCGGAGAGCACCGCGAAGTCGGCGGACTCCGACCGTCCGCCGGGCGTCCCCACGCGGGCGGTGCGCAGCCAGTCCGGGGCGTGCCGGGCCACGTTCTTCTCGAAGAACGACTGCCCCTCCACCCCGTCCGGCCAGCGCTTCAGCGTCGCCGGCCGGGCCTCGATGTGCGGCACCATCGCCTCGGCGACGGCCAGGTAGTGCCCCAGCACGTCGGCCTTGGTCGTGCCGGTGGCGGGGTAGAGCACCTTGTCCGGGTTGGACAGCGCCGCCCGCCCGTACCCCGCGCGCTGTGCAGACCCGCGCTGTGCAGACCCGCGCCGGGCCGCCTTCCGGCTCGCGCCGTCCACCAGGACCTCCCGCCAGTCGTCGCCCGCGCCCTCGGGGTACCCGGAACCGGCCCGGACGGCGACCACCCCGGGCAGCCCCTGGTCCCGCACCGCGTCGAGCAGCCGGGCACCCGCGTTCGGGTACGACGGCACCGCGCGCCGGTGCGGCCCGTCCAGCGGCAGCTCCTCCAGCAGTGCCCTCCGCTGCTCGACCGGCAGGGCCCGGACGTCGCGGCCACCGGTGTGCAGCACGTCGGCGACCCACAGCTCGCCCCGGTCGGTCAGCTCGGCGTCGAGCAGGTGCCCACCGGCGCCCAGCACGGGCCCCAGGCCCCGCAGCGCGCCCGGCGGGTCGAACGCCTCCCCGGGGCGACCCTCGTCGTCCACCGGGCGCAGGGTCAGCCGGCCGCCGTCGGACCGCACCAGCACCCGCCGGCCACCGAACACCGGGCAGACCGTCCAGCCGTCCCCGCTCGGCAGGCGGTCGGCGAACCGGGGGACGGCCAGGACGATGTCGTGGGGGAGCGGGTCGCCGCCGGCGCCCATGCCGTCGGGCTGGTCCCGGGTGCGGCGCAGCAGCCAGCCGTCCTTCCGCCCCCCGGAACTCCGGTGCAGCAGCACGAACCGGCCGCGGGCCCGCTCGCCGTGCAGGACGAACGCGATCTCACGGTCGTCCCACTTCTCGGTGTCGTAGCGACCCTGGTCCCAGATCGCCATCCGGCCGCCGCCGTACTCGCCGCGCGGGATCTCCCCGGAGAACTCCAGGTACTCCAGGGGGTGGTCCTCGGTGCGCACCGCCATCCGGACGGTCTCGGAGTCCTCCGGCAGCCCCTTGGGCACCGCCCACGACGCCAGGACACCGTCACGTTCGAGCCGCAGGTCCCAGTGCAGCGCCGTCGCGTGGTGCTCCTGGACGACGAACCGGTCGCCGACGGCGCCCGGCGGGCCGGAGTCGTGCTCGGGCACCGGCTCCGGCGTGCGCCGCGGGTCGCGCCGGCGGCGGTACTCGTCCAGGGGCACGACGGCAGCGTAGTGACCGGCACCGACACCGGCCGGGTTCCCGTTATGACAGTTCCGGTGACGGCGGGACGGCTCGACGTGCGGGGAGTGGTGGTCGAAGATATGTTCGACACATGACCAACGACCACAGCACCGACGCCATCGACCCCGGTACGGCCGAGAAGGACCCCGCCGACTGGACGACCGGCGACGAGCCGATGACCGGCCCGCAGCGGTCGTACCTGGAGACGCTGCTGCAGCAGGCCGGGCAGGACGCCCCGGACGATCTCGACGGGCTCACCAAGGCCGAGGCGTCGAAGCGGATCGACGAGCTGCAGGACGCCACCGGCCGCGGGAACTGACACCGTCCGCTCAGGGCGCGACGAGCTCCACCTCGAAGCCCTCGGCGTTCTCCAGGAACAGCGCGGTGTGGTCCGGGCCGCCGGCGTGCGGGTAGGTCTCGCCGAACAGCTCGGACCACCCGTGCGCTGCGCAGTCCGCCCGCAGCGCGTCGAGCCGGGCGCGACCGGGCACGGTCAGGGCCAGATGGTTCAGGCCCGGCCGCATGCGGTCGTGCACGCCGTGGACGGCGGGCGACTGCTCCAGGACTACGTACACGCCCGACGGATGGGTCCAGATCCGTCCGTGGTCCCAGTCGTCGCCACGCAGGGTCCAGCCGAGCCCGGTGAGGGGCCAGTGGAACGACGGCGCCGTCCCGGCGAGGTCCCGGGTCCAGAGTTCGAGATGATGGATGGCGGCAGTCACCGGGGCATCTTAGAGCGTGTTTGGAAATGGTGGGTGTGTCGGGATGGTCGACACGGCTGGGGTGCTCCATCGTGGTCGGCATGCAGGAACGACCGCGCCGGTACCCCTCGGACACCAGTGATGCCCAGTGGGTGGTGATCGAGCCGTTGTTACCGCCGCTCGCGCGGCGGGGGCGGCCTGTTGCTCATGCTCGTCGGGACGTGCTGGACGCGATCTTGTATGTCGTGCGGACCGGGTGTGCCTGGCGGGCGTTGCCGGTGGACTTCCCGCCCTGGCAGACCGTCTACTGGTACTTCAACCAGTGGGAACAGCAGAAGGTCACCGAGAAGATCCTCCCGGTCGTGCGGGGGCAGTTACGTATCGCCGAGGGCCGTGATCCGGAGCCGAGTGCGGGGATCATCGATTCCCAGTCGGTCAAGGGCGCCGACACCGTCGGCCAGGACTCCCGCGGCTACGACGCCGGGAAGAAGACAGGCGGACGGAAACGGTTCATCGTGACCGACACCCTCGGTCTGCTGCTGACCACGATGGTGTGCTCGGCCTCGGTACAGGACCGCGACGGCGCCAAGCCGATCCTGCTCAACCTCTACCTGCGCACCAGGGTGCGGTTCGTCTACGCCGACGCCGGCTTCGCCGGGCGACTGCTCGACTGGGCCGCCACGATCCTGCAGACAACGATCGAGATCATCCGCAAGCCACCCGAGCAGCGCGGATTCACCGTCCTCCCACGAAGGTGGGTGGTCGAACGGACCCTGGCCTGGCTCACCGCACACCGACGCCTGGCCCGAGACTACGAACGCCACCCCACCACATCCGAAGCCATGATCCGCTGGGCCGCGATCAACACCATCACCCGCCGCATCGCCCGTGGATACCCCGCCACCCGCCAGCAGAAACACACGACACCCTCAACCCACTAGAATTTCCAAACACGCTCTTAGTGCTGAGCCGATAATGCACGTTATGACAGTTCGAGTGCTGCGAGGAGGGTCCGCGATCCACCCCGGCGCCCCGTCGCCCGATCTGCTAGGACTGCCATGGCGCCGGCGAGCGCGCCCAGTTCCGGCAGGCGTTCGTGGGTGGCGTCGGCACGGCCGCCCTGGTGTCCAGCCGGTGCCCGGCGTGCCATGGACCGGGAAGGCGGGCGCGTGATGCTCTCGGAGTGGTGGATCGTCGCCGCGGCAGTGGTCGGCGTCGTTGCCGTGCTGTCGATCGGCGAGTTGATCATTCGCAGGCGGCGACAGGCGCGGGTGGCGGGTTTCCAGGCGAGGGTCGACCGCCTTCGCGAGGAGCTGGCCGAAGCCGTGGAGAAGGTCGAGGACGACGCGCAGCAGCAGGCGCCCGACGCCCGGAAAGCGATGGGCGGCGAGTAGCACGACAGCGGCCCCGCCAGGAGAACCGGCACCGTGGTCGCCCTCAACCAGGACAAGGGCCTGCTCCCGGAGTTCCTGGACTGCGCTACGTCAACGCCTTCCTGTACGAGCGGGCCGCCTACTCCCGAGGCGAGACCTGCTCCTGCGGCGACGACCGACACCTCACCAACCTTGAGCCTGCTGCGTGTCGGTCATCGCCCGGTGCGAACGTGGTGAGCGCCTCCGCATCGCTGGCGGCGGCACGAACGAAGTAGTCAACCCAGTCCTGCCGGTCGGGGAAGGTCGACTCCCCGACGATCTGGGCGCACGCTGCGTCGACGTCGACGATGGTTCGCCGCATCGAGACTCCTCCGGCGCGCAGTAGCACCCAGTGTCCGCCCGAACGGCCGTATGGCATGCCCACGCTGCCAGGGTTGATCACCTGCCGCCGATCGACCAACCTGACGAACGGCATGTGGGTATGACCGCACACAACTGTCCGGACCGAGTCGGCTAGTCCGGCGAATGCTTCGGCCCACCGCTCGAGGCGAGTGTCAACGAGAACGACCTCGTCGTCGGCGCGCGGTGTTCCGTGGCAGAAGGTCACTGGCCCGAATCCCTCGATCTCCAGCGTGATCGGGTGCGGCAGTCCGGCCAACAGGTCGATGTGCTCGGGCGAGAGCTGCTCGGCAGCCCACGTCGTCACCCGCGTCCGGGACATCGAGTTGCTCACCCCGCGCGAGCGCGACCAGCTCACGATCGGCGTTGCCGCGCACGAGAACGACCCGCTCCCCCAGCGCCGAGAGTCGGTCGAGCACGTCGACCGGTTGAGGACCAGAGGCATGGTCGCCGGTGACGACCACGAGGTCGGCAGCCCTCACCTCCGGCTCGGCCAGCACGGCATCGAGCATGGGCAGGACCCCATGGACATCGGACAAGACCGCCACGGTGTTCAACACACCATCGATCCTGGCACTCAGCGCGCCGTTCAGAGTCAGCCTTCAGCGAACGCGACCATGCGGGGCTGAAATCCTGTCCAGGAGCGCCGAACATCGACGATTCGAATACTGTTGGTGCCTCTGCAGAACCTTGAGGCTTATTCAGGCTCCGTCAGGTAAGTGCGTAGAAGATGAGTCCGATGACTGCCGAGATCGTCGTTTTAAATGTGGCGTAGGGTCGGCGGTAGTCTGTGTGGAGAACTTTCCACGACTTGATATGGGCGATGACTCGCTCGATGGTGGCGCGTGTGCGGTTGAGGCTCTTGTTGAATGTTTTCTGCCAGTCGAGAAGTTCCCGGCCGGGTTGTTTTTTGAACGGGGTGAGCATGCCGCGCCCGATGTAGCCTTTATCGCCGATCGGTGGGTATGTGGCGAGGTGGTCGAGGGCGCCGGATTGGTCGAGGCAATGTAGGTCGTGTCGGGAGCCTGGGGTCGGGTCGGAGATCCACGACAGCTGCCCTTCCAGGGTGGCTGCGACCTGGACGACGACGCCGGTGGTGCGATGCTTGCCCGACCACAGACCTGGTACGGCGGTCCATGACCAGCAGGGCAGCAGGGTTCCGTCGATGATGTACTGCCGATCGGCACGAAGCTCCTCCGCAGTCGGAACTACACTCCGCAGCGCCTGCGCCAGCAACGGTGTCACCCCGCGATCGCTCGACTGACCGTCGACTGCGACACCCCGTAGGTTTCCGCCAACTCCCACTGCACACGATTCCCGCGCAGATACGCCAACGTGATCACCACCGACCAGAACAATCCCAGAATCGGCGGCCAAGGCCGTCGCAGGCCAGTCGCGTTCCGCTGATCCTGCTCATGCACCAGAGCGGCAAGATCCTGAATCTCATCACGCCGAAAGCCAGTGGTATAGTACATACTGCGACAGCCCATTCATCTCGGATTGATTCGACAAACCAATCTTCGCGATGGACGGGCTGTCGCCCAACCCGACACGCCGGGCTAGATCGTTATTTCACGGGCCCTGAATAAGCCTCAATACGTGGTTGGAGCTGCCTTCGTTGGACGCACCGACACTGGTACTACACGGGACGGCTGACCAGCTCACTCCGGTGGAGAACGGCGTCCGCCTCGCCGGCCGGATTCCCGGTGCCCATCTGACGCTGTTCGACGGCGCCCGGCATGCGTACTTCCTCGAACGCAGGGAAGAAGCGAGCGTTGCAGTAGTGGACTTTCTCGACTCGCACTCAGACGCTCTCGATTGAGTCCTCTCCGGCCCCGTCCCGATCACGACCCAGGTGCGTCGAAGAGGCCCGTTCGCCGGCGGAGGGCGGTGGAGGTGGCTGCGCCGGGCCTCCCGTTCCACTCCCGTGACGACTCCGGAACGCCCCGCTCCCCGGCCCCGATACCCCCGCGCCACCCGGCGTCCTAGGTTGGACACGTGAAGGTCCTGCTGCTGGAAAACATCCACCCCGGCGCCGCCGAGGCGTTCCGACGCGACGGCTTCGAGGTCGAGACCCGACCCGGGTCACTCAGCGGCGACGAACTGCGCGAGGCGCTCGACGGTGTGCAGCTGCTCGGCATCCGCTCCAACACCACGATCACCGCCGAGGTGCTCGACGCCGCGAAGGATCTGCTCGCCGTCGGCTGCTTCTGCATCGGCACGAACCAGGTCGACCTCGCCGCGGCCGCCGAGCGCGGCATCGCGGTGTTCAACGCGCCGTACTCCAACACGCGCAGCGTCGTCGAGCTGGTCATCGGCGAGATCGTCGTCCTGGCGCGGCGGTTGACCGAGAAGACCCAGCGGATGCACGAGGGCGTCTGGGACAAGTCGGCCAAGGGTGCCCACGAGATCCGCGGCCGCACCCTGGGCATCGTCGGGTACGGCAACATCGGCACCCAGCTGTCCAACATGGCCGAGGCCATCGGCCTGCAGGTCGTGTTCTACGACACCGCCGACCGGCTCGCCCACGGCAACGCCCGGCGGATGCCGAGCCTGGACGCCCTGCTGGCCGAGTCCGACGTCGTCTCCATCCACGTCGACGGCCGCCCCGGCAACGCCGGTCTGTTCGGCGCCGAGCAGTTCGCCCGGATGAAGCCCCGCTCGATGTTCATCAACGCCTCGCGCGGCATGGTCATCGACGAGCTGGCGCTGCGGGAGAACATCCTGTCCGGGCACATCGCGGGTGCCGCCGTCGACGTGTTCCCGGTCGAGCCCAAGGCCCAGGGTGACCGGTTCGACTCGCCGTTGCGCGGCCTGGACAACGTGATCCTCACTCCGCACATCGGCGGATCCACCCAGGAGGCGCAGGAGGGCATCGGGGCGTTCGTCTCGCGCAAGCTGCTCGACTTCGTGCAACTGGGCGCCACTCCCCTGTCGGTCAACCTGCCCAATGTCAGCGCCCCGAACCCGCCCGGGGTGTTCCGGACCGCCTACCTGCACACGAGCACCCCGGGCGTGCTCGCCGACATCAACCGGCTGCTGGCCGACGCCGGCGTCAACATCGTCGGGCAGGCGCTGTCCACGGGTGGCGACCTCGGCTACGTGCTGACCGACACCGACCAGGTCCTGCCCGAGGACGTGCTGTCGGCGCTCCGCCGGGCCGCGCAGACCGTCTGGCTGCGCTCCTTCCGGCTCTGAGGCTCACGCACAGGCGTTCGCGCCGTATGCCTCGACGTCGGAGGGGTGCATCGGCCCGTGCACCCCGTGGAAGACGACGAACTCGACGCCGGTCGGGCGGTGGAACAACCCGCCCGTCCGGCGTCGGTCGTCGGTACACCAGCGGAGCGCAGCGGTACCCGAACACGGCCCGTGCCCAGCCTTCGGCCTCGCCGCGCGCCAGCGGCTCCGACCCGGTGACGGCGAGCTCCCAGATCCCCACACCGGCCGCCGGGGAGCTCGTGTCCGGCGAGGTCGAGGCACCAGCGTCAGCTCGCCGGCCCCCCGCATCGCCGGGACGACGGTCCGCACACTGTGCCAGTCGGGCACCGGCTGCGGGTAGGGGTAGGCCAGCAGTCCCGCGCGCAGCGCGGTGACCGGTCCCCCGTGTCGTTCGTGGATCAGCTGTGCCAGATCCACCGAACGCTTGCGGCGCAGGTCGGCGTTGACCAGACGCGCTTCGACCGTCATTCCCGTGGCCCTCATTCCCGTCCCCGCGCCCCGGGGACGGACCTCCGGCGCTGAGGCGGCGCGGTGGGGCCCGACGCCCGGGTGGGAGGACCCTCGAACGGTCCGGCGTCGGCACCGTGTTCTACGGCTCGTAGAGCATTCTAGATCACATCTCGCAGCCGGGCGAGAGCGGGATCACATGATGGTCCGATCACACCTCGCGCCGGTAATGCGCGCTCAACGGATCGACCGGGTAGTCGGCGAACGGCGGGCAGCGGACGAACCCGAAACGCTCGTAGAGCCGCCGGGCCGGGGCCCAGTACTCCCCCGAGCCCGTCTCCAGGTACACCGCCCGGTGTCCGCGTTCGCGCGCCGCGTCGAGCAGTCAGGTCAGCACCGCGGCGCCCACACCGCGACCGCGGGCGTGCTCGGCCGTCCGCATGGACTTGATCTCCGCGGCCGGGTGCTCGGGCACCGACCCGGCCGCCAACGTGCTCAGCGCGCCGCAGCCGAGCAGGGCGTCGTCGTCGCGGGCGACCCACAGGGTCACCCCGGGCCCGCGGAGCCCGTCGAGGTCCAGGGCGTGTGTGCTCTCCGGCGGCCCCTGGGTGTGCATGTCGGCGACGTGCCCGGCGAGGAACCCCTGGACCTCCGCCCCGGACAGGTCGTCGGTGTCGATCTCCATGTGTACCGTCCCCGTCCTCCCCCGGCCGGCCCTGCTCAAGAATTGCTCAAATACCGCGCCGACCCATTCGACGCGCTCCTATCGTCGGTGCATCGCACTTTCACCGGCGGCGGGTGGCCGCGTACCGACCGGCGAGGAGAACATCGTGAGCGCAGTCGTCGCAGTAGTGCTGGTCATTGTCCTGATCGCCCTCGCCGTCCTGATCGGGACGCTCCGCGAGGTGCGCCCGACCAGGCCGAGCATCGTCCGGTCGCGCGAGGTCCGGCGTTCCGCCCGACCGGGCGCCCACGGTTCCTGAAGCCTCGTCGTTATGCTTCCGGCGACCCCGGGTGAATCCGGGACGGCGAACCGGGAGGAACTGCAGTGAGCCTTTCCCAACCTGTTTGTGCTGGTCAGGCGGTGGTGATCATGAGGGTCTGGATCGCTGCGACGAGCTGAGCAGCCTGGGAGGGGCTGGAGCGGATCTTGCGGAGGATCTTCCAGTTCTTCAGCTCGGCGTTGACCCGCTCACCCGGTGCCCGCCGTCGGGCGTGAGCGGCGTTGACGGCCTTCTGATTCGCTGACAGGGGCCGGTACCGGCCGGTGTCGAGATCGCGGCGTCGGCGTCGGTGCGGGACGGTGATCGCGGGACCGCCGCCCTGGTAGGCGGTGTCAGCGACCGCCCGCACCCCGGTGGTGTTGACCGCGTCGATGATCCCGTGGATCCGGGCAGCGCCCATGTCGTGCCGTGCCCCCGGTAGCGGCGGGGAGATCCACACCAGCCGACCCGCGGGGTCGGCGATGACCTGCACATTCAGCCCGTGACACTTGTGCTTCCCGCTATAGAACGCCCGGTCATAGCCCGAGCCCATGCCGACCCGGTCGATACGCAGCAGCGTCCCGTCCAGGATCACGAACGCCTTCCCGGCCGCGACCGTGATGGCCTGCTCCAGGGTCGGCGCGAGCGCAGCGAGCAGCCCGATCGCCTCGGCGACATACCGGGACACCGTGGACTTCCCGACTCTGAATCCGCTGGCCAGGTCGGTGTAGGTCTCGCCCTTACGTAGGTGCGCGAGCACGAGCAGGGCTTGGCGGGCCGGGGTCAGGAGCCGCCACCGGGTCCCGATCCGGCGACGATGTCCGCGCAGCAGCCCGGCCAGGACACGAACCGTGCGAGTGGACATCGACATCCCGGATGGGTAGGACAACACGCGGGGCTCCTCGGTAGGCGGTGGCGCGACAGCTATCCGTCTACCAGGAGCCCCACCCATCTCACGACAAGCCACGCACCTCACACCCCTGACCAGCACAAACAGGTTGGGAAAGGCTCAGTGGCGAAGGTCGAGACGATCCGGCTGGTCGACGACATCACCGGCGGCGACGCCGCCGAGACCGTCGATTTCGGGCTCGACGGTCGCCGGTTCGAGATCGACCTGACCGCGGACAACGCCGCGGCGCTGCGGGAGGCGCTCGCGCCGTTCCTCGGGGTCGCGCGCGCCGCGGGGTCCCCACGCACCGGACGCAATGCGGGAGTGCCCGCGCAGACCGCCCGACGCAGCGGTGCGAGCGGCTCGGACACCGCGACCCGCGAGCACAACCGAGCCGTGCGCGCCTGGGCCCGGGAGAACGGCTGGACGCTGTCCGAGCGGGGCCGCATCCCGTCCGAGGTCGTCGAGGCCCACCGGCGGGCCCAGGACGGCGGCGCGGCGAGCACCGCCACGCCGGCGCCCGCTGCCGAGGCCGTCCCGGAGGCGACCCCCGAGGCCGAGACCCGGGCCGAGGCGCCCGCGAAGCGCAGGAAGCCCTCCGCGGCACCCGCGGTCGAGTTCAGCGGCTGATCCCGCTCCCCCGGGCCCCCGACGGCCCGGGGGCCCGTCACCGGCTCGGCGACGGGATGCCCGGCGGCGGCGCCGGCAGCGGACCGGAGCTGTAGAGCCCGGAGCGGTCGACGTCGCGACGTTCCAGGGTCGGCGCGACCGCGTTCGGCCGGTACGGCTGGATCGCCTGCACCTTCCCCCAGTCCCGGCCGGGGTCGCCCTCGAGGTAGGTGGGCAGCTCCGTCTGCTTGCCGATCACGGTGATCCAGCCCAGCGGGCCGCCGGCCTGCGGGGACGACCAGCCCTCGCCGTCGCCGCGCATCTGGCTGCCGTCGGCCTGCAACCGGTAGGCCGGGACCTCGGCGATCCCGCCGGAGGTCCGGAACGGGCGCAGGCAGGGGCTGGCCAGCGACACCGGGTACTCCAGGAACATCGGCTGGTTGCCCACGACCTGCGGCAGCGGTGCCAGCTGCGGCGCGCGCAGCGGTGCGACCGCCAGCCACCCGTCCGCCCCGAGCGAATTGTCCTGCACGACCATCCGGACCTCGGTCGCCGCGCGGGCGGTCTCGGGCAGGTCGAACCGCAGCTCGCGCCACGGCATCTCCTCCACCCGCCCGTCGTCGAGGGTGGTCTGCTCGACCACGCGGACCCGCCCGTCGGACAGCCGCGTCGCGTACTGGATGGTCAGCCGGTTCCCGTTGCCCAGGCGCCCGGCCGCGGTCACGACCAACGGCGTGCTGCCGGCGCGCTGTTCGGCGGTGAGCAGCACCCAGGGGGTGCGCAGGGTGCCGGTGTTGCGGTCGCCGTGGGGCAGGTAGCTGCCGAACGCCGGCGCCGCGTCGCTGCCCAGGCCGCCGGACAGCACGTACTCGAACCCGGACGCCCCCGTCCCGCCGCCGGTCGGCGGGATGCCGTTGCGGACGAAGCCGCTGCCCCCGCTGTTCGGGTCGAGCAGCTGGGCGTCGGGGCTGTTCGCCGGGACGACACCCGGCGGCAGCGGCGCCGGGGTCGCGGTCGGCTCCCCCGGCGGGGGCGGCGGGGCGACGGTCGGCAGCAGCCCGGAGCGGGCCGGTGCGGCCATCCCGGTCGGTTCCGGGGCGGGGGGCAGCACACCGTCGACGGGCCGGCGCTCGGCGAACACCTGGCTGGCGAGCCCGCAGGACCCGCCGAACGGGTGCGACAGCGCGTCGGCGCCCATCGTCCAGGTGCCGGAGCGGTCCTGGATCGCCGAGACCATCGACCACACGTTGAACGTGACGAGCAGCCCGCACAGCACCGCCAGCGGCGCGGAGGTGAGCCGCAGGCGCCGGGTCGCCCGCAGCGCCGAGGACGCGTCGCGGCGCCAGTCCCGGGCCCGGACCCAGCGGCCCACCAGCGGAATCCGGCCCAGCGTCCGTTCGACGCCGGCGAGCTGGTCGGGGTGCCGCTGCTCGCGGATGCCGCGCAGGTGCTCGACCCCGGCGCCCGCGGCCAACAGCAGCGCGACGAGCAGCAGGATCGTGGAGAGCTCGTAGCCGACGACCGTGACCTGCTCACCGGCCCACGGCACGCCCCAGTTGTTGGTGTACCACCACAGGTTCGGCCCGGCCGCGGACAGCGCCGCCACCAGGAACACCGCGGACAGGAACGCGAGCCGGTTGCGCAGCGAGCGCAGGACGTCCGAGCCGGTGGCGATCGCGGCCAGCGCCACCATGCCGGAACCCAGACCGACGAGATCGCCGAAGTGGTGGGTCCACTTCGTCGGGGTCAACGCGAAGATCAGCAGCGCGATCACGGTGCTGCCGATGAGGCGCTGGGCGGGCCCGAGCGCGGCGCCCGGGATGCGGTTGCGCCGGATCAGCACGACCACGCAGGCCAGCAGACACAGGATGACCAGCAGGATCGGGAACCGGCGGGCGATGGAGCCGTCCGCGAGCCCCTCGAACAACGGCGCGTAGCGCTGGGCGATCTCGGTGTACCAGGGCCAGTCCGGCCCGATGTCGGACCGCAGCCGCGTGGAGTCGATCACCGCTGCCCAACTCTGGTCGGCCCAGGCGATCATCAGGATGGCGGTGCCCGAGGCCAGCAGCGGCGCCAGCACCGGTACCGCGCCGACGGTCCGGATCCGGGCCGCGAGCAGGTGCCACAGCGGGCGCACACCGGCGATGAACGGCGCGATCGCGATCAGCCCCGCCGGGTTCGCCCCGACCGCCATCGAGGCAGCGAACAGGCCGAGCGCGATCGGGAGCAGCCGCTGCAGCGCCAGCGCCCGCTCCACGCAGACCAGCGCCAGCAGCGAGCACACGACGACGACCGGCTCGGGACGCAGCCCGGAGTTGTAGGCCATCCAGAACGCCAGGAACACCATCCCCGCGGCCCAGGTGGCGGCGCGGGAGCGGCGGGCCTGACGGCCCAGGCGCGGCAGCAGCCCGCGGGAGACCAGCCACCAGGCCATGATCCCATCAGCACCGAGGGCAGCCGCAGCCAGAGCAGCGAGTCCGAGACCCGCACCCACAGCGCGTAGAGGTCGTAGAACCAGCCGAACGGCGCCTCCGCGGCGTCGTACCAGCGGTAGTAGTTGCCGACGTAGCCCGAGGTCGGGACGTCGCGCACGATGCCGAGGGTGAACCCGTCGTCGGAGGTCTGGCCCCCGATCGCGGCCCACCCGACCAGCACGACGGTGACGATCAGGTCGATCGGTCGCGGCCGGGCGCGGGACCACCAGCGACGCAGCCGCGGCGGCCACCGGCCGGCGAGACCGCCGATGGCGTCGCGGCCGGCTCGGTGCGGGCTGCGCCCCAGGTGCCGGTCGACCCCGGCCAGCGCGAGCAGCGAGCCCAGCAACGCCACCGCGGCGACCGCGGTGGCGGCGGTCTTCCACACCGAGGGGCTGGTGTCGAAGCGGGTGTCCGGGGTGATCCGGACCGCGGTGCCCGTGGTCGGGTCGAGCTCGGTGTCCAGGTCGGAGTAGATCCCCACGACCTGCGGCCTCAGGTCCCCCTCGAACGTCTGCGCCCCGGCACCCAGGTCGATCGTCGTCGACGTGCCCTCGGAGGTGATCCGGACCTCCGACGGGCCGGCCCGCAGCGGCGCCGTGGCGAGCTGCTGGCCGCGGTCGACCAGCGCGAGCTGGCCGTCGGCGACGGTCAGGACCATCCCGGAGCGTGCGCCCTCCGGCGACTCCGGCGGGACGGTGGACAGCACCGTGGCGGTGCCGTCGGTGCGGTCGTCGAGGCTGCGGATCGTGTCGGCGGGGACGACCACCGACATCGTCTCCGGGCGCAGCGCGACCAGCGGCGAGTTGACGTCGGCGGTGCCGGTGGCGGCCGACGGCCAGACGATCGTGGTCGTGTGCTGCACCACGGGCAGGAAGGGCACCGCGACGGCGAGCACGAACGCCAGGAGGCCGAGCCGGCCCGCCCAGCGCAGGCGTCGACGGTCGCGGAGCGTGTCGACCGGAGCCGGCGCGGCGACCGTCGCTTCGGAGGTGAGCACCGAACGACGGTAGCGGCCTCGCTCCGCGTGATCCGGGGAGCCCCCAGGGGTGATCAGCCCACCGGGACGTGGTGCCGGTCGCGGAACCGACGGCCCTGCAGCCACCACCCCAGAACCCGGGTGATCCAGGGCAGCATCACGTACACCATGATCGGGGTCAGGACGATCGTCGTCACCGCCAGCCGCGGCACGACGGGCCAGTCCGCGATCAGCGCACCGAGGGTCACCGTGGCGAGCAGGTTCATCGGGAAGAAGACGAGCCAGATCGTCGTCGCCTGCTTCCAGCGCGGCGGGGTGATCTGGGGCGGGCCCGCGGTCTCGACCGCGGCGGGCTGGTCGAACCAGCCCTCGATGCCGGTGCGGCGCTCGGCCCGGGTCATCTCGGCCAGGCCCTGGGCGGAGCCGAGCCACCAGCGGCGCTCCGGGCTGGCCTCCCATCGCCCGAGTGACTCCGGGGAGTCGAAGCGGGCCAGCATGTGCCACTCGTCGGAGCCGTCGCGGCTGCGGACCCAGCCGCCGCCGAGGAAGCCGGGGAACCCTTCGGCCATGAGCAGGCCGGCGCGGATCCAGGCCGTCATCTCCGCGGCGTGACCGGGATCGGCGCGACGGGTGAACGAGACCGTGACGGGGTCGCCGCCGGCCGGTGCGGGAGCGGACGCGGCGGCGGGGGTGGTGCCGTCGGCCCGGTCGTGGGTGTCGGTGGACATGCCGGCCATGGTGACCGCTCCCCCGGCGGACGCCCAGTCCGGCCGCACGACATCACTCCGGGACACTCTCCGGGCAGCCTGCTCCCCGCAGGCTGCTCCCCCGTCGTTCCGTGCCGTGTCGTCCTGTGTCGTTCCGTGTCGAGAGGTCCCACCGTGCCCACACCCGTCCTGCGCCGGGCCACGGCCCGTGACGTCCCCGCCGTCGTCGCGCTGCTGGCCGACGACCCGCTCGGCGCCGCTCGCGAGACCCCGGACGACCTGGCTCCCTACCTCGCCGCGTTCGCCGAGGTCGACGGCGACCCCCGGCACCTGCTCCTGGTCGCCGACGACGAGGGCACGGTGGTCGGGACCCTGCAGCTCACGCTGCTCCGGGGCTGGCCCGCCGGGGCGCGCTGCGGGCCCGGATCGAGGCCGTCCGGGTGGCCGCGTCCCGGCGCGGCGACGGCCTCGGGGCGACCATGGTCCGGTACGCCGTCGACGAGGCCCGCCGTCGTGGCGCGGTGCTCGTCCAGCTCACCTCCGACCGGTCCCGGACCGACGCCCACCGGTTCTACGAGCGGCTCGGGTTCACCCGGACCCACGACGGGTTCAGCCTCTCCCTGATCTGATCGCTGCTCCCCCGGCGAGCGGCGGGCTCGGTGGTCGAGGCGGGTTCTGTGTCGTTGTTTCGCTGACGATGAGAACGCGTCAATGATTCATTGACTGCAGAGGAGGAGCCCTGGTCCGGTGGACCGAGCCGTAGCCGACAACCGGGACTCGGTCACGTCACGGGACGACAACCGACGTCTGGATGGGCCGGCTCCCCCTCGCGCCCGGCGGACGTTGTGGCGTACCGGTCTGTCCCACGGCGCATCCCGCCGGTAGCGAGGGATGAGAGAGCGCCGCGGGGGCTGCGGCAACGACAAAGCTCCTACGACCCGGCGGCAACCCGGGGCCCCGTACAGCGCCGTTCAGGGCGGCCTGAACGGCTCCTGGACCGTCCGGCACCACACGGCGGCACTCGGGCCACCGGGCGCGCCGAGCGCACCGCTACGGGCCTCCGGTGCCGGTCCCCGCTCCCCGCCGACCGGCTCGGGTCCACCCGGCCCCATCACGGGCTCGGTCTCTCCTGGCCCGAGTACCGCCTCCCTGCCCTGGGCGTCGTCCTGGCAGATCTGTGGTCGTCGTGTGGATGACCATCAGAAGGTGTCAACGCTACATTGACATAGAGAGGCAGAGGCCGAGATCCCGCCGCCGAGCGGGCGGTGGACCGGCTCCGGCGGTGGTCGAGGATCGCGCCGGCTCCTCCGCAGCGGAGGTGTTACGACGATCCGGGACCTCCGTCCTCGGCCGGCCCGGGGGACGTCCGAGGCGGTGCCGCCATCGCCGTACGCAGCTCGGCGGTGGCCTCGGCCATGAGCTCGGCGAGTGTGGCGTCCTCCTCGGCCAGCCAGCGGGAGACGGCTCGCCGGTGGATCGCCAGGACCACATCGACGAGGAAGCGCGCCGTACCGGGGTCGCCACCCCGGCGTTCGAGAGCCGGGGCCAGTGCCTCCGCGATGTCGGCGAGCTTGATCAGATCGCGCTCGGCCAGCGCCGGGTTGGCCGCGATCACCCTCCCGCGGCCGCCGGAGGTACCCGCGCGGGCGGAGAAGGCCCTCGGCGCTCCCCAGTGCGGACAGGAGCACGTCGATCGGCGCCAGACCGGGGTCGGCCGCCTCCACCTGCTCGACGAGGTGCGCCTCGATCTCCCCGCCGGCGAAGAGGACCTCCCGCTTGTCGGGGAAGTAGCGGTAGAACGAGCGCTCCTTGAGGCCTGCGGCGTCCGCGATCTGCGCGACCGAGGTGCGGTCGAACCCGTGGGTCTCGAACAGGTCCAGGGCCGCGCGTTCGAGCCGGCCCTGTGCGTCGGATTCCCAGCGCGGCATACCCGCCAGGATACGACAACAGACACTGTCGTCGCCTGCTACCGTTGGCGACAACAGGTGCTGTCATCACTGAGGGACCGTCATGAGAGCTCTGCAGTTCCACAGGTTCGGCTCCCCGAAGTGATCGTGCTCGCGGAGGTAGCCCGGCCCGAGCCGGGCCCCGGCCGCATCCGGATCTCCGTGCAGGCCTGCGGGCTGACACCGGCCGACTGGCACCTGGCGGACGGTCTGCTCGCCGACGTCCTCCCGGTTCTGCCCCGTGGCCTCGGCCTGGAGGTGGCGGGCACCGTCGATGCGCTCGGCCCGGGAGTCCACGACGTCCGCATCGGAGACCGTGTGTTCGGCCCGGCCTGCTTCGACGGTCCGACGGCCGGCGCCGCCGAGTACGCGCTCATGCCGGCCTGGGCACCCGTTCCCGAGGGGGTCACCGCCGAGCAGGCCGCCGCGCTGCCGGTGGCGGCCGAGACCGCGTGGCGTGCGCTCGACGACCTCGGTGTCCGGCCGGGCGAGCTGCTACTCGTCCACGGCGCGGGGCACCACCGTGGGTGAGACGGCCGTGCGCCTCGCACGGCACCGGGTGTGCGGGTGATCGCCACCGCCGGGCCGACCCGGACTGCCGCCCTGGAACAGGTCGGTGCCCGGGTCACGCCCTACGGGGAGGGAATGGTCGCGCGCGTCCGCCGGCTGGCCCGGGGACCGGTGGACCGCGCGCTGGACGCCACGCCGACCGGGGGGCGGATAGACCGCGCCGACCGGCCCAGCCCGGCAGGCGGCTCGCTGCCGGCCCTGATCGAGCTGACCGGGGTCGCCGACCGCGTCCTCACCGTGTCGGACTTCGCCGCCGCATCCGAGCTGGGCGTCCGGACCAGCACCACGATGCGCTACGACCGGATGGACGGGATCGCCCGGCTCGCGGGCGAGGGCGTCCTGGCCGTGCCGGTCGCCGGCACCTACACCTTCGACCGCGTCCAGGAGGCGGCCTCGCTCAGCCTGTCCCGCCGAACCGGCGGCAAGCTCGTGCTCGTCCCGTGACCGCCCCGTCCACGCGCTAGGTCGCGACCACCCCGGCCGGCTCGGGCGCTCCGCCCGTGTCCTTCGGCGGGGCGACTCCCCCGCCCGACGCCGTGCACGGAGCCGTACGGGGCACCTCAGGGCGATACAGAACCTCCCCGGCGGCGCCCGCCGGGGACCCGGGTCTGGTGACCCGGGTGTGGCCTCGCCGTGCCGGCGCCGGTCGTGCCCGCCCCTCCCCTGTCGTCCGGCCCGGACCGTGTCCCGGCGACCCGCCGACCGTGCGGCCGGGCGTGGCCGCGGTTCCCTCCACCACCACCACGACGGCCGGCCCCGATCCGACGGGGCGGCCGTGTCGCCGTGGCCGTCGGTTCCCCGGCGACACGCCGGGGTCGCCCAACGGTTGACCTCAGGTACGCGTCAATGAACCATTGACTTCATGAGGTACGAGGAAGCGCAGCGCTGGCTGGAACGGGCTGATCCGTCGATCGCGAAACGCCGGGAGTCGATCACCCAGCAGCTGGACGGGATGAAGGAGCGCGCCGCCGACGGCGTCCTCACCCACGACGGGGCCGCCGCCTGGTACGCCCTGGTGCAGGAGATGCGCCGGCTGGCCGACTACTACGAGCGCGACCTGATCCGCACCCTGCGGGCCGGGGGCATGACGTGGAAGGAGGTCGCCGACGCCGTGCAGGCCCAGCTGTCGAGCCGCCAGGCGGCGCAGGCGAAGTGGAAGCGCCTGGTGGATCCGACCCGGCGGACCACCAACGGCAACATGCGCCGCGGCGGACGACCGCGCCAGGACCAGGTCCCCCGGCAGGACACGGCCACAGAGCCGAACGGGCGTGCCGACCCGGATCGGACGGAGTAGCCGCTCCTCCCCCGGACGGCCCTGTCGGGTGACGGTCAGCAACCTCCCCTCGGTGTGGTCGTTGATCCGGTGACGACGGCACCCGAGGAGGCGGCTCGTGACTGGACAGGGCATCGATCGGCGCAGGTGGGCGGCGGTCGTCTCGATCGCGTGGCGGTCTGCACGGTCGGCCTCGCGCTGGTGCCCCCGGCCCAGGCGGCGCCACAGCCCGCACCGGTCGCCTCGCTGACCGACCTGCTCGACCCGCCCCCGCCCGGGTCGAACGACTGGAACTGCCGGCCGTCAGCGGCGCACCCGAACCCGGTCGTGCTCACGCACGGCCTACTGGCCAACCAGGGCAACAACTGGAGCTACATGGCCCCCCGGTTGGCGGAGCGCGGCTACTGCGTGTTCTCGCTGACCTATGGCCGCAACCCCCTCGCACCGCCGCCGCTGACCCAGGTCGGAGGCCTGGCGCCGATGGAGGACAGCGCCGCCGAGCTCGCCGCGTTCGTCGACCGGGTCCGCAGCGCCACCGGAGCGGCGAAGGTCGACATCGTCGGGCACTCCGAAGGCTCGCTGATGCCGAACTACTACGTCCGGTTCCTCGGCGGTGCCGACAAGGTCGAGCGCTACGTCGGCATGACCCCGCTGTGGGACGGCACGACCGTCGCAGGCCTGGACTTCCTCAACCGCACCGGCCAGCAGCTGGGCCTCGGTCCGGCCGTCGGCCTCGTCCTGGACCCGCTGTGCGTGTCCTGCCGGCAGTTCCTGCGCGGCTCGGACTTCCTGGAGCGGATGAACTCCGACGGCGGGCCGCGCGCCGCCGGCGTCGACTACACCATGATCCTCACCCGCTACGACGAGCTGGTCGTCCCCTACACCTCGGGCCTGATGGACGGGGCGCACAACATCGTCCTGCAGGACGGGTGCCCGACCGACCTCGCCGAGCACGGCGCCGTCGCGTTCGACCCGGTCGCTCTCCAGCATGTGTTCAACGCCCTGGATCCGGAGCACCCGCGCCCGGTGCAGTGCCTTCCGGTGGGCCCGGACGCCCCCACCGCACGCTGACCTGCCAGGCTGTCGCCGTGGTGGCGGTGACGACGGAGGCCGAGCTCGTCGCGGCGGCTCGTGCCGGTGGCGAGGTGGACGCGCCGCGCCTGGACGAGGCCGACCTGCGCGAGACCGACCTCGCCGGGCTGGTCCTGCGGGGCGGCTCGCTCGCGGGCGCCGACCTGCGCGGTGTGCGGTTGGACCGGGCACGGATCTCCGGCACCTCGTTGGCGGGCGCCGACCTGCGCGAGGCCGACCTGACCGACGCCGTGCTGAGCGGGGTGGACCTGTCCGGGGCCCGGCTGGCCGGGGCGACCCTCGGCGACACCCGGTTCACCGGCTGCCGGATGATCGGCACGGCCCTGCGCGGTCTGCGGGGGCTGACGGCCTCGTTCGTGCTGGACGACTGCTCGCTGCAGCTGGCGGACGTGCGTGACGTCGCGATGCGCGGGCTGCGGGTCGCCGACTGCGACCTCTCCGAGGCCGACCTGTCGGGCGCCGACCTGCGCGACGTCCGGTTCGAGCGGTGCCGGCTGCGCGGCACGGTGCTGCGTTCGACCCGCCTCGACGGTGCCGACCTACGGGGCTGCGACCTCGGCGAGGTCACCCCGGACACCCCCCGCGAGCTGCGCGGGGCGATCGTCTCCCCCACCCAGGCGAGCGCGATCTGCGCGGCGCTGGGGCTGACGGTGCTCGAGCCGTAGATCCGGTCAGCCGACGGAACGGTCGACGCCGCCGCGGCGCATCGCGTCGTCGATCTGCCCGGCGATCCACGGGTCGTCGTCGCACTCCGGCCCGGCGTCGGTGAGCTGACCGAGCCGGACGACGTCCGCTGCACGGCAGAGCGGTGAGCTGCCGACGCCGTCGGCGGTGTGGTCGTCGAGGAGCACCGGACGCGACGAATCCGCGAGCCGGTCCTGGCGGGCCGCCTCGTCACGGTGGTAGGCGGCGAGCTCGGCGTCCCCGGCGGCGCGGGCCGCCTCGGCCCGCGCCCGTGCCTGGTCACGGAGCTCGGCGGCCACGGTGCTGACCCGGGCCGAGGTCTGTGCGTCGGCTGCGCGGGTGGCGGCGTCGCGGGCACCGCCGACGGCGTCCAGCACGATCTCGCCGCGTCCGGGGACGGCGACCGGCTCGGCCGCATCGGTGGCTCCGCCGTTCGCGCCGTTCGCGCCGTTCGTGACGGCGGCGGTGGCGGCGGTGGGAGTGGGGGTGACGTTCCGGGCCGGGTCCGTGCCGTCGGCGCCGGCGAGGGCGGCGGCCAGGCCGGCGCCGCCGACCAGTGGGACCGTGCCGAACAGGGCCAGGCGGCCGGGCGTGGTGCGTGGACGTCGATGCCGTCCGCTCATCGTGATCGCCTCCTGCCCTGTCGGTAGCCGGAGCCGGAGGGGCTCAAACCTCCCTCGCCCCGTCGGGTGCCAGCGGTGCCGGGTGTCAGCGGGGCACGGTCACGAACCGGACGACACGGCTCACGACGCCTCGGTGCGCGGGGCGCCCCCGGTCGGTGCCGGGGCCGAGGTACCGGTCGGCGCGGGGGCCGCGCTCCCGGACTCGTCGGGCCCGGTGCTGCTCGGCGGGGCCGGGGCGGTGCTCGGGGCAGGCGGGGTCGTGGGGGCCTCGGTCGGCGGCACGGCAGCGCGGCGGCGTGCGTCGGCCTGCTCCCGGGCCCGCTGCTCCTCCGCGCGCCGCTCGGCGGCACGGCGCTCCTGCGCGGCGATCTCCGCGGCCCGGCGCTCGTCGGCGAGCCGCCGCTCCTCGGCGATGCGGGCCGTCGCCGCCCGTACCGCCCCGTCGGCGACGGCGGCCGCGCGCGTCTCGCGGGCCGCGACCGGCACCGTGGTGGGCGTCCCGGTGGGCACCGCGGTGGGCACCGTGGTGGACGTGACCCCGGTGCCGGAGCCGTACCAGCGCGACGGCACGGGGAGCGACGAGGCGTCGTCGGCGGTCGGGCCGGCGGCGAAGGTCGGCACCGGGACGTGGTCGTCGACCCGCTGGTCCGCGGGGGCGACCCCGCCGAGCACCCCGGTACCGAGGAGTCCGGCGACGGTGACCGCGGCGACCAGCACCGCCGGGACGACCCCCGCCAGGGTGACGCGGAGCCGACGGCGGCCCCGCGCCGGCCGGTCCCGGTCCTCGACCGGTCGTGGCGCCTCGCGCGGTGGGTGGGTGTCGTCGCGCCCCGGGAGCGGGCCGCGGCGTGCGGCCACGCCGCGGGCCCGACCGCGGCCGGGCCCGGGCTCCTCGGGTCGGCCGAGCCGGGGTGCCGGTGCCGGCCGGTCACGGGGTGGAGCCGCTCGCCGTGCGCATGGGGTGATGGTGACCGGCGGACGGAGGAACGGCCATGCACCGAACGGGTGCGTCGCGGGCGGGTGGCGTCCCGGTGGGGTGGTCTTCGCGCCACCCGGACGGACCGGTCGGACTCAGCCGCCGAGCAGCGACAGGGCGGGGCCGGGCACCCGGACGTCGACGGGCGGGGTCTCGGCGATCCGCAGGCGGAGCAGCGCCCCGTCCGCGGTGCCGGTGCCCGGGTCGGCCGGCGTGACCGCGCCCGGGGAGCCGCCGGAGGAACCGCCGCCGGCCGGGTCGTCGCCGTTCGGGTCGTCGCCGCGCGGGGTGGGCGTGACGGTCTGCGGCTGCGGGGGTGTCGGCCGGGTCGGGGCGGAGAACCCGGTGTCGCGGTCCCGTCCGGAGAGGTCGCCGGGTGCGGTGTCGTCGACCGGAGCCGGGTCGTCCGGTCTGGTGTCGCCGGGTCTGGTGTCGCCGGGACGTGTGGTGTCGTCGGACGGGGAGGTGACGTCGGAGGGCGTCGTGCCGGCCGGAGGGACGTCCCGGCCGGGGTTCGGCGTGGTCCCCGCGCCGGGCTCGCCGGCGAGCGGACCGGGCGCGGTGCGGTCACCGGCCGCACCACCGGCCACGCCGCCTGGGGCTGCCGGGCCGGTACCGGCTGCGCCACCGGTCGTGGAGCGCGGCTCGACAGCGCGCTGTGCCCCGCCGCCGCCGGACCGGGTCGGACCGGCCCCACCGGCGGACGTGGTCGACGATCCGGGCCTCCCGGACCATCCCTGCTCCCCGGACAAGCCCGGCTGCGGGGAGGCCTCGGGTGCGGCGGCGGGGTGTGCGGCGGCAGGGTGTGCGGCGGCCGCGGCGTCGGCGGCCGCCCGTGCCGGTGCCTGCGCGAGCGGAGCCGGGTCGGCCGGCCGCGCCGGTGCGCCCCCGCCTTCCGCCGTGGGACCGGCGGCGAGCGGCGCGGCCGGGCCGGGATCGGTCTGCTCCGCCTGCCCCGCGACCGGCTGCTCGGTCGGCGTCACGGTGACGACGACCGCCGCGGCGAGGGCGACCGCGCCGACCGCGGAGACCGTCACGGCCAGGACCCGCCTGACCAGCCCGGCGCCCGCCGTCCTCCGGTGCCTGCCGCTCATCGCTCGGTCCTCTCCCACGTCCGGTACCGCCCCGCGTCACCGAGCGTCGAGTCTGGACCAGACGGAGCCGCAGGGCCAGCCCGAACGGGTGAGCGGTCGCGGTGTCACCGCTCCAGTGCGCTGTGCATCCGCCCGAGCCGGTCCTTCCGCTCGGCCCGTAGCGACAGCGCCGTCTCCAGATCGACCGCGACGAACCGGGTGCGGGTGCGCGGCGCCGACTGGGCGACGACGTCGAGGTCCCCGGAGATCACCGTCGCCACCATCATGTAGCCGCCGCCGGACACCGCGTCGCGGTGCAGCACGATCGGCTCGACCCCGCCCGGGACCTGGATGGAGCCGATCGGGTACGGCGAGTCGACGATGTTCGACGGGTCCTGGCCCGCCCCGAACGGCGGCTCCCGGTCGACGGTCTCCAGCTCGCCGCCGGTGTAGCGGAACCCGATCCGGTCCGCGACCGGGGTCAGCGTCCACGTGGTGTCGAGGAAGGTGGCGCGGCCGCGGTCGGTCAGCCGGTGGTCGTAGAGCCCCATCACGACCCGGACCTCGACGTCCTTGGCGAGAGTGGGGCGCAGGTCCTCGGGCACCACGAGCCCCGCGCGGCCGGCTCCGGTCCCGACGGGCAGGACGTCGCCCTCGGCCAGCGGCCGGCCGTCGAGCCCACCCAGGGCGCCGAGGCGTAGGTGGCGCGGCTGCCGAGCTTCTCGGGCACGTCGATCCCGCCGGACACCGCCAGGTAGGCGCGTGCGCCGGCCTTGAGGTAGTCGAAGGCCAGCACGTCGCCCTCGACGACGTCGAAGGACTCCCACACCGGACGGGCTTCGCCGTTGACCTTCGGGGCGATCGTCGCACCGGCCACCGCGACCGTCGCCGGCCCGGTGAACGCCAGCTCCGGGCCCATGTAGACGATCTCCAGGGCGGCGGCGTCGTCCGGGTTCCCGACGAGGGCGTTGGCGCAGGTCAGCGAGTACTGGTCGAGCGCGCCCGACGGCGGGATGCCCAGGTGGTAGTAGCCGGAGCGGCCACCGTCCTGCACGGTGGTCGACAGACCGGGCTTGCGGACCTCGATGCGTGTCACGCGAGCACCTCCAGCAGGCGCTTGTTGTAGCCGTCGGGGTCGTCGAGGAAGGGCTGCAGGTCGAACGCGACCGGGCGGGCGGTGATCCGGTACTCCCCCGCCTGGGCCTGCGCCTCCAGCTGGTCGTACTCGTCGCGGTCGATCCCGCGGAACTTGACCATGTCCCCGGGCCGCATGAAGACCATGTGCTCGGCGAAGTCCGGCTTGGTCTGAGTCGGGTCGTAGATCGGGGCCGGGGTGATCCCGAACATCTGGTACCCACCGGCCCCCCGCACCCAGGGCCCCGGCAAAGTCGCTAGATGATCTTGTAGGTGGTCAGTGGTCGATGGGGGTCGCGGGCGTGGTGGCGGAGTGCTGCGGCGATGTTGCTGACGCCGTGCAGGCGTAGCGCGGTGATCGCGAGGTTCCGCAACGCCGACATGACCTGCGGGGCGTGACCGGTGTGGGCGGTGGCGCGGTCTTCGTCGAAGCAGACATCACGGACCCAGTGCAGGCGATTCTCGATCGACCAGTGCCCACGGATCCAGCGGGCGAGCAGTCCTGGATCGGCGTCGGTGCTGGTCAGGCTGGTGATCGCGTAGGCGGTCTCGGTTCTCCACTTCCCGCCAGGCCGCAGTGGGCGACGCCGGCGCACCAGCTTGATCGCCTGGGATGCGTGGGGGAAGAACTCTGCGCCCAGGTCGGGACAGGGGTGCAGGCTGACCACGCTGATCGTGCGGGTCTCGACGCGGCCGTGCCCACGCCCGCGTTGACGATCAGCGACGCCGATCTGGGTCCAGGGCAGCGCCCGTACCCGTGCCAGCAGCGTGGGCTGGTTCGCTTTGATCGTCATCAGGTAGTGCCCGCCGCGGCGGTGTAGGTAGTCGGCGTGGGCTCGCTGGGTGTGCAGAGCGTCCGCGGTGACCAGTACATCGTCGAGGTCGAGGGGGTCGAGCAGCGCGGTGAACGCGGTGATCTCGCTGCCCTTCTCTGCGACCTGAACCTGGCCGAGCACGCCACCGCTGGTCTGGTCGAGCACCGACACCAGATGCGGGAGCCAGACCCTGCCGTCGGCGGCACGGACGCGGGCGCCGCGCAGGGTCTTGCCGTCCAAGGCCAGCACGCGACGCTGTTCTCGCCGGGGTGTGCCCTCCGCCGCCGGCTGGGCGCTGAGCTGGGGCAACACCCAGGACTGCAACGCCGCCTCCAGCGCCGAGGCGTCGACCCGTTGCAGGACCCGGCGGATGGTCGACTCGTGCGGAGCGACCGCGCCCACCCCGAGCACGTCCAGCACGGCGCGGCCGACGTCATGGGCGTACTCGGCGATCGCGGTGAACGACCGGGCCCCCGCCAACACCGCGCACGCCCCCAGTAGCAACACCGCGAGGACACCGTGGCGGACACCGCGTGGTTTCCGCGGGTCCGGCACTCGCGACAGGGCCTCCACCAGCGACAACCCCGCCGCCTCACCGACCGGCGCGGCTCTCCCCGCGTCAGGACCGACCTCCAGGCCTTCCAGAGCAGCAACGATCGGAGACACTGACACTGCGGACACAGGCTTCCTGACGTGAGCAAGGATTCGACACCCTCATGATCACGCCAAGCCTGTGTCCGCACCCACCCCGCACGTCACCGCAGCTCAGGACCCACCCATCACGACTTTGCCGGGGCCCTGCCCCCGCACCGAGTAGATGCAGGAGAAACAGCCGCCGTAGCCGACCGTCTGCTTCGGGGTGTCGGTCCGCGGACGCAGGTACTTCGGCACGATGATCTGCCGCTCCCGGGGCACCATCTGGTACTTGAACGGCAGACCGGCCACGAACCCGACCATCGAGGTGAACCACGGCGAGCCCGAGTGCGCGGCGATGAACTCCTCCACACCCGAGTAGCCGTTGATCCGGGCCGCGTACTCGATGTCGGTGGCCTCCGGGTCCTGGTGACGGTCCCGGAACCGCAGCAGCGTCTCGGTCGTCCACGGGTCCTGGTAGAGCACCGGGATCTCCACGACCCGGCAGTCCAGGGTGACCCCGAGCGCGTCGCCGACCCGGGCCTCCAGTTCCTTCAGCTGGGAGAGCAGCGCGTGCGGGTCGAGCACGTCGGGGTCGTAGCGCACCTGGTAGGAGGCGTTCGCCGGACAGATCTCCAGGATCCCCTCCGGTCGCTCCTCGCGGAGCAGGTTCGTGATCGCGACGGCCTTGAAGTTGGCCTGCAAACTCATGTCCTCGGCCAGCTCGACGAACACGAACTCGTCACCGCCCCAGCTGTAGCGGGCGCTCATGAGGTCCCCTTCCCTTCGGCCAGCCACTGTTCGAGGGTCCCGGTGTGGAAGTCGGCGTCGGCCACCCACGGCTCACCCCGCCAGGGTGCGGAGCAGCCCGGCCGTGGTCGGGATCCCGGCGACGGAGAACTCGTCGAGCGCGCGCCGGGACCGGGCCAGCGCCTCGGTCCGGTCGGCTCCCCACACCACGACCTTCGCCAGCAGCGAGTCGTAGTACGGCGGGACGGTCCCGTCGGGCTCCAGCCAGGTGTCGCAGCGCACCCACGGCCCGGACGGCAGCGTGACCCGTCCGACGCCGCCGGGTTGGGGCAGGAAGTCCCGCTCCGGGTCCTCTGCGCAGACCCGGAACTCGATCGCGTGCCCGCGCCGTTCGACGGCGTCCTGGGTGAACCGCAGCGGCTCCCCCGCGGCGACGCGCAGCTGCTCGGCGACCAGGTCGATGCCGGTGACGAGCTCGGTGGTGGGGTGCTCGACCTGGATGCGCGTGTTCATCTCGATGAAGAAGAACTCGCCCGTGCGGTCGTCGACGAGGAACTCCACGGTGCCGGCCGAGGTGTAGCCGACCTCGCGGCACAGGGCGACCGCCGCGGCCGTCATGGCGTCCCGGGTCGCCTCGGTGATGCCCGGCGACACGGCCTCCTCGACGACCTTCTGCCTGCGGCGCTGCAGCGAGCACTCCCGCTCGAACAGGTGGACGGCGTCCCGGCCGTCGCCGAGGACCTGCACCTCGACGTGCCGGGCGCGCTCGACGAACCGCTCCAGGTACATGGTGCCGTCGCCGAACGCCTTCTCCGCCTCGGTCGAGGCCTGCCCGAAGGCGGTGCGCAGCTCCTCGGCGTCGGCGACGACCCGGATGCCCCGGCCCCCGCCGCCGGCGGCGGCCTTGAGCATCACCGGGTAGCCGACCTCCTCGGCGGCGGCGACCGCGGCGTCGGCGGCGTCGACCCCGCCGGGGGTGCCGGGCACGGTCGGGACCCCCCGCGGCGCGGGCGACCTCCCGGGCGGCGACCTTGTCACCCATCCGCTCGATCGTCGCCGCGTCCGGGCCGACGAAGGTCAGGCCCGCACCGGCGACGGCGGCGGCGAACGACGCCCGCTCGGACAGGAACCCGTAGCCGGGGTGGACCGCGTCCGCGCCGGTCTCCTTCGCCGCGGCGAGGATCGCGTCGGCCACCAGGTAGGACTTCGACGCGGGCGAGGGCCCGATCGCGACGGCGGTGTCGGCCAGGCGCACGTGCAGGGCGTCGGCGTCGGCCTTGGAGTGCACGGCGACGGTGCCGATGCCCAGGTCCCGGGCTGCCCGGATGATCCGGACGGCGATCTCGCCGCGGTTCGCGACGAGCAGCCTCATGCGGTCTCCACCACCGCCACGGGCTGGCCGGCGTCCACCTCGTCCTCGTCACCGACCAGGAACTCGACGACGGTGCCGGTGGCGCCCGCCGGGATCTGGTGGAAGGACTTCATGACCTCGACCAGGCCGATCGCCTGGTCGTCGGTGACGGCGGCACCGTCCTCGGCGAACGGCGGGCTGCCGGGGTCGGGGCGGCGGTAGAACACGCCGGGGATCGGGGAGACGACCTCGTGTCGGGGCACTGCGGGTACTCCTTCTCAGCTGCTCAGGTGGGGTTTCAACGCGTCGTGCACGGCACGGGCGAGCTCGACGGCGTTCGGGGTGTCGGAGTGCACGCACACCGAGTCCGCGCGCACGGTGAACTCCTTGCCGTTCTCCGAGGTCGCCTTCCCCTCGGTGACCGCGCGCAGGGCGCGTTCCGCGGAACGCACCGGGTCGAACGCCTCGTGCTCCCGGGTGATGATCAGCGAGCCGTCGTCGCGGTAGTCGAGGTCGGCGTAGTACTCGGCGACGAAGCCGGCCGGCCGGTCGCCCCACACCTGCTCGTGCGCGGTGCCGACCATGCCGACGAGCGGGGCGCCGAAGACGTCGGCGGCGTCGGCGATCGCGGCGGCCACCTCCGGGTCACGGGCCGACATGCCGTAGAGCGAGCCGTGCACCTTGACGTGGTTGAGCTCCATGTCGTGGGCACGCAGGAACCCCGCCAACGCACCGATCTGGTACACCACGCCCGCGGTCAGCTCCTCGCGGTCGAGCCTCATCTCACGGCGGCCGAAGCCCTCCCGGTCGGGCAGCGACGGGTGCGCCCCGACCTTCACCCCGTGCCGCTTGGCCAGCGCGACGGTGCGGGTCATGACCCGCGGGTCGGAGGCGTGGAAGCCGCAGGCCACGTTGGCGACGGTCACCCAGGGCATCAGGCCCTCGTCGTCGCCGCAGTGGTAGATCGAGTACGACTCGCCCATGTCGCAGTTGATGTCCACCATGTGCCGGTCTCCCTCCCCTGGTCTCAGGCAGTGTGGCCGGAGGCCTGCGTGATCGCCCGCCAGACGGCCTGTGGTGTCGCGGGCATGTCCACGTGTGGTCACCCCGAGGTGGGCGACGGCGTCGATCACCGCGTTCACCACGGCGGGCGAGGACCGATCGCGCCGGACTCGCCGATCCCCTTGACCCCCATCGGGTTCGTGGGCGACGGGGTGACCAGCTGCTCCAGCTCCAAGTGCGGCAGGTCGGTCGCGGCGGGCACGGCGAGGTAGGACGCCAGGTTGGCCGCCGTCGGGTTGCCGCGTCGTCGAAGGTGGCGTGCTCGTAGAGGGCCTGCCCGATGCCCTGGGCGATGCCGCCGTGCAGCTGACCCTCGACGATCGTGGGTTCACCACGACCCCGCAGTCGTCGACGGCGACGTAAGCGGCGGATCCGGGTGAACCCGGTCTCGGTGTCGACCTCGGTGACGCGCAGACGTGGGTCCCGAACGGCCAGGTGAAGTTCGGCGGGTCGAAGGCCGAGTCCGCGGTCAGGTTCGGCTCCATGCCCTCGGGCAGGTCGTTGGCCAGCGACGCGGCGCCCGCGACCTCCTGG
>NZ_JAHLJA010000091.1:0-21158 GCF_020496245.1 Pseudonocardia sp. ICBG601 | reverse complement strand
CACGACCTCTGGCACGTCGAGCAGTCCTTCCGGATGAGCAAAACCGACCTACGCGCCCGCCCGATGTTCCACCACCAACGCCAGTCCATCGAAGCGCACCTGACCATCGTGTTCACCGCCCTCGCAGTCGCCCGCGAGATCCAGAACCGCACCGGGCTCACCATCCGCAACGTCGTCCGCCAGCTCCGACCACTGCGCTCGGCCACCATCGCCATCAACGGCACCCAGCAGACCTTCCCGCCCGCCGTCCCCGCCGACAAACAGGCCCTCCTCGACGCGCTCCGTCAGCCCGCGGCGAAGCACTAAGACAAGTGACCGAAGTCAGGAGATCGCCTCGTGAGACACCCGGTAAGTCTCGTCGGTCGGATAGAGCCGGGGCAGACGGCCCGCGATCGAGGCCGGGGACCAGCCGATCTGCAACAACCCGGTCACTACTTCCCGCAGCCGCGGTGACCGGTCCACCGCGAACATCTTCGGCCGGGACCGCCCGACCCGCGCCGCTTCCTCAGCCGGCCCCGCCCGGTAGCCGGCCCGGCCGCCGTGACGGGCGACCTCACGAGAGATCACCGACCGATCCCGCCCCACCACCGCAGCGATGTCGCACAACCGCCGGCCAGCGGCCAACCCCCGGGAGATCTCCTCCCGATCAGCCAAAGTCAACAGTTTCCGCACGTCATGATCCTGTTCCTCGCCGAACAACAAGATCAAGTGCTACGACCGCCTGAGCGCGCCGTCGACACCGCGGCGGCGCGCATACGACGGCCGACGGGAATTGCCGGAACCACCCACGGAATCACCCACGCGATCGCTCACGGAACCGACCGCGGACACCGCCGGCGCGTGCTCCACCTGCAGGACCGCGGGATCAGAGCCGGCCCGACCCCGGCTCCGCGGACGACGACGCCCTTCCGCTGGACGTCAAACGCTCGACGTATACGTTTCAGGAAAGATCACCCGAAACGGTCATTCGAGTACGATCGTACCAATCGTGCGCGGTCAGCGCAGCGACGCCTGCGTGAACAGATCGCCCTTCAGGTAGATGTTCCAATCGGCCGCCTTGAGCCCGTGCCCGCCGGAGCGCAGGTGGTAGCTCATCGCCGGGCCGGAGAAGGCCTTGTCGGTGGCGGGCTCCCAGCCCGTCGTACCCAGACCGTTGTCGCCGAGGCCGTACAGGGCGTAGATCTCGGTCGCCGCCTTGTAGGCGAGGAACTCGCCCTCCGGGTCGGCGTTGGAGTCGTCGCTGGCGCTCGCGATCACCAGCTTGCGCGGTGCGACGAGCCCCATCAGCTCGTGCTGGTCGACGGGCAGCTCGTCGACCTTGTCGCCGTAGTTCTTGTAGGTCTGCGGGAACCAGTGCGGGAAGGAGCTGTTGACCCGTGACACCGTCTCGGCGCCCACTCCCCCGTCGCCGCGCCGGGCGAGCTTCGCACCGGTCGAGCCGGAGTTGTTGGAGATGACCGCGGCGAATCGCGGGTCCTGGGCACCGGCCCAGAGCGCGGCCTTCCCGGAGCGGGAGTGCCCGATGACCGCGATCTTCGACGGATCGATGTCCTTGTCGGTCTGCAGGTAGTCCATCGCCCGGCTCGCACCCCAGGCCCAGGCGGCGATGGCCCGCCCGGCGTCGTCGGGCAGGTCGCTCCCGGACGGGTAGAACAGGTTGATCATCTTGCTGCGGTAGCTGCCGCTGTCGTCCGGCGCGATCTGGTCGGCGTCGATCTGGGCGAAGGCGTACCCCGCCTTCGTGATCGTCGAGACCGGTGCGTAGTCCGAGGACTGACCCGGGTCGTCGGAGACCGAGCCCCGGTGGTCGATCATCAGGAAGGTGCCGCGCGGGGTCTGCCCCTTCGGCACGAACAGCCGCAGTGTGAAGGACCCGGTGCCCTCCGGGCCGGTGATGCCGATCGTGACCTTCTTGAGGACGACATCGCCGTCGTCGCTGGTCCGGACGTCGAAGGTCTGCTTGGTCGGCTTGGGCAGCGTCTGGCCGTAGACGTTCTCGCGGAACGCCGCCAGCAGCTCCGCGCGGCGGGTGCCCTCCCACTGGGCGACGTCGGTGACGCCGGTCCCGTCGACCATGCGCAGCGGGTTCGGATACGGCGTGCCGTCGATCGTCACCGTCGCCGCGACGGACAGACCCGCCGTGGGGATCGAGGCGTAGGCGGCGGGGTGACCGCCGCGGACGTGCCGCCCGCCACGCCCACGCACCCGGCCGCGGCGACCGCACCGACGACGAACAGCGACGTCGCCGTCCTCGCGACGGTGTGCAGGACGCGACGACGGCTGCGCGGACTGATCGGAGTGGACACGGACCGCACGCTACCGAGATGGGAACCCTCTGCAACCGCCGTTGCCGGTATCACGTCGTTCGGGGGACGTGATCACACCCCTACCGTGTGACTCCTGTCGCCACGGGTGTCGCCGCAGGTGACGAACGGGTACGGCGGAACCGCCCGGGGACCCGGAGGAAGCCCGCCGGCGTTCGCGGGTGCGAACCGTCAGGGCCGCGGCGCGGCGTCCTGGGGATCGCCGACGACCGACAGCAGCCGCAGCTTCTCGTGGCTCTCGCTGCCGGGGACGGCCGTGTAGACGAACAGCAGGTGCGCCTGGTCGGGGTCGACCAGGGTCTGGCAGTTCAGCTCCAGCACCCCGAGCTCGGGATGGACGAGCCGTTTCGGGTCCGGCGGTCGCAGACCCACCTCGTGGCGGTCCCACAGTGCGCGGAACTCGGCGCTGCGCCCCAGCAGGTCCTCGGCCAGCGCGGCGGCCCGCGACCCCGGCCCGCGCAGCCCGACGATCCCGCGCAGCCCCGACGCGTACAGGCGCGACAGGAGCCCGTGGTCCTCGGCGACGTAGCGCCCCCGGGCGGCGGGGTCGGTGAACCATCGGTAGCCGAGGCTGCGGGCCGCTCCGGTGTGGACGGTCGAGTCCCCGGTCAGCGCGACGCCCGTCGGCGTCTGCCGCAGGGTCTCGCCCAGCTCGGTGACGATCTCGGCGGGGGTGTCGGCGAGCCGGTCGAGGATCCGCAGCAGACCCGGGGCGACGTGTGCGCTGTCGGCGCCCCGCGCGGGCGGGCGCCGCCCGGCGAGCCGGAAGAGGTGGTCGCGCTCGTCGAGGGACAGGTGCAGGCCCTGCGCGATCGCCACCAGCATCTGCTCCGACGGGTGCGGCCCGCGTTCCTGCTCCAGACGGGCGACGTAGTCGGCCGACATGTGGCACAGCGCCGCGACCTCCTCCCGGCGCAGCCCTCCGGTCCGACGACGGCGCCCGCGCGGCAGCCCGACGTCCTCCGGCTGCAGCGCGGAGCGGCGGTGCCGCAGGAACTCCGCCAGCCCGGCCCGGTCGACCATGCGCACCCCTCCTCGTGTCCTGCAGCCATTCCTACCGCGCGGGCCGCCACCGCAGCCACGGATCGACGATCAGTGGCTACCGGGCCGCGCCCCGGACAGGCTGATCCCATGACACGCACCCCAGACCTGACCCTTCCCGACTGACCGCCGGCGCCGCGCCGTCGTCACCGGCGGCAGCGACGGCATCGGCATCGGCATCGCCGACCGGCTCGCCGCCGCCGGTGCCGAGGTCGTGCTCCCCGTCCGCAACGCTGCCAAGGGCGCCGCCGCCGCCGACCGCATCCGGGACCGGCACTCCGGCGCGACCGTCTCGCTCCGCGAGCTCGACCTGTCCTCGCTGGCATCGGTCGCCGCGCTCGGGGAGACCCTGCGGGCGGAGGGACGGCCCGTCCACCTGCTGATCAACAACGCCGGCGTCATGACCCCGCCGGAGCGCCGCACCACCGCCGACGGGGTTCGAGCTGCAGTTCGGCACCAACCATCTGGGCCACGTCGCGCTCGTCGCGCACCTGCTGCCGCTGCTGCGCGAGGGCCGGGCCCGGGTGGTCTGCCAGATCAGCGTCGCCGCGGCCCGCGGCCCGGTCCTGTGGGACGACCCGGACTCCGAGCGCTCCTACGACGGCATGGCCGCCTACCGGCATTCGAAGATCGCGTTCGGGTTGTTCGGCCTGGAGCTGGACCGGCGCAGCCGCGCGGCGGGCTGGGGCATCACCGCGAACCTGTCCCACCCGGGCGTCGCGCCGACCAACCTGCTGGCCGCCCGCCCCGACCTGGGCCGGGAGCGGCAGACCTTCGGACGACGGGTGCTCGGCGCGATGTCCCGGGCCGGCCTGCTGATCGGGACCGCCAACTCGGCCGGGCTGCCCGCGCTGCTCGCCGCGACCGCACCGGACGCCGGGCACGCCGTGCTGTACGGGCCGAAGGGGCCGGGGCGGGTGGGTGGGCCGCCCGCCGAGCAGGAGCTGTACCGGCCGCTGCGCGACGCCGACGCCGCCCGCCGGATGTGGGACCTGTCGCAGGAACGGGCCGGTGTCACCCTCGGCGGCGCCGCCACCCCCTGACAGCCCCCCTCGCCGACGCCTCCGGAACACCGGCGGGCCCCACCGCCGCGGACCCGCCCGGAGAGGATCATGGAGTCGTCGACGTACGGAGGTGCCCAGTGGACGACCAGTCCCCTCAGGAGCGCGAGATCCTGCTGCACGGACAGCGCGTGAGCTACCGCGAGACCGGTCGCGGAGAGGGCCCGACGGTCCTGCTCGTCCACGGTCTCGCCGCCAGCTCGCGCACCTGGGCCCCGGTGTTCGACGCCCTGGGCGGCGGCCTGCACGTGATCGCGCCGGATCTGCTCGGGCACGGCGCCAGCGAGGCACCGCGCAGCGGTGACTACTCCCTCGGCGGCTACGCGACCGGGCTGCGGGACCTGCTGGCCGCACTCGACGTCGAGCGGGCGACGATCGTCGGGCACTCGTTCGGCGGCGGCGTCGCGATGCAGTTCGCGCACCAGTTCCCCGAGTTCACCGAGCGGGTCGTGCTCGTGTCCTCCGGTGGTCTCGGCCACGACCTGACCCTCGCGCTGCGGGCGGCGAGCCTGCCGGGCACCGAGCTGGTGCTGCGGTCCGCGGCGTCGCTGACCGCGCCGTGGATGCGTCGCGCCGCCCACCGGCTCGCCCACCGCGTCGGCCGGGTGCCGCGCTCGGACATCGACGGTGTGCACACCGCGCTGGAGACCTTCGCCGACCGCGGCACCCGCGGCGCGTTCGTCCAGACCGCGCGGGGCGCGCTGGAGCCGTCCGGCCAGCGGCTCGACGGGGCGCAGCGCCTGCACCTGCTCGAGGAAGTGCCCGTGCTGCTCGTCGGCGGGAACCGCGACCGGGTCATCCCGCCGGCCCACACCCTCGCCGCGCACGACCGGCTGCCCGACAGCCGCCTGGAGGTGTTCGACGGCGCGGGGCACTTCCCGCACGCCGAACAGCCGGCCCGGTTCGTGGCGCTGCTGCAGGACTTCGTCGACGGGACGGCACCGGCCGAGGGCGACCGGGACGCACTGCGCCGCCGGATCCTGGGACTCCCCCGGGTCGGCTGACCCGTCGTCAGCCGGTCGGCGTCCCGTGGCCGCTCGCGCGGAGCGCCCCGGTCAGCGTGTCCGCGCAGAGCTCACGCACCGCGGCCCGGTCGAGGACCGGGTTCTCCAGCCAGTCGAGACAGACGGCCACGAGGAACGACAGCCAGCCGCGCACGGCCAGCCGCACCGGTTCCGGCGCGGGGCCGGAGCCGACCACGGCCCGCAGCACCCGCTCCTGCTGGCGGGCCAGGTTCCCGTCCACGATGGACCGGATGGCCGTGTCGGCTCCGAGCGCGCCCCGGAACAGGGCGCGGTAGCCGTGCGGGTGGGCCTCGACGTAGTCCAGGTAGGCGTCGAGCACGGCCCGCAGCCGCTCCGCCGGTGGCAGGCGGTCGTCGGGTTCGGTGACGGCGAGGAGCGTCGCGGCCTCCTGCTCGACGACGGCGGACAGGAAACCGCGCTTGCTCCCGAAGTAGTGGTAGAGCAGCCCGCGGCTGATCCCCGCCGCCCGGGCGACGTCGTCGACCCAGACCTCGTCGTAGGGCTGCGTCGCGAACAGCGACGCCCCGGCCGCGAGCAGCTGCCGGCGACGGGTCTCGGTGTCCAGCCGCCGGAACGCCGGCGCGGACGGGCTGTTTGACATGGGAGTGGCAGCTTACTAGCGTCGGCCCTTGTTGTACGTGGGTTCAACAAGCGGGGGGTACGACGATGCGCAGGCCGTCGGTCCGCACCGCGCGGAACGTGTGGATCGCGGGCTTCTCACTCGCCGCGGTCCTGCAGGGGGTCTTCGGCCGCCGGTTCGCCCGGGGCGCCGCGTGGGGCCGCAACGCCGGATGGCAGCGCGAGATCGCCGTCTGGAACGTCGGGACCCTCGTGACCGCGGCCGGACTGGCCGGGCTGGGACCCGAGGCCGACCGCGCGCAGGTCCGCGGCTTCGCGGTGCTGTCGACCCTGTTCGGGCTCAACCACCTCGCCGCCGCCCTGCGGTCACCGCGCAGTGGGAGCAACTGGTTCGGGGCGGGGCTGAACGCGGTCGGGATCACCGTCGGCGTCGCGGCCCTGGCCGCACCGCGGCCCGCCCCCCGCGGCCCCGACGAGCGGTGAGACCGCGACCGGCCGGGCCGCCGCTGGTGGAGCAGGTGGACCGGGGCACCGTCCTCGTGACGGGGACCGACGTCAACTGGGTCCTGCTCCGCGAGGGCGACGCCCTCACCCTGGTCGACGGCGGCTACCCCGGGGACGTGGCGGCCGTCGAGTTCTCCATCGCGACCCTCGGCCTCCGTCCGCAGGACGTGGTCGCCATCCTGGTGACCCACGCCCACGTCGACCACCTCGGCGCGGTCAACCCCTTCCACGCCCGGTACGGCACCCCGGTCCTCCTGCACCCGGTCGAGGTGGCGCACGCCCGTCGCGAGCGCCGAGAACAGCTGACTCCCGCGCGGGTGGTCGCCGGGCTCTGGCGGCCGGCCGTCCTGCCGTGGGCGGTGCGCGTCGCCCGGGCCGGGGCGGGCCGGGACGTCGCCGCCGCCCATGCGCAGCCGTTCCCGACCGGCGGCGCCCTCGACCTCCCCGGGTCTCCCGTACCGGTGCCGACCGGAGGTCACACGTCCGGCCACACCGCCTTCCACCTCCCGGCCTCGGGTGCCGTGATCACCGGCGACAGCCTCGTCACCGGGCACGCACTCTCCCCGGCGACCGGGCCACAGCTGCTCCCGGCGTGGTTCAACCACGGGACCGACGACGAGATGCGGGCGGCGCTGGGCGCTCTGGCCGGCGTGGACGCCGACCTGCTGCTGCCCGGGCACGGCCCGGCACACCGTGGACCGCTGCGCGCCGCCGTGGACCGGGCGGCCGGCGCCCCGCCGGGTGGCGGCCCGCGCACGACGAGAGGACGACGATGACCCGAGGACGGGGACCACGGCGGTTCCGGGAACAGCGGTGGCTGGTCGACGAGGCCCTGCGGGTCCGCGACGTCGAGTTCGACCAGCCCCGGCTGGGCTACCACCTGGGTGCCGTCGGCGACGAGCTCGCGCCGGCCGAGACGGCCGCGCTCCGGGCGGGGATCAACAAGCTCGCGGACTTCGTCCCGGTGGTGCGGTCGTTCGCCGAGCGACGCGCGCGCCGGGCCGAGGACGCCGAGCGGCGCGGCCACCCGGACAGCGCCGCGGTGCACCACTTCGCCGCGGCCCAGATGTGGTCGCTCGCCTGCTGGCCGGTCTGGGAGGACGACGGGCTGGCCCGTGAGCTCGACGAGCGCAAGAACGCCGCCTACCTGGCGTGGGCCCGCCGCGCCGCACACCGTGTCGAACGGGTCGACGTCCCGTTCGGTGACGCCGCGCTGCCCGGATGGCTCCATCTCCCCCGCGGCGCCGAGGGTCCGCTGCCCACGGTGCTGGCCATCGGGGGCATGGACGCACCCCGCGAGATGCTGGTCGCGCGCACCGGCAGCCCGTGGCTCGCCCGCGGCGTCGCCGTGCTCGCTCTGGACGGTCCCGGCCAGGGCGAGGCGGCGATCCGTGGTGTCCACGTCACCCCCACCGCCTGGGCCGAGGCCGGCGACGCCGTGATGGGCTGGATCCGCGGCCGTCGCGACCTCGACGCCACCCGCGTCGTGGCGTCGGGCACCAGCTTCGGGTCGTTCTGGATGTCCCAGCTCGCGTCCGGGCAACCCGATCTGCTCGGCTGCTCGGTGGCGCTGCCCTGCTTCGAACCGGGCGCCCACACGATCTTCGAGGAGGCCCCGCCGACGTTCAAGGCGCGCCACATGTGGATGGCCGGGCTCTACGACGACGAGGACGCCTTCGACGCGATGGCCGCCCGGTACGACCTGCGACCCCACGCCGAGGCGATGCCGGTGCCGTGGCAGATCGTCGGCGGTGCGGCGGACGACCTGTCCCCCTCCTCGTGGGTCCACGAGATGGCGCGACGCTCCCCCTCCCCGACCTCGGTCACCCTCTATGCGGGCGCCCGGCACTCGATGACCGAGGCCTCGTCGGTCGCGTTCGGGCCCGGCTGGCGGACCCTGCAGGTCGAATGGCTGCACGACCGTCTCCGCGGCCGCACCCCGACGACGGAGAACCTGCTCGTCCAGCCCTCGGGGGAGGTCACCGTCGCCGGGTGACACCGAACTGCGGACCAGGTTCTCGTGCCCGCCGCGTCCTCATCCATGACGGGCCTCCAACTCGGGGGCGGTGCGCGAACGGGTCGCGCGGGCGAGGGCCACGGCGACGGCCGCGGCGAGCAGGAACACCGTGACCTGGTAGGCGCCGGCACGCCCGAACGACGGCACGGCCCCGGCGGTGTAGGCGGCGCCGCAGAGCGCCACCCCGATCGTCCCGCCCAGCTGTTGCGCCGTGGGCAGCAGCCCGGACACCGTGCCCACCGCTCCGGCCGGCACCTCGGCCAGGACGAGGGTGAAGGCCGAGGCGGTGAACGCCCCGAACGCGATCCCGCCCAGGGCCAGCACGGCCCAGAGCGCGGGGCCGGGGTGGTCGACCACGACGACGGTCGCACCGCACACCGCGGCGAGCACGAGCGATGCGCCGGCGAGCATCGACACGTCCCACCGTCGCGCGAGCGGCTCGGCGAGCGCGCTCCCGGCGAGCGCCCCGACGGCGTAGGTCGCGATCGTCCCGGCCGTGCGCAGCGGACCGAACCCGACGGGCCCCTGCAGGTGCAGCGACAGCAGCAGGACGAAGGACGGCACCCCCGCGTTGAACACCAGCACGACCCCGATGCCGAGGCGGGCGGTGGCGGTGCCCAGCGCTGCCGGCTGGACCAGCGGATACGCGGCGCGACGCTGCTGGACGACCAGGGCCGACAGCAGCACCACCGCCGCCGCGAACGACGCCCAGGTCCACATCGGCCACCCCTGTTCCCCGCCGAGTGCCAGGGGGAGCACGACGGCGGACAGACCCGTCACGCTGAGCAGGGCCCCGGCCACGTCGAGCGGGACCCGGTCGGCGACCCCTCCCCCGGTCCGCGGGAGCACGGGCCACAGGACCAGCGCGGCCACCCCCACCGGGACGGTCACGGCCAGGGCCGCACGCCATCCGGCGCCGAACGGGTCGAGCTCGAGCAGCACCCCACCGAGCACCGGGCCGGCCAACGAGGCGACGGCCATCGTCGCGCCGAACCAGGACAGCGCCCGGGCCCGCCGCCCGGGGTCCACCGACCGCTGGATGATCGACAGGACCTGCGGCGCGACCAACCCGCTGCCGATGCCCTGTACCAGCCGTGCGACGACGAGCACGTCGGCGTCGGGGGCGAGCGCGCCGGTGGCGGCGGCCGCGGTGAAGATCGCGGTCCCGACGACGAACAGGCGACGGTGCCCCCAGCGGTCGCCCAGGCGCGCGGCGGTGATCAGGGTGCAGGCGAAGGTCAGGGTGTAGCCGGCGACGACCAGCTGACCGGCGCCCGCGCCCGCAGCCAGGTCAGCGCGGACGTCGGGCACGACGATCTGCATCACCGTGACGCTCATCAGCTGCACGAACGTGCCCGAGAGCAGGACGGGCAGCGCGAGGCGCCTCATCGCCGGGTGGCGAGGTCGGCGAGCAGCCCGCCGAGCTCGTCGGGACGGGTCAGGAAGGGCGAGTGGCCGCCGGGCAACGAGTGCACCTCGAACCCGCGGCCGGGAGCGGCCCGGTCGGCCTCGGCGATCATCAGGTCCTGGGTCGCCACGGGGAGGGCGCGGTCGTCGGTGAGCCGGACGTAGCTGCGGGGCACGGTGCCCCACCGGCCGGCGGTGACGGCGAACGGGTCGGAGAGGATCGCCGTCGTCTCGTCGGGCTGCAGCAGCGACCGCCAGGCGGGCAGCCCGGCCGGCCAGTCGTGCAGGAACGAAGTGCGGATCGCCTCGACCTCGGCGGGGTCGTGGGACAGGGGGTTGATCCGCATCGCGCCGATCCGGTCCGGGTCGCCGATCCGGGGTGCGTGCGTGGCGTGGGCGTTCTCCGGCGCGCCGATGTAGTCGGTGAACCGGGTACGGCCCGCGGGGACGAACGCCGAGAGGTACACGACGTGGTCGGCGAGGCCCGGCTCCTGTTCGAGGACGGCGGACGCGGGCCCGCCACCGGCGCTGTGGGCGACCAGGACCAGCCGGGCGGTGCGCCGCCGGATGTCCGCGAGCTGCCCCAGCAGGTCCTTCACGACGACGTCGGGGGTGAGGTCGGCCAGCCCGAAAGCTCCGTCGTGAGCCCCGGCTGCCCCGGGAGGAGGTAGCCCGACGGGTACGGGGCGTCGAGGCCGTGCCCCGGCATGTCGAGGGCGTGGCTCGTCAGCCCGTGCCGGGCCAGCACCGTCCGCACCGGGCCCCAGTGCAGCGAGGAGTGCCAGGCACCGTGCAGGAGCACGACGGAGGTGCCGGTGGCGGGATGGTTCAGGGAGGTCTTCGGTTCTGCGGACACGCCCCCACCACACCGGCACCGGCCGGCGTCATCCCCTTCATATCTCACGTACGGCAGCGCGATACCTCCGAGCTATCGTGGCGCGGGTGGAAGCACGTCATCTGCGGTACGCGCAGGCGCTCGCCGAGCACCGGCACTTCGGCCGGGCGGCCGCGGCGCTGGGGATCGCACAGCCGCCGCTGTCCTCCCAGATCGCCGCTCTCGAACGCGAGGTCGGCGAGCGGCTGTTCGACCGCACGCCGAAGGGGGTGTTCCCGACCGCGGCCGGCACGGCGTTCCTCGCGCGCGCCCGGAGCGCGCTCGACGAGATGGGCGGAGCCGTCGTCGACGCCGGACGAGCGGCACGCGGGGAGACCGGGCGGCTCCGGCTGGGTTTCATCGGCTCGGCGCTGCTCGCACCGCTGCCCGGGTGCTCGGCCGGTTCCAGCGCGCCCGGCCGGACGTCCGGCTCGAGGCACTCGAGACGGGAACCCCGGCGGGGCGTCGCGGGTCTGCTCGCGGGCGAGCTCGACGTCGCCGTCGGCCGCGGGGCACCCCGGGGCCCGGGGGCCGAGGAGCTCGTCACGGTGCCCATCGGCACCGACGACCTCGTCGCCGCCGTCGCCGTGACCCACCCCTTCGCGGGGACGAGGTCGGTCACCATCGAACAGCTCGCCGGCGAGCGGCTCGTCGTGTCCGGCAGAGCCGACGAGCCGGGGGTCGGGGCCTGGCTGCAGACCGTCTTCGCGGACGCGCCGACGGCACTGGACGGCGCCGCGGACCGCCCGTGACATCCACACGATCGTCGGCCTCGCCGCGTGCGGCGTCGGTGTGGGGCTGGGGCCGTCGCGGATGCGACTGCTGGCCCGCGACGACGTCCGGTTCTGCGACGTCACGCCGGCCGTCCGCCTTCCCGACCTGCAGCTGTCGTTCCGGGCGTCGGACACCTCGCCCGTCCTCGCGGCCTTCCTGGACGTCGTGCGGCTCAACTGCGACGAGGTCGGGTCGCGGCTGGACCGGATCCTCTCCCACCACCCCGGCGTCGGGGCCCTCTGACGACGGCCTCGTCCGATTCGGCCGGCCGCGGGCACCGGATCATCCGGACAGGCCCCGGCACCGCAGGTGCCGGGCGAGGAACCGGGCCGCGTCGCCGCCCTCGAACGCAGGAACGCCGGTGTGCCCGCCGGTGTTGGCGTGCAACGTCTTCTCCGTCATGCCGAGCGCGTCGCTGCCGAGCGCGTCGAACAGGTCGAGAGCCTGCCGGCGGTCGTTGCCCTCGTCGTCCCACTGCAGCAGCATCAGCAGCGGGACGGTGACCCGCCGGGCCTCGTCCAGGGTCGCGCGCGGCAGCCGGCTACCGGCGAACAGCAGCGCCGCCGCGATCCGCGGCTCCAGCGCCATCCGGACACCGATCGCGGCGATCCCGCCCGACCAGGCGACCGGGTCGTGCCCGGGCAGCGCGTCGAGCAGCGTCCGCCACTCCGGGGCCGACGCCTCGACCAGTGGTGTGACCAGCCGTTCGACGACGGCGTCGGGAACGGGTTCGCCCGCCCGGACCGCCCGGCGCAGCTCGGCACGGGCGGCGTCGACGTCGGGCAGGCGGGGTCGTCCGCCGGCACCGGGCAGCTCCAGGGTCGCGGCGGTGTACCCGTCGGCGACGCAGGAGCGGGCCCGCCCGAGCAGCCTCGGGTGCATGCGTGCCAGGTCGCCGGGGTGGCCCAGCAGGACCAGCGGGGTCGGGCCGCCGGTCGTGCGGGGTGACCAGAGAACGCCGGGGACGCCGTCGAGGGTGAACCGGTGCTCGGTCAGGTGGTCGTCGAGGTGCTCGGTGCTGATGACATGCATGGTCGTGCCTTCCGGGAGTGCTCGCGGCGCTCCGGGACGGCCTGCCGTCCGGGTGGGAGCGCCCGTGTCGGTACCGCGGTCACGGGACTCACCTCCTCGGGTCGGTGCACGGTCGGTCGCACGCTAGCCGCGATGCGCGCCCTCGTCGCACGGATTTCCCGTCGCATTCCGGCCGTACGGTGTAGGGGTGCTGCGCTGGGACGACCCGTTGCCCACCCGGCCGCGCCGCATTCTCGTCGCAGGGGTCTCCGGATCCGGGAAGACGACGCTCGCCGCCCGCCTCGCCACGGTGACGGGCGGTCCGCACACCGACATCGACGCGCTGTTCCACGGCCCCGGCTGGATGCCGCGCCCGTCCTTTCTCGACGACGTCGACCGGTTCACCGCCGCCGACACGTGGGTCACGGAGTGGCAGTACCGAACGGCACGCCCGCGCCTGGCGGCCCGCGCGGACCTGCTCGTCTGGCTCGACCTGCCGTTCTGGACCGTCACGTTCCCCCGTGTGCTGCGGCGGACGTGGCGGCGCAGCCGCCGCCGTGAGGTGCTGTGGAACGGCAACGTCGAGCCTCCGCTGCGCCGGCTGCTCGTCGACCGGGAGAACATCGTGCGCTGGGCCGTCGCGACCCGGCACAAGTACCGGGAACTGGTACCCGCGGTCGCCCGGGAGCACCCGGCACTGACAGTGGTACGGCTGCGGTCACCGCGCGAGGTCGACGACTGGGTCGCCGGGCCGCTCCAGCACTCACTGCGCGGGACCGGGCTCTCCTGACAGGGGCACCAGGGAAGCCACCGGCTTCACGACACCCCTTCCCCAATTCTGGGGATCCGCCGCCGCACCCGGCAACACTCGGTCGTCTCGCGCGACATAGGGGCCATGACGACCCCGCAGACCCCACAGGGCCCCTCCTGGAGCACCACCCCGGCCGGCCACGGCGTGCCGCCCGGCCAGTACCCGCCGCCGGGCCGGATCCCGCAGCAGCGGAACCTCCCGACCGCAACCTGGGCGCAACCGCCCCTTCACCCGGCTCCGGCTCCGGCTCGACGACGGAAGTGGCCGTTCGTCGTCGGCGGGCTCGCCGTGGTGATCGTCGCCGCCGCAGCTGCCGGAGGCTCGGGCGACGGAGACGCGGCGTCCCCCGTCGCTGCGGCCCCGTCCTCCGCACCCGCCGTCGTGCCGTCCACCGTGGCCGCCGCGCCACCGGCGGTGATCGCGCCCCGGCACCGAGCAGCGCGGCGTCCGCTCCCGAGACCTACGCGCCCCGGCCGTGCCCGCGCTGTCGGTGAGCCGACAGAACGCCGTCGAGTCGGCCGAGGGCTACCTCGACTTCAGCTCGTTCTCGCGGACGGGTCTCATCAAGCAGCTCGAGTTCGAGCACTTCTCCACCGCCGACGCGACGTATGCCGTCGACACACGTGACCGTCGACTGGGACGAGCAGGCGGCACGGTCCGCGAAGAGCTACATGGAGTTCAGCTCGTTCTCCCGGCAGGGTCTGATCGACCAGCTGAAGTTCGAGGGCTTCACCGCTGCGCAGGCCAAGCACGGCGCGGACGCGGCCGGGCTCTGACCTTCGACGTCGAGCAGTCCTCGTCCTCGGACGCACGGGGACGGGCGATGGACGACGTCCACGACGGACCTTCTCGAACGCCCTCTCCGGTGTCGTTCCCGTCCGTACCGTTCGGGCTGCCCGCTCCTGCACATCGATCTGTGACACCGGGGGAACCGACCCCGCCCCGTCGTCACACCGGGGAACGGACGGGGCGACGTAGGCTCGGTCCTCAGACCGGACCCACCGATCCCCTGGAGGCCGTCCGTGCCCCGCCCCCGGCCCGCGTGTTCGCCGAGATCGCCACCCCAGACCCACCACGGGGACCACGGACCGTCATGGGCCGCGCCGTGGTGCTCGGGGCGAGCATCGCCGGGATGCTCGCCGCGCGCGTGCTCGCCGACCACGCCGAGGAGGTCCTGCTCGTCGACCCCGACGGTGACCCGACCGGCCCGGAGCCCCGGCCCGGCGTCCCGCAGGGCGGGCAGGTGCACGCGCTGCTGCCCGCCGGGCAGGTCCAGCTCGAACGCTGGTTCCCCGGCATCACCGCGACCGCGATCCGCGAGGGCGCAGTGCCGCCCGACCCCGCCACGGTGGAGCTCTGGGTCAACGGCCGCCTCCGCCCGCTCCCCGCCACGCCGCAGGACGAGCCGACCCTGGTGACGACCCGTCCCTTCCTCGAGAACATGGTCCGGCGGGCCACCACCGCCGTCCCCGGGATCCGTGTGGTCGCAGGTCGTGCGGAGGGGCTGGTGTTCGACGGCGCGCGGGTGTCCGGGGCCCGGGTGCGGGTCGGGGACGAGGTCGTGACCGAGCCCGCGGATCTGGTCGTCGACGCCACCGGCCGGTCGAGCAGGCTCGCCGAGTGGCTGGACCAGGGGGGTCATCCGCGTCCCACCTGGCAACGGATGCCGATCAGGCTGAACTACGCCAGCGCCCTGTTCGAGCGTGACCCTGCGATCAGCGATGCCGGCGTCGTGATCGCGACCTCCGACGCCGACGACGGCCGGGTCGCCCGTCAGGCCGGGATCCAGGCGGTCGAGAACGACCGGTGGATCGTCCTGGTCGCCGGCTACGGCGACGACCGGCCCACTCGCGACCCCGCAGACTTCCGCGAGCGCTGCAGCCGGGATTTCCCGGCTGCCTTCGGCGACATCGCCACCGGCGCCCGGATGATCGGCGACGTCGTCACCTACCACCAGGCCGACAGCCGTCGCCGCGACACCGCGTCCCTGCGACGACTGCCCGCCGGCATCATCCCGGTCGGTGACGCGATCGCCTCGTTCAACCCCGTCTACGGGCAGGGGATGACCTCCGCCGCGCTGCACGCCTCCTGCCTGTCGTCGTACCTGCGCTCCGCTCCGTCATTGGCGGAGCCCGCCAATGGCTACCTCGACGACGTGCAGGTCGTCGTCGACGCCGCCTGGAGCATCTCGACCCTGGCAGACCTGCGGCTGCCACACGTCGACGGTCCCTACCCTCGCGGGTACCCGATCGCGTCCTGGTTCGGACGGCGACTGCAGGCCGCGTCGTTCACCGATCCCGAGCTGAACCGGCGCCTGTCCGCGGTCACGATGATGCACGAGCACCCCAGCGTGCTCGCCCGCCCCGGCACGGTGGCGCGGGTGCTGCGGGGCGGGCGCGGGAGGCCGGTCGGCTGACCCCCCCTGCACCCAGGGCCCCGGCAAAGTCGCTAGATGATCTTGTAGGTGGTCAGTGGTCGATGGGGGTCGCGGGCGTGGTGGCGGAGTGCTGCGGCGATGTTGCTGACGCCGTGCAGGCGTAGCGCGGTGATCGCGAGGTTCCGCAACGCCGACATGACCTGCGGGGCGTGACCGGTGTGGGCGGTGGCGCGGTCTTCGTCGAAGCAGACATCACGGACCCAGTGCAGGCGATTCTCGATCGACCAGTGCCCACGGATCCAGCGGGCGAGCAGTCCTGGATCGGCGTCGGTGCTGGTCAGGCTGGTGATCGCGTAGGCGGTCTCGGTTCTCCACTTCCCGCCAGGCCGCAGTGGGCGACGCCGGCGCACCAGCTTGATCGCCTGGGATGCGTGGGGGAAGAACTCTGCGCCCAGGTCGGGACAGGGGTGCAGGCTGACCACGCTGATCGTGCGGGTCTCGACGCGGCCGTGCCCACGCCCGCGTTGACGATCAGCGACGCCGATCTGGGTCCAGGGCAGCGCCCGTACCCGTGCCAGCAGCGTGGGCTGGTTCGCTTTGATCGTCATCAGGTAGTGCCCGCCGCGGCGGTGTAGGTAGTCGGCGTGGGCTCGCTGGGTGTGCAGAGCGTCCGCGGTGACCAGTACATCGTCGAGGTCGAGGGGTCGAGCAGCGCGGTGAACGCGGTGATCTCGCTGCCCTTCTCTGCGACCTGAACCTGGCCGAGCACGCCACCGCTGGTCTGGTCGAGCACCGACACCAGATGCGGGAGCCAGACCCTGCCGTCGGCGGCACGGACGCGGGCGCCGCGCAGGGTCTTGCCGTCCAAGGCCAGCACGCGACGCTGTTCTCGCCGGGGTGTGCCCTCCGCCGCCGGCTGGGCGCTGAGAGCGTGTTTGGAAATTCTAGTGGGTTGAGGGTGTCGTGTGTTTCTGCTGGCGGGTGGCGGGGTATCCACGGGCGATGCGGCGGGTGATGGTGTTGATCGCGGCCCAGCGGATCATGGCTTCGGATGTGGTGGGGTGGCGTTCGTAGTCTCGGGCCAGGCGTCGGTGTGCGGTGAGCCAGGCCAGGGTCCGTTCGACCACCCACCTTCGTGGGAGGACGGTGAATCCGCGCTGCTCGGGTGGCTTGCGGATGATCTCGATCGTTGTCTGCAGGATCGTGGCGGCCCAGTCGAGCAGTCGCCCGGCGAAGCCGGCGTCGGCGTAGACGAACCGCACCCTGGTGCGCAGGTAGAGGTTGAGCAGGATCGGCTTGGCGCCGTCGCGGTCCTGTACCGAGGCCGAGCACACCATCGTGGTCAGCAGCAGACCGAGGGTGTCGGTCACGATGAACCGTTTCCGCCCGCCTGTCTTCTTCCCGGCGTCGTAGCCGCGGGAGTCCTGGCCGACGGTGTCGGCGCCCTTGACCGACTGGGAATCGATGATCCCCGCACTCGGCTCCGGATCACGGCCCTCGGCGATACGTAACTGCCCCCGCACGACCGGGAGGATCTTCTCGGTGACCTTCTGCTGTTCCCACTGGTTGAAGTACCAGTAGACGGTCTGCCAGGGCGGGAAGTCCACCGGCAACGCCCGCCAGGCACACCCGGTCCGCACGACATACAAGATCGCGTCCAGCACGTCCCGACGAGCATGAGCAACAGGCCGCCCCCGCCGCGCGAGCGGCGGTAACAACGGCTCGATCACCACCCACTGGGCATCACTGGTGTCCGAGGGGTACCGGCGCGGTCGTTCCTGCATGCCGACCACGATGGAGCACCCCAGCCGTGTCGACCATCCCGACACACCCACCATTTCCAAACACGCTCTGAGCTGGGGCAACACCCAGGACTGCAACGCCGCCTCCAGCGCCGAGGCGTCGACCCGTTGCAGGACCCGGCGGATGGTCGACTCGTGCGGAGCGACCGCGCCCACCCCGAGCACGTCCAGCACGGCGCGGCCGACGTCATGGGCGTACTCGGCGATCGCGGTGAACGACCGGGCCCCCGCCAACACCGCGCACGCCCCCAGTAGCAACACCGCGAGGACACCGTGGCGGACACCGCGTGGTTTCCGCGGGTCCGGCACTCGCGACAGGGCCTCCACCAGCGACAACCCCGCCGCCTCACCGACCGGCGCGGCTCTCCCCGCGTCAGGACCGACCTCCAGGCCTTCCAGAGCAGCAACGATCGGAGACACTGACACTGCGGACACAGGCTTCCTGACGTGAGCAAGGATTCGACACCCTCATGATCACGCCAAGCCTGTGTCCGCACCCACCCCACCCCCCACATCACCGCAGCTCAGGACCCACCCATCACGACTTTGCCGGGGCCCTGCCTGTTCCCGGGGAACAGCAATAGTCAGGCAGTTGGGCAAGCAGGACCCATCGAACACACGAAACCCCTGGTCGGTTCTCTCACTACAAGGAACTGACCAGGGGTTTGACTGTGGGCGATACTGGATCGAACCAGTGACCTCTTCGGTGTGAACGAAGCGCTCTCCCCCTGAGCTAATCGCCCTCAGCGGTGAAACCAACTCTACACAGCCCGTCCCCCCGCCGTTCACGGGGGTCGCCCGTGGATCAGCGCGGGCCCGTGACCAGCTCCGATCCGGGTACGGGCACCGGCGGGGGCGGCGGCTGGAGCAACGGCAGCAGCGGCGAGTGCAGCCACTCCCAGTGGATCCCCACCCAGCCTCCGACCGTCGCGAAGATCCCGAACAGCCACGCGCAGACCGCGACCGTGCCGAGGATCAAGGTCATCACCAGCAGCTGCACGACACGGTTCTGGCGGCCCATCCAGGCGACCCAGCCGTCGTAGCGGACGCGGACCCAGTGCAGGAGCCGCTGGGCCAGCTGAACTCGGCGGCGAGCACGCCCAGGCCGAGGAAGATGATCGCCCAGCCGGGACCCGGCGCGGGCAGCGCGATGATCCCGATGATGACGATCGCGGTGCCGAGGACCCCCATGGTGATGCGGTAGGTCAGGTCCAGCACCGGGCTGCGGGCCACCCCCGCCCGGAACGCACGGTAGCGGACCTTCGCCCGCCGGTACTTCCTGCGGACGCCGGTGTACCGGCGCCCGGAGGTCGTGCTCCCGGCCGCCGTCACACCGATGCCGTCCTTCTCCGTCGTACTCAGGTCTCCACCTGCCCGGCCGCGACTACCTTGGTCGGCGCGGGAGGGGCCTCCCTTCCGCGCTCGAGCGAGACGGCGTATGTCCCGTAGCTCCCGCTGTCGGGCGATTCTACGGATACCGGTCCCGACTGCCCCGCTCGCACGTCGAACGTGCCGATCGCCCGCGGAGTTCCGTCCCCGTTCAGCCCCCACAGGACATAGGTCTGGTCGGCGGGCTCGTTCGGGTCGAGCCCCATCGGCATGACCTCCCGCTGTCCGTCCTTCATCACGACGGCCGCGACCATCGGTCCCCCCGCTCGGGGGACAGGAAGGCGTGCGGGGTCCCGGGCTGCGCGATGGCGGAGAGTACGTCGCGCATCTCCTGGGCCTGCGCGAGGCTCGCGTCACGCTCGGCCTGCATCGACCGCATCTGCCCGACGACGACTCCCCCGCTGACGATCACCGCGAGTGCGACGGCCGCGGCGACCAGTACCCGACCGGGGCGGCGCAGCCACCCGTTCCGGGCGCGGCCGCGTCCGGGCCCCGCCGGCGGGCGTGTCGCGGCGACGGTGGGCCGCTCGGACCCCGACGGGCGCGCCCCGCCCTCGGGCGAGGCGCCGGAGGACGCGACGTCGTCGCGCAGCGCGTGGCGCGGGACCGCCCGGTCACCCGCCCGTCCGACCTGCGGGGTGTTCCGGGCCTGCTCCAGGATCGCGTCGCGCAGCGACGCGGGCGGTTCCACCTGCTGCACCGCGCCGCCGAGGACGGTGGTCGTCTCGGCCACGTCGGCGGCGAGCCGACGGCACTCGTCGCAGCCCTCGAGGTGCTGCAGCACCTCGATCTCCTCGTCGGGCTCGAGGGCGTGGAGCGCCCAGCCGACCGTCTGCTCGTTCATCGGACAGGGCCTCCCCTCGTTGTCGTTCACGACAGCCCTCCCGCCAGGTCCGCCCCGGCGTCCCCGACCACGGGGCCCAGCAGATTCCGGAGCTTGGCCACCCCGGTGAACATGCGGGACTTCACGGTGCCCAGCGGCACCCCTGTCATCGCGGCCACCTCGCGTTGCGTGTAGCCGCCGTAGTACGCCAGTGCCAGGACCTTCCGCTGGTCGGCGGGCAGCTGATCGAGCGCGTCACGCACGTGGCCCGCGACCAGCGCGACGATGGCTCCCTCGTCGGCGCCCGGCCCGGGCGGGGCGTTCCACTCCGAGCCGTCCTCCGACGCCGGGACGGTGCGACGCCGGATGGCGCTCTCCCGTCGGACGGCGTCGACGGACTTGTGGTGCACCAGGGTCAACAGCCAGGTGCCGAACCGGCCCTTGGCCGGGTCGAAGCGCGGCGGGTCGCACCAGAAGGCCAGGAAGACCTCCTGGACGACGTCCTCGGCGAGACCCTCGTCGTCGCAGATGCGGCGTGCGAGGGAGTAGGCCTGGCGCCCGAACCGGTCGTACAGCTCGCCCAGTGCGGTCGAGTCCCGGACACGATCCGTTGCACGAGATGCGCGTCCCCGGCGTCGTCGCGACGTGACGGATCACGGCGCGCGGCAGGCCCGGCGGCCCGCCCGTGCTCGGGGCGGTCCGGCGGATCGGCGATGCCTGCCACCAGCGTTGTCCTCACGATTGCTGTGTTCGGTGTCCGCACCCGTTCCGGTTCGGACTCCGACGAGAGTAGTCGTTCTGCGCTGCGCGGCTCACACGCCAGGACGGCGCCGAGCCCCGTTCAGCCCTGTCGTCGCACGCGGTGAGTTACACCGTTGTGACTCGATCGGGGGTCATCCCACGGTGACCCACGTTCATGCGCATCGAACCCGTCACCCCGAGGCCTTCTCTCTCGTTCCCACACTGACGCCCCACGCAACGCCCCCACGAAAGAGGATCACCGATGCGCGACGAGTCCAAGACGATCCGGGCGACGGCCATGTTCGAGCTCATCGCTCCGGACGCGCCCGTCGTGCCCGTGAAGGTCGAACTGTCCTACACGAGCCGCGACCCCTACGCCGTCCAGGCCTCGTTCAAGACCGGCCACGACACCACGGTCGACTGGGTCTTCGCCCGCGATCTGCTCGGCGACGGCCTGGTCGACTCCGCCGGCACCGGCGACGTCCGAGTGCAGCCGATGAGCGACGACCCGACCCGGATCGAGCTCGAGCTCACCTCCCCTCGGGCCACGCCCTGTTCACCACCTCTGCGGCGACGCTGTCGGAGTTCCTGCAGGCGA
>NZ_JAHLJA010000090.1:0-25594 GCF_020496245.1 Pseudonocardia sp. ICBG601 | reverse complement strand
AGTGGCGTCCGGTGCGGGCGAGCATCTCCTCGGCCGAGGTCGGACCCCAGGACCCCGCGGGGTAGGAGTCCCGGGCCGCGCTCGTCGGCGGCCCAGTGCTCCAGCACCGGGTCCAGGATCTCCCACGACCGCTCGACCTCCTCGTTCACCGGGAACAGCGACGGCTCGCCCAGCAGCACGTCGAGGATGAGGCGCTCGTAGGCCTCCGGGGACGCCTCGGTGAACGCGTTGCCGTAGCCGAAGTCCATCGTGACGTCGCGGACCTCCATCTGGCTGCCCCGGCACCTTCGACCCGAACCGCATGGTGACGCCCTCGTCCGGCTGCACCCGGATGACCAGGGCGTTCTGCCCCAGCTCCTCGGTCATCGTCGCGTCGAACGGCAGGTGCGGCGCACGCTTGAACACCACTGCGATCTCGGTGACGCGCCGGCCCAGGCGCTTGCCGGTGCGCAGGTAGAACGGCACCCCTGCCCAGCGGCGGTTCTCGACCTCGCAGGTGATCGCGGCGAAGGTCTCCGTGGTGGACTCGGGGTTGAAGCCCTCCTCCTCCTTCAGCCCCGGCACCTGCTCGCCGCCCTGCCAGCCGCCCTCGTACTGGCCGCGGGCGGTGGTGGCGTCGAGCGGGTGTGCGAGCTTGACCGCCTTGAGGACCTTGATCTTCTCCGCGCGCAGCTCGTCGGAGGAGAACGACGTCGGCTCCTCCATCGCGGTGAACGCGAGCAGCTGCAGCAGGTGGTTCTGGATGACGTCGCGGGCCGCGCCGATGCCGTCGTAGTAGCCGGCGCGACCGCCCAGGCCGATGTCCTCGGCCATGGTGATCTGGACGTGGTCGACGTAGTTGGGCGTTCCAGATCGGCTCGAACAGCTGGTTGGCGAACCGCAGCGCCAGCACGTTCTGGACGGTCTCCTTGCCGAGGTAGTGGTCGATGCGGAACACCGAGTCCTCGGGGAAGACGTCGTTGACGATGGCGTTGAGCTCGATGGCCGAGGTCAGGTCGTGGCCGAACGGCTTCTCGATGACGACCCGCCGCCAGACGTCCGGGTCCTCCTGGGCGGACAGTCCGGAGCGGGCGAGCTGCTTGCAGACCACCGGGAACGCGCCCGGCGGGATCGACAGGTAGAACGCGTGGTTGCCGCCGGTGCCGCGCTTCTCGTCGAGCTCGCGCACGGTGCGCTCCAGCTCGTCGAAGGCGGCGTCGTCGTCGAAGGAGCCCTGGACGAACCGCAGCCCCTCGGCGAGGTGGTCCCACACCTCCTGCCGGAACGGGGTGCGGGCGTGCTCGCGCACGGCCTCGTAGACGACCTGGCCGAAGTCCTCGTTGTCCCAGTCGCGCCGGGCGAAACCGGTGAGGGCGAAGCCCGGCGGCAGCAGTCCCCGGTTGGCGAGGTCGTAGATCGCGGGCATGAGCTTCTTGCGTGACAGGTCCCCCGTCACTCCGAAGATCACCAGTCCGCAGGGGCCGGCGATCCGGGGGAGCCGCTTGTCACGGGGGTCGCGCAGCGGGTTGGTCCGTCCGCCGTTCGCGGTGGGCATCGCCCCTCCTAGTACTGGTGTTCTCGTGATCGGGACACCGGGTCACGGCTCTGTCGACGACTGTGCCGATGTCTGTGTCGATGTCACGGCCCTGGCCAGGGTGACCAGCCCGGCGAGCCGGTCGGTCAGGTGCAGCCGCAGCACCGGACGTCCCCGGCGTCGCTGGTCGTCGATGACCGCCCGGGCCTGTGCCGCGTGCAGGCTATCCAGTCCCGGGCCGGGCGGCGAGGCGCCCGCGCCGACGGATCCCGGAAGATCACCGCCGGATCCGTTCCCGGTCAGGTGACAGTGCACCGCGACGTCCGGTGCACCGGTGTCGCCGCTGCGGCAGGCCGGGGCCCAGCCGAACGCGACGGGCAGCCCGAGCCGGGCCACCAGTGGCCCGCGCAGCACCGAGACCGAGGCGTCGGACTCCGGGTCCAGCCAGGCCGAGACGACCGCCGGTGCCCCGTCGGCGACGGCGGCCAGCGCGTCGAGCGCACCGGCGACGGTGCGGGTGCCGGCCGGCAGCCAGTCCCCGGCGTGCACCGCGATCCCGCCGTCGACGAACGACGGCGCGGGGTCGGTGCCGTCGGCGGGCGCGGGTGGGGCGGGCGCGAACGGGTCGGTGTCGAGCACCCGCCCGGCCAGCGCCGCGGCGGCCTGCCACAGCACGACCGCGGCCCCCGGTCCGGCGTCGAGCCGCACCGCGCCGTGGCCCGGCCCGGGCCGCGGCCCGGTGCCGTCGGCGTGCACGTCCACGACGCCCGCGGAGCGGTGGGCTCGCGGGGGCCGGGGCCCGCGCCGACCGGCTCGTCGGGCGGCACCGGCACGACGGTGAGCCCGGCGGCGGTGAGCAGCGGGGCCAGCCAGCCGGTCAGGGCGGGGGAGCGCTCGACGTCGCGCAGGGCGAGCAGCGAGCCGCGGCCCGCGACGAGCGCACCGGCCAGCAGCAGCGCCGGGTTGTCCGGGTCGTCGGCGGCCAGTGCCCGCTCGGCGGCGACGGCGTCGCCCAGGACGGCGGGCACGTCCGCTCCGGCGAGCCCAGCGGGGACCAGCCCGAGCGGTCCCAGCACGCCGAAACGGCCGGGCACGTCGGCGTCGAGGGTGACCACGACCGGACCGGGGTCGGCGGGGACGTCCAGCGGCGAGCCGGGCTCGGTCAGGTGCACGGTGCGCGCGGCGAGTGCCTGCGCGCCGACCTCCTCGGCGATCGCGGCGGCGACCACCCGGGTGACGGCCGCGACGACCGGGTCGGTGCCCGCCGCGTCGGCGACGACGAGGACGGTCTCGGCGAGCTCCCCGGACAGCGCCTCCGCGACCTGCACCGGGTCCGCGGAGTCCAGTGCGGTCAGCCGGGTCCCGTCCGGGGCGGTCCCGGCGACCACCCGGGCCGCGGCGACCGCGTCGGGCGTGCCGACGAGCAGCACCCGGTGCGCACCGGCGACGGCGAAACCGCTCGCGCAGCGCGGCGACCTGGCCGACGAGTGGCCGGCTGCGGGTGGCGAGCCCGGCCCAGCCGGTGCGGGGCGGGGCACCCGCTGCGCGGGGCCCCCAGACGCTGGGGTCGCCGTCGGCGAGCCGGGAGGCGACGGTCTCGCCGGCCAGCTCGGCGGCGATCCGCCGGGCCGCCCCGGCGAACGGCTCACCGGCGAGCCGTACCCGCACCGGGGAGGGTGCGGGTACGGCCGGGCCGCCGGTGGCGGCGGAGCCGAGGTCGGCCCCGTCGCCACCGGGAGTGACCTCGTCCAACTACTTCGCGGAGTCGAGCTGGCCGCGGACGGTGTCCTGCAGCTCGGTCCAGGACTTCTCGAACTTCTCGACGCCCTCGTTCTCCAGGGTGAGGAACACGTCGTCGAGGTCGATGCCCTGGCCCTCCAGGTCGGTGAAGACCTGCTGGGACGCCCCGGCGGTGTCGGTGACCTTGTCCCCGTTCACCTCGCCGTGGTCGGCGAAGGCCAGCAGGGTCTTCTCCGGCATCGTGTTGACGGTGTTGTCCACGACCAGCTCGGACACGTACAGCGTGTCCGGGTAGTCGGGGTTCTTCACCTCGGTCGAGGCCCACAGCGGGCGCTGGGCGTGCGCACCCTTCGCGGCGAGGGCGTTCCAGCGGGCGCCGGAGAACGCGTCGCGGTAGGCGGCGTAGGCCAGCCGCGAGTTCGCGACGGCCGCCTTCCCGCGCAGACCGAGCGCCTGCTCGCCGCCGATCGCCTCGAGCCGCTTGTCGATCTCGGAGTCCACACGGGACACGAAGAACGAGCCGACCGAGTGGATCCGGGCCAGGTCCTGGCCGTTCTCCAGGGCCTGCTCCAGGCCGGTCAGGTAGGCGTCCATCACGAGCTTGTAGCGCTCGACGGAGAAGATCAGCGTCACGTTCACGCTGATGCCCTCGGCGGTCGCCCGGGTAATGGCCGGCAGGCCCTCCTCGGTCGCCGGGATCTTCACCAGCAGGTTCGGCCGGTCGACGGCCTTGGACAGCTCGCTCGCCTGGGCGGCGGTGCCCTCGGTGTCGTGCGCCAGCCGCGGGTCCACCTCCAGCGAGACCCGGCCGTCGACGCCGCCGGTGCGCTCGAAGACACCGGAGAACACGTCGCAGGCCTGCTGCACGTCGGCGACGGTGATCTCGCGGATCGCGGTGTCGACGTCGGCGCCGCGCGCGGCCAGCTCGCGGACCTGGGCGTCGTAGGCGGCGCCGTCGGACAGCGCGCCCGCGAAGATCGTCGGGTTGGTGGTGACCCCGACGACGTGCTTGTCCTCGATGAGCTCGGCCAGGTTGCCCGAGGTCAGCCGTTCGCGGGACAGGTCGTCGAGCCAGATGGAGACTCCGGCCGCGGAGAGTGCGGCCAGTCGGTCGTTGCTCACGTTCGCTCCCTTCACGCCGTCGTCGCGGCGAGGGTCTCCCGCGCGGCGTCGGCGACGGTGTCGGCGGTGAAGCCGAACTTCTCGAACAGGGTGGCGGCGTCGGCGCTGGCGCCGAAGTGCTCGATGGACACCGATCGCCCGGCGTCGCCGACGATGCCGCGCCACGGCATCGCGATCCCGGCCTCGACCGAGACCCTGGCCCGCACCGCGGACGGCAGGACCGACTCGCGGTAGGCCTCGTCCTGGGCGTCGAACCACTCGACGCACGGCATGGACACCACACGGGTACCGACGCCGTCGGCCTCCAGCTTCTTCCGCGCCTCGACCGCGAGGTGCAGCTCGGAGCCGGTGGCGACGATCACGACCTGCGGGACGCCGGTCGAGGCGTCGGACAGCACGTAGCCGCCGCGCGCGACGCCCTCGGCGGAGGTGCCGGGCAGGGTCGGCACGTTCTGGCGGGTCAGCGCGAACCCGATCGGCCCGTCCGACGGGCGCTCCAGCGCCGCCTTCCAGGCGTAGACGGTCTCGTTGGCGTCACCGGGGCGGACCACCGACAGGCCCGGGATCGCGCGCAGCGCGGCCAGGTGCTCGATCGGCTGGTGGGTCGGGCCGTCCTCGCCCAGACCGATCGAGTCGTGCGTCCACACGTAGATCGGGTTGGTCTTCATCAGGGCGGCGAGGCGGACCGCCGGGCGCATGTAGTCGGAGAACACCAGGAAGGTGCCGCCGTAGGCGCGGGTCGGGCCGTGCAGGGCGATGCCGTTGAGGACCGCGCCCATCGCGTGCTCGCGGACACCGAAGTGCAGCGTGCGGCCGTACGGGGAGGTCGTCCACATGCCGGTCGAGGCCGACTTCGGGCCGAACGAGTCGACGCCCTTCATCGTGGTGTTGTTCGACTCCGCGAGGTCGGCCGAGCCGCCCCACAGCTCCGGCAGCACCTCGGCCAGCGCGCCGAGCACGGTGCCGGAGGCCTTACGGGTCGCGAGGCCCTTCTCGTCGGTGTCGAAGTGCGGCAGCGCGTCCGCCCAGCCCTCGGGGAGCTCCTTCGCGAGCAGCCGGTCCAGCAGCTGCTTGCGCTGCGGCTCGCGCTGCGCCCACTCGTCGAAGGTGCCCTGCCAGGTGTCGTGCGCGGCGCGGGACCGCTCGCCGACGGCCCGGGTGTGGGCGAGGACGTCGGCGTCGACCTCGAAGTCCTGGTCCGGGTCGAACCCGAGGACCTTCTTGACCTCGCGGACCTCGTCGTCACCGAGCGCCGAGCCGTGCGCGGCACCGGTGTTCATCTTGTTCGGCGACGGGTAGCCGATCACGGTCTTGAGCACGATGATCGACGGACGGCCGGTCTCGGCCTTCGCGGCCTCGAGCGCGGCGAGGATGCCGGTGACGTTCTCGCCGCCCTCGACGACCTGCACGTGCCAGCCGTAGGCCTCGTACCGCTTCGCGGTGTCCTCGTTGAACGCGATGTTGGTGTCGTCCTCGATGGAGATCTCGTTCGCGTCGTAGATCACCGTGAGGTTGCCGAGCTCCTGGCGGCCGGCCAGCGACGACGCCTCGGAGGTGACGCCCTCCTCGATGTCGCCGTCGGAGGCGATCACGTAGATCTGGTGGTCGAACGGCGAGGACCCCTCGGGGGCGTCCGGGTCGAACAGGCCGCGCTCGCGACGGGCGGCGATCGCCATCCCGACGGCCGAGGACAGCCCCTGGCCCAGCGGGCCGGTGGTCATCTCGACGCCGCGGGTGTGGCCCCACTCCGGGTGGCCCGGGGTGAGCGAGCCCCACGTGCGGAGGCTCTCGAGGTCCTCGCGCTCCAGGCCGTAGCCGGCCAGGTACAGCTGGATGTAGAGGGTGAGGCTGGAGTGGCCCGCGGAGAGCACGAACCGGTCGCGGCCCATCCAGTCCGGGTCGGCCGGGTCGTGGCGCATGACGCGCTGGAACAGCGTGTACGCCAGCGGGGCCAGGCTCATCGCGGTGCCGGGGTGTCCGCTGCCGCACTTCTGGACCGCGTCCGCGGCCAGTACACGGATGGTGTCCACGGCCCTGCGTTCGAGGTCGGTCCAGTCGTCGGGGGACGTGCGCGCGGGTGAGCGCGGCGACGGCGCTGTCCCCGGCGTGGGGGGACGTAGCGGTCTCGGACAAGGCGATGGCTCCTGTACTCGCGTCGACGATCGTCGGTCTGCCGGTGGTGGATCCCGAGGTCCGCCCGGTGGTCGCGGCCACTGCGGTGGCGGCGACGTCGGCGGGTGTCGTGGTGACCCGGACCACCTGGCGGCATCCTCGCCGCCCCGACCCGGAACACCCTACTGCTCACGCCCGCGGCCTGCGGCTTTGCGCCTCGTGGCGTTCGGCGGACCGGGGCGCCGAGGTCGGTGTACCGGCGGGCCCGCGACGCATGCCACCGGTTAGCATCGACGCGCTGTAGAACTAGGGAGGTCGCCACCGCGGCTACCCACCCGGTGTCCACGGCACCGAGCCGGTGCGGCCCCTCGGGCGGCGCGGCACGGGATCACTACGTCGAACCGAGCGAGGTACGAACAGGTGAGCGCACCCGCGTCAGGGCGGAGCCGGGCCGACGAGGCCGGAGTGCCGGCCGAGCACGTCCCGGCCGGACCGGACGCCGCGCCGGCGGCGACGCCCCCCGCCACGACCGTGGTGGTCCCGGCGGCACCGACCGGGCGCCTCGCCCGCGTCCGCGCCACGGTGGCGGCCTATCTGGGCCTCACCAAGACGCGGATCATCGAGCAGCTGCTCGTCGTCACCGTGCCCGCCATGTTCCTGGCCCAGCGCGGCGTTCCGTCGCTGCTGCTGATCGCGGCCACCCTGGTCGGTGGCGCGATGGCCGCCGCCGCGGCGCACGCGCTGAACTGCGTCGTCGACGCCGACATCGACCAGAAGATGGCGCGCACCGCCCGCCGTCCGCTGGCGCGGGGACAGGTCCCCACCCGCAACGCGCTGGTGTTCGGCCTGGTCCTGGCCGCGCTGAGCTCGGTGTGGCTGGGCCTGACCACGAACTGGCTCGCCGCGGTGCTGTCGCTGGCCGCGATCGCGTTCTACGTGCTCGTCTACACGATGCTGCTCAAGCGGCGGACCTCGCAGAACATCGTGTGGGCGGTGCCGCGGGCTGCATGCCGGTGGTGATCGGCTGGGCCGCGGTGACCGGCACCGTCGAGTGGCCCGCGCTGGTCATGTTCGGTGTGATCTTCTTCTGGACGCCGCCGCACTTCTGGGCGCTGGCGATGCGCTACCGCGAGGACTACGCCGCCGCCGGGGTGCCGATGCTCCCGGTCGTCGCGCCCGCGCCCCGCGGTGTCGGTGCGGATCGTGGTCTACAGCTGGGTGATGGTGGCCTGGAGCCTGCTCCTGCTGCCGGTGACGTCGTGGGTGTACCTCGCGGTGGCGCTGCTCGGCGGGGCCTACTTCGTGTTCCGTGCGCACCGGCTGCACCACCAGGTGAAGTCCGGCGGCGAGATCTCCCCGATGCCGCTGTTCCACCTGTCGAACATCTACCTGTGCGTGCTGTTCGCGGCGATCGCCGTCGACGCCGCGCTGGGGCTGCCGGTCCTGTTCTGAGCCCGGACCGGCAGCCCGCCGGGGCGGCGGCCGGTCAGCGCAACAGGTCCGGGGTCTCCCACTCCGTGCCCAGCACGTGGTGGTCCAGGAACGCCCACACCGTGCGGTACCAGACCTTCGCGTGGTTCGGGGCGAGGACCCAGTGGTTCTCGTCGGGGAAGTACAGGAACCGGTGCGGGTTGGCCTCCGGGTCGGCCTGCCGGGGCACCAGTCCCACCACAGCCGCAGCCCCTCGCCGATCGGCACCCGGTAGTCGCGGTCGCCGTGGATCACCAGCATCGGGGTGACGATCGCGTCGGCGTGCCGGTGGGGGCTGTTGGCCTGCGCCATCGTCGGGGTCATCTCGGTCAGCCAGTACTCGGCGTGGTCGGTCGTCGGCCCGAACTGGTCGAGCGCCCACAGGCTGGCGTGGGTGACGATCGCGGCGAACCGGTCGGTGTGCCCGGCGACCCAGTTGGCCATGTAGCCGCCGAAGGAGCCGCCCATCGCCGCGGTGCGGGTGTCGTCGATGTCGGGCCGGGCGGTCGCGGCGTCGGTGGCGGCCATCAGGTCGGTGAACGGCGCGCCGCCCCAGGCACCCCAGCCGCGCTGGACGAAGTCCTGGCCGTAGCCGGTCGACAGGGCCGGGTCGGGCAGCAGCACGGCCCAGCCGCGTGCGGCCATCAGCCACGGGTTCCACCGCCATGACCAGGCGTTCCAGCTGGCCAGCGGGCCCCCGTGGATCCACAGCAGCAGCGGGGCCGGGTGCTCGGCGTCGGCACCCTCGGGCAGGACCAGCCAGGCGCGGACCCGGGTGCCGTCGGCGGCGGTGGTCTCCAGCTCGGTCAGCGAACCGGGCAGTGCCGGCGCCGCGGCGGGCGCGGGCAGGTACTCCGGGACGGCGTCGTGGCCGTCGGCGGGGATCCGGACCGGGGCGGGGGGCGCGTCGTAGGCGTGGCGCAGTGCGTAGACCCACCGCCCGTCCGGCGACGGGCACGGGTCGGAGTAGGTGCCGTGGTCGCCGGTCAGCCGGGTGACGGTGTCGTCCTCCCCGGTCGCGCCCAGCTCGATCCGGAACAGCGGGCCGCGGCCGTTCTCGTCGGCGGTGACCACCAGCGCGGACCCGTCGCGGGTCCAGCGCGCCGCGGTGGGCCACCGGTCCCAGCCCGGTGCCACCGGGCGCGGTGCGCCACCGGCGAGCGGGACCAGGACCAGCTCGGTCCGCGGCGCGACCTCCGGGGTGGAGACGCGTTCGCGCAGCGCGACGACGGTCCGCCCGTCCGGGCTGATCCGGGGCGCGGCGTACTCGTGGCCGTCGTCGTCGGTGAGGTCGCGGTGCTCCCCGGTCGCGGTGTCGACCACGAGCAGACCCGGCCGCCAGGTGCCGTGGCCGTGCGCGCGGTACCAACCGGTCACCACCGAGCCGCCGTCGGGGGACACGTCGAACGCGGTCTCGTCCAGCGCGCGGCCCGGCGCCGGGGTGAGGTCCCGCCACGGGTCCGTCTCCCCGGGGGTGGCCAGGAGCAGCCGTTCCTCGGCCGGTCCGAGGTCGTGGTCCCAGTGCCGCACCGGGTAGCCGGTGTGCAGGATCGCGGTGACCTTGCCCTCGGTGCGCGCGCTGCGGCGCTGCTCGTCTTCCTCGGTCGTGGTGGCACCGGGCAGCGTGGGGGAGGACACGACGACCGTCCCCGCGTCGGCGGCGACGGCGACCGCGGAGATCCCGCCGGGCCGCGCCCCGGCGGGCTCGGCCTCGCCCCCGGCCGCCGGGAGGCGCCACAGCGAGGTCGGCGGCTCGGTCTCCCCGGTGGCGTCGGGGTCGGGGCGGGCGGACCGGAACAGCAGGTCGCCGTCGGGGTGGGGGAAGACCGGCCCGGACTCGCCGGCCGCGCCCCGGGTCAGCCGCCGCGCCGGGGCGTCCCCCGCGGGGTCGATCTCCCACAGGGCGGTCCGGTAGCGGGTGCCGTCGGCGTCGAGTTCGGCGACGCCGGTGACCAGGCGCTGCCCGTCGGGGGACAGGGTGAGCCCGCCGAGGCGGGGGAGTGCGACGTAGGCGTCGAGGTCGTGGAACGGGGTGTCGGTCACGCCGTCGGTTCTACCGCACGCAGCGCGGCGGACCGACCCCCGTGGCGCCTCGTCAGGGGACGAGCAGCACCTTGCCGGTGGTGCGGCGGCCCTGCAGGTCGTCGTGGGCGGTGCGGGCGTCCGCCAGGCCGTAGCGGTGCCCGATCCGTACGCCGAGGCGGCCCGCGGCGACCTCGCCGTACACGGCCGCCGCGCGGGCGCGCAGCTCGTCGGTGGTGGCGATGTAGTCGAACAGCTTCGGGCGGGTCAGGTACAGCGACCCCGCCGCGTTGAGCCGCTGCGGGTCGAACGGCTCGACCGGGCCGGACGCGGCGCCGTAGAGCACCAGCGTGCCGCGACGGCGCACCGAGGCCAGGCTCGCGTCGAACGTGCTGCGCCCGACCGAGTCGAACGCCGCGTGCACGCCCTCGCCGCCGGTGAGGTCGCGGACGGCGGCGTCCAGGTCGTCGACCGCGGTGTAGTCGATCACCTCGTCGGCGCCGGCCCCGCGGGCCAGCTCGGCCTTCTCCGGCGTCGACGTCGTGGCGATCACCCGGGCGCCCTTCGCGACGGCCAGCTGGGTGAGCAGCAGCCCGACGCCCCCGGCCGCGGCGTGCAGCAGGATCGTCTCCCCGCCGCGCAGCGGGAAGCAGTCGGTGACCAGGAAGTGCGCGGTCATGCCCTGCAGCGCCGCGCCGACCGCGACGTCGTCGGCGACGCCGTCGGGCACCGGGACGGCCTTCGCCCACGGCACGGCGACCTGCTCGGCGTAGCTGCCCAGGGTGTTGGCCCAGGCGATCCGGTCCCCGACCGCGACGCCGTCGACGTCCGGGCCCAGCGCGGTGACCCGGCCCGCGCCCTCCAGCCCCGCGACGTAGGGCGTCGGCATCGGGTAGATGCCCTCGCGCTGGTAGGTGTCGATGAAGTTCACGCCGGCCGCGGCAACCTCCACCAGCACCTCGCCCGGACCCGGGACCGGGGCGTCGGTGTCGACGACCTCCAGCACCTCGGACCCGCCGGGCTCCCGCACCCGTACCGCACGCATGTGTCCTCCTCGTCGCTCGCGGCTGTTGCCGGGCCCGATCATGCCCGCACGCGTCGCGGCGCAGCATCCGGGAGACGGTCCGCCGCGCGCCCGGTGCGCGCGACGAGACCGTCGGTCGGCAGCGGGTCGCGCAGCACGTCGTCCGGACGTACCCGTGCCGGCTCAGGCCGACGCGGCGGCGGGCTCCGGGGCGGTGTCCGCCGGGTCACCGGTCGGGGTGGCGCGGGGGTCGACGGCGGCCGGCCGGGTCGCGGTCCCGGCCCACACCCAGGCGGCCGCGGCGGCGGTCAGCCCGGCGCCGAGCACGTGCAGCGACACCAGCAGCTCCGGCACCCCGAGGGCGTACTGGACCCCGCCGAGCGCGCCCTGGGCGAGGACGACCACGACGAGCACCCGGAAGCGGCGCTGCAGCGCCTGCGGGGCGGACACCGCGCGCAGCAGGAACCCGAGCCCGACCAGGGTCCCGAGGTAGAGGAACAGGGTGTCGACGTGCAGCTGCGCGAGTGCGGGGATCGGCACGTCCAGGCGCGGGGTCTCCGGGTCGCCGCCGTGCGGACCCGCCGCGGTGACCAGCGTCCCGGCGACGAGCAGCACCGCGAGCACCGCGGTGGAGAACAGCACCAGCCCGCGCCCGACGGCGGGCACGGTGCGGGTCGCCGGGCCGTCGGCCTCGGTCGCCGCGCCGACGAACAGCACCGAGAACCAGACCAGCACCATCGAGGCGAGGAAGTGGAGCATCACCGTCCACCAGGCCAGCCCGAGGAGCACCGTGATGCCGCCGATGACGGCCTGCGCGACGACGCCGAGCGGCATGGCCAGCGCGAGCGCGGTGAGGCGGCGCCTGCGGGGCCGGGTGAACAGGGCCCCGAGCAGCGCGGCGCCGGCGAACAGCACGACCAGGATGCCGAGCAGCCGGTTGGAGAACTCGATCCACATGTGCAGCGGCGCGATCTCGGCGTGGTCGACCGGGATCATGCTGCCCGGCTCGCACTGCGGCCAGGTCGAGCAGCCGAGCCCCGAGCCGGTGACCCGCACGACCGATCCGGTCACCCCGATCCCGATCTGGGCGCCGAGGTTCGCGATCGTGAGCCGGCGCATCAGTACCGGCGGGGTGGAGGGCACGCGCGACGACAGCACACTACGCATCGTAGAAGATGCGGCTCAGGTCCAGCGCACCAGCCGCGACGCGGCCACCCCGGCGACGACGGCCCACCCGGTGAGCACCAGCAGCGGCCCGGCCGACGGGAACTCACCCGCGCCGAGCGCCGACCGCAGCGCCTCGGCCAGCGCCCCGGACGGGAGCCACGGGGCGATCGCCGCCAGCGGTCCCGGCAGGTCCGCGACCGGCACCACGATCCCGCCCGCCAGCAGCAGCGCGAACCACACCAGGTTGGCGACGGCGAGTACGATCTCCGCCCGCAGCGTCCCGCCCAGCAGGATGCCCAGCGCCCCGAACGCGGCAGCGCCGAGCAGCACGGCCAGCGCGGCGCCGTCGAGCCGGGCCCCGGCCGGGGACCAGCCCAGCAGTGCGGCGAGCACGCCGAGCAGCACCACCTGGATCACGACGACGGCGGCGACCGCGGTCAGCCGCCCGCACACCAGCAGCCAGCGGGGCAGCGCCGTCGCGGCGAGCCTGCGCAGCGCGCCGTAGCGGCGGTCGAAGCCGAGCGCGATGGCCTGGCTGGTGAACGCCGAACTCATCACGGCCAGCGCCAGCATGGCGGCGAACAGCCACGCCACCCGCGGCTCCGGGGCGGGCACCGCCGGGACGAGCGTGAGCCCGGCCAGCAGGGCCGCCGGGATGAGCAGGGTCAACAGCACCTGTTCGGCGTTGCGCAGTGCGAGCCGGGTCTCCAGGCCGCCCTGGGCCCGCAGCATCGTCAGCGCACGTCCGCGGCCGGGCGCGGGGGTGAACATGCCGTCGGGGAACGGCGGGGCCGTCGGCGGGGTCCTCACGAGCGCAGCTCCCGTCCAGTGAGGTCGAGGAAGACGTCCTCCAGGCTGCGGCGCACGACCTGGACGTCGTCGGCGAGCACGCCCTGGTCGGCACACCACGAGGTGATGGCGGCGAGCGCGGCCGGGTCGATCCGGCCGCGGACCCGGTAGCGGCCGGGGGAGGTCTCGCAGCTGGCGTAGCCGGCGGGCAGCCGGGCGTCCAGACCGTCGACGTCCATCCCCGGCCGGGCCCGGAAGCGCAGCTCGGTCTGGTCGCCCGCGGTCAGCTGCGCCGGCGAGCCGTGCGCCACGACCCGGCCGTGGTCGATGATCACGACGTCGTCGGCGAGCTGTTCGGCCTCGTCCATCAGGTGGGTGGTCAACAGCACCCCGACGCCGTCGCGGCGCAGCGCCCGCACCAGGTCCCACACCAGATGGCGGGCCTGCGGGTCGAGACCGGCGGTCGGCTCGTCGAGGAACACCAGCTCCGGGCGCCCGACGACGGCGCAGGCCAGCGCCAGGCGCTGCTGCTCCCCGCCGGAGAGCCGCTTGTACGGCGTGCCCGCCCGCGGTCGTAGCCCGAGCACGTCGAGGAGCATGTCCACGTCGAGCGGGTGCGCGGCGCAGTCGGCGACCAGGTGCAGCATCTCCCCGGTCCGCACGGCCGGGTACGCGCCGCCGCCCTGCGGCATGACGCCCACGCGGGGGCGGACGGTCTCGTCGGCCGGGTCGTGGCCGAGCACCCGCACCCGCCCGGCCGAGGGCGTCCGGAAGCCGGTGCACACCTCGACGGTCGAGGACTTGCCGGCGCCGTTCGGGCCGAGCAGGGCGAGGACCTCGCCGCGGGCCAGGTCGAGGTCGATCCCGTCGACGGCGGTCGTGGTGCCGTAGCGCACGACGAGGCCGCGGATCTCCAGGGCGGCGCTCACCGGACGGGCTCCGTGTCCGAGGCCGCGCGGGTCCCGGCGGGGGCGTCGCCCGGGGTGGCTGCCGCGCCGGTGTTGTCGGAGCCGTCGGCGTCGTCGGGGTGGTCGGGGCCGCCGGGGCCGTCGGCGGCCGCGTCGCCGGGGGCGCGGATCAGCCGCGCGACCACGTACAGCGCGAGGGCGTACATGACCGCGCCCGCGGTGATCGCCAGCGGCAGCTGGAATCCGCGGAAGAAGAAGTCGGCGCCGGTGGGCGGCACGACCAGGGCCAGCACCACAGACAGCAACAGCAGGCCGCGGCGGTAGAACGGCATGGCCCGGGTGACGACCAGCGGCAGCAGGGCCCAGAACAGGTACCAGGGGTGCACGACCGGGCCGAGCAGCACGACCGCGCCGAGCCCGAGCCCGGTGCCGGTGACCGGGTCGATCGTGCCGCGCAGGCAGCCCAGCAGCAGGGCGACGACGATGACCACGATCGGCAGCACGAACAGGCTGCGCATCAGGCCCATCGTGGTGTCGAGGTGGTCACCGAGCCCGGCGAGCCTGCCGACCTGGCCGGCGAGCAGGCCGAGGTTGGTGCTGATCGACATGGGGGAGATGAGAGCGCGCTGGGCGCCGACAGCCCGCGCACCCAGTTGAAGCCCAACCCGGTGGCGAGGCTGAAGAAGGTCAGCACCGCGGCGGCGATCGCGGACAGCCACGCGGTCGTCACGGCCCAGTCGACGAGCCTGCCGCCGCGCCTGCGGACCAGGTACACGCCGACGAACCCCAGTGCGAGCAGCGCGGGGAGCTTCACCGAGGCGGCGGCGACGATCAGCGCGGCGCCGGCGGTGATCCGCCACCAGGGCTGCACGGTGTCGTCGCGGCCGAGCATCACCCAGAGCCCGAGCAGCATCAGCGGCAGCATGATCGACTCGTTGTGGATGCCGCTGACCATGTGGAACAGCACCAGCGGGTTCGCCGCGCCGAGCCACAGGACCAGCCCGGCGTCGAGGTCGAAGCGCGACGCGAGCCGCGGCAGCACCCACACCAGCAGGGCGACCCCGGCGAGCGCCAGCAGCCGGTGTTCGAGGATCCCGAGGACGACGTTGTCCCCGGACAGCGCGGTGATCCCGCGCCCCAGGCCGAGGAACAGCGGGCCGTAGGGCGCCGGAGTGTCGCGCCAGACCGTGGGGATGCCGCGCACCAGCGGGCCGTCGATGCCGAGCGCCTGCGCCGGGCCGATCGAGTACGGGTCGATCCCGCGGGCGAGCGTCGCGCTCTGGGCGAGGTAGCTGTAGATGTCCTTGGAGAACATTGGCGGCGCCAGGGCCAGCGGCACCCCCCACAGGATCGCGGTGCGGCCGAGCTCGCGACGCTCGGGCGCGGGGTGCCGCGCCCCGCGGGTCGTGAGCATCCGGGCGATCCACAGCCAGGCGGTGACCACCATCAGCAGGCCCGCGTAGGTGACGGCGATGGCCAGGGTGACGTTGCGTGCGGGCAGCCCGATCACGCGCAGCCCGTTCAGCGGGTTCGGCACGGGAACGCCCCGGAACCCAGTGCGCTGATCCCCATCAGGAGCGCGCCGGTCAGGCTGAGGATCCGCGCGATCCGGGCCTGCTCGCGCAGGCCGCGCCGGGCCCGGTGGCCGGTCGACGGCGGTGCGGCTGGGGGATCGGACGGCGCCGCACGCGTCGGGGGGTCGTCGCGCCCGGGCGGGGCGACCTCGGGCGTCACCATGGGAGAAGAGGCTAGTGGTGCCGTCGCGGGGGGTCCGGTACCGGCCCTCACCTGCGGGTGGAGTGAGCCCGGTCACCGCGGCGGGGGGCCTGTTTTGCCGTGCCGACCGATATACGCAACACTGGTGTTGTGAAAACGGACCGGACAGCGCCGCGGCGCCTCGACGACCCTGCCTGCGGGCACGGCGTCGCGGGCGACGCCGTGGTGCCCGCCGGATCCGGGACGGGTACCCGTGCCCTCGTGGCGCGGGTGCTCATGGAGCAGGGTCCGGTCACGGCCGCCGTCGTGGCGGCCGAGCTGGAGCTCACCGAGGCCGCCGTGCGCCGGCACCTCGACGCGCTGATCGTCGACGGCGAGGCGGAGGCCCGGGCCCCGGCCCGGTCCGCCCGGCCGCGGGGCCGGGGTCGTCCGGCCCGGGAGTACCTGCTCACCGACACGGGCCGGGTCCGGTTCGGGCACGGGTACGACGACCTGGCCACCCAGGCTCTGCGCTTCCTCGCCGACACGGCGGGGGAGGAGGCGGTCGACGCCTTCGCCCGGCACCGGGTGCGCGAGCTGCTCGGGTCCGACCTCGACGCGGTGACCGCTCCGGCGGAGCCCGCGGAGCGGGTCGAGGCGCTCGCCCGGGTGCTCAGCGCCCGCGGCTACGCCGCACAGACCCGGCGCGGCGGGTTCGGGGTGCAGCTGTGCCAGCACCACTGCCCGGTCGCCCACGTGGCCACCGAGTTCCCGGAGCTCTGCGAGGCCGAGACGCGTGCCTTCGCCGATCTGCTGGGCACGCACGTGCAGCGGTTGGCCACGATCGCCCGCGGCGACGCCGCGTGCACCACACACGTGCCGCTCGAGGATCCCGAACTCCTCGCGCGGGTACGGGACAGGGGAGCCGCGGGTACCGCGCAGCTCCCACCACCACGGTCCCCGAAAGGGAGGCAGTCCTTATGACGACCACTCCTGATGTGCGCACCGAGCTCACGCAGGAGGAGACGATCGCGGCGCTCGGCCGGTACGACTTCGGCTGGGCCGACTCCGACGAGGCGGGCTCCATCGCGAAGCGTGGCCTGTCCTCCGACGTCGTCGCCGACATCTCCCGCCTGAAGAACGAGCCCGAGTGGATGCTGGAATTCCGGCAGAAGGCGCTCGACATCTTCGGCAAGAAGCCGATGCCGCGCTGGGGCTCCGACCTGTCCGGGATCGACTTCGACAACATCAAGTACTTCGTGCGCTCCTCGGAGAAGCAGGCCGCCACCTGGGAGGACCTGCCCGAGGACATCAAGAACACCTACGACAAGCTGGGGATCCCCGAGGCCGAGAAGGCCCGCCTGGTCTCCGGTGTCGCCGCGCAGTACGAGTCCGAGGTCGTCTACCACTCGATCCGCGAGGACCTCGAGCAGCAGGGCGTCATCTTCCTGGACACCGACACCGCGCTGAAGGAGCACCGGAGCTGTTCCGGGAGTACTTCGGCTCGGTCATCCCGTCCGGTGACAACAAGTTCTCCGCCCTGAACTCCGCGGTCTGGTCCGGCGGTTCGTTCATCTACGTCCCGCCGGGTGTGCACGTCGACATCCCGCTGCAGGCCTACTTCCGGATCAACACCGAGAACATGGGCCAGTTCGAGCGGACGCTGATCATCGTCGACGAGGGTGCCTACGTGCACTACGTCGAGGGCTGTACCGCGCGATCTACAAGACCGACTCGCTGCACTCGGCCGTCGTCGAGATCGTGGTCAAGAAGGGCGGCCGCTGCCGCTACACCACGATCCAGAACTGGTCGAACAACGTCTACAACCTGGTCACCAAGCGCGCCAAGGCCGAGGAGGGCGCGACCATGGAGTGGGTCGACGGCAACCTCGGCTCCAAGGTGACCATGAAGTACCCGGCCGTGTGGCTGATGGGCGAGCACGCCAAGGGCGAGGTCCTCTCGATCGCGTTCGCGGGCGAGGGCCAGCACCAGGACGCCGGCGCCAAGATGGTCCACCTCGCGCCCAACACCTCCTCGACGATCGTGTCGAAGTCGGTGGCGCGCGGCGGCGGCCGTACGTCCTACCGCGGCCTGGTCCAGGTCAACCCGCGCGCACGCAACTCCCGTCCACGGTGAAGTGCGACGCGCTGCTGGTCGACACGATCTCCGCTCCGACACCTACCCCTACGTCGACATCCGCAACGACGACGTGTCGATGGGGCACGAGGCCACCGTCTCCAAGGTCTCCGACGACCAGCTCTTCTACCTGATGAGCCGCGGTCTGACCGAGGACGAGGCCATGGCCATGGTCGTGCGCGGGTTCGTCGAGCCCATCGCGCGCGAGCTGCCGATGGAGTACGCGCTGGAGCTGAACCGGCTGATCGAGCTGCAGATGGAGGGTTCCGTCGGATGACGACGAGTGACGTTGCCGGCCTCGCGCCCGAGCTGAGGGCGCCAAGGAGGGGCAGGGCGAGGTCCCGATCGCCTCGGCCGGCGAGCGCTTCCAGTCCTTCGACGTGGAGGCGTTCGAGGTCCCCGGGGCCGCGAGGAGAACTGGCGGTTCACCCCGCTGCGCGCCTCAAGGGCCTGCACGACGGGTCGGCCGACCTGCAGGGCACGCCCGGTCACGGTCACCGAGGCCGCGGGGGTCACGGTGGAGACCGTCGGCCGCGACGACGCCCGTCTCGGTGAGGGCGGCACGCCCTTCGACCGGGTCGCCGCCGCCGCGTGGTCCGGCTTCGCCGAGGCCACCGTCGTGACCCTGGACGGCGAGAAGGTGGAGCCGGTCACGATCACCGTGGACGGCCCCGGCGAGGGCGTCTCCGCGGCCGGTCACCTGCACATCCGCACCACCCCGCACACGCAGGCGACGGTCGTCGTCGTGCACCGGGGCTCGGGCGTGCTGGCCGACAACACCGAGGTCGTGCTCGCGGACGGCTCGCACCTCACCCTGGTCGTCACCGAGGAGTGGGCCGACGACGCCGTGCACGTGGGCGCCGAGCACTACTCGTCGGGCCGCGACGCCACGCTGCGCGGGACCACCGTCCAGCTGGGCGGCGACCTGGTCCGGGTCTCCTCGACCGTGCGCTACGCCGGCCCCGGCGGCGACGCGGAGCTCATCGGCTCGGGTTCACCGACGCCGGCCAGCACCTGAGCAGCGGCTGCTGGTGGACCACGCGGTGCCGAACTGCAAGAGCAACGTGCTCTACAAGAACGCGCTGCAGAGCCTCACGAAGGACTCCTCGCACGTGGTGTGGATCGGCGACGTGCTGATCCGGGCCGCCGCCGAGAACACCGAGACCTTCGAGTTCAACCGGAACCTGGTGCTCACCGAGCACTGCCGCGCCGACTCCGTGCCCAACCTGGAGATCGAGACCGGCGAGATCGTGAGCGCGGCCACGCCAGCGCCACCGCCGGTTCGACGACGAGCAGCTGTTCTACCTGCGCAGCCGCGGCATCCCCGAGACCAGGCCCGCCGCCTCGTCGTCCGCGGGTTCTTCGGCGAGGTCCTGAACAAGATCACGCTGCCGGAGCTCAAGGAGCGACTGGAAGCGGCCGTCGAGGCCGAGCTCGCCCTGACCGGCGTCTGATCCCACACCCTTTCCCGAATACGGAGCGACCACCACCGATGTCCACTCTGGAGATCAAGGACCTGCACGCCTCGGTCGAGACGGCCGAGGACGGTCCCAAGGAGATCCTGCGCGGTGTGAACCTCACCGTCCGCGCGGGCGAGACGCACGCGATCATGGGGCCGAACGGCTCCGGCAAGTCCACACTGGCCTACGCCATCGCCGGGCACCCGAAGTACACCGTCACCGGCGGCGAGGTGCTCCTGGACGGCGAGAACGTCCTGGAGATGTCGGTCGACGAGCGGGCGCGGGCCGGGCTGTTCCTGGCCATGCAGTACCCCGTCGAGGTCCCGGGCGTGTCGATGGCGAACTTCCTGCGCTCGGCGGCCACCGCCACCCGCGGCGAGGCGCCGAAGCTGCGGACCTGGGTCAAGGAGGTCAAGGAGGCCATGGCCGGCCTCGACATCTCCCCGGAGTTCGCCGACCGCTCGGTCAACGAGGGCTTCTCCGGCGGTGAGAAGAAGCGCCACGAGGTGCTCCAGCTCGAGCTGCTGAACCGAAGTTCGCCGTGCTCGACGAGACCGACTCCGGCCTCGACGTCGACGCCCTGCGCGTCGTGTCCGAGGGCGTGAACCGGTACCGCTCCGAGCGGCGAGACCGGCGTCCTGCTGATCACGCACTACACGCGGATCCTGAACCACATCAAGCCGGACCGCGTGCACGTGTTCGCCGGCGGCCGCGTCGTCGAGTCCGGCGGCCCGGAGCTGGCCGACGAGCTCGAGAAGAACGGCTACGTCCGGTTCACCCAGGCGAGTGCAGCGACAAGAAGGCTGCGCCAGAAGGCATCGGCCTGACATGACCCTCACCCACGGAACCGGAACCACGGCCGGCCTGGACGCCGACGCCGTGGCCCGGATCCGGGCGGACTTCCCGATCCTCGCGCGCACCGTGCGCGAGGAGAAGCCGCTGGTCTACCTCGACTCCGGCGCGACCTCCCAGCGGCCGCGCCAGGTGCTCGACGCCGAGCGCACGTTCCTGGAGCGGCACAACGCTGCCGTCCACCGGGTCGCGCACCAGCTCGCCGAGGAGGCCACCGACGCCTACGAGTCCGCCCGGGCACGCATCGCGGCGTTCGTCGGTGCGAACGACGACGAGGTCGTGTTCGTCAAGAACGCGACCGAGGGCGTCAACCTGGTCGCCTACGGCCTCGGCAACGCCGGTCCGGACCGGGCTCGACGCCGCCTCCGAGCGGTTCGCGCTCGGCCCCGGTGACGAGATCGTGGTCACCGAGCTGGAGCACCACGCGAACCTCATCCCGTGGCAGGAGCTGTGCCGGCGGACCGGCGCGACCCTGCGCTGGTACTCCGTCACCGACGACGGCCGGATCGACCTCGACTCGCTCGAGCTCACCGACCGGACGCGGGTCGTGGCCTTCACCCACCAGTCGAACGTGACCGGTGCCGTCGCGCCGGTCGCACAGCTGGTGGCCCGCGCCGCCGCGGTCGGGGCACTCACCGTGCTCGACGCCTGCCAGTCGGTGCCGCACATGCCGGTCGACCTGCACCGGCTCGGGGTGGACTTCGCGGTCTTCTCCGGGCACAAGATGCTCGGGCCGTCCGGGGTCGGCGTCCTCTACGGCCGCCGGGAGCTCCTGGAGGCGCTCCCGCCGTTCCTCACGGGTGGCTCGATGATCGAGACCGTCCGGATGGAGGGCGCGACCTACGCCCCGCCCCCGCAGCGGTTCGAGGCCGGGGTGCCGATGACGTCGCAGGCCGTCGGCCTCGGCGCCGCGGCCGACTACCTCGAGGCGATCGGGATGGAGGCCGTCGCCGCGCACGAGGCGTCGCTGACCGCGGCCGCCCTCGAGCAGCTGTCGGCGATCGACGGGCTGCGCATCGTCGGTCCGGCCACGCCCGGCGAGCGCGGGGGAGCGGTGTCGTTCGTCGTGGACGGCATCCACGCCCACGACCTGTCCCAGGTGCTCGACGACGCCGGCGTCGCCATCCGCGTGGGTCACCACTGCGCGTGGCCGCTGCACCGGCGTTTCGGCATCGTGGCCAGTGCCCGCGCGTCGTTCGCGGTGTACAACACGCTCGACGAGGTCACCGCGCTGGCCGACGGGCGGGTGCGCGCCGCCCAGACGTTCTTCGGGACGGTGTGACGTGCAGCTGCAGCAGATGTACCAGGAGATCATCCTGGACCACTACCGCGACCCGCACGGGTCCGGCCTGCGCGAGCCCTACGACGCCGAGACCCACCACGTGAACCCCACCTGCGGGGACGAGGTCACGCTGCGGGTCAAGGTCGACGACGGTCCCGAGGGTGCCGTGGTCACCGACGTCTCCTACGAGACGCTGGGCTGCTCGATCAGCCAGGCCTCGGTGTCGGTGCTGCACGACCTGGTCGCCGGGAAGTCGGTCGGCGAGGCGTGGAAGATCATGGCCTCGTTCCAGGAGATGGCCCAGGGACGCGGCAAGGTCGAGCCCGACGAGGACGTCATCGGCGACGGCGTGGCCTTCGCCGGCGTCGCCAAGTACCCGGCGCGGGTCAAGTGTGCTCTCCTGGGCTGGATGGCATTCAAGGACGCGGTGAGCCGCACCGACGCCAGCATCGAGAACTCCGAGGGGAGTCCGGCATGAGCGAGACCACCGAACAGAGCACCTCCGAGGACGTGGTGCGCGGGGCGGCGGGCATGCCCGAGCCGCCCCCGGGCCGACGCCGGTGACGGCGCGACCCTGGAGGCCCTGGAGGAGGCGATGAAGGACGTCGTCGACCCCGAGCTGGGCATCAACGTCGTCGACCTCGGCCTCGTCTACGGCATCGACCGGGACGGCGGTACCGCGGTCATCGACATGACGCTGACCTCGGCTGCCTGCCCGCTGACCGACGTGATCGAGGAGCAGACCCGCTCCGCGCTCACCGCCGGTCCCGACGGCGGCCTCGTCGACGACGTCCGGATCAACTGGGTCTGGATGCCGCCGTGGGGCCCGGAGAAGATCACCGAGGACGGCCGCGAGCAGCTGCGCGCCCTCGGCTTCCGGGTCTGAGGACCCGTACCGACCCGACGGGCCGGATCCCCGACATCCGGGGGTCCGGCCCGTCGTCGTCTCACGGGAAGTAGACCTCCCGCAGCCGGTCCTCGAGCCCGGCGACGCCGCCGGTGTCGATGCCGAAGTACGTCTCCAGCGCGTCCCGGACCCGGGCGGGGAGGTGAGGTCGTGCCGCTGCGCGGCGCGGTCGGCGGTGCGCACGGTGAGCCGGGTCCCGTCCAGGGTGGTCCGGCGTTCCGGGGTGGTGCGCGCGGCGACGAGCCCGGTCCGGAAGTGCGACCCCGGGTGGTGGGTCAGGTACCAGGAGCCCATCGCGAAGTCGATGTCGGTGCGGGGGCCAGGTCGAAGGTGTACTGGTCGGCCCAGCCACCGTCGCCGCCGCGCCGCTGCAGGACCCAGCTGCCGTGGTCGCCGCGGGCGTAGCGGTAGGTCGCCTGCGGGGTCGGCTGCTCGAGCCCGGCGACGAGCCGCAGCGCGGTGGTCGGCACCGTCGAGCCGAACCCGGCGTCGACGGTGAAGCGGCCCTCCACGGTGTCGACGAGGGTCAGCCGGTGGGTGCGCTCGGTCGGCGGGTCCTCGGCGGCCAGGCCCAGCCGGACCCGCCCGACCAGCGGGGTCACCCGCAGACCGAGGTCGGCCAGGGCGTCGTGCAGCAGCCGGTTGTGCTCGAAGCACCAGCCGCCGCGCCGCCCGTGCACCAGCTTGGCCGCGACACCGTCGGCGGTGGTCGGCGGTTCGACCCCGGTGAACGGGTCGAGGTTCTCGAACGGGATGGTCGCGACGTGCGCGGTCACGAGCCGGTCGAGCAGCGCCCGGTCCGGTGTCGCCCGGTCGACCCCGACGAGGTCGAGGTACGCGGCGACCGAAGTGGTCACCGTGCTCGTCGTGCTGCCCGTCGTGCTCGTCATGGTGATCGAGGCTGTCACCTCGACCCGGGTTCAGGTCAACTGAATCAACCAGGTGAACCGGGTCGACACGGTCAGCGTTCGCGGGCCCCGCGCAGCGCCCAGGCCCGCAGGTGGGAGTAGCCGCGCGTGTGCAGGGTCGCGATCCGCCGCAGGTCGAAGCGCGGGTCGTCGCGCAGCGCGTCGTACATCTCCTTGTCGACGAGCACCGTGTCCGGGCGCGCCTCGGAGGTGAGCCGGGCCGCGACGTTGACGACCTCGCCGTAGACGTCGCCGTAGCGGGCGAGCACCATGCCGTGCGCGAGACCGATCCGCAGCAGGGGCAGCGACGGCTCTGTCCGGACCCGGTCCCGCAGGCCGAGCGCGATGGCCGCCGCGTCGGCGGGGTGCTCGGTCACGAAGAGCACCTCGTCGCCGACGGTCTTGATCACCCGGCCCCGGCCGTTCGCGATGACCTCGTTGGTCACGGCCCCGAAACGCTCGATCATCTCGCCGAGCTCGTCCATGCCGCGACGGCGGGTGGGCGGGTGAACCCGACCATGTCGGCGAACCCGACCGACAGCGGCCAGGTGTCGGCGACGATGTCGGCGACGTCGCGGCGCTGCACCCCGGCGACCCAGCGCGACGCCGTCGCCGCGAGGTGGCGCCGCCACACGTAGGACTGCAGCGCCTCCAGGTCGGGGATCACCTCGGCGGCGAGCCGCGCCGCGTCGCGCGGGGTCAGCTCCCCGAGGTGCGCGGCGGCGACCTGGGCGAGCATCCCGATCTGCCACTCGGCGAGCCGGGACATCGACTGTGCGAGCGCCCGGGCGACGGCCTCGCGGGCGACCGTCTCGGGCAGCCACTCCCGGCTCAGCCGGGTGACCATCCGGGCGGCCTCGAGGTCGGCCCGGGTGTAGACGCGGTCACCCGGCTCGGAGTCGGTGAACCCCAGCGCCCGCCAGAGCCGCCCCGACTCCTCCGGGTCGAGCCCCGCGGCCTCCACCAGCTCGTCGCGGGTGAACTCGCGGGGCACGCCCAGGATGAGCTCGTCCAGCGCCCCGTCGTCGACCTCGCTCCAGTCGATCGAGGCGGATGGGGCAGGGGGCGGGACGACCCGGGCTCGGACCTCACGCGATCAGGTGGTGTGCACGACGAGCACGTCCACGCCGGCACGGCGGGTCGCGTCGGCGGGCACCGAGCCGAGCAGCCGCCCGGAGAACGTGTTCAGACCGCGGTGCCGACCACGAGGAGGTCGGCGCGGTGCTCCTTGACGGCCTTGCGGAGCACGTCCACCGGGGCGCCGTCCTCGGCGAAGGTCGAGACGTCCTTCGCGCCGACGGCGGCGGCCCGGTCGGCGGCCTCGCGCAGCGCCTCCTCGGCGGGGGTCCAGCCGGTGACGAGGAAGGCCTCGTCCTTCAGCGCGTCCTCCGCGGCCGAGGTGTCCTCGCGGCTGGCCGGGGTGTAGGCGGAGACGATGACCAGCTTCGCGCCGCTGTCGGCGGCCACCCCGGCGGCGCGCTCGACGGCCAGGAACGACGTCGCCGAGCCGTCGGTGCCGACGACGATGGTCTGGTATGCGGACACAGGTGCCTCCCGGGGGAACGGTCGCGCGTCGCCGGGCATGCGGCCGGCGTCACCGCGTGCGACGACGTTACTACGTTGTATCCGATCAACTTGTCCCGAGTCCCTCCCGTCATCGCCCGTTCGGGTGGAATGCGGCAGCTGATCGCAGCATGCGCTACGCACGGCCGGCGGAGCGGCCCGGAACACCCGGCCATTCCGGCGAGGGTGCCGGTCAGGTCGTCGCGGCCGGTGAGGAACGCGCGTCCGCTGCGCCCGGCGAAGAGAACGCGTCCGAAGAAGTCCGGCACGAGGTGCGGCGGCATCTCCAGCACGGTGCGCAGCCCGTGCCGGCGCAGCCGGTGCACGCGCGGGCCGACCGGGGCCAGAGCAGCCGCCGGGCCGCCGTCGTCGCGGCGGCGGGATCGTGCGGCAGGTGCCGGGCCAGCTCCGCGGCCAGCCGGGGGGCCAGCCCGAGCGCGGGGGCGACGCTGAACCCGGTGGCCGGGTGCACCAGCGGGGGTCGCCGCCCCGAACCCGACGGGGTGCCGCGGACCGCGCGGGGTGTCGACCGGGAAGCGCACCCGCTCGACGGGGGCGCCGTCGGGCACGGTGACGCCGGCCCCCGCGAGCCGGGCCGCGAGCGGTCGCGCAGCTCGGGCAAGCGGCAGCCCCGGCCGTCGCGCGAGGGAGGTCTCCTCCAGCAGGACGGTGCCGTCGCCGTAGGGGACGGCGTAGAGGAACGTCGGCAGCAGTCCGTCCACCCGGGCGGTGCGGGCCGGGGGAGCGCCAGTCCATGAAGACGGCCTCGCCGGGCCGCACCACCGGTGCTGCGGCCGCCGCTCGTCGACGACGACCCCCCAGGCGGTCTGCTCGGTCCCGCCCGCCTGGCCGGGCCGTAGGCGCGACGGCGCCCCGGTCGCGTCGACGACCAGTGCCGCGTCGACGAGCCGCGTCGGGTCGTCC
>NZ_JAHLJA010000089.1:0-32631 GCF_020496245.1 Pseudonocardia sp. ICBG601 | reverse complement strand
GGTGACCCCGTTGGTGTTGGTCGCGCAGCATCAGGCTCGACAGCAGCCCGAACGCACGGCGCGGCGCGTCGAGGTAGCCCGAGCCCGAGTCGCCCGGGACCCCCGGCGGCGTGGTGGAGACGACGTGGGTGCGCGGCCCCTCCGGCTGCCCGAGGCTCAGCCCCTGCTTGTACGGCGTCGCCACGAGCTGGTTGGGCTGGTAGCTGTAGACCTTCTCCCCCTGTTCGGTGCCGTCGGTGTCGAGCCCGGTCGGGCCGCCGAAGCCGGGGACCGTGGGGTCGGCGACGGCGACGGCCGCCGGGTCGAGGCGGATCAGCGACAGGTCGTTGTAGAGGCACAGCTGCGGGTCGCTCTCCCCGCGGTCCTGCATGACCGCCCAGGAGTTGTAGGCGACCCGTCCGGTGTAGTTCCTGCCGTCGCGGCCGCGGATGCCGACCTCGATGCCCTCCGGCATGACCGGCTCGCTGCAGCCGTCCACCGAGGACATCGCGTCCTCGCCCGCCATGCAGTGCGCGGCCGCGCCCAGGTAGAGCGCCCCGGCGGGCGCTGCCTGGTGCTCGGCGCCGTCGGCCCCGTCCCGGTGTCCGTCCTGCGCGGCGGCCGGGGTGTAGAGGAAGTTGGCGGTGCACAGCTCGGCCCCGCCGGTGACCGGGGTGGCGATCTGCACGCCGGGGCCGATCGCGCCCGCCTGCACCGCCGGGGCGGACGGCGCGGCCACCGCGGTGCCCGCGGCGGCGGGCGCGGTCAGCGCGACGGCGACCGCGAGGCCGGCCGCGGCGGCGATCCCGGCGATGCGCCGCCGCGCGGGGCGGTGGGAGAACTGCGACGACATGACGCTCCTCGGCTCGTGGTCCGCCACGGATCTCAGCCGAACCGGCCACCCTGCGGGTACGGCGCGCCCGGCGGACTCCCCGGTCGGGGAGCGATCCGACCCGACCGGGTGACGTGATCACCGCGAGCGTCCCGCAGCGTCCGCGACTAGCGTCGCCGCACGTGAGCACCGACGCCGATCCCGAGGGACGGATCCTCCTGCTGCGCCACGGCGAGACCGAGTGGTCGCGCACCGGGAAGCACACCGGCCGCACCGACGTCCCGCTGACCGACCAGGGCCGGGTCGCCGCCCGCCGGGTGCGCACCGCGCTGGCCCTGGTCCGCCACGACGCCCCGCCCGCCCGGGTCCTCTGTTCCCCGCGCTCGCGCGCGCGGGACACCGCCGAGCTGGCCGGGCTGCGGGTGGACGCGGTCGACGACCGGCTCGTCGAGTGGGACTACGGCGACAACGAGGGCCGGACCACGCCGCAGATCCGCGAGTCCCTGCCGGGCTGGACGATCTGGGACGGGCCGTGGCCCGGCGGTGAGACCCCCGACGACGTCGCGGCCCGCGCCGACGCCGTGCTCGCCGACGCACGCGCCCTGCTCGGCGACGGCGACGTCGTGCTCGTGGGGCACGGCCACTTCTCGCGGGTGCTGACGGCGCGCTGGATCGGGTTGCCCGCGAGTGGCGGGGTGCACTTCCGCATGGACCCGGCCGGGGTCAGCGTGCTGGGGTTCGAGCGCGGGGTCCCCCGCCTCGACCACGTCAACCAGCGCCCCACCCCCGCGGAGGACCAGTGAGCGTCCGACGGCCACCCCCGACGACGTGCCGGTGATGGTCCGGCTCGTGCACGAGCTGGCCGACTACGAGAAGGCCGCGACGAGTGCGGGCTGACCGAGGAGCAGCTGCACGCCGCGCTGTTCGGCCCCGACCCGTCGGCCGGGGCCTTGGTCGCCACCGGCGACGACGGCGCGGTCGTCGGCACGGCCATCTGGTTCCGGACCTTCTCCACCTGGGAGGGCGTCGCCGGGATCCACCTGGAGGACCTCTACGTGACCCCCGCCGCCCGCGGCGGCGGGCACGGCGCGGCCCTGCTCGCCGAGCTGGCCGCCGAGGTGGCCCGGCGCGGCTGGAAGCGCCTGGAGTGGAACGTGCTGGACTGGAACACCCCGGCCATCGGCTTCTACCGCTCCGTCGGCGCGGTGCCGAACGAGGGATGGACCACCTACCGGCTCACCGGCGACCCACTCGTCGCGCTGGCCGGGCGGCCGGGCGCTAGTCCTCGGGGTACTCGTCGCCCATCGACCAGCGGCGGGACTGCTCGCTGATCAGCATCAGGAACGTGAACAGCACGAACAGGCCGCAGACGATGCCCCACACCAGCTGCCGGCTGGGGCCCAGCGCGTAGTAGATGACCGGGAACAACAGGAGTTGCACGACGATCGCCGGCGTGCGGCAGCCGTGCACCCCGCGGACCAGCCCGTAGCCGACACCGGCCACGGCGGCCGCCATGAGCACGAAGATCCCGGCCTCGGCGAGCCCGTAGTAGAGGCGTGCGCCACCGGCCTCCAGGGCGCGCACGCCGAGCACGACCGCGAGGACGGCGCCGACGAGCCCCTGCGCCGCGACGAGCACCCCCGCCACCCGCACGTTCTCCGGCGGTCGCTCCCGCGTCGCGGGGCGGGCGTCACGGTCATCGGCCACCTCGCGAGGATAGGCCGCCCGGCGTGACGGCCACCGCCGGGCGGCCGACGGACCGCCCGGTGCGCGGTCGATACAGTCGGCCCGTGCGCGCGCTGCTCGTGGTCAACCCTCAGGCCACGTCCACCACCGCCGCCGGCCGGGACGTGCTGACCAAGGCCCTGGCCAGCGAGCTGAAGCTCGACGTCCTGCAGACCCGCTACCGGGGCCACGCGGCCGAGGCGACCGCGGCGGCCGTGGCGGACGGCGTCGAGCTCGTCGTGGCGCTCGGGGGCGACGGCACGGTCAACGAGGTCGTCAACGGGCTCCTGGCCGCGCAGACCGGCTCGGGCAGCGGCGCCCCGCGGCCGGACCCGGACGCCACGGCGATGCTCGCAGTGGTCCCCGGCGGCTCGGCGAACGTCTTCGCCCGCGCCCTGGACATGCCGCGCGACCCGGTCGAGGCGACCGGGCACGTGCTCACCGCGCTGGCCCGGCGACGACGACGGCTGGTCGGCCTGGCTGGGCCGACGACCGCTGGTTCACCTTCAACGCCGGCATGGGCTGGGACGCCGAGGTCGTGGCCGCGGTGGAGCGCGCCCGCGCGCAGGGCCACGAGGCCAGCCCCGGCCGCTACGCGCTGACCGCGATCGCCCAGTACCTCGCGCAGCTGCGCCGGCCGCCGTCGATGACGGTGGAGCTGCCCGACGCGGCGCCGCTGACCGGGGTGCGGCTGGCGTTCGTCTCCAACACCGACCCGTGGACCTTCCTGTCCGGCCGCGCGGTGCGGACCAACCCCCGCTCGTCGTTCGGCAGCGGGCTGGGGCTGTTCGCCCTCACCGGGCTGAGCCCGCGGACGATCGCCTCGACCCTGCGCCAGATCCTGGCCGCCGACGGCGACCCTCACGGGCGGCACATCGTCCGGCACGACGCGGTCGGCCGGGTGCGGATCACTTCGGAACAGCCCCTCGCGCTCCAGCTCGACGGCGACCACCTCGGAATGCGCACCGACGTGGAATTCCTGAGCGTGCCCGGAGCGTTACGCGTCGTCGTGTGAGACGGACGGTTCGTCGCTCATCGTGCGGGCGCTCTCACACGCTGGAGTGAGCTACCCCGCCATTCACCGATGTGAGCGGACCGTCGGTCCCGTTGGGGCTTACACCAGGCCAAACCCGTGATCCAAGGTGGTCCTACGCAAGCGAGGCCACGAGCAGCGCCGCTCGTGGAGGTTCCGTCCCACCGGGCCGGGCCCCTCACTCAGAGGGTGTCCGGGTCGACACCGTTTTCGGGTGGCCGATTCCGCGTGGGACAGGGACACTGGATCGTGGAACCGGCCCAGGGCGGCTCGAAGTCCCGGGCACAGGTCTGTCTGCGTGCGTTCCCTATGAGGGCGCTCACGTATCCCGCGAGCAGTTCCCATTGAGGACCGTGGTGGCTCGTGAAAGTATCACAAGCTGCGAAACATGCACGTAACATCAGCGCACAGACGATCGGCGCGACCCCGATCGCGCACCAGAGGAGAAAGTGATCATGGACTGGCGTCACGACGCGATCTGCCGCGACGAGGACCCGGAGCTGTTCTTCCCGGTCGGCACCAGCGGCCCCGCCCTGATGCAGATCGCGGAGGCCAAGAGCGTGTGCCGGCGTTGCCCGGTCACCGAGTCGTGCCTGCAGTGGGCTCTCGAGTCCGGCCAGGACGCGGGTGTCTGGGGCGGCATGAGCGAGGACGAGCGGCGCGCCCTGAAGCGGCGCAGCACCCGTCCGCGCGCCCGCACCGCGTAGGCAGCCGCCCCGGCACTCGCCCGGACCACGGCAAGAACAGCTGTCCCGGAACAGCGCTTCGCGCCCGCAGCTCCGAGAAGTAGAAGAAGTAGCTCCCCGACCTCGGGCCCGTAGCCGGACGCCACCGGCCACGGGCCCGAGGTGCGTTCGGGGTGATCTGCCACCCCGGTGTGAGGGTCGACCACGGTGCCGGCGCGACCACGGCACCGGGATCAACGGTCACGGGACGAGCGTATCCGGTGCCCTCCGGGCCCCCGTCCACGCCCCGGGTCACCGGGAGTGACCGGGATCGGTCGTCCGCCGCACCGCAGCGACCGCCCGGGGACGACGGGCGGCGGAACCGTTGCCCCGCCGCCCTCCCACCCCGGCGTCAGGAACCGCCGAGCGGTACCCGGACCACCGCCACCGTGCCGCCGCCCTCCCGGGCCCGCACCTCGATCGTCGCCTCCAGCTCGGAGGTCAGCAGGGTCCGCACGATCTGCAGACCCCAGCCCCTTGGACCTCTCGAAGTCGAAGTCGACCGGCATGCCGTGGCCGTCGTCGGCCACCGACACCTCCAGCCGGCTCGCCGAGCGCACCGGGCTGACGACCACCTCCCCCGCCGTGCCGGGGTCGTAGGCGTGCGCCAGCGCGTTGTGGGTCAGCTCGGCCAGGACCAGCACCAGCGGGGTGGCCTTCGCCGCGGGCAGCGCCCCGAAACCGGAGTCGACCGCACCCGGGCACGGGACTCGGTCGTCGCGCCGTCGCGGATGGCGGGCAGCACCTTCGGCAGCAGCTCGTCGAGCTCGACGACCTCGGCGACGGAGTAGGCCAGCGCCTCGTGCACCAGCGCGATGGAGGTGACCCGGCGGACCGACTCCTCCAGCGCGCGGCCGGCCTCCGGGTGCTCGCTGCGCCGGGCCTGCATCCGCAGCAGCGCCGCGACCGTCTGCAGGTTGTTCTTCACCCGGTGGTGGATCTCGCGGATGGTGGCGTCCTTGCTCATCAACGCCGCGTCCCGGCGGCGCAGGTCGGTCACGTCCCGGACCAGCACCAGCGCGCCCGCCGCGTCGCCGCGGGGGCGCAGCGGCAGTGCGCGCACGAGCATCGTCGCCCGACGGCCCTTGATCTCCATCCGGGTGGACGGGACACCGTCGAGTGCCTCGTTGATCCGGCCCGCGACGTCCTTCGCGTCGAACGGGTCCAGCACCAGCGCCTTGGTGACCGTCGCGAGGTCGGCCCCGGCGACGTCGCTGGCGTGGCCCATGCGGTGGTACGCCGACAGCGCGTTCGGGCTGGCGTAGGCCACGTTGCCGTGCACGTCGAGGCGGACCAGGCCGTCCCCGCGCGCGGGCTGCCCTCGGCCGAGCCGGGCGGACCCGACTGCGGCGGGAACGTCCCGTCGACGATCATCTGGCACAGGTCCGAGGCGCTGCCGAGGTAGGCGATCTCCAGCGGGCTCGGGACGCGCGGGGTGGACAGGTTGGTGTCCCGGGACAGCACCGCCACCGTGCGGCCCTTGAAGCCGCACCGGGATGGTCTCCCGCCGCACCGGCACCTCCAGGTGCCAGCGCGGGTCGTCGTCGCGGCAGATCCGGCCCTCCAGCACCGCCCGGCGCAGCTGGCCGACCTCCACCGGCACCGCCCGGCGGCCGACGACGTCGTCCGGGTGGGCGGTCGGCGCGGTGGTCGGCCGGGCCTGGGCGACGCACAGGAACTGCGCGGTCGCCGCCCGGGAGGCACCGCCGGTCCCCGCGTGGAGGTCGTCCAGCGGCACCCACAGCAGGAAGTCGGCGAAGGACATGTCGGCCAACAACTGCCACTCACCGACCACGCGCTGGAGGTGATCGGCGGTCTCGCCGTCCATCGTCGTGTGCTCGGCGAGCAGCTCGCTCAGCGTGGTCACGATCGCCCATCCCATCACATGCGAGAATCGCCCCTACCAAGCTCCCGCGGCACCGCCGCGGAACCGTGACCCGGACGGGAAGGAGGGTCGAGATGTCCAAGCGTGCACGCAAGCGCCGTGACCGTGCCAAGAAGGGCGCCAACCACGGCAAGAAGCCGAACTGCTGAGCTCGGCGACACCGACGCGAGAGGGCGGGCACCCCGATGGGAGTGCCCGCCCTCTCGCGTGTGGCCGGTCAGCCGCTGCGGTACTCGGTGCGCTGGTGCGACACGGAGACGCTGGTGCCCTCCGGGCCGCTCTCCACGGTCACCTGGGCCTGCTCGAGCACCGCGGAGCGGATCTGGGACCGCAGCCGGTCCTTGAGCCCGCCGGGGCCGCCTCACCGCCGCGCTTGCGGGCCAGCAGCGCCTTCAGCTTCTCGTCGATGCCGTACTCGGCCAGGCAGGGCCCGCACTCGTCCAGGTGCTGCTGGAGCAGGCGTCGCCGCTCCTGGTCGCACTCGTGGTCGAGGAACAGCCACACCTCCGCCAGCACCTCGCTGCACCCGGTGTTCGCGGGCGGGTCCTGGATCATGGGGTTGCGCTCGAGCGGTGCGCCCGAGCCCTCGGCGGCGCTCACGATGCCGTCACCTCCCGGTCCCCGGTCGCGCCGGCGCCCCGTCGCGGACGAAGCCGCGCTCACGGGCGACGTCGGTCAGCATGTCCCGCAGCTGGCGCCGGCCGCGGTGCAGCCGCGACATCACGGTGCCGATCGGGGTGCCCATGATCTCGGCGATCTCCTTGTAGGCGAACCCCTCGACGTCGGCGAGGTAGACCGCCATGCGGAAGTCCTCCGGCAGGCCCTGCAGGGCCTCCTTGACGTCGCTGTCGGGCAGCGCGTCGAGCGCCTCCACCTCGGCCGAGCGCAGACCGGTCGAGCTGTGCTCACCGGCCTGGGCCAGCTGGTAGTCGGTGATCTCGTCGGTCGGCGACTGCAGGGGCTGACGCTGCCGCTTCCGGTACCCGTTGATGTAGGTGTTGGTCAGGATCCGGTACAGCCACGCCTTGAGGTTGGTGCCGCGGCGGAACGACCCGAACGCCGAGTACGCCTTCAGGAACGTCTCCTGCACCAGGTCCTCGGCGTCGGCCGGGTTCCGGGTCATGCGCAGCGCCGCACCGTAGAGCTGGTCGAGCAGCGGCATCGCGTCGCGCTCGAAGCGGGCCGTGCGGTCGGAGACGCTCTCGTCCTCGGGCGCGCGGTTGCCGTCCTCGTCGGCCACACCGACCATGGCGGCGAGCTCCGCGGGATCGGTCCCTGCCGCACCCGTCTCCGGCTGGTCCGGCTCATCCGGCTGTACTGACAAAGGTTCCCTCTCCAGTGACACGAGTCGCGCGCCGGTGCGGGTCACCGGCACGACGGACGCGTCGGAGGGTACGAGCCCCGGCCGCTCGCGGCCGTCCGGCGGCGCGGCCCCGGGCCTCTCCATCACTGATGTCGTCACCCCCGCAACAACGGTGCGGCGCCGGATCGCATTCCCGTAGGTTCCCGTCACCCCCGGGTCGGGACCCCGGGACGAGGACGGGAGGACACCGACGATGGCGGGCAGGGGCACCCCGGCGACGGCACTGCTGAGCAAGCGTGGGGTGGCGCACGAGCTGCACACCTACACCCAACACGACGGCGCGGGCTACGGCGAGGAGGCCGCCGCCGTCATGGGGCAGGACCCGCGACGGGTGTTCAAGACCCTCGTCGCACTCGTCGACGGGACCATGACCGTCGGGATCGTGCCGGTGGCGGCCCAGCTGGACCTCAAGGCGCTGGCCGACGCCGCGGGCGGGAAGAAGGCCGTCATGGCCGACGTCGCCGACGCCGAGCGGACCACCGGCTACGTCGCGGGCGGCATCTCCCCGCTGGGCCAGCGTCGGCGGTTGCCGACGGTCCTGGACGTCTCCGCGCAGGAGCACCCGACGGTGTTCTGCTCCGGGGGCAGGCGCGGCCTGGAGATCGAGCTCGCCCCGGCGGACCTGGTGGCACTCACCGGCGCCGTCGTCGCACCGATCGCGACCGGCTGACCGCAGGGGTCACACGGACGGGTCCGATCCGGGCTCCACGCCAGTAGGGTCGGCCACCGACGGCCCCGGACCGCCGTCGGCACCGTCGAGACGAGCAACGGGGAGCACGCGTGGACCGACCGGAATGGGCGCCCGACGAGGTGACATGACCAGCCCGAGCGTCGCCCGGGTCTACGACTACTACCTGGGCGGGTCGCACACTTCGAGGCGGGCCGCGGGTCGCCGACGCGCTGCCCGCGACCGGGTGCTCGCGCGTGCCCGAGATGGCGGCCGTCGCGCAGGCCAACCGGGCGTTCCTGCGCCGGGCCGTGCACCACCTGTGCGCGCAGGGGATCCGCCAGTTCCTCGACCTCGGCTCGGGCATCCCGACCGTCGGCAACGTGCACGAGGTCGCGGCGACCGCCTGCGACGACGCCCGCGTGCTCTACGTCGACAACGACCCGATCGCCGTCGCGCACAGCCGTGCGCTGCTCGATGACGACCCGTCGACGGCCGTCCTCGCCGCCGACCTGACCGACCCGCGACGGGTCCTCGACGACCCCTGACCCGCAGCCACCTCGACCTGACGCAGCCGGTGGCGGTGCTGCTCGTCTCGGTGCTGCACTTCGTCCCGGACGAGGCCGACCCGGCCGGGATCATCGCCGCATACGCCGCCGCGACCGTCCCCGGCAGCCACGTGGTCGTCAGCCACGCGAGTGACGAGGGGGGCCTCTCCGGTGCGAGCCAGGCCCAGAACCTCTACAACAGGGACACGTCCCCGAACCGGATGCGGATGCGCGACACCGAGGAGCTCACGGCGCTGCTGGCCGGCCTGGAGCTGGTGGAACCCGGAGTCGTGCGGATCCCGCTCTGGCGTCCGGAGACCCCGGTGGGCCCCGAGGCGCAGCGCTACCCCGGCCTGGCCGCCGTCGCCCGTCACACCGGGCCGCCCGGCGACTGACAGTGGGAGGGAGAGCCGTCATGGCGAAACCCGTCCCCGTCCTGCCCGACGACGGGGGCCCGGGGCCGTCGACGCTGGCCGACGCCTGGGTCGCCGCGATCGAGGCCCGCAGCTTCGTCTCCGCCGCCCGGGCCGACCTGCACGCGGTGCTGTCCGGCGCGGCCTGGTGGTTCACCGCCGTCGTCGAGGGGCGGGCCGAGGAGGTCATGGCCGAGGAGGTCGGCGCCGAGCTGGTCGCCGCGCACCTCACCGACCCGGCCGCCCTGCGCTGCTCGATCGACGTGCTGTCCGAGCACTTCGCCGAGCACACCCTCGACCCGGAGCGGTTCCGCCGCTGGAGCAGGGCGGTCGGGGCGCTGTCGACGGGATACGCCCGGATGCTGCGCGACCGCACCCGGCTGGAGCAGGAGCGGATCAGCTCGGCCGCGTTCGCCGCACGCGCCGCCGCCGAGGACGCCCGCTGGCGCTCCGAGGCGCGCTACGGCGTGGTGTTCGAGAGCTCCGTGATCGGCATCAGCGTCGCCGACACCGAGGGCCGGATCCTGGAGGCCAACCGCACGCTGACCCAGATGCTCGGCCACCGGCCCGGCGGGCTCGTGGGCCGCTCGGTGTTCGAGTTCATCCATCCCGAGGACACCCCCGACATGTGGCCGCAGATCGAGGCCATGCTCGCCGGACGGATCGGGCACGTCCGGATGGAGAAGGCCTACTTCCGGGTCGACGGCGACCAGGTGTGGACCGAGCTGACCGTCTCGCTGGTCCGCTCCCCCGACGGCGAGCCCCGCTACCTCGTCGCGATGGTCTCCGACGTCACCGAGCGCCGTCGTCTGCAGTCGCGGCTGCGTCACCAGGCCGAGCACGACCCGCTCACCGGGCTGCCGAACCGCTCGCTGTTCTTCACCCGGCTCGAGACCGCGCTCGCCGGGCCGTACGGCTCCCCCGCCCCGGTCGGGGTCTGCTACCTCGACCTGGACGGCTTCAAGGCCGTCAACGACACCCTCGGCCACGACGCGGGCGACCAGCTCCTGCGCACCGTCGCGCACCGCCTCGACGCCGAGCTCCGCCCGGCAGGGCACACCGTCGCCCGGATGGGCGGCGACGAGTTCGTGGTCCTCGTGGAGCAGTGCACCGGCGTCGAGCAGCTGGCCGAGGTCGCCGACCGGGCGCTGGCGGTCGTCCGGCGGCCGGTGCACGTGCGCGGCCGGGAGGTGGTGGTGTCGGCCAGCATCGGGATCGTCGCCCGCCCGTTCCGCGACGCCGCGGGCACCGCCACCGGCGAGGACGTCGCCGGTGCCGCGGGCGCCGCCGAGCTCATGCAGGCCGCGGACACCACCATGTACTGGGCCAAGCGCGACGGCCGGGACCGCATCGCGGTCTTCGACCCGGCCCGGCACGCGAACGACGTGCACCTGTTCGAGCTGGCCGGCCGGATGCCGGGCGCGCTGGAGCGCGGCGAGTTCCACCTGGAGTACCAGCCGCTGGTCGCGCTCGACGACGGCGACGTCGTCGGGGTGGAGGCGCTGGCCCGCTGGCGCACCGCCGACGGCGAGCGGCTCGGCCCGGACGTGTTCATCCCGCTGGCCGAGCAGACCGGCCTTATCGTCCCGCTGGGGCTGCACCTGTTGGAGCAGGCCTGCACCGACGCCCGGTCCTGGGTGGACTCGGGCGCCGACGCGGGCCTGGTGCTCAGCGTGAACGTGGCGGGCCAGCAGCTGCGCAGGCCCGACGCCGTCCTCCGCATCGCCGACGTGCTGGAGCGGACCGGGTGGCCCGCCTCGTCGCTGCAGCTGGAGCTGACCGAGAGCGACCTCATGTCCGCCGCCGGGCGCCCGGTGCAGGCGTTGGAGGAGCTGTCGCGGCTCGGGGTGCGCATCGCCATCGACGACTTCGGCACCGGCTACTCGAACCTGGTCTACCTGCACCGACTGCCGGTGGACGTGCTCAAGCTGGCCGGGTCGTTCGTCACCGGCCGGGGTGGCGCCTGCCCCGGCGAGGAGGGTCCGGACGACCCGGGCCCCGGCGACGTCGACAGCCCGGTCATCCTCTCGGCGATGATCGAGCTGGCGCACACCCTCGGGCTGACCGTCGTCGCGGAGTCGGTCGAGACCGGCTGGCAGGCCCGCAGGCTGCACGACCTGGGATGCGACATCGGCCAGGGCTGGCACCTGGGGTCGCCACGCCCCGCGGCCGAGCTCGCCGCGCTGCTGGCCGGGGCCCGCTAGGACGGCGGGCCCGGGGCCAGACGCTGCCGCACGTCGTCGACGATCCGGTCGGCGCCGAGCACGCCGATCCCCACCATCCAGGTCTCGTCCTCGACCTCGTGCACCCGGCCGGCGCGGCGACGGCGGCGGCGGTGCCCCACAGCCTGCTCACCGCACCCCGGGCACCGGCCGACGGGTCACCGGCCCGGTCGGTGAAGAACACGACGTCGCCGTCGATCTCCGAGGCCATCTCCGGTCCGACCTGCAGCATCGAGTACTCGTTCCAGGCACGGTCGCCCAGGTCGAAGCCCATCGCGGTCAACACGGACCCGGAGAAGCTCCTCGGCCCGTAGAGCCGGAACGACTCCGGCTGGAACCGCACGATCGACGCCGTCCGGCCGGGCGCACCGACCTCCCTGCCCACCTGCTCGGCGCGCAGCCGCCACCTGTCGAGCAGCTCCTCCATCTCGCCGGTGCGCTGCACCGCGGCAGCGGTGACCCGGGCCTGTTCGGTCCAGTCGGTGCCGCTGCCGACCGAGAACACGGTCGGGGCGATCCGCGCGAGCTGCGCGTGGAGCGGGGTGTGCCGCGTGGCCGAGCCGATGATCAGGTCGGGCCGCAGCGACGCGACCGCCTCGAGGTCGGGATCGTTGATCGCTCCGGTCGGCCGGGTGCCCGTCAGGCGGTCGGCCAGGTACGGCGGGAACCCGGCCCCGACCGACGACTCACTCGCCCCGACCGGGACGATCCCGAGCGCGACCAGCGCGTCCAGGTGCGGGGAGTCCAGCACCACGACGCGCGACGGCCGCGCCGGCAGCCGCGTCTCACCCATCGCGTGGGTGACCGTGTAGCCGCCTCCCCCGGACGGGGCCGGCTCGGGCGCCGCGGCGCACCCGGCCACCACGAGCAGCAGCGCGGACAGGACCGCAGCGGCCGCCGACGCTCTCAGAGCGTGTTTGGAAATGGTGGGTGTGTCGGGATGGTCGACACGGCTGGGGTGCTCCATCGTGGTCGGCATGCAGGAACGACCGCGCCGGTACCCCTCGGACACCAGTGATGCCCAGTGGGTGGTGATCGAGCCGTTGTTACCGCCGCTCGCGCGGCGGGGGCGGCCTGTTGCTCATGCTCGTCGGGACGTGCTGGACGCGATCTTGTATGTCGTGCGGACCGGGTGTGCCTGGCGGGCGTTGCCGGTGGACTTCCCGCCCTGGCAGACCGTCTACTGGTACTTCAACCAGTGGGAACAGCAGAAGGTCACCGAGAAGATCCTCCCGGTCGTGCGGGGGCAGTTACGTATCGCCGAGGGCCGTGATCCGGAGCCGAGTGCGGGGATCATCGATTCCCAGTCGGTCAAGGGCGCCGACACCGTCGGCCAGGACTCCCGCGGCTACGACGCCGGGAAGAAGACAGGCGGACGGAAACGGTTCATCGTGACCGACACCCTCGGTCTGCTGCTGACCACGATGGTGTGCTCGGCCTCGGTACAGGACCGCGACGGCGCCAAGCCGATCCTGCTCAACCTCTACCTGCGCACCAGGGTGCGGTTCGTCTACGCCGACGCCGGCTTCGCCGGGCGACTGCTCGACTGGGCCGCCACGATCCTGCAGACAACGATCGAGATCATCCGCAAGCCACCCGAGCAGCGCGGATTCACCGTCCTCCCACGAAGGTGGGTGGTCGAACGGACCCTGGCCTGGCTCACCGCACACCGACGCCTGGCCCGAGACTACGAACGCCACCCCACCACATCCGAAGCCATGATCCGCTGGGCCGCGATCAGCACCATCACCCGCCGCATCGCCCGTGGATACCCCGCCACCCGCCAGCAGAAACACACGACACCCTCAACCCACTAGAATTTCCAAACACGCTCTCAGGGATCGGATCTTCGACACGGAGGGAACATACCGGGCACATAAGGGTAGGCATACCTTTTCTGCCGGCTTCTACCGGTCGAGCTGCTCCGCCGCCCATCCGGCGACGACCTCGCGCAGCCGGTCGTGTTGCTTCTTCAGACCGTGATCGCCGTCGAGCAGCACCACCCGCCGGTCGGGACCGTCGGCCGGGACGCCGAACCGGTCGCTGCGGCCCTGCACCACGAGCACCGGCACCCCGGCGCCGTCGAGCTCCGGTGCCCGGGTCCGCTCCGGACGGCCGGGCGGGTGCAGCGGGAAGGCCAGGCACAGCACCGCGGCGGCACCGGCCGTCGTCGCCGTGCGGCAGGCGACGCGCGCACCGGAGCTGCGGCCGCCGACGACCAGCGGCCCGTCGTGGCCGGGCCGCACCGCCGCGACGACGGCGAGCCACGCCTCGTCGAGGTGCCCGGCCGGGGCGGGGGCCCGCCGGCCCGCGACCCGGTAGGGCTGCTCGACCAGGCCGACGTCGAACCCGGCGGCGGTGGCCGCCGCGGTCGCGGTGACCAGGTCGGGGGCGTCGACACCGCCGCCGGCGCCGTGCCCGAGCAGCAGCAGCCCGCGCGGTTGTTCCGCCCGGTGCAGGGTGACCCGGGCCGGTCCGCGCGGGGTGTCGACCTCGCGCGCCCCGGTCACGACAGCAGGTCGAGCTGGATCGGCTCGGTCACCTGGTCGTCGGGGATCCGGTCGAGCAGCTCGGGAGCGTTGTTGCGGACGTTGTTGACCTGCGGCGACACCGGCCGGATCTCGAGGGTGGACACCAGCTCGGGGGTCGGCGGGACGAGCAGCCGGGTGACCCGGTCGTCGCCGGTGCCGCGGTCCGGGTCGAGCCAGTCCGACCAGTCGTCGGGGCGCAGCACGAGCGGCATCCGGTCGTGCACCTGGGCGAGCGGGCCGACCGCCTCGGTGGTGAGCACGCAGGCGGTGACCAGGCCGTCCGGGTACTTCTCGGCGAGCTCGCCGCCGCTGGGCCGCCAGTACTCCCACAGGCCGGCCATCGCCATCGTGGCGTCGTCGGCGTAGTGGGTGAAGTACGGCTGCTTGGTCGGCTTGCCGGTCCCGCCCTGGCTCTTCGGGACGGCGTCGTGGCGCTGCCACTCGTACCAGCCGTCCATCGGGAACAGGCAGCGCCGCGACGCGGCCGCACGGCGGAACGCGGGCTTCTCGGTGATCGTCTCCGACCGGGCGTTCACCATCCGCGCACCCGCCGACGGGTCCTTCGCCCAGAACGGCACCAGGCCCCAGCGGACGGTCCGCAGCGACCGCTCGGTGGTGTCCCGGTCGGGTTCGCCGCTCTCGTCGCGGGGGTGGCGTTCGACCACCACGGTGATGTCCTTGGTCGGCGCCACGTTGTAGTCCGGACGCTGCGAGGACTCCTGCGTCGCGTCGACGGCGTGGAACTCGTCGGCCAGGTCCGCGGGGGCCTTGGTGGAGGCGTAACGGCCGCACATGCATCCCATGCTCCCATGTGGGGAAGGATGGGGGCGTGAGCTACTGGACCGCCCCCACGCCCGGGTCGCCGGTGACCGGCACCGTGACCGTCCCCGGGTCGAAGTCGGTGACCAACCGTGCGCTGCTGCTCGCCGGGCTGTCCGGCGGCGGGGTCCGGGTCGACGGTGCGCCGCCCACCCGCGACACCGCGCTGATGACCGGCGCGCTCACCGCGCTGGGCGTCCCGGTCGTCACCGAGGGCGACACGGTGCGGATCGGCGCGCACGGCGGGCTGCGCGGCGGCACGGCGGCGTTCCCGGCGGAGGTCGACTGCGGGCTGGCCGGGACAGTCATGCGGTTCGTCCCGCCGGCCGCGGCGACGGCGTCGGGTGCGGTCCGCTTCGACGGCGACCCGCGCGCCCGGGAGCGCCCGATAGGCACCGTGCTGGGCGCCCTGCGCGACCTCGGCGCCACCGTGTCCTTCGACGGCGCCGCCGACGCGCTGCCCTTCGTCCTGGACGGGGGCCCGGTCCGGGGTGGCGAGGTCACGATCGACGCGTCGGCGTCGTCGCAGTTCGTGTCCGGGCTGCTGCTGTCCGGGGCGCAGTTCGAGCGCGGGGTGACCGTCCGCCACGACGGGAAGCCGCTGCCCTCGCTGCCGCACATCGCGATGACGGTGGAGATGCTCCGCACCGCCGGGGTGGTCGTCGACGACGGCGAGCCGAACCGCTGGCGGGTCGAGCCCGGCCCGGTCGCGGCGCGGGACTGGACGGTCGAGCCGGACCTGTCGAACGCCGCGGTGTTCCTCGCCGCGGCCGTCGTGACCGGTGGGCGGGTCACCGTGCGCGGCTGGCCCGCCGAGACCACCCAGCCCGGCGTCGACGTGCTGCCGGTGCTGGAGCAGTTCGGCGCGACCGTGTCGCACACCGCCGAGGGGCTGACCGTGACCGGCCCGGACCGGCTCAACGGCGTCGACGTCGACCTGCACGACGCGGGCGAGCTCGCACCCACCGTCGCGGCGATCGCCGCGCTCGCCTCGGGCACCTCGCGGCTGCGCGGGATCGGGCACCTGCGCGGGCACGAGACCGACCGGCTCGCCGCGCTCGCCACCGAGATCACCGCGCTCGGCGGCGCCGTCACCGAGACCGACGACGGGCTGGTCATCGAACCGAAGCCGCTGACCGGGCGCGCCGACCGGCCCTGGGGCGCCTACGCCGACCACCGGATGGCGACCGCGGGCGCGATCATCGGTCTGGTCGTGCCGGGCGTCGAGATCGACGACGTCGCCAGCACCGACAAGACCATCCCGGACTTCCCCGGCCGGTGGGCGGCGCTGGTCGGGAACTGACGTGCCCCGCGACATCAGCAGGCTCGACGAGTCCGACGTCCGCGTCCGCCCGGGACGGCGCGGCAGCCGTCCGCGCAGCAAGCGCCGCCCCGCGCACGCCGACGCGACCCGCGCGATGGTCACCGCCGTCGACCGGGGCCGCTGGACCTGCGCGGTCGACGCCGACCCGAGCCTCCCCCAGGTCGTCGCCATGCGGGCCCGCGAGCTGGGCCGGACGCCGGTCGTCGTCGGGGACCGGGTGGACCTCGTCGGGGACCTGTCCGGCGAGCCGGACACCCTCGCGCGGATCGTGCGGGTCGCCGAGCGCGAGACCGTGCTGCGCCGCACCGCCGACGACACCGACCCCTACGAGCGGATCGTCGTCGCGAACGCGCAGCGGCTGATCGTGGTCACCGCCGTCGCCGACCCGGTGCCGCGCAGCGGGTTCGTCGACCGCTGCCTGGTCGCGGCGTTCGCCGGCGGGCTGCAGCCGGTGCTGTGCCTGACCAAGTCCGACCTCGCCGACCCGGAGCCGTTCGCCGCGCAGTACCGCGAGCTCGGCGTGCCGGTGCTGGTGACCGGACGTTCGGAGTCCGGGCCGCCGACCGGGCTGGACGCGCTGCGCGCGGAGCTGTCCGGGCGGCTGTGCGCGCTCGTCGGACACTCAGGGGTCGGCAAGTCCACGCTGGTCAACGCGATCGTCCCGGCCGCGACCCAGGCCATCGGGCGGGTGTCGGGCGTCGGCAAGGGGCGGCACACGACCACCGCGGCCCTGGCGTTCCCGCACGCCCACGGCTGGGTCGTCGACACCCCGGGGGTCCGGTCGTTCGGGCTCGCGCACGTCAGCGCGGACGACGTCGTCGCCGCGTTCGGCGACCTCGCCGAGGCCATCGAGGACTGCCCGCGCGACTGCGGACACCTCGGGCCGCCCGCCGACCCGGAGTGTGCACTGGACGACCTGGTCGCCTCCGGCGCGCTCGGAGGAGGCAGACTCGACGCGTTGCGCCGCGTGCTGGTGGCGCTGGCGACCGACAGGTTCTGACGGTCCTGACAGTTCCGACGATCACGATGAAGGCCGGGGAGCGGGTAGTGCCGGGACGGCGCGCGATGACGCTGCTGCTGTGCGGGGCGGTGCTGGTACCCGGGCTGTCCGGGTGCTCGTGGCCCGGCTCGTCGGGCGCCACCCCGCCGCCCGCGGTCGCGCCGGCGGCGCTGCCGAAGTACTACGACCCGGCCCCGCTGGTCGCCGACGTGCGGGCTCGCACCCGGCTCGACGGCGGCTCGACGCTGTCGGTGGCGGGCACCTTGACCCACGACGGCACGACCGTCCCGGTGACCGGCGACGGCGCCCTGCGGGTCGACGGGGCCGGGGACGCCCCCGACGTGCGGCTGCTGCTGCGCTCGGGGCCTTCCGGCACGGTCGCCCGGAGCACCGAGATCATCCGGATCGGCGGCCGCACCTGGCTGCGCCCCGGCGACGGCGGCTGGGGCGAGGCCGGGCGGGTCCCGCTGCCACCGGAGCAGATGGCGCACGCGACGCTCGCCGCGAACGTCGCCGCCGGGGTCGACCCGCTGGGGGCGGTGGCCCGCTACCCGGACGCGGTGCTCGTCGCCGACGCCGCCGACGACGCCGTCGACGGCACCCCGGCCGTGCACTACACGCTGGTCGTCGACCTGGTGCGGGCCGTGGCGACCGAGACCGACCCGGCGCGCCGGGCGGCGCTGCAGGCCCAGCAGCGGGCCGGGCTGACCCGGCTGAGCTCGGAGATCTGGGTCGACGCCGAACGCAGGCCGCTGCGCAGCCGGGTCCGCCAGCAGCTCCCCGACGGCGCGGCCCTCGACGTCCTCGTCCGCTACGACGGTTGGGGCGCCCCGATCACCATCGAGCCGCCCGTCCGCGGCTGAGGGCCCCGGCCCTCCGGGTGCCGCTGCGGCGCGACGACGGGCCGTGGCGGCCTCCGATCCGGGCTACGGTGCGATGCATGAGCGAGCGGGTCCGGACCACCGTGGACGACGGCGTCGCCGAGGTGCGGTTCACCCGGCCGGAGCGCCGCAACGCCCTCGACGTCGCCCAGTTCACCGCGATCGTGCACGCCGCGGACGCGCTGCGCGACCGCGCGGACGTCCGCGTCGTGGTGCTGTCGGCGCAGGGGCCGGACTTCTGCGCGGGCCTGGACCGCGACATGTTCCGCGCGATGCGCGCCGGCGAACGGCTCTCGGCCACCGCCGAGCTGCCCCCGCCGCGCGACGGCTCCCCGGCCCGCGCGACCGGGCAGCGCGCCGCGTACGCCTGGACCGAACTGGACGTGCCGGTGATCGCCGCCGTGCAGGGGCACGCGCTGGGCGGCGGACTGCAGATCGCGCTCGGCGCGGACCTGCGGGTCGTCGCCCCCACCGCGACGCTGTCGGTGCTGGAGATCGTCTGGGGCCTGGTGCCCGACATGGGCGGCACGCTGCTGCTGCCGCAGCTGGTCGGGCGCGACGTCGCCCGCGACCTGACCTTCACCGGGCGCACGGTGTCCGGCACCGAGGCCGTCGCGCTGGGGCTCGCGACCCGCACCGCCGAGGACCCGCGGGCCGCCGCGCTGGCGACCGCACGGGAGATCGCCGCCCGCAACCCGTACGCGGTCCGCGCGGCGAAGCGGCTGCTCGCGACGCCCCGTCCGCCCGCCGAGCAGCTCGCCGCCGAGCAGGCCGAGATCGGTGCGCTGATCGCGAGCCCGAACCAGCGCGAGGCCGTCGCCGCGCGGCTGGAGGGCCGCGACCCGGTGTTCGACGACCCCTCCTGAGGACGGGGTCAGCGTCGGTCGAGACGCTCCCGCGCGCGCTCGGCGGCCCGTGCTCGCACCGGGTCGGGCCGGTGGGTCCGGACCGGCTGGGTGTCACGTACCAGGGCCCGCAGCGCGCCGAGGTCACCGCTGATGAGCCCGGCGGTGCGGGCCTGCACGAGCGCGTTGCCGAGCGCGGCGGCCTCCACCGGCCCGGCGACGACCGGGCGGTCGCAGGCGTCGGCGGCGAGGTCGCACAGCAGCTTGTTGCGCGCACCCCCGCCGACCAGATGCACCACCGGAGCGGACCGCCCGGACAGCTCCGCGGCCCGGTCCACGGCGGACCGGTAGGCCAGCGCGAGGCTGTCGAGGACGCACCGCACCACCGCGGCCCGGTCGGCGGGCACCGGCTCCCCGCGTTCGCGGCACGCCTCGGCGATCCGGGCGGGCATGTCGCCGGGCTCGAGGAACCGCGGGTCCCCGGCGTCGACGACGGAGCCGAACGCGGGCCTGCGGCCCGCCTCCGCCAGCAACGCGTCGAGGTCGGGCGCGGCGCCGCCGTCGGCGTCGGTCCAGGTGCGCAGCGACTCCTGCAGCAGCCACAGCCCCATCACGTTGCGCAGGAAGCGCACGGTGGAGTCGACACCCAGCTCGTTGGTGAACCCGGACGTGCGGGCGTCCTCGGTGAGCACCGGCTTCTCCAGCTCCACCCCGACCAGGGACCAGGTGCCGCAGGAGACGTAGGCGAAGTCGTCGCCGGCCGCGGGGACCCCGAGCACCGCCGACGCCGTGTCGTGCGACCCCACTGCGGTGAGCGGGACCGGGCCGGACAGCCCGGTCGTGGCCAGCACCTCCGGCAGCAGCTCTCCGATCCGGTCACCGGGCTCCACCAGCGGCACGAGCAGCCCCGGGTCCAGCCCGAGCCGCACCGCCAGGTCGGTGGACCACCGGCGGGTCCGCGCGTCGAGCAGGCCGGTGGTGGAGGCGTTGGTGACCTCCGCCCCGACCGCGCCGGTCAGCCAGTACCCCAGCAGGTCGGGCACGAGCAGCATCCGCTGCGCGACGGCCAGGGCGGCGCCGCCCTGGCGGGCGGCGAGCTGGAACACCGTGTTGAACGGCAGGTGCTGCAGCCCGTTGACCGCGTACAGCTCCTCCGGGCCGACGACGGCGTGCACCGCGTCCACCCCGGCCCGGTGCGACGGGTCGCGGTAGTGCACCGGGTTGCCGAGCAGCGTGCCGTCGTCGTCGAGCAGGCCGACGTCGACGGCCCAGCCGTCGACGCCGACGCCGTCGAGCCGCCCGGCGGCGCGGCCCGCGGCCCGCAGGCCGTCGAGGACACCGCGGTACAGGTCGAGCACGTCCCAGTGCAGGATGCCGCGCACCCGCACCGGCCGGTTCGCGAACCGGTGCGCCTCGGTGAGGTCGAGAGTCCCCGGCCCCATCCGGACGGTCATGACCCGCCCGCTGGAGGCACCGAGGTCGACCGCGGCGACGGTGCCGGTCCTCATCGCAGGAACGCCGCCGCGACGCCCGAGTCCACCGGCACGTGCAGCCCGGTGGTGCGCGTGAGATCGCCGCCGGTCAGCGCGAACACCGCAGCGGCGACGTGCGACGGGAGCACCTCGCGCTTGAGGATCGTGCGCTGCGCGTAGAACTCGCCCAGCTCCGACTCCTCGACGCCGTAGACGGCCGCACGCTGCGCACCCCAGCCGCCGGCGAAGATCCCGGACCCGCGGACCACACCGTCGGGGTTGATGCCGTTCACCCGGATTCCGTACCCACCGAGCTCGGCGGCCAGCAGGCGGACCTGGTGGGCCTGGTCGGCCTTGGTGGCGCCGTAGGCGACGTTGTTCGGCCCGGCGAACACGGCGTTCTTCGAGGAGATGTAGACGATGTCGCCACCCATCCCCTGGTCGATCATGATCCGGGCGGCTTCGCGGGAGACCAGGAGGCTTATTCAGGGCCCGTGAAATAACGATCTAGCCCGGCGTGTCGGGTTGGGCGACAGCCCGTCCATCGCGAAGATTAATTTGCCGAATCAATCCAAGATGAACGGGTTGTCGCAGTATGTACTATACCACTGGCTTTCGGCGTGATGAGATTCAGGATCTTGCCGCTCTGGTGCATGAGCAGGATCAGCGGAACGCGACTGGCCTGCGACGGCCTTGGCCGCCGATTCTGGGATTGTTCTGGTCGGTGGTGATCACGTTGGCGTATCTGCGCGGGAATCGTGTGCAGTGGGAGTTGGCGGAAACCTACGGGGTGTCGCAGTCGACGGTCAGTCGAGCGATCGCGGGGGTGACACCGTTGCTGGCGCAGGCACTGCGGAGTGTCGTTCCGACGGCGGAGGAGCTTCGTGCCGATCGGCAGTACATCATCGACGGAACCCTACTGCCCTGCTGGTCATGGACCGCCGTACCAGGTCTGTGGTCGGGCAAGCATCGCACCACCGGCGTCGTCGTCCAGGTCGCAGCCACCCTGGAAGGGCAGCTGTCGTGGATCTCCGACCCGACCCCAGGCTCCCGACACGACCTACATTGCCTCGACCAATCCGGCGCCCTCGACCACCTCGCCACATACCCACCGATCGGCGATAAAGGCTACATCGGGCGCGGCATGCTCACCCCGTTCAAAAACAACCCGGCCGGGAACTTCTCGACTGGCAGAAAACATTCAACAAGAGCCTCAACCGCACACGCGCCACCATCGAGCGAGTCATCGCCCATATCAAAACGTGGAAAGTTCTCCACACAGACTACCGCCGACCCTACGCCACATTTAAAACGACGATCTCGGCAGTCATCGGACTCATCTTCTACGCACTTACCTGACGGAGCCTGAATAAGCCTCCAGGAAGGAACCCTTGGCCATCACGTCGTGCTGGAGGTCCCAGTCGGCCTCCGTGGTCTCCAGCAGCGGCTTGGAGATCGACAGCCCGGCGTTGTTGACGACGAGGTCGACGCCGCCGAAGGCCAGCGCAGCCTCGGCGAACGCGGCGGCGACGCCGTCGGCGGAGGACACGTCGGCGGCCACCCCGATCGCGACGTCGGTGCCGCCGAGCTCCGCGGCGGCGTCGGTGGCCTTCTGCAGGTCGAGATCCGCGACGACGACGCAGGCACCCTCGGCGGCCAGCCGCGCGGCGACGGCCTTCCCGATCCCGGACGCCGCGCCGGTGACCAGCGCGACCCGGGTCGCCAGCGGCTTCGGCCTGGGCATCCGGGCGAGCTTGGCCTCCTCCAGGGCCCAGTACTCGATGCGGAACTTCTCGGACTCGTCGATCGGGGCGTAGCGGGAGACGGCCTCGGCACCGCGCATCACGTTGATCGCGTTGACGTAGAACTCGCCGGCGACCCGTGCGGTCTGCTTGTTCGCGCCGAAGGAGAACATCCCGACGCCCGGGACCAGCACGATCGCCGGGTCTGCGCCGCGGATCGCGGGCGAGTCGGCGTCGGCGTGCCGGTCGTAGTAGGCGCGGTAGTCCTCGCGGTAGACCGCGTGCAGCTCGCGCAGCCGCGCCGCGCACTCCTCGACCGTCGCCGACGGCGGCAGGTCGAGCACCAGCGGCGTCACCTTGGTGCGCAGGAAGTGGTCCGGGCAGGAGGTGCCCAGCCCGGCCAACGGCGCGAGCTTCTCCCGGGACAGGAAGTCCAGCACGACCTCGGAGTCGGTGAAGTGTCCGACCTGGGGCCGGTCGGTGGAGGCCAGCCCACGGACCACCGGGGCGAGTGCGGCGGCCCGGGCGCGCCGCTGCTCCGGCGGCAGCGGCTCGTGGCCGGGACGGACGGCGCCGAACGGCTCCGCGACCCCGCGGGAGTCCAGGTACTCCTGCGCGGTGCGGATGATCTCCCGGGAGTGCGCCTCGCAGGACGCGGCGTCCTCACCCCAGGCGGTGATGCCGTGCCCGCCGAGGATCACCCCGATCGCCTGCGGGTTCGCCTCGGCGACGGCGGCGATGTCGAGCCCGAGCTGGAACCCGGGGCGGCGCCACGGCACCCACAGCACGCGGTCGCCGAAGATCTCCTTGGTCAGTGCCTCGCCGTCGGCGGCGCAGGCGATCGCGATGCCGGCATCGGGGTGCAGGTGGTCGACGTGCGGTGCGGTGACCAGACCGTGCATCGCGGTGTCGATCGACGGCGCCGCCCCGCCCCGCCCGTGCAGGCAGTAGTCGAACGCGGCGACCATCTCGTCCTCGCGCTCGACGCCCGGGTAGACCTCCACCAGCGAGCGCAGCCGGTCCAGCCGCAACGCCGCCAGGCCGGCCTCGGTGAGCGTGCCGAGGTCGCCACCGGAGCCCTTGACCCAGAGGAGCTCGACGTCGCCGCCGGTGACCGGGTCGGTGGCGGTGCCCTTGGCGGAGGTGTTGCCGCCGGCGTAGTTCGTGGTGCCCGGGTCGGCCCCGAGGCTGTTCGAGCGGGCGATCAGGTCGGCGACGACGGGGTGCGTGGTCATGGTCTCCTCGTTCGGGGTCGGGTCGGCGGCGGTCATCAGGCGCCCCAGGACGCCTGCTCGCCACCGACGCGGGTCGCGGCGAGGTGCTGGTCGTGACCGGAGGCGCGGTAGGCCACGAACGGGTCGACGGGTAGGCCGCGGGCCTCGCGGAACCCGGCGAGCAGCGGGCGGACGTCGGCGGTGAACGCGTCGACGAGCACCTGGTGGGCGCCGAGGACGTCACCGGCGGCCTGGGCCTCGCGCAGCGCGGTGCGGTCGACGAGCAGCGCCCTCGCGGTGGCCTCCTGCACGTTGAGCACCGAGCGGATCTGGCCCTGGATCTTGGGCTCGATGTTGTGGCACTGGTCGAGCATGAAGTTCACGCCCTGACCGCTCAGGGCGTCGTTGCCGACGATCTCGTTCATGATCCGGAACAGCTGGAACGGGTCCGCGGCGCCGACGATCAGGTCGTCGTCGGCGTAGTTGCGGGAGTTGAAGTCGAACGCGCCCAGCCGCCCGGCGCGCAGCAGCTGCACGACGATGAACTCGATGTTGGTGTTCGGCGCGTGGTGGCCGGTGTCGAGCACGACCTGGGCGCGGTCCCCCAGCGCCAGGCAGTGCAGCAGCGAGGTGCCCCAGTCCGGCACGTCGGTCGTGTAGAAGTACGGCTCGAAGAACTTGTACTCCAGCAGCAGCCGCATGTCCGGGTCGAGCAGCGCGTAGATCTCCGACAGCGACTCGGCGAGGCGGTCCTGGCGGGCGCGGATGTCGTCCTGGCCCGCGTAGTTGGTGCCGTCGGGCAGCCACAGCTTCAGGTCGGTCGACCCGGTGGCGCGCATGACCTCGACGCACTCGGCGTGGTGGGCGATCGCCTTCTTGCGGACCAGCGGGTCCGGGTGGGTCAGCGAGCCCAGGCGGTAGTCGTCGTCCTGGAAGAGGTTGGAGTTGACCGCGCCGATGCGCACACCGGAGTCGGCGGCGTGCGCGGACAGCGCGGCGTAGTCCTCGACCCGGTCCCACGGGATGTGCAGCGAGACCCGCGGGGCCAGCCCGGTGAAGCGGTGCACCGTCGCGGCGTCGGACACCTTCTCGAACGGGTTCCGCGCGGTGCCCGGCTGCCCGAACACCTTGAACCGGGTGCCCGAGTTCCCGAACGCCCAGCTCGGCAGCTCGATCGTCTGCGCGGACAACGCGGACAGGACCGTCTCGGACGGCGTCATCGGTGATCACCCCGGTGTGTTCGACACGAGACCACCTCATGGTGGCCGCGAATTGAAACGAATCAATGTCAGAGCGACACCGTACGGTTGCGGCGAGGATCCGGTCAACCCGAGTCTCGCATCGACCACGAAACGTCGTGCTCGTAGGCCCTTGCTTGCCGTCGGTGCGCTGTGTCACACTGCGCCGACCGCAGGAATGAAACGGTTCATTGTTGCGGCGGATCGAGGGGGATTCCGGTGGCCGAGCGCGTGTGCTTCCTGATGCACCTGCGGCCCGAGCGGGTCGACGAGTACCTGACCGCACACCGCGAGGTGTGGCCGGAGATGCTCGACGCCCTGCGCCGGCACGGCTGGCGGGACTACTCGCTGTTCGTGAAGCCCGAGGCCGCACTCGTCGTCGGCGTCGTCGTCTGCGACGACTTCGCGGCCGCACTGGCCGGCATGGACGGCGAGCCGGTCAACGCGCGCTGGCAGGCCGCGATGGCCCCCCTCGTCTCCACCGGCGACGGCACCCGCCCCGACCAGGGGCTGGACCGTCTCACCGAGTACTTCCACCTCGACTGACCCCGACCCACCTTCCGACCCCTGAGAGGGCTGCGACGATGCGAATCGGAAGCACGAGCACCACCGGATGGAAGGCGACGGCCGCCGTCGCCATGTCCAACTACATCGAGGCCGGTGCGATCATCGCCATCGCCACCAGCCTCTCCCTCTGGCAGGACGCCTTCGGCATCGACGACTTCGCCGTCGGACTGCTCGCCGCGTTCAGTGCCAACGCCTTCGGCGCGGCCATCGGAGCCGCGATCGGTGGGCCGCTCTGCGACCGCTACGGCCGCAAGTTCATCTACACCTACGACCTCGTGGTGTTCATGGTCGGCGTCCTGATCGCGACGTTCGCGGTCAGCTTCCCGATGCTGCTCGCCGCGTTCCTGATCACCGGCATCGCGGTCGGGGCAGGTGCCCCGGCGTCGTGGACCTACATCGCCGAGGAGGCACCCGCGCACGAGCGCGCCAAGCACGTCGGCGCGGCCCAGCTCGCGTGGTCAGCCGGTCCGGTCGTGGGGTTCCTGCTCGCCGTGGTGCTCACCGCCCCGCTCGGGCTGCTCGGGGCGCGCCTGGTCTTCTTCCACCTGTTCCTGGTGGCGGCCGTGGTCTGGTGGATCCGGCGGGGCCTGAGCGAGTCGACGCTGTGGAAGGCCGCCCGTGCCTCCGAGGGCGGCACGCCGGCGCCGCGCCGCGGCCTGCGGGAGCTGTTCTCGCGCGGCACCAACATCAAGGCCCTCGCCTTCCTGTTCGGCATCTACGGGTTCTGGGGGATCGTGGCCGGCCAGATGGGCATCTTCATGCCCCGCGTCTACGAGACCGCCGGTGTCCAGAGCGAGGTCGAGCAGAACCTGCTCCAGGTGCTCCTCTGGACGTGCACGCTGCTCGCGACCTACTTCGGCTTCCAGCGCTACGCCGACCGGATGAGCCGTCGGACGTTGTACGTCATCGGCGCGGTGCTGGGGGTGTTCGCGTGGGTCCTGCTGGTCTTCGCCGACGCGACGCTGCCCGTGCTGCTCCTCTTCGCGGTCTCCTGGGGTGTGTCCGCGGGAATCGGCGCCCAGGCGTTCTACGCCCTGTGGACCAGCGAGCTCTTCGCCACGCCGTACCGGGCCAGTGCCCAGGGCGTGCTGTTCTTCGCGGCGCGCGTGTCGATCGGTCTCCTGAGCTACTTCTTCCCGGTCATGCTCGCCACGAGCGGTGTCCCCGCGGTCGGGCTGCTGATGATCGGGCTGCTCCTGCTGTCCCTGGTGGTCGGCGCGGTCTGGTCCCCCGACACCCGCGGGAAGACGCTGAGCCTTTCCCAACCTGTTTGTGCTGGTCAGGGGTGTGAGGTGCGTGGCTTGTCGTGAGATGGGTGGGGCTCCTGGTAGACGGATAGCTGTCGCGCCACCGCCTACCGAGGAGCCCCGCGTGTTGTCCTACCCATCCGGGATGTCGATGTCCACTCGCACGGTTCGTGTCCTGGCCGGGCTGCTGCGCGGACATCGTCGCCGGATCGGGACCCGGTGGCGGCTCCTGACCCCGGCCCGCCAAGCCCTGCTCGTGCTCGCGCACCTACGTAAGGGCGAGACCTACACCGACCTGGCCAGCGGATTCAGAGTCGGGAAGTCCACGGTGTCCCGGTATGTCGCCGAGGCGATCGGGCTGCTCGCCGCGCTCGCCCCGACCCTGGAGCAGGCCATCACGGTCGCGGCCGGGAAGGCGTTCGTGATCCTGGACGGGACGCTGCTGCGTATCGACCGGGTCGGCATGGGCTCGGGCTATGACAGGGCGTTCTATAGCGGGAAGCACAAGTGTCACGGGCTGAATGTGCAGGTCATCGCCGACCCCGCGGGTCGGCTGGTGTGGATCTCCCCGCCGCTACCGGGGGCACGGCACGACATGGGCGCTGCCCGGATCCACGGGATCATCGACGCGGTCAACACCACCGGGGTGCGGGCGGTCGCTGACACCGCCTACCAGGGCGGCGGTCCCGCGATCACCGTCCCGCACCGACGCCGACGCCGCGATCTCGACACCGGCCGGTACCGGCCCCTGTCAGCGAATCAGAAGGCCGTCAACGCCGCTCACGCCCGACGGCGGGCACCGGGTGAGCGGGTCAACGCCGAGCTGAAGAACTGGAAGATCCTCCGCAAGATCCGCTCCAGCCCCTCCCAGGCTGCTCAGCTCGTCGCAGCGATCCAGACCCTCATGATCACCACCGCCTGACCAGCACAAACAGGTTGGGAAAGGCTCGCTGACCCAGCTCGAGATCGAGCGCTACGGCGAGGTCCTCTCCGACACCGTCACCCGACCGGCCACGGACCGCGCCGGATCCCCCGGCGCGTAACCGGGCCCGCCCCGGTGGGTGCGGAGGGCCACCGTGCGCGACGGCTACCGTGGGCGGGTACCCCAGGTCGGCCGGAGGGTGGTCCGTGGCCAGCATCAAGGACGTCGCGCGTCTGGCCGGCGTCTCGCTCGGCACGGTCAGCAACGTCCTGAACCGGCCCGAGCGGGTCGGCGCGGAGCGCCGGGCACGGGTCGAGCGGGCCATCGAGGAGCTCGGGTTCGTGCGCAGCGAGCCGGCCCGGCAGCTGCGCGCCGGGATGAGCCGCACCGTGGCCGTCGTCGTCCTCGACGTCACCAACCCGTTCTTCGGCGAGATCGTCGAGGGCGCGGAGGAGGTCGCCGAGGCCCATCACGCGCAGGTGGTGGTCTGCAACAGCGCCGGTGACCCCGCGCGGGAGGCCCGCCACCTCGACCGGCTCCTGCAGCAGCAGGTCGGCGGCATCCTGCTCTCCCCGGTGCACGAGGTCGCCGGCGCCGCCCAGCTCGCGTCACGCCGGTCCCGTCCGCCGGTGGTGTTCGTCGACCGGGTGCCCTCGGGGTGGGGGTTCGCCTCCGTCGCCGTCGACGACGTCCGAGGTGGTGCCCTGGTCGGGGAGCTGCTCAGCGACACCCGGCACGAACGCATCGCCTTCGCCGGTGGTCCGTCGGGGTTGCGCCAGGTCGTCGACCGGCTGCACGGGTTGCGGTCGGCGTTCCGCGGCCGCGAGCCGGTGCACGTGGTCGACGTCGACGAGCTCACCATCCGAACCGGCGCACGCGTCCTGGACGATCTGCTCGCGCTGCCGACCGCGAGCCGCCCGACCGCGGTGTTCTGTGCCAACGACCTGCTGGCCATCGGGGTGCTCAACGCCTGTGTGCGCCGCGGCGTCGCCGTCCCGGACGAGCTGTCGGTCGTCGGCTACGACGACATCTCCTTCGCCGAGACCGCGAGCGTCCCGCTCACCACCGTCGCCCAGCCCGCGCGCCGGCTCGGGGTCGAGGCCGCGCAGCTGCTGCTCGGCGGCGAGCAGCGCAGCGTCGTGTTCTCCCCCGAGCTGGTGGTGCGGTCCTCCACGCGACCCGCACCCGCAGGCTGAGGGCTCAGCCCAGCTCGACCAGGAACGGCAGCTCGGTGCCGTCGTACCAGGCGAGCTCGTGGTCCTCGGCCTCGCCGACGAGGAACTCGGCGTCCATGTCGCCCAGGTCGGCCTTGTCGACCGCACCGGCCGCCTCCCGGACGGCGTGCTCGGCCTCCGGCAGGTCGACGTGCACGGCGGCGATCTTCGACAGCGGCACCGGGCCGGTCACCCGGACCGCGCCGTCGTCGAGGTCTGGGCGCAGGGTGACGTCGTCGGTGTCGGCGGACACCACGACCCGGCGGGCGGGGGTGTCGTTCTCGCCCAGGCCGAACTCGACCGCGAGCAGCCGCAGCGACGCCCGCGCCGCCTCGTTCATCGCGGCGTACTCGAGCTCCTCGTCGTCACCCGCGGTGTAGGACTCGCGCAGCTTCGGGGTGAGTGCGAACGCGGTGCCGCCGAGCGGCTCGAAGTTCCCGGTCTTCACGGCGCGGGCCAGCATCGGCCAGGTTGCGGGGAGGTAGATCCTCAACGGTGCTCTCCTCTGACGGGGCTCACCCCGACTGTCGCAGTGTCTCGAGGAGCTCCTCGACCGACTCGTCCACCATCCCGGCCAGCACGTCCAGGTCGCCCATGGCGTCCCGGTCCCCGTTCAGGCCGTAGTAGACACCGCCGTCGTAGCTGGTCAGGCCGATGGAGACGGCCTGGCCCTTCGCCAGCGGGACCACCGGGAACATCTCCAGCATCCGCGCCCCGGCCGCGTAGAGCGGGAACTGCGGCCCGGGGACGTTGGTGACGACCAGGTTGAAGAAGTGCCGTGCCATGCCGTTCGCGGCGCGGGCACCGACGGCGTGCAGCGTCGGCGGGGCGAACCCGCCGATCCGGACCAGGGTGTCGGCACCGACGGCGTCGCCGGTGTCGGTGTGCTCGCGCATCTGGTGGGTGACCTGGTGCAGCCGCACCAGCGGGCTCGGCTCGCCGACGGGCAGGTCCACCAGGAACGAGGCCACCCGGTTCCCGAGCGACCCGCCGGCCGCCGAGCTGGGCACGTCGCCCTCGCCGCGCACCGACAACGGCACCAGCGCCCGCACCGACGACGACCCGGCGACCGGCTCGCCGCGTGACATCAGCCAGGTCCGCAGGGCACCGGCGATCACGGCGAGCACCACGTCGTTGACGTCGCAGCCGTAGGCGGCGCGGACCTTGCGGTAGTCCTCCAGGTCGGTGCGGGCCAGCGCGAACCGGCGCTGGGTGGAGATCTCGGCGTTCAGTGGCAGCCCCGGCGCGCGACGACCCGCGGTCCGGGCCATGTTCAGGACCTTGCCCGCGGCCCCGGCGAGCTTGCCGACGGTGGCCAGCGCGTCCCCCGCGGCGACCCGCACGTTGTCCACGATCTCGGTGGGGCGGGTGACGGCCTCGGAGATCGCGTCGAGCACCAGCTGCCCGTCGGTCGGCTCGGGGCGCGGCATCCACAGCTCGTCCGGGGTGGCCCGCGGCTCGGCGGAGACGTCGAGGATGACCTGGCCGATGTCGATCGCGGAGATCCCGTCGACCATCGCCTGGTGGGTCTTGGTGAGGATCGCGACCCGGCCGGTGTCGCCGTCCCCGGCGGGGCCGAGCCCCTCGATGAGGTACATCTCCCACAGCGGACGGGTGTGGTCCAGCGGCCGGGACATCAGCCGTCCGACCAGGTCGGTCAGCTGGTCCTCGCTGCCCGGACGGGGCAGCGCCGAGCGCCGCACGTGGTAGGCGATGTCGAACTCCGGGTCGTCCACCCACACCGGACGCGCGAGGTTGGCCGGGACGTGGCGCACCTTCTGCCGGTAGCGCGGCACCAGCGCGATCCGCTGCTCGATCAACTCGACCAGGCGGTCGTAGTCGAACCCGTCGTCCGCGCGCTCGAAGACGGCGACCCCGCCGACGTGCATCGGGGTGGTCGCCTCCTCCAGGTACAGGAAGGACGCGTCGAGTGCGGAGAGCCGGGACGGCATGGCCGCGATCCTACGTGCGACGCTTCTCCCCGTGAGCGATGCAGGTGCGGTCTCCCCGAAGGACCGGTTCATCACGGTCTACGGCCGCAAGCCCGTCCTGGAGGCGCTGGCCGACCCCGACCTGGAGGTCGACAAGGTCGTGCTGGCCGACACGGTGCGCGGTGGCGGCGAACGCGAGATCACCGCGGCCGCCCGCGACCGCGGGGTGCCGGTGCAGCGTGCGACCGCGCAGCGGGTGAAGGTGCTGGCCGGCAACGGGCGCCACGACCAGGGTGTGCTGGCCGACGTCGTCGCCCCGCGGATGTCGCCGCTGGAGCACTTCCTGTCCGACCTGGGCACCAGGCGGCCGGCGTCGGTGCTGGTCCTCGACGCCGTCACCAACCCGTCGAACGTCGGGATGATCCTGCGCAGCGCGACGGCCGCCGGTCTGGACGGCGTGCTCCTGCCCCGCCGCGGGGTGCCCGCCATCGACCCGCTGGTGATCAAGGCCTCGGCCGGGGTGGCGTTCGCCGCGCCCGTGCTGCGCTGCGCCACCGCCGCCGAGGGCGTCGACCTCATGCACGCGGCCGGGTTCGGCGTGTTCGGCCTCGACGCCGGCGGCGACTCGCTGCTGGAGGCGTCGCTCCCGCCCCGGGTCGCCCTGGTGCTGGGCAACGAGACCGACGGCCTGACCGAGGACGTCCGCTCCCGGCTCGACGGGATCCTCTCGCTGCCGATGTACGGCGGGGTCGAGTCGCTCAACGTCGCCTCCGCCGGTGCCGTCGCCGCCTACGAGCTGCTGCGCCGACGCTGAGCGGTCACCTAGTGTCGGGGCGATGGTGCGCCGTCGCATTCCCCGCCCGTCCGAGCTCGCGCCGCTGCTGCGGCCCGCCCCGTTCACCCTGGACCGCACGGCGGCCCGGCTGGCCCGCGCGTCGAGCATCGGGGACCTGCGCGAGCTGGCCCGGCGGCGGGCGCCGCGGGCGGTGTTCGACTACACCGACGGGGCCGCCGAGGACGAGGTGAGCCTGCGCCGGGCCCGCGAGGTGTGGGCCTCGGTGGAGTTCTCGCCGACCGTGCTCACCGACGTCTCCCGGGTGGACACCGGCCGGGACGTCCTCGGCGGGCGCTCGTCGCTGCCGTTCGCGCTGGCCCCGACCGGCTTCACCCGCATGATGCACACCGAGGGCGAGCGCGCGGTCGCCGCCGTCGCCGCCCGGGCCGGGATCCCCTACGCCCTCTCGACCATGGGCTCCACGACGATCGAGGGCGTCGCCGAGGCGGGGCGCGGCGGGCGGCACTGGTTCCAGCTCTACCTGTGGCGTGACCGATCGGTCGCCCACGAGCTCGTCTCCCGGGCACGCGAGGCCGGCTACGACACGCTCCTGCTCACGGTGGACACTCCGGTCGGCGGCAACCGGCGCCGCGACGCGCGCAACGGCCTGTCCATTCCGCCCGCGCTGTCGCTGCGGACCTTCGTCGACGGTGCCCGCCACCCCCGCTGGTGGTTCGACCTGCTCACCACCGAGCCGCTGACGTTCGAGTCGCTCGCCGCGGGCGACGGCAGCCCGTACGAGGTGATCAACCGGGTGTTCGACCCGGCCCTCACCCTCGACGACGTCACCTGGCTGCGCGGCGCCTGGCCCGGGAAGCTTGTGGTCAAGGGCATCCAGTCGGTCACCGACGCCCGCCGCGTCACCGACGCGGGCGCCGACGGCGTGCTGCTGTCCAACCACGGCGGACGCCAGCTGGACCGCGCCCCGGTGCCCGCCGAGCTGATCGAGCCGGTGGTGCAGGAGCTGGGCGACGACGCGGAGGTCCTGGTGGACACCGGGATCACCCACGGCGGCGACGTCGTCGCGGCGGTCGCGCTCGGCGCCCGCGCGGCGCTGGTCGGCCGCGCCTACCTGTACGGGCTGATGGCCGGGGGCGAGGCCGGGGCGGCGCGCGCCGTGGAGATCCTGCGGGCCGAGGTGGAGCGCACGATGCAGCTGCTCGGCGTCACCCGGGTCGACGACCTCCGCCCGGAGCACGCACGGCTCCGCTCGTCGACCAGCGGCCACCATCACCCGAACGAGCGACGTCCCGGCGCTGCGCCCCGGCGCTGACCGGGCCAGCATGGGGCGCATGGGTTTCCTGGACAAGGCCAAGGAACTGCTCGGCCAGCACGACGACAAGGTCGACCAGGCGCTGAACAAGGCCGGTGACGCGGCGAAGCAGAAGTACGCCGGTCACGACGGCCAGATCGACGCGGCGACGAAGTTCGCCGGGAGAAGACCGGCACCGGCGACA